>NZ_VISV01000002.1:0-810746 GCF_007827615.1 Streptomyces sp. CNZ287 | reverse complement strand
GCGGTGTCCACCGTGACCGCCGGACCTTCGAGACCGAAGGTGTACGCCACCCGACCCGACGCCACACTCGCCGCACCGCCATTGCCCAGGAAGCCGTCGAACCCCGGCGGCAGCCGGTCCATGAGCCGGGCGACGTAGTCGCTGTACATGACGCCGGCGAAGACGCCGGTCCTGCTGCCCCGCAGGCTGTGCGGGTCGAGGTCTGCGCGCTCGAACGCCTCCCACGCGGTCTCCAGCAGCAGCCGCTGCTGCGGGTCCGTCGCGGTCGCCTCCCGCGGGCTGATCTCGAAGAACGCCGCGTCGAAGGCGGCGGCGTCGTGGAGGAAGCCGCCCTCGCGGGCGTAGCTCGTACCGGATCTGTCGGGGTCGGCGTCGAAGAGCCCGTCCAGCTCCCAGCCGCGATTCAGGGGGAATCCGGAGATCGCGTCCGTCCCGTCGGCGACCAGCCGCCACAGGTCCTCCGGCGAACGCACGCCACCCGGGTACCGGCAGGCCATCGAAACGATCGCCACCGGCTCCCGGTCCCCGGTCTCCAGGACGGACAGCCGCTGCTGGGCCTCATGCAGCTCGGCGGTGACCCACTTCAGGTACTCGACGAGCTTCTCTTCCTTGGACATCCGCTCTCGATCCCGTTGTGACGAAAGGCGATGGCGCACTTTCGGGGAGTCTCGGCACGGCGGCTAAAGGGGTCCCTAAGAATCTCCGAAGCCCCGGCCGCCCCCGCCGAGGACGGCGCCTCAACCGAACCGTGCGGCATCCGCGGCCTCGGCGGCGTCGTGGACCGCCATGTCCGTGCGGCCGCTGATGACCCGCATGTGGCGGATGAGACCGTTGGCACCGATCCGCATGACCGCGATCAGCGAGATGCGGACGAACTTGCCCCGCGGCACTCCCTCCGGGCGCAACTCGGCGGTGATGGGCAGGGCGACGTGCTCGCGGTCCAGTCCCGCGACCGGCGCGCCGGGGAGCTCGTGCACGCCGTACGACACCAGTCGGGCGATGTGGGCGCGGTACGCGGCGCGTTCGATGAAGGTCTTGTCGCCGACCGGGTCCTCGACGTGGAGCGGGTCGGCGAAGAGGCCGAGGACGCCGTCGACGTCGCCCTCGTTGATCCGCCGGCAGTACTCCAGGGCGACTTGCTTGCGCGCGTCCTCGTCCAGCATCGGTGGTGCTCCTTCACGACGGCGGTGCGGGCCTGCCCGCGCCGGGGAGAGCATGTTCGACGCCGTCGCCAAAGCCCCGCCAAAGCGCTTGGCCCCGGCCTAGTTCGGACCAAGGCGGTCTTTAGACGGCGCTCCTAGTTTCGCCTTTCGTCAGATGTGGATTCCGCGGCCGTCTCGGTCGGCGACCGATCGCAGAAAGGGATTGCCGTTGTGAAGCTGTCACTGTGGGAAGACTTGCGGATGCTGGGAAACCTCGCCCTGGTCCGTATGATCTCCGACCCCGAGAAGAAGACGGCACGGCTGTACGAGATGTACCCGCCGGACCGGCTGGTCGTCGAGGACACCAACTACTACAACCTCGGCTACTGGCCGGGGTGCACCAAGCTCGACGAGGCGGCGCAGGCCCTCGCCGACGAGGTGGCCGACACGGCCGAGTTCAAGCCCGACGACACGATCCTCGACGTCGGCTTCGGCTACGGAGACCAGGACTTCCATTGGATCGACAAGTACGGCCCCAGCAAGATCATCGGCATCAACATCACCAAGACGCACATCCGGATCGCCACCGACCGCGCCAAGGAGCGCGGACTGACGGACCGGATCGACTTCCGCGAGGGCTCCGCGACCGCGATCCCGCTGCCTGACAACAGTGTCGACAAGGTGGTGGCCCTGGAGTCGGCGTTCCACTTCGCCACCCGCGCGGACTTCTTCGCCGAGGCGCACCGCGTCCTGCGCCCGGGCGGCGTGCTGGTGACCGCCGACATCATCCCGATGGAGGGCGGCAAGCCGAAGGCCGACATCCGCTCGCACGCCATCAAGTGGATCCGCGTCATGATCGACGACGCCAACTGGTACCCGCGGAAGCGGTACGGCGAGATCCTGGAGTCCGCGGGCTTCGAGAGCGTCGAGGTCAGGTCGATCCGCGACGAAGTCTACGAGCCGTGGCGCGAGTACCACGTGCGCCGGCTCCAGGACCCGACGTTCAAGAGCCGGTCCAGCAAGCTCTTCTACAAGATGGTGGCCGTCGCCCACCGCGACCAGGACCTGCTGAAGGACGAGCTGAAGTCCCTGGACTACGTGGTGTCCGCGGCCCGCAAGCCGCAGAAGCCGTAGCCGGCGACCGGCCAAGAGCGCGGCGGCCGAGCGGCCACGCCATCGGTCCGCAGCCGCCCGTCACGCCCTCCCGCGGCCCCCTGCCCCGGGAGGGCGCAGCCCGGTCGGCACCCGCGGGCGTTCGTCGTCCCCCGTCCCTGTAGCTCCGCCGGTACGTACCCGCCGCGCGGTCCCTGCCCGCAGGCGCCGCCGGCGCCGTCTCCACGAAGGCGTTCGATGGCCAGCAGCAACGAGGAAAAGCTCCGCGACTACCTGAAGGCGGTCACCGCCGATCTGCGCCAGACCCGGCAGCGGCTCCAGTCGCTGGAGGAGCGCGACCACGAGCCGATCGCGGTCGTCGGGATGGCGTGCCGCTACCCCGGCGGCGCGGTGTCGCCGGACGCGCTGTGGGAGCTGGTGTCGGCGGGCGGTGACGCCATCGGCGAGTTCCCCGCCGACCGGGGCTGGGACCTGGAGGCGGTCTTCGACGCGGACCCGGACAAGGCGGGCACGAGCTACGCGCGCCGCGGCGGCTTCCTCTACGACCTGCCGGAGTTCGACGCCGGGCTGTTCGGGGTGTCGCCGCGGGAGGCTGCGGCGATGGACCCGCAGCAGCGGCTGCTGCTGGAGCTGGCCTGGGAGGCGCTGGAGCGGGCGGAGATCGCGGCCGACGGGCTGCGCGGCTCCGCCACCGGCGTGTTCGCGGGCACCTCGGCGGCGGACTACGGGCCGCGGCTGCACGAGGCGACCGCCGGCGCGGAGGGCTATATGCTGACGGGGACGACGCCGAGCGTCGCCTCCGGGCGGATCGCGTACACGCTCGGTCTCGAGGGCCCGGCGCTGACGGTCGACACGGCCTGCTCGTCCTCGCTGGTGGCGGTGCACCTGGCCACGCGCGCGCTGCGCGCGCGGGAGTGCACGATGGCGCTGGCGGGCGGCGCGACGGTGATGTCGACGCCGGGGATGTTCGTGGAGTTCTCGCGGCAGCGCGGGCTGGCGTCCGACGGGCGGTGCAAGTCGTTCTCGGACGACGCCGACGGCACCGGCTGGAGCGAGGGCGCGGGCATGCTCGTGCTGGAACGGCTCTCCGACGCACGGGCGGCCGGGCACCCGGTACTCGCGGTGATCCGCGGCAGCGCGGTCAACCAGGACGGCGCCTCCAACGGCCTCACCGCGCCCAACGGGCCGGCGCAGCAGCGGGTCATCGCCCAGGCCCTCGCCGACGCCCGGCTCACCGCGCGGCAGGTCGACGCGGTGGAGGCACACGGCACGGGCACGTCGCTGGGCGACCCCATCGAGGCCCAGGCGCTGCTGGCGACGTACGGCCGGGAGCACAGCGCGGAACAGCCGCTGTGGCTCGGCTCGGTGAAGTCCAACATCGGGCACACCCAGACCGCCGCGGGCGTGGCCGGGATCATCAAGATGGTGCAGGCCATGCGGCACGGCCGGCTGCCGCGCACGCTGCACTCCGAGACCCCGTCCCGGCACGTCGAGTGGGCCGGGGGCGGCGTCGCGCTGCTGGCCGAAGAGGTCGACTGGCCCGAGTCGGACCGGCCGCGGCGGGCGGCGGTCTCCGCGTTCGGCATCAGCGGCACCAACGCGCACGTCATCCTGGAAGAGGGCCCGCCTCCCGCGGAGCCCGCGGAGCGCTCCGGCGAGGGCGGGCCGCGTACGGCGCTGTGGACGCTGTCGGCCCGTACGGGCGAGGCGCTGCGGGCGCGGGCCGCGGAGCTTGCCGAGGCGGTACGCACCGAAGAGCCGCCCGCCGCAGGGGACGTGGGCTGGTCGCTGGCGACCACGCGGGCCGCGTTCGACGAGCGGGCCGTGGTACTGGGCGGCGATACCGCAGAGCTGGCCGAGGGCCTGGCGGCGCTGGCCGCGGACCGCGGCTCCCCGCGCGTGGTGCGCGGCAGCGCGGTGTCCGGCGCGGCGCGCCCGGTGTTCGTCTTCTCCGGGCAGGGCGCGCAGTGGCCGGGTATGGCCGTGGGGCTGTGGGACTCCGAGCCGGTGTTCGCCGCGTCGATGGAGCGCTGCGCCGCCGCCCTCGCCCCGTACACGGGCTACACGCTGCGCGAGAAGCTGACCGCACCCGCGGACGACGCCGCGTGGGAGCGGGACGACGTCGTACAGCCGCTGATGTGGGCGGTGATGGTCTCGCTCGCCGAGCTGTGGCGCCACCACGGCGTGACGCCGGCGGCGGTCGTGGGCCACTCGCAGGGCGAGTTCGCGGCGGCCGTGGCCGCGGGGGCGCTGTCGCTGGAGGACGGCGCCCGTCTGGTGGCCGTACGCAGCCGGGTCGTGCACGCGCTCTCCGGGCACGGCTCGATGGCCTCGGTGTCGCTGCCCGTGGCGGAGGTGGAGAAGCGGCTCGCGGAGACCGGCGGCGACGTCGGTGTCGCGGCCGTCAACGGCCCGTCGGCGACGGTCGTCGCGGGCGTCGACGCGGACGTGCGGGCGTTCATGCGCGACTGCGAGGAGCAGGGCGTGCGGACGCGAACCGTGCCCATCGCCTACGCCTCGCACTCGCCGCTCGTCGAGCCGGTGCGCGAGGAGATGCTGCGCGAGCTGGCGGCCATCACCCCGCGGGCCGGGGAGGTGCCGTTCTACTCCACCGTCACCGGCGAGCCGATGCCGACCGAGTCGCTGGACGCCGCGTACTGGTACCGCAACCTGCGCTCCCCCGTGCTCTTCGCGCAGACCGTGGAGCGGCTGATGGACGCGGGGCACACCGTGTTCCTGGAGATGGGCCCGCACCCGGTGCTCGTGCCCGCGATCGAGCAGGTCCTCGACGCGACGGAGACCGACGGCCGGGCGCTGGGCACGCTGCGCCGCGACGAGGACGGCGAGCCGCGCTTCAAGCAGGCGCTGGCGGAGGCGTACGCGGCCGGTGTGGTGCCGGACTGGCAGGTGCTCTTCCCCGATGCCCGTACGGTGCCGCTGCCCACGTACCCGTTCCAGCGCCGCCGCTACTGGCTCGCCGACCGCGACGACCGCGCTCCGCGGGCGGCGCAGACCCGGGCGGGAGGGTCCGACGAGGCGTTCTGGGCGCTGGTCGAGCAGGCCGACACCGAGGCGCTGCGCCGGGAGTTGCCGGAGGTCGGCGAGGACGCGCTGCGCGCGGTGGTGCCGGCGCTGCACCGCTGGCGCTCCCGGACCCGTACGGACGCGGCGCTCGCCGGTCAGCGCTACGAGATCGGGTGGCGCCCGGCCGCGGAGCGGCGGACCCCGGGGCCGGACGGGCACTGGCTGCTGGTGACCCGGACGGGGGCCGCCGGGCGGCTCGCCGACTGGGCCGACGCGGCGGGTGCCGCGCTCTCCGCCCGCGGCGCCGGGGTGACCGTGGTCGAGCTGGACGAGCGGGCCGACGACGAACGTGCCGGCATCGCACGGCGGTTGTCGGCCGCGCTGGCCGGCGAGGCGGTCGACGGCGTGCTGTCGCTGCTGCCCCTGGACGAGCGCCCGCACCCCGGGCACGCGGCACTTCCGTCGGGCGTCGGAGGGCTGCTGGGGCTCGTGCAGGCGCTGGCGGGGCTGGGCGTCGCCGCGCCCGTCTGGTCGCTGACGTGCGCCGCGGTGAAAGCCCTGGACGACGACGTGCTCGCGCACCCGGAGCAGGCGGAGACATGGGGTCTCGGCCGGGTGGTGGCGCTGGAGCAGCCGCAGTTGTGGGGCGGCCTGGTCGACCTCCCGGAGCGGCCGGGCGACGAGGACTGGCTGCGCCTCTGCGCGGTGCTCGCGGGCGGGGCGGGAGACGAGGACCAGGTGGCGATACGGCCCGGCGGCCCGCGCGTACGGCGGCTGCTGCCCGCGCCGGCGCCCGCGGACAGCCCGGTCTGGCAGCCGGGCGGCACGGTCGTCGTCACCGGCGGCTCTGGCTCGCTGGCGCCGCACCTGGCGCGCTGGCTGGCCGACGGCGGAGCGGAGCACATCGTGCTGGCCAGCCGCCGCGGCCCCGACGCGCCCGGCCACGAGGCGCTGGCCGCCGAACTCGCCGGGCGGGGCGTAGGAGTCACGGCGCTGTCCTGCGACCTGACCGACCGCGACTCCGTACGCGCCCTGCTGCGGCGGGCCTCGGAGCTGGGCGGGCCGGTCCGCGCCGTCGTGCACGCCGCGACCTCCACCCGGCTGGAGCCGCTTGCCGACGCCACCGCCGCCGGGGTGGCGGAGGTGCTGGCCGCCAAGGCGCTCGGCGCGGTGCACCTGGCCGAGTCGATGGATCCGGACGGTCCCGCGGAGCTGGTGTTCTTCTCCTCCATCGCCGCCGTCTGGGGCAGCGGCGAGCACGGCGCGTACGCGGCGGCGAACGCCTTCCTCGACGCGTACGCGCAGCAACTGCGCGGCCGGGGCCGGAAGGTGACGTCCGTCGCCTTCGGCGCATGGCGCAGCGAGGTGCTGCCTGAAGGGCTGGACGAGGCGCAGTTGGAGCGGCAGGGCCTGCCGCTGCTCGACCCGGAGCTGGCGCTCGCCGGCCTCGGCCGGGAGGTGGCGGGCGCGGGCGGCGGGCGGCCGGTGACGCTGGTCGACGTGGACTGGGAGACGTTCGCCCCGGTCTTCGCCTCGGCCCGGCCGCGGCCGCTGCTGGACGAGATCCCCGCGGTACGGGGCGCGTTGCGGCGCTCCGCGGAGGCGGGCGGGACCGGCGCGGCGGACGGCGGCGACACCGGGGAGCGGCTGCGGAAGCTGGCCGGGCTGCCGGAGGCGGCGCGCGGGCGCGAGGTGCTGGACGTGGTGACCGCCAAGGTGGCCGCGGTGCTGGGTCACAGCCCGGCCGACCGGCCCGCGCCGATGCGGACGTTCAAGGAGCTGGGCTTCGACTCGCTGACCGCGGTGGCGCTGCGCAACCGGCTCCGCGCGGCGACGGGCCTGTCGCTGCCGGTGACGCTGGTCTTCGACCACCCCAGCCCGCAGGCGCTCGCCCGGTTCCTCACCGGCCAGTTGGGCACGGCCGGCGAGCAGGCGGCGCCCGGCTCCGTACACGAGGAACTGGACCGGCTGGCCGCGGCCCTGGACGCGGCGCCCGTCGAGGGTGCAGAACGCGCCGCCGTGCGCGACCGGTTGCAGGCGCTCGCCGCCGCGCTGGCCGGAGGCGGCACGGCGGCGAGCGGGGCGGGCGAGGACGACGACGCCGACCTCGACGACGCCAGCACCGACGACCTACTGAAGATCATCGACGACGAGTTCGGCCCGGCGGAGCCCGGACCGACGGCATCGACCACCGGCTGACCAGCGCCGGAGCGGCACACGGAGAGGAGCAGTTCCGGCCATGGCCGAGGAAGACAAGCTGCGCGACTACCTCAAGCGGCTCACCGTCGACCTGCGCCGCACCACGCGCAGGCTGCGCGAGGTGGAGGAGCAGCGCCGGGAGCCGGTGGCGGTCGTCGGCATGGCCTGCCGCCTCCCCGGCGGCGTACAGAGCCCCGAAGGGCTGTGGGAGCTGCTGCGGGACGGCCGGGACGCCATCTCCGCCATGCCCGCGAACCGGGACTGGCACCTGGACGACCACTTCGACCCGGACCTCGGCGGGCCCGGCACCTCGTACGTGCGCGAGGGCGGCTTCCTGGACGACATCGCCGGCTTCGACGCGGCGTTCTTCGGCATCTCGCCGCGCGAGGCGCTGGCCATGGACCCGCAGCAGCGGCTGCTGCTGGAGCTGGCGTGGGAGAGCGTGGAGCG
Source organism: Streptomyces sp. CNZ287 (assembly GCF_007827615.1). NCBI lineage: Bacteria > Bacillati > Actinomycetota > Actinomycetes > Kitasatosporales > Streptomycetaceae > Streptomyces > Streptomyces sp. CNZ287. The sequence continues at coordinate 802,818 of NZ_VISV01000002.1, read as the reverse complement.
GGCCGGGATCGACGCGCACACGCTGCGCGGCTCCCGTACGGGCGTGTTCGTGGGCAGCAACCCCACCGAGTACGGCGGGCTGCTCGGCGACGCCGCGGCGCAGGTGGGCGGGCACCTGCTCACCGGCACGGTGCTCAGCGTGCTCTCCGGCCGGCTCGCGTACACCCTGGGTCTCGAAGGCCCGGCCGTGAGCGTGGACACCGCGTGCTCCACGTCGCTGACCGCGGTGCACCTCGCGGTGCAGGCGCTGCGCCGCGGCGAGTGCACGATGGCGCTGGCCGGCGGGGCGACGGTGTTCTCCACGGTCGGTCCCTTCACCGAGATGAGCCGGCAGCGGGTGCTGGCCGCCGACGGGCGCTGCAAGGCGTTCGGCGCGGGCGCCGACGGCATGGGCATGTCCGAGGGCGGGGGCGTGGTGCTGCTGGAGCCGCTGAGCGCGGCCCGCCGCAACGGCCACCGCGTACTCGCCGTGATCCGCGGCAGCGCCGTCAACTCCGACGGCTCCTCCAACGGGCTGACGGCGCCGAGCCGGCAGGCCCAGGAGAAGGTGATCCGCGCGGCCCTCGCCGACGCGGGGCTCGGCGCGGCCGACGTCGACGCGATCGAGGCGCACGGCACGGGCACGGAGCTGGGCGACCCGATCGAGGCGCAGGCGCTGCTGGAGGTCTACGGCCGCGGCCGGACCGCCGCGGGGGCGCCGCTCTATCTCGGCTCGGTGAAGTCGAACATCGGGCACACGCAGGCCGCCGCGGGCGTGGCCGGGCTGATGAAGCTCGTCCTGGCGCTGGAGCACGGGGAGTTGCCCCGTACGCTGCACGCCGACGCGCCCAGCCCGCACGTCGACTGGGACCCGGCGACGCTCGCGCTGCTCGGCGAGGCGCTGCCGTGGCGCGGCGGGGAACGTACCCGCAGGGCCGCGGTGTCGGCGTTCGGGATCAGCGGCACCAACGCGCACGTGATCCTGGAGCAGCCCCCGGCGGACGAGCAGGAGCCGACGCCGACAGCGCCCGCCGGCGGTCCCGCGGGACCGTGGCTGGTCTCCGCCGCGACCGCGGACGGGCTGCGCGCCCAGGCCGCCCGGCTGGCCGGCCACCTCCGCGCCCGTCCGGAACTCTCCGTCGACGCGGTGGGCCACGCGCTGGCGACCTCCCGGGCCACGCTCGGGCACCGCGCGGTGCTCCTCGGCACCGACCGCGCGGAGTTGCTGGGCCGGCTCGACGCCCTCGGCCGCGGTGACGCCGCCGCCGGTCTGGTCACCGGCGTGCAGCAGAGCGGGCGGCTGGCGCTGATGTTCTCCGGGCAGGGCAGCCAGCGCCCCGGCATGGGGCGCGAGCTGTACGAGGCGTTCCCGGTCTTCGCCGAGGCGCTGGACGAGGTGTGCACGGCGCTCGACGCGCATCTCGACGCCCCCGTACGCGAGGTGATGTTCGCCGCCGCGGGCACCGAGCGGGCGGAGCTGCTGGAGCACACGCTCTACACCCAGCCCGCGCTGTTCGCCGTGCACACCGCGCTGGCTCGGCTGCTCCGGTCGTGGGGCGTGCGGCCCGACCACCTCATCGGCCACTCCGTGGGCGAGTTGTCGGCCGCACACGTGGCCGGGGTCTTGCCGCTCGACGTCGCCGCCGACATGGTCGCCACCCGGGCGAAGCTGATGCACTCGCTCCCCGAAAGCACCGGCATGCTCGCCGTACGGTCGGGGCCCGAGCCGCTGGCCGGGCACCTGGAGCGGCACGCGGGGGTGGAGATCGCCGCGTACAACTCCCCCGCCGCGACCACGCTGGCCGGGCCGCTCGACGCGCTGGACGCGCTGGCACGGGAGCTGGCGGACGCCGGGATCCGCGCCCGGCGGCTGAAGGTGGCGCACGCCTTCCACACCGCGCACACCGAGCCGGTTCTCGACGCCTTCGCGCGCCATCTGACGGACCTCTTCGCGCGGCACGCCCCGGGCCAGGCGGAGATCCCGGTCATCTCCAACGTCACCGGTCTGCCCGCGACGGACGGGCAGCACCACGACCCCGCCTACTGGGCCGAGCACATCCGCAGGCCCGTCCGCTTCCACCAGGGCGTCGCCGGCCTCGCGGGACTGGGCACCACGACGTACCTGGAACTGGGCCCCGACGCCACCCTCAGCACCCTCGCGCAGGCGGTGCTCGACGAGGCGGACCCGGCGCAGCCGGGCGCCGAGCCGGCCGTGGTCACCGCTGCGCTGCGCCGCGACCACCCCGAGGTCCCCGCCCTGTTCGCCGCGGTCGCCCGGCTGCACGTGCACGGCACCGAGGTGGACTGGCGCCCGCTGCACGGCGAGGGCCGGCCGGCCGAGTTGCCGACGTACGCCTTCCAGCGGCGCCCGTACTGGCTGCGGCCGGCGCGTCCGGCCGCCGACCAGCCGGGCGTACGGGTCACCCGGCACCCGCTGCTCGGCGCGGTGCTGGAGACGGCGGACGCCGAGCGGCCGGGAACCGTGTGCACCGGCCGGATCAGCGCGCGGACGCCCGGCTGGCTGGCGGATCACGTGCTGGGCACCACCGTGGTGCTGCCGGGCACGGGCGCGGTGGAGATCGCGCTGTGCGCGGCGCGGCACGTGGGCTGCGCGCGCGTCGAGGAGTTGACGTTGCGTCAGCCCGTGGTGCTGCCGACGGAGGGCGCGCTGCAGCTCCAGGTGGCGGTCGACGCCCCGGACGCCGACGGCCGCAGGGCCCTCTCCCTGTACGCCCGGCCCGAGCCGGACGCCGCCGAGACCGCCGAGGACGCCGCCGGTCTCGCCGCGGACTCCCCGTGGACGCTGCACGCGACGGGCGTCGTGGCGCCCGACGCGGGGGCGGCTTCGGGTGTGTGGGACGGCACGGCCTGGCCGCCGCCGGGTGAGCCCGCCGCGGTCGTGGACGACCTCTACGACCGGCTGCACGAGCGCGGGATGCGCTTCGGCCCGGCCTTCCGTTCGCTGCGCACGGTGTGGCGCGACGGCGAGCACCTGTACGCCGACCTGGCGCTGCCCGAGGCGCAGCACGCAGACCTCGACGAGTACGGCATCCACCCCGCGCTGCTCGACGCCGCGCTGCACACGGTCGCGCTCCTGGACGAGTCGGGCACCGAGCTGCGGCTGCCGTTCACCTGGTCCGGCGTGCGGCTGCTGGCGCGGCCCGGGGCCGCGGCGCTGCGCGCCCGGGTGACGCCCACCGGCCCGGAGACCGTCGCCCTGGACCTCGCCGACGCCGCGGGCACGCCGGTTCTGCGGGTGGACGAGGTGGCGCTGCGGCCGGTCCCGGCGGACAGCCTCGGCGCGGTGTCCGCCGACCCGTTGTACGGGGTCGAATGGCGGCGGCTCGACGCGGCGCCGGAGGCGGCGGACGGCGCGGAGCTGTGGGAGACGGACCTCGACGCGTTCGCCGCGGGGACTGTTCCCGAACGGGCGGGCGTGGTCGTCGTACAGTGCCCCGCCGCGGACGGCGCCGACGACGCGACGGCGGAGAGGGCGCGTACGACCGTCGCCCGGGTGCTGGCCGCCGTGCAGCGGTGGCTGTCCGACGACCGCTTCGCCGACAGCCGGCTCGCCGTGGTCACCCGCGGCGCGGTCGGCGCGGACACGGCCGGGGACGTACCCGCGCTGGAGTCCGCCCCGGTGTGGGGACTGCTGCGCTCGGCGCAGTCGGAGTACCCGGACCGGATCGTGCTCGTCGACGACGACCCGGCGGAGCGGTCGGCGCTTCCCGTCGCGGAGGCGGTACGGGCCGCGCTGGTGGCCGGCGAACCGCAGCTCGCGATCCGCGACGGCGCCCTCCTCGCGCCACGCCTCACCCGGATCGCCCCGGAAGGTCCCGCGGCCCTCGACCCCGAGGGCACCGTTCTGGTCACGGGCGCCGGCGGCACGCTCGGCGGGCAGGTCGCCGCGCACCTCGTCACGGCCCACGGCGTACGCCGCCTGCTCCTCGTCAGCCGCCGCGGCGAGGCCGCCCCCGGCGCCGGCGAGCTGCGCGCCGAACTCACCGGGCTGGGCGCCGAGGTGGCCTTCGCCGCCTGCGACGTCGCCGACGCGGATGCCCTCCGCGAGGCGCTGGCCGGGATCCCGTCGGAACACCCGCTGACCGCCGTGGTGCACGCGGCGGGTGTGCTGGACGACGCGACCGTCGGCGAGCTGACGCCCGCTCAGCTCGACGCCGTGCTGCGGCCGAAGACGGACGGCGCCTGGCACCTGCACCGGCTCACCGCGGACCTGCCGCGGGTGGCCTTCGTGCTGTTCTCGTCGTTCGCGTCGGTGGTCGGCACCCCCGGCCAGGCCAACTACGCCGCCGCGAACAGCTTCCTGGACGCCCTCGCGCAGCACCGCCGCGCCCGCGGGCTGCCCGCCGTCAGCCTCGCCTGGGGCCTGTGGGAGCAGGGCGGCATGGGCGGGGGCCTGGACCGGGCGGCCCGGGCGCGCATCGCCCGCGCCGGCGTACGCGCCATGCCCGCGAGCCGAGCGCTCGCGCTGCTGGACACGGCGCTGCGCAGCCCCGTCGCGCTGGCCGCCCCCGTGGTCCTCGACCGCCGCGCGCTGCGTACGCGGTCCCGCGCGGGGACGCTGCCCGCCGTACTCCGCGCGCAGGCACCCGCGCCGGCCGCTCCCGCGGAGGGCACCGCGAGCACCGCTGCCCCGGCCGCCGACCCGCTCGCCGGGCTCGCCGCGCTGGGCCGCGCCGAGCAGGACCGCACGCTGCTCGCGCTCGTCCGCCGCACCGCGGTGCTCGCGCTCGGCCTGCCCGAGGGCGAGTCGGTGAGCCCGGGGCAGACCTTCCGCGACCTCGGTTTCGACTCGCTCACCGCGGTCGAGATGCGCAACCAGCTCAGCGCCGCCACCGGCCGCCGGCTACCCGCCACCGCGGTCTTCGACCACCCCACGCCCCAGGCGCTCGCCGACCATCTGCGCGCGGAACTGCTGGAGTCCGAGAGGGCCGCCGCCCCGGCCGTACCGGCGACCGCCGCCCGCGCTGCCGACGTCGATGACCCGATCGCCGTCGTCGCCATGTCCTGCCGCTACCCGGGCGGCGTGGACTCCCCCGCCGACCTGTGGGACCTCCTCAGCCGGGGCGCCGAGGGCACCAGCACGTTCCCCGAGAACCGCGGCTGGGACATCGACGCGATCTACGACCCGAGCGGGGAGCGCCCGGGCACCACGTACACGCGGGCAGGCTCCTTCCTGCACGACGCCGACCGGTTCGACGCCGAGTTCTTCGGGATCTCGCCACGCGAGGCGGCCTCGATGGACCCGCAGCAGCGGCTGCTGCTGGAGCTGTGCTGGGAGGCCGTCGAGGGCGCCGGCATCCCCGCCGACGAGCTGCGCGGCTCCGCGACCGGCGTGTTCGCGGGGATCATGTACAGCGACTACGGCGGCCGGCTGCTGCTGCGCACCCCGGCGGAGTACGAGGGGTACGTCGGCAACGGCAGCGCGCCGAGCGTGGCTTCGGGGCGGATCGCGTTCACCTTCGGCTTCGAGGGGCCCGCGCTGACCGTCGACACGGCCTGCTCGTCGTCGCTGGTCGCGCTCCACCTCGCGGCGCAGTCCCTGCGCAACGGCGAGTGCACGCTGGCGCTGGCCGGCGGTGCGACCGTGATGTCGACGCCCGCGGTCTTCGTGGAGTTCTCCCGCCAGCGCGGCCTCGCCCCCGACGGCCGTTGCAAGTCCTTCGCGGACTCCGCCGACGGTACGGGCTGGGGCGAGGGCGCCGGCGTGCTGCTGCTGGAGCGACTGTCGGACGCCGAGCGCAACGGGCACCAGGTGCTCGCGGTCCTCCGCGGCTCCGCGATCAACCAGGACGGCGCCTCCAACGGCCTCACCGCCCCCAACGGCCCCGCCCAGCAGCGCGTCATCCGGCAGGCTCTGGCCAACGCCCGGCTCACCGGCGCCGAGGTGGACGCCGTCGAGGCGCACGGCACCGGCACGACGCTCGGCGACCCGATCGAGGCGCAGGCTCTGCTCGCCACGTACGGACGCGAGCACTCGGCCGAACGGCCGCTGTGGCTCGGCTCGGTGAAGTCCAACCTGGGGCACACGCAGGCCGCGGCCGGAGTCGCCGGGGTCATCAAGATGATCCAGGCCATGCGGCACGGCGTGCTGCCGCGCACGCTGCACGTCGACGAGCCGTCACAGCACGTCGAGTGGGACGCGGGCGTCGTCTCGCTGCTCACCGAGGAGCGGGAGTGGCCGCGCGCCGGGGCCGACCGGCCGCGGCGGGCGGGCGTGTCCGCGTTCGGCATCAGCGGCACCAACGCCCACGTCATCCTGGAGGAGGCGCCGGCCGTCGCGCAGGAGGCGCCGGCCGAGCCGCCGCAGCCGGCCGGCGCGGCGCTGCCCTGGCTGGTCTCCGGCGCGACCCCGGAGGGCCTGAGCGCCCAGGCCGCCCGGCTCGCCGAGCGCATCCAGGCGCGGCCGGAGCTGAGCGCGCCCGACCTGGCGTGGTCGCTGGCATCGCGGCGCGCCGCCCTGCCGTACCGCGCCACCGTCCTCGGCCGCGACCGTGCGGAACTCCTCGACGGTCTGCGCGAGGTGGCGCAGGACCGGAGCGCGCCCGGCGTGATCCGGACCCGGGGTGAGCAGCGGCCCGGCGGGCTGGTGTTCATGTACTCGGGGCAGGGCGGCCAGCGTCCCGGCATGGGACGCGAGCTGTACGAGGCGCTTCCGGTGTTCGCCGAGGCGCTGGACGAGGTCTGCGCGGCGCTCGACGTCCACCTCGACCTCCCCGTACGCGACGTGATGTTCGCGGACGCGACCGACGACGGGTCCTCGCTGCTCAACCAGACCCTCTACACCCAGACCGGCCTGTTCGCCCTGCACACGGCGCTCACCCGGCAGCTCCGGGCGTGGGGCGTGCAGCCGGACCATCTCATCGGCCACTCCATCGGCGAGGTGACCGCCGCGCACGTCGCGGGCGTGCTGTCCCTCACCGACGCGGCCCGGCTCGTCACGGTCCGCGCGCGGCTGATGAACGAACTCCCCCACGGCACCGGCGGCATGCTCGCCGTGCAGGCCGGTCCCGAGGCGCTTGCCGAGCACCTGGAGCGGCACGGGCGGGCGGAGATCGCCGCGTACAACTCCCCCGCCGCGACGGTGCTCGCCGGTCCTTCCGACGCGCTGGCCGCGCTCGGCGAGGAGTTGGGGGCGGCCGGGATCCGCACCCGCGGACTGAAGGTGAGCCACGCCTTCCACTCCGCGCAGATGGACCCCGTGCTGCCCGAGTTCACGAGCATCGCGAGCGGGCTCACGTACCGTGCGCCCGACCTCCCGGTGGTGTCGAACCTCACCGGAGCGGCGGCCACGGCCGACGAGCTGACCGACGCCGCGTACTGGGCCGAGCACATCCGCCGCCCCGTCCGCTTCCACCAGGGCCTCACCCACCTCGTCGGCGAGGGCGCCACGACGTTCCTGGAGATCGGCCCCGGCGCCGCCCTGACCGCGCTCGCCCGGGCGGTCCTGCCGGACGACGGCGATGCCGCGGCGATCCCGTCGCTGCGCCCGGCCCGCAAGGCCGGGGACGGCGATGCGCCGGCGCCCCCCTCCGACGAGCCCACCGCGCTCCTGCACGCCATGGGCGAGCTGCACGCGATCGGTGCGGGCCCGCGGTGGACGGACGTGCTGCCGCGCGGGCGCACGGTCGAGCTGCCCACGTACGCCTTCCAGCGCCGCCGTTACTGGATCGACCCGGTGGAGCCCGCCGCCGCGGCCCCCGCGGATTCCGGCCTGCACTACCGGACGTCCTGGGCGCGCCTGCCCCGGGGCGGGGGTGCCGTCCTGGACGGCACCTGGCTCCTCGCGGCGCCCGCCGACGGACGGGCCGGGGAGTGGCCGGAGTTCTGCGCCGCGGCGCTCGGGGAGGCCGGGGCGAAGGTCGCCACCGTCGAGATCGCCGCGGGCACGGAGCGCGCGCCGCTCGCCGAGCAGCTCGCCCGCCGGATCGAGGAGACCGGGCAGCCGCGCGGGATCCTGTCGCTGCTGGCCGTACGCGCCGACAGCGCAGGCGGCGCTGGCACCGCCGGGGCCGCGGACCCGGCCGCCGACGGCGTACCGGAGGAGCTGACCGCGACCGTCCTGCTCACCCAGGCGCTCGGCGACGCAGGTGTGGCCGCCCCCCTGTGGGCCGCCACCAGCCAAGCCGTGTCGGTGGGCGACGGCGACCCGCTCGGTAACCCGGAGGCCGCCCTGGTGTGGGGCTTCGGCCGGGCCGCGGCGCTCGAAGAGCCCGCGCGCTGGGGCGGGTTGATCGACCTTCCGGGCACGCCCGCCGGCCTCGACGCGCGGGGGCGCGCCGAGCTGGCCGCGCTGCTCGGCGGCGCGCCGGACGGTTCCGGCGCGCCCGCGGAAGACCAGATCGCGCTACGGGCCGACGGGCCGCGGGCGCGGCGGCTGAGGCGTACGACGCCCGCCCGCAAGGCGGACGCCCAGTGGCCGCCCCGCGGCACCGTCCTCGTCACCGGCGGCACCGGCGGGCTCGGCGCCCACGCCGCCCGCTGGCTGGCGGCGAACGGCGCCGGGCACCTGCTCCTCGTCAGCCGCCGCGGCCCCGCCGCTCCCGGCGCCGACGAGCTGCGCACCGAACTCACCGGACTCGGCGCCGAGGTGACGATCGCCGCCTGCGACGTCACCGACCGGGCGGCCCTCGCCGCGCTGCTGGCCGGCGTACCCGAGGAGACCCCGCTCACCGCCGTGCTGCACGCGGCCGGCGTCAGCGTGGACCGCGGGCTCGCGGATCTGGACGCCAAGCACTTCGCCGAAGTCCTCGGCCCCAAGTCCCTCGCCGCCCGCCACCTGCACGAGCTGACCCAGGACGCGGACGGCGGCAGCCGGCTCAGCGCCTTCGTGCTCTTCTCGTCGACCGCCGGCGTGTGGGGCAGCGGAGCGCAGGGCGCGTACGCCGCGGGCAACGCCTACCTCGACGCGCTCGCCGAGCACCGCCGCGCCCGCGGCCTCCCGGCCACCGCGGTGGCCTGGGGCGCGTGGAGCGGTGAGGGCATGGCCGGCGACGGGGAGAATTCCCGGCGGCTCCTGCGCCGCGGCATCCGCGGCCTCGACCCGGGCGCCGCGGTGGCGGCCCTGGCCGAGGCCGTACGGGCGGACGAGGCGCCGACGACGATCGCCGACATCGACTGGTCGGCGTTCACCCTCGCGTTCACGTCCCGGCGGCCCAGCCCGCTGCTGGGCGAGCTCCCGGAGGCGCGCGCGGTGCTGGACGCGCGGGAGGAGGCCGAGCCGGAGCCCGCGGGCACCGACGCCGCCGCGCGGCTGCGGTCGCTGCTGGCGGGCCGTACCCGCGAGGAGCAGCAGCGCGAGCTGCTGGACCTGGTGCGTACGGAGGTCGCGGGCGTGCTCGGGCACGCGTCGGCCGAGGGCGTACGGCCCGGGAAGCCCTTCAACGACCTGGGCTTCGACTCGCTCACCGCCGTCGAGCTGCGCAACCGCGTCAACTCCAGGACGGGGCTGCGGCTGCCGACGACCGTCGTCTTCGACTACCCGACGCCGGACGCCCTCGCCGCCTGCCTGCGCGACGAACTCGGCGGCCCCGACCCCGCCGGACAGTCGGTCCTCGCCGACCTGGCGCGGCTCGACGGTGCGCTGAGCGGCGCGGCGCTGGCGGACGAGGAGGTACGGCGCCAGGCCGGGGAGCGGCTGCGGACGATGCTCCAGCGGCTCGACGGATCCGCGCCGTACGCGGCGGAGAACGGCCACGCGGCGGGCGGCGGCCCGGACGGCGGCGCCGCCGGCGGTGAAGCGGACAGCGACCTGGAGTCCGCGTCCGTCGACGACCTCCTCGACATCATCCAGACGGAGTTCGGCAAGTCATGACGCCCCCCGCCCGTACGCCACTGAACCACCCGGTACCTCTCCGCGCCTCGACAAGGAGCTTGCGCTGATGAAGAACGAGCAGAAGCTTCTGGACAACCTGAAGTGGGTGACCGCGGAGCTCCGCCAGGCCCGCCGGCGCCTCGGCGAGGTCGAGTCGAAGTCCACGGAGCCCATCGCCATCGTGTCGATGGCCTGCCGCTACTCCGGCGGCGTGGCCTCTCCCGAGGACCTGTGGCGGATGGTGGCCGAGGGCCGCGACGGGATCGTGGAGTTCCCGGGCGACCGCGGCTGGGCCGAGGACCTGTACGACCCGGACCCGGCGGCGAGCGGCAAGAGCTACACCCGGATGGGCGCCTTCCTCCAGGGCGCCGAGCAGTTCGACGCGGAGCTGTTCGGCATCTCGCCGCGCGAGGCGCTGGCCATGGACCCGCAGCAGCGGCTGCTGCTGGAGACGGCCTGGGAGGCGTTCGAGCGGGCGGGCCTGGACCCGGCCGGGGTGAAGGGCAACAGGACGGGCGTCTTCGCGGGGCTCAACTCCCAGGACTATCTGCTGCGCCTCTACCGCGCCACCGGCGACCTGGAGGGCTACGCGGCCACCGGCAGCGCCGGCAGCGTCGCCTCGGGCCGGGTGGCGTACACCTTCGGCCTCGAAGGCCCGGCGGTGACGGTGGACACGGCGTGCTCGTCGTCCCTGGTCGCGCTCCACCTGGCGGTCCAGGCCCTCCGCAACGGCGAGTGCGACAGTGCGCTGGCGGGCGGCGCCACCGTCATGTCCAGCCCCTCGGCCTTCACGGTCTTCTCGCGGCAGCGCGGCCTGGCCGCGGACGGCCGGTGCAAGGCGTTCGCCGACGCGGCGGACGGTACGGCCTGGGGCGAGGGCGTCGGCCTGGTGCTGCTGGAGCGGCTGTCCGACGCCCAGCGGAACGGGCACAAGGTGCTGGCGGTGCTGAAGGGCTCGGCGATCAATCAGGACGGCGCGTCGAACGGCCTCACCGCCCCCAACGGCCCCTCGCAGCGCCGGGTCATCGAGCAGGCCCTGGCCAACGCCCGGCTCAACGCGAGCCAGGTCGACGTGGTGGAGGCGCACGGCACGGGTACGACGCTGGGCGACCCGATCGAGGCGCAGGCGCTGCTGGCGACGTACGGGCGCGAGCACTCGGCCGAACGGCCGCTGTGGCTGGGCTCGGTGAAGTCGAACGTCGGGCACACCCAGGCCGCGGCCGGGGTGGCGGGCGTCATCAAGATGGTCGAGGCCATGCGGCACGGCGTGCTGCCGCCCACGCTCCACGTGGACAAGCCGTCAAGCCACGTGGACTGGGAGTCGGGCACCGTCGCACTGCTGACGGAGACGCAGGAATGGCCGGAGACGGGCGAGCCGCGGCGCGCGGCGGTCTCGTCGTTCGGCATGAGCGGCACGAACGCGCACCTGATCCTGGAGGCCGCGCCGGTTGCGGCAGCGGACGAGGCGGCGACGGTCGACGGGGAGGCGGCGCCGGAGACGGAGGCGGCCGGATCGGCGTCGTCTCTGCCGGTGCCGGTCGTGGTTTCCGGACGCTCGGCGGCGGCGCTCGCGCAGTCGGCCGGGCGTCTTGCGGCGTACGTGGAGCAGCACCCCGAGGTCGAGGTGGGTGCGCTGGCGGCGGGGCTGTGGTCCGGCCGGGCGAAGATGGAGCACCGCGCGGGCATCGTCACCGCCGGCCGCGACGAGCTGCTGGAGGCGCTGACCGCGCTTGCCACGGGTGCGGCGCACCCCGCGCTGGTGACCGGCCCGGGGTCCGCGGAGGCGGGGAAGACGGCGTTCGTGTTCCCGGGTCAGGGCTCGCAGTGGACCCGTATGGGCTACGAACTGGCGGCCGAGGAGCCGGTCTTCGCCGCACATCTGGCCGCGTGCCGCGATGAGCTGTCGCGCTGGTGCGACTGGGACCTGCTCGACGTCCTGGCCAGCGAGGACGAACACGCCCTTGACCGGGTGGACATCGTGCAGCCCGCGCTGTTCGCCGTCATGACCGGCATCGCGCAGCTCCTGCGCCACCACGGCGTCGAGCCCGACGCGGTCATCGGCCACTCCCAGGGGGAGATCGCCGCCGCCTACGTCGCCGGAGCGCTCACGCTCTCCGACGCCATCGCCGTAGTCGCCCTGCGGGCGCAGGCGATCACCCGCCTCGCAGGCACCGGCACGATGGCCTCGTTCCCGCTGCCGGCAGACGAGCTTCAAGACCTGCCCGAGGGCGTCTACGTCGCCGCGATCAACGGGCCGCACACCACGATCCTCGCGGGCGAGACCCAGCCGCTCACCGATCTGGTCCACACGTACCAGGAGCGGGAGATCCGCGCCCGCCTGATCCCCGTCGACTACGCCTCGCACACCCCCCACGTCGAAGACCTGCGCGAGACGATCACCACGGACCTGGCCGAACGCGCCGCGATCCGGCCCGTGGCCCCGGCCATTCCGTTCTACTCCACCCACACCGGCGCCCTGCTCGCGCCGGACCAACTGCTGGACGCGGAGTACTGGTTCAACAACCTCCGCCACCCCGTCCACTTCCACACCACCCTCGAACAACTCCTCGACGACGGCCACTACACCCTCATCGAAACCAGCCCCCACCCGGTCATGACCGCGGCCCTGGCCGACACCTTCGAGCAGCGCACCACCCCGGCCCACCACCACGCCACCCTCATCCGCAACAACGGCACGCAGACCCGCTTCCGCGTCGCCCTGGCGAACCTCCACGCCCACCACCACCCGATCGACCTCAGCCCGCTCCTGCCCGGCGCCGAGGACTCCACCGAGCTGCTGCCCGAGCTGCCCACCTACCCCTTCCAGCACCAGCCCTATTGGCTTGATGCCCCCGCCCAGCTCACCAGCGCCACCGACCTCGGCCTGAGCAGCACCACCCACCCCCTCCTCAGCGCCGCCGTCCAACTCGCCGACACCGACGGCGCCGACGAGACCGGCGCCAGCACGATGGTGTTCACCGGCCGCCTCAGCCTCTCCACCCACCCGTGGCTCGCCGACCACGCCGTGGCCGGTACGGTCCTCCTCCCCGGCACCGCCCTCGTGGACCTCGCCCTGCACACCGGCGACCACACCGGCGCCACCCACCTCGAAGAACTGACCCTGCACGCCCCGCTGGTGCTGGAAGAGACCGGCGCCCGCGACCTCCAGGTCACCACCACACCGCTCGACGACGGCCACGGCGGACGGCAGGTCGCCATCCACTCCCGTGCCCACACCGACGACGAGGCGGAGTCCGAGTCCTGGACCTGCCACGCCACCGGCACGCTCACCGCGGAACCGGCCGACACGGCCGAGCCGTCGGGCCAGTGGCCACCCGCCGGGGCACAGGCGCTCGACGTCGCCGAGCTGTACCCGCGGATGGCCGCGGCCGGCTACGGGTACGGGCCCGCCTTCCGCGGCGTCACCAGGGCCTGGCAGCACGCCGACGGCACCCTCCACGCCGAGATCGCCCTCCCCGGTGACACGGACGCCGACGGGCACACCATCCACCCGGCGCTGCTCGACGCCGCCCTCCACCCTCTCGCCCTCCGTGCGCTCGGCGCGGGCGATGCCGCGGAGGACGAGGCGCGGGAGCTGCGGCTGCCGTTCGCGTGGAGCGGTGTGTCGGTCCACGCCACCGGCGCCACCCACCTCCGTGCCACCCTCACCCCCACCGGCGACCAGGGCCACGACCTCGCCCTCCGCGCCTGGGACCCCACGGGCGCCCCCGTCGCCACCATCGCCGCCCTCAACACCCGGCCCGTCGACCCGACCGCTCTCATCACCGGGAGCGCCGACGACGGCGCCGCGACCCGCAACAGCCTCTTCCAGCTCGCCTGGACCCCGGCCCAGGCCCCGCAGGACGCCTCCGACCGGATCGATCCCGGTCAGGTCGACCTCTACGTCGCCGCCCCGGCCGCCGACGACACCCCCGCCGCGGCCCACGCCGCGACCGAAGCCCTGCTCACCCACGTACAGGGCTGGCTGGCCGCCAACGACGAGACCGATCGCCGCCTCGCCGTGCTCACCCACCGCGCCGTCGCCACGGGTCCTGCGGAGGACGTCCATCTGGCACACGCGCCACTGTGGGGGATGGTCCGTACCGCCCAGAACGAGAACCCCGACCGCATCCACCTGCTCGACACCGACACCGACACCGCCGTCGCGGCCGGCTTCGCCGACGTGCCCCACCTCGCCGACGCCCTCGCCACCGGCGAGCCGCAACTCGCCCTGCGTCACGGCCAGCTCCTCGTCGCACGACTCGTGCGCGCGACCGGCGCCGGCGGCGCGCTCGACGTGCCGGAGAGCACCTGGAAGCTGGCCACCGGGGGCGACGGCACGCTGGAGGCGGTCACCTGCCGGCCGATGCCGGAGTGGGACGAGCCGCTGGCCGCCGGGCAGGTCCGCGTCCAACTGCACGCGATCGGCCTCAACTTCCGCGACACGCTCATCGCCCTGGGCATGTACCCGGGCGACGCCCCGCTGGGCAGCGAGGGCTCCGGCGTCGTCACGGACGTCGCCGACGACGTGACCGACGTCGCCGTGGGCGACCGGGTGATGGGCGTGATGATCGACGGCGCGGGCTCCCACGCCGTCACCGATCACCGCCTGCTCACCACCGTCCCCGAGCAGTGGGGCTTCACTCAGGCGGCCGGGATCCCGGTGGCCTTCCTGACCGCGTACTTCGCGCTGAAGGACCTCGGGCGGCTGGAGGCCGGCGAGTCGCTGCTGCTCCACGCCGCCACCGGCGGCGTCGGCTCCGCCGCACTCCAACTCGCCCGCCACTTCGGCGCCGACGTCTACGCCACCGCCAGCCCCGGCAAGCACCATCTGCTGCGCGCCCAGGGTCTCGACGACACGCACATCGCGTCCAGCCGGAGCCTGGACTTCGAGGAGCACTTCCGCACCCACGGCCCGGACCAGGGCGTGGATGTCGTCCTCAACGCCCTCGCCCACGAGTTCACCGACGCCTCCCTGCGCCTCGTACGCCCCGGCGGCCGGTTCATCGAGATGGGCAAGACGGACGTACGCGACGCCGACACCGTGCAGGCCGAGCACCAGGTCCAGTACCGGAACTTCGACCTCATCGAGGCGGGCCCCGACCGTATCCAGCAGATCCTGGCGCATCTCACCGAGCTGTTCGCCGAAGGCGTGCTGACGCCGCTGCCCACCACCTCGTTCGACATCCGGCACACCCCGCAGGCGCTACGCCACCTGAGCCAGGCCCGGCACACCGGCAAGCTGATCCTGACCCTGCCCAGGCCGCTCGACCCGAACGGCACCGTGCTCATCACCGGCGGCACCGGCGTCCTCGCCGGACTGACCGCGCGTCACCTGGTCACCGAGCACGGCGTACGCCACCTCCTGCTGGCCTCCCGCAGCGGCCCCGACCACCCCAACGCCACGGCTCTCCGCGACGAACTCACCGCACTCGGCGCCCAGGTCACCCTCGCGGCCTGCGACGTCACCGACGCCGACGCCGTACGCGACCTCGTCGGCTCCGTGGACGAGCAGCACCCCCTCACCGCCGTCATCCACACCGCTGGCACCCTCAGCGACACCGTCCTCACCCAGCTCACCCCCGAGAACCTGCACCCCGTCCTCGACCCCAAGGTCGACGCCGCCCACCACCTGCACGAGGCGACCCGCCACCTGCCCCTGGCCCACTTCGTCGTCTACTCCTCCGCCGCCGGCACCCTCGGCAACCCCGGCCAGGCCAACTACGCCGCCGCCAACACCTACCTCGACGCCCTTGCCCACCACCGCACCCGGCAGGGCCTCCCCACCACCAGCCTCGCCTGGGGCTACTGGAAGCAGGCCACCGGCCTCACCGGCCACCTCAGCGACAACGAGGTCCGCAACGTCACCCACGGCACCACCCCGCTCGAAGCGGACCACGCGTTCCGCCTCTTCGACGCGGCCCTCGCGGGCCCCGAGGCGTACCAGCTCTGCCTCCCCCTCAACCCCGCCGCGCTGCGCACGGCCCCCCGCCTCCCCGCCCTGCTGCGCGACCTCGTTCCGCGGCCGGCCCGCCGCGTCGCCGCCTCCTCGGCCGCGGCCGACGGCAACGCGCTCGCCGAGCAGCTCGCCGCGCTCCCCGAGGCGGAGCAGGAGCGCAGGCTGCTGGACCTCGTACGCAGCAACGTGGCCGCGGTCCTCGGCCACGGCACGCCCGACGCCATCGACCCGCAGCGGCCGTTCAAGGAGCTGGGCTTCGACTCGCTGACCGCCGTCGAGCTCCGCAACCGCCTCACGAACGCCACGTCGCTGCGCCTCCCGGCCACCCTGATCTTCGACCACCCGACGCCCCAGGCGCTGACCCGCCATCTCCTCGGCCAGTTCCTCGACACCGGGTCCCTCACCGCGCGGACCCCGAGCCGCGCCGGCGCCGTGGCCGCGAGCGACGACCCGATCGCGATCGTCTCGATGGCCTGCCGCTACCCCGGCGGCGTCCGCGACTCGCGGGCGCTCTGGGACCTCGTCAGCACCGGCCGCGACGCCATCGGCGACCTCCCGGTCAACCGCGGCTGGGACCTGGAGAACCTGTACGACCCGGACCCCGACGCGACGGGCAAGGTCTACACCCGCCACGGGGCGTTCCTGCACGACGCCGATCTGTTCGACGCGGACTTCTTCCACATGAACCCGCGCGAGGCGCTGGCCACGGACCCGCAGCAGCGGCTGCTGCTGGAGACCTCCTGGGAGGTGTTCGAGCGGGCGGGCATCGAGCCCGCCACGCTCCAGGGCAGCAACACAGGGGTGTTCGCGGGTGTGATCTCCCAGGACTACCTGCTGCGGCTGCACCAGAACCCGGAGGGTCTTGAGGGCTACATCGCCACCGGCAGCTCGGGCAGCGTGGCGTCCGGCCGGATCGCGTACACCTTCGGTCTTGAAGGCCCGGCCATGACGGTGGACACGGCCTGCTCGTCGTCGCTGGTCGCCCTCCACCTGGCGATGCAGGCGCTCCGTAACGGGGAGTGCGATCTCGCCCTCGCGGGCGGCGCGACCATCATGGCCACGCCGGGCACCTTCCAGGTCTTCTCCCGGCAGCGCGGCCTCGCCGCCGACGGCCGCTGCAAGCCCTTCGCCGACGCCGCCGACGGCACCGGCTGGGGCGAGGGCGCGGGCCTCATCCTGCTCGAACGTCTCTCGGACGCGCAGCGCAACGGGCACACGGTCCTGGCGGTGCTCAAGGGCTCGGCGATCAATCAGGACGGCGCGTCGAACGGCCTCACCGCACCCAACGGCCCCTCGCAGCAGCGTGTCATCGAGCAAGCGCTGGCCAACGCCGGGCTGAGTGCGGGGCAGATCGACGTGGTGGAGGCACACGGCACGGGTACGACGCTGGGCGACCCGATCGAGGCACAGGCCCTGCTCGCCACGTACGGCCAGGCACACACCGAGGAGCGGCCGCTGTGGCTGGGCTCGGTGAAGTCCAACATCGGGCACACCCAGGCCGCGTCCGGTGTCGCGGGCGTGATCAAGATGGTCGAGGCACTGCGGCACGGCCGGCTCCCGCAGACCCTGAACGTGGATCGCCCCTCGACGCACGTGGAGTGGGACACCGGCCACGTCGCGCTGCTGACGGAGACGCGGGAGTGGCCGGAGACGGGTGAGCCGCGGCGGGCGGCGGTCTCGTCGTTCGGCATGAGCGGGACGAACGCCCACCTGATCCTGGAGGCCGCACCGGTTACGGCAGCGGACGAGGCAGTGCCCGAGGAGACCGGGTCCGGCTCGGGCGTTGCGGTTCCGGTGGTGGTTTCCGCCCGTACGGCGGGTGCGCTGGCGCAGAGCGCCGAGCAGCTCGCGGCGTACGTCGAGGAGCACCCCGAGATCGAGGTGGGTGCGCTGGCGGCGGGGCTGTGGTCCGGGCGGGCGAAGATGGAGCACCGCGCGGGCATCGTCACCGCCGACCGGGACGAGCTGCGCGAGGCGCTGACCGCGCTTGCCACGGGTGTCGCACACCCGGCACTGGTGACCGGGCCCGGCACGGCCAACGCGGGCAAGACCGCGTTCGTGTTCCCCGGACAGGGCTCGCAGTGGACACGCATGGGCTATCAACTCGCCGCGGAGGAGCCCGCTTTCGCGGAGCATCTGGCCGCGTGCCGCGACGAGCTGTCGCGCTGGTGCGACTGGGACCTGCTCGACGTCCTGGCCAGCGAGGACGAACACGCCCTTGACCGGGTGGACATCGTGCAGCCCGCGCTGTTCGCCGTCATGACCGGCATCGCCGAGTTGCTGCGCCACCACGGCGTCGAGCCCGACGCCGTGATCGGCCACTCCCAGGGCGAGATCGCCGCCGCGTACGTCGCCGGAGCGCTCACGCTCTCCGACGCCATCGCCGTAGTCGCCCTGCGGGCGCAGGCGATCACCCGCCTCGCAGGCACCGGCACCATGGCCTCGTTCCCGCTGCCGGCAGACGAGCTTCAGGACCTGCCCGAGGGCGTCTACGTCGCCGCGATCAACGGGCCGCACACCACGATCCTCGCGGGCGAGACCCAGCCGCTCACCGATCTGGTCCACACGTACCAGGAGCGGGAGATCCGCGCCCGCCTGATCCCCGTCGACTACGCCTCGCACACCCCCCACGTCGAAGACCTGCGCGAGACGATCATCACGGACCTGGCCGAACGCGCCGGCATCGAGCCGATGGCCCCGACCATCCCCTTCTACTCCACCCACACCGGCGCCCTGCTCGCCTTCGACCAGGACCTCGACGCGGAGTACTGGTTCAACAACCTCCGCCACCCCGTCCACTTCCACACCACCCTCGAACAACTCCTCGACGACGGCCACTACACCCTCATCGAAACCAGCCCCCACCCGGTCATGACCGCGGCCCTGGCCGACACCTTCGAGCAGCGCACCACCCCGGCCCACCACCACGCCACCCTCATCCGCAACGACGACACCAAGGTCCGCTTCCTCACAGCACTCACCTCCCTCCACACCCACCACCACCCCGTCGACCTCGCCCCTCACTTCCCGCGGACCGATCAGCCCGCCGACCGGGTGCCCGAGCTGCCCACCTACCCGTTCCAGCGGGAGAGCTACTGGCTTCACGGCTCCGCCCAGCTCACCAGCGCGTCCGACCTCGGTCTGGGCACCACCGCCCACCCGCTGCTCCACGCCGCCGTCCCGCTCGCGGACGAGACGGGCACCGGCGCCACCGGCACCGTGGTGTTCACCGGCCGTGTCGGCCTGAGCAGCCACCCGTGGCTCGCCGACCACGCCGTCGCGGGTACGGTCCTGCTGCCCGGCACCGCGCTGGTCGACCTCGCCCTGCACGCCGGTGACCACACGGGCGCCACCCACCTCGAAGAACTGACGCTCCAGGCACCGCTGGTGCTGGAGGAGACCGGCGCCCGCGACCTCCAGGTCACCGCGGGGCCCCACCCCGACGCGGACGGCTGGCAGGTCACGATCCACTCCAGGCCCCACACGGACGACGAGGCCGAGCCCGAGCCGTGGACCTGCCACGCCACCGGCACCCTCACCGCCGAACCGGCGACCCCGGCCGAGCCCCTGACCCAGTGGCCGCCCGCGGGCGCGCAGGCGCTCGACGTGTCGGAGATCTACCCCCGGCTGGCCGCGGGCGGCTACGCGTACGGGCCCGCCTTCCGCGGCGTCACGGCGGCGTGGGCGCAGCCCGACGGCACGCTGCACGCCGAGATCGCCCTGCCCGACGACACCGACCCCGACGGGCACACGATCCACCCCGCCCTCCTCGACGCGGCGCTCCACCCGCTGGCGGCCCAGGGCGGCGCCAAGACCGGAGGGGAGACCGACGCACAACTGCGACTGCCGTTCGCGTGGACCGGTGTGTCCGTCCACGCCTCCGGCGCCACCCGCCTCCGCGCGACGATCACCCCCACCGGCGACCAGGGCCACGACCTCGCGCTCCGCGCCTGGGACCCCACTGGTGCTCCCGTCGCCACCATCGGCGCCCTCAACACCAGGGCCGTCGACGCCTCTGCGCTGACCAGCGCCGCCGACACCGGCGCCGCGACCCGCAACAGCCTCTTCCACCTCTCCTGGAGCCCTGCCGGGGCGGAGGGAGACGAGCCGGCGGAGCTGGATCGGTACGACCTGCACGTCGCCGCGCCCGCGGGCGAGGACACCCCGGCCGCGGCACACGTCGCGACCGAGGCGCTGCTGACCCACGTCCAGAACTGGCTGGCCGACAACGACGAGACCGACCGGCACCTCGTCGTCCTCACCCACCTGGCCGTCGCCACCCACCCGGCCGAGGACGTCCACCTGGCCCACGCACCGCTGTGGGGCCTGCTCCGCAGCGCCCAGAACGAGAACCCCGACCGCATCCGCCTCGTGGACACCGACGCCACCGGCATCGACGCGAACGCCGGCGCCGCCGGCGTCCCGCACCTCGCCGACGCCCTCGCCACCGGTGAGCCCCAGACCGCCGTCCGCGGCGGCCAGGTGCTGGCCGCGCGCCTCGTGCGCGCGACGGGCGCGGAGAGCGGCGTACTGGACGTGCCGAAGGGCACGTGGAAGCTGGCGAGCGACGGCGACGGCACGTTGGAGGCGCTCGCCTGCCGGCCCGCCCCCGAGTGGGACGTGCCGCTGACCGGCAGCCAGGTCCGCGTGCAACTGCACGCGGTCGGGCTGAACTTCCGCGACACGCTCATCGCCCTGGGCATGTATCCGGGCCAGGCACCCCTCGGCAGCGAGGGCGCCGGCGTGGTGACCGAGGTCGGCGCCGACGTCACGAGCGTGGCGGTCGGCGACCGCGTCATGGGTCTCATGCCCGAGGGCGCCGGCAGCCGGGCGATCACCGACCACCGGCTCCTCACGCCCGTACCGGCGGAGTGGTCCTCCACCCAGGCGGCAGGGATTCCGGTCGCCTTCCTCACGGCGTACTTCGCGCTGAAGGACCTCGGGCGGCTGGAGGCCGGCGAGTCGCTGCTGCTCCACGCCGCCACCGGCGGCGTCGGCTCCGCCGCGCTCCAACTCGCCCGCCACTTCGGCGCCGACGTCTACGCCACCGCCAGCCCCGGCAAGCAGCACCTGCTGTACGCGCAGGGACTGGACGAGCACCACATCGCGTCAAGCCGCACGCTGGACTTCGAGGAGCACTTCCGCACCCACGGCCCGGACCAGGGTGTGGATGTCGTCCTCAACGCCCTCGCCCACGAGTTCACCGACGCCTCCCTGCGCCTCGTACGCCCCGGCGGCCGGTTCATCGAGATGGGCAAGACGGATATCCGCGACCCGCAGGCGGTCCAGGCCGAACACGGCGCCGAGTACCGGAACTTCGACCTCATCGAGGCGGGCCCCGACCGTATCCAGCAGATCCTGGCGCATCTCACCGAGCTGTTCGCCGAAGGCGTGCTGGCCCCGCTGCCCACCACCTCGTTCGACGTACGGCAGGCCCGCCAGGCCCTGCGCTACCTGAGCCAGGCCCGGCACACCGGCAAGCTGATCCTGACCCTGCCCAGGCCGCTCGACCCGAACGGCACCGTGCTCATCACCGGCGGCACCGGCGTCCTCGCCGGACTGACCGCGCGTCACCTGGTCACCGAGCACGGCGTACGCCACCTCCTGCTGGCCTCCCGCAGCGGCCCCGACCACCCCAGCGCCACGGCTCTCCGCGACGAACTCACCGCACTCGGCGCCCACGTCACCCTCGCGGCCTGCGACGTCACCGACGCCGACGCCGTACGCGACCTCGTCGGCTCCGTGGACGAGCAGCACCCCCTCACCGCCGTCATCCACACCGCGGGTGTGCTGAACGACGCCGTCCTCACCCAGCTCACCCCGGGCGACCTGCACCCGGTCCTGGCGCCGAAGGTCGACGCCACGTACCACCTGCACGAGGCGACCCGGCACCTCGACCTGGCGCACTTCGTCGTCTACTCCTCCGCGGCCGGCACCCTCGGCAACCCGGGGCAGTCGAACTACGCTGCCGCCAACACGTACGTGGACGCCCTCGCCCACCACCGCAACCGGCTCGGCCTGCCGACCACCAGCCTCGCCTGGGGCTACTGGAAGCAGGCCACCGGCCTCACCCAGCACCTCACCGCCGACCAGCAGGGCCGCACCGGCAAGCCGCTCACCACCGAGCACGGCCTGCACCTCTTCGACGTCGCGCTCCGGGACCGGCCCGAATCGACGCTGGTCTGCATGCCGATTGAGCCCGCGGCCCTGCGCCGCGCGCCCAAGGTGCCGGCGCTGCTCCGCGACCTCGTACCGGCCACCGCGCGCCGCGCGACCGCAGCGGGCGCGAGCGCGGTACGGCGCTCGGGGCTGGCCGAGGAGCTGGCCGGGCTCGGCGAGGCCGAGCAGGACCGGCTCGTGCTGGACCTGATCCGCAGCAACGTCGCGGCGGTCCTCGGCCACGCGCGCCCGGAGACCATCGACCCGCAACGCCCGTTCAAGGAGCTGGGCTTCGACTCCCTCACCGCCGTCGAACTGCGCAACCGGCTCACCAACGCCACCGCGCTCCAGCTCCCCTCCACCCTGGTCTTCGATCACCCGACGCTCACCGAGCTGTCGGTCTTCCTGCGGGGCAAGCTGCTGGACGAGCAGCCGCGGCTGCGCGCGGCGAAGCAGGTCGCGGCCGTGGCCGACGACGACCCGATCGTGATCGTCTCGATGGCCTGCCGCTACCCCGGCGGGATGCGGCGGCCCGAGGACCTGTGGAGGCTGGTCTCCGAGGGCGTCGAGGCGATCGGCGACCTGCCGGACGACCGCGGCTGGGACCTCGACGGCCTCTACGACCCGGACCCGGACGCGCCGGGCAAGATGTACACCCGCAAGGGCGCGTTCCTGTACGACGCCGGGCGGTTCGACGCGGACTTCTTCCACATGAACCCGCGCGAGGCCCTGGCCACCGACCCCCAGCAGCGGCTCCTGCTGGAGACCGCCTGGGAAGCCTTCGAGCGGGCGGGCATCGACCCCACCAGCCTCAAGGGCAGCAGCACCGGCGTGTTCGCGGGCGTCATCTCGCAGGACTACCTGATGCGCATGCACGACGCGCCGGACCACCTGGAGGGCTACTTCGCCACGGGCGGCTCCGCGAGCATCGCCTCGGGCCGGGTGGCGTACACCTTCGGTCTCGAGGGTCCGGCCATGACCGTGGACACGGCCTGCTCGTCGTCGCTGGTCGCCCTCCACCTCGCGGCGCAGGCGCTGCGCAACGGGGAGTGCGATCTCGCCCTCGCGGGCGGCGCGACCATCATGGCCACGCCGGGCACCTTCCAGGTCTTCTCCCGGCAGCGCGGCCTCGCCGCCGACGGCCGCTGCAAGCCCTTCGCCGACGCCGCCGACGGCACCGGCTGGGGCGAGGGCGTCGGCCTGGTGCTGGTCGAGCGGCTGTCGGACGCCCGGCGCAACGGACACGACGTGCTCGCCGTCGTCCGCGGCTCCGCCGTCAACCAGGACGGTGCGTCGAACGGCCTCACCGCGCCCAACGGCCCGTCGCAGCGCCGCGTCATCGAACAGGCCCTCGCCAACGCCGGGCTGAGCGGCGACCAGGTCCACGCCGTCGAGGCGCACGGCACGGGCACGACGCTGGGCGACCCGATCGAGGCGCAGGCCCTGCTGGAGACGTACGGCCAGGCGCACTCAGCAGAGAATCCGCTGTGGCTGGGCTCCATCAAGTCCAACATCGGCCACACCCAGGCCGCGGCCGGTGTCGCCGGCGTCATCAAGATGGTCGAGGCCATGCGGCATGGTGTCCTGCCTCCGACGCTCAACGTCGACATGCCCACGAGCCATGTCGACTGGGACGCGGGCCACATCGAGCTGCTGACGGAGGCCCGCCCCTGGACCGAGGACGTTGAGCCGCGACGCGCGGCGGTGTCGTCGTTCGGCATGAGCGGCACCAACGCGCACCTGATCCTGGAAGCGGCCCCGGCCCTGCCGGAGGCCGAGGCTGAGCCGGAGGCGGGGGCGGCGCCGGTGCCGGTGGTGGTTTCCGCCCGTACGGCGGGTGCGCTGGCGCAGAGCGCCGAGCAGCTCGCGGCGTACGTCGAGGAGCACCCCGAGATCGAGGTGGGCGCACTGGCCGGACGGCTGTGGTCCGGGCGGGCGAAGATGGAGCACCGCGCGGGCATCGTCACCGCCGACCGCGACGAGCTGCGCGAGGCGCTGACCGCGCTGGCCACGGGCGCGGCGCACCCCGCACTTGTCACGGGACCGGGGCCGGTGGCCGCCGGCAAGACGGCGTTCGTCTTCCCGGGTCAGGGCTCGCAGTGGACCCGTATGGGCTACGAACTGGCGGCCGAGGAGCCGGTCTTCGCCGCACATCTGGCCGCGTGCCGCGATGAGCTGTCGCGCTGGTGCGACTGGGACCTGCTCGACGTCCTGGCCAGCGAGGACGAACACGCCCTTGACCGGGTGGATGTCGTGCAGCCCGCGCTGTTCGCCGTCATGACCGGCATCGCGCAGCTCCTGCGCCACCACGGCGTCGAGCCCGACGCGGTCATCGGCCACTCCCAGGGGGAGATCGCCGCCGCCTACGTCGCCGGAGCGCTCACGCTCTCCGACGCCATCGCCGTAGTCGCGCTACGGGCGCAGGCGATCACCCGCCTCGCAGGCACCGGCACCATGGCCTCGTTCCCACTCCCGGCAGACGAACTCGGCGACCTGCCCGAGGGCGTCTACGTCGCCGCCGTCAACGGGCCGCACACCACGATCCTCGCGGGCGAGACCCAGCCGCTCACCGATCTGGTCCACACGTACCAGGAGCGGGAGATCCGCGCCCGCCTGATCCCCGTCGACTACGCCTCGCACACCCCGCATGTAGAGGATCTGCGCGAGACGATCACCACGGACCTGGCCGAACGCGCCGCTATCCGGCCCGTGGCCCCGGCCATTCCGTTCTACTCCACCCACACCGGCGCCCTGCTCGCGCCGGACCAACTGCTGGACGCGGAGTACTGGTTCAACAACCTCCGCCACCCCGTCCACTTCCACACCACCCTCGAACAACTCCTCGACAACGGCCACTACACCCTCATCGAAACCAGCCCCCACCCGGTCATGACCGCGGCCCTGGCCGACACCTTCGAGCAACACCCCACCGCCGCCCACCACCACGCCACGCTGATCCGCAACAACGGCACCAAGGCCCGCTTCCTCGCGGCCCTCACCACCCTCCACGCCCACCACCACCCCGTCGACCTCACCCCCCTCCTGCCGCAGTCGGCGAGCGCGCTGCCGAGCCTCCCCACCTACCCGTTCCAGCACCAGCCCTACTGGCTGAACGCTCCGGCCCGGCTCGCGAGCGCCACCGACCTCGGCCTCACCACGACGACCCACCCGCTGCTGCACGCCGCGGTCCAGCTCGCCGACGGCACCGAAGGCGGCGCGGGCACCACGGTGTTCACGGGCCGGGTCAGCCTGAGCAGCCACCCGTGGCTCGCCGACCACGCCGTCACCGGGACCGTGCTGCTGCCCGGTACCGGCCTGGTCGACCTCGCCCTGCACGCGGGCGACCACACCGGCGCCACCCACCTCGAAGAACTGACGCTCCAGACACCGCTGGTGCTGGAGGAGACCGGCGCCCGCGACCTCCAGGTCACCGCCGCGCCCCAGGGTGGATCCGACTCGTCCGGTACGGGCCGGTGGCAGGTCACCGTCCACTCCCGCCCGCACACCGACGACGTCGAGCCCGAGCCGTGGACCTGCCACGCCACCGGCACCCTCACCGCCGAACCGGCGACCCCGTCCGAGCCCCTGACCCAGTGGCCGCCCGCGGGCGCGGAGCCCTTCGAGATCGGCGCGCTCTACCCGGAGCTGGCCGCGGCGGGCTACGAGTACGGCCCGGTCTTCCAGGGCGTGACCGCGGCCTGGAAGGAGGCCGACGGGACGCTGCACGCGGAGATCGCCCTCCCGCAGGGCGCCGACGCCTCCGGCCACGCCCTCCACCCCGCGCTCCTCGACGCCGCACTGCACCCCCTCGCGGCGCACAACGACGGCGCGGACGGGCAGCTCCGGCTGCCGTTCGCGTGGAGCGGTGTGTCGGTCCACGCCACCGGCACCACCGGGCTACGCGCCACCCTCACCCCCGCGGGCGAGCACGGCCACGACCTCGCCCTGCGCGCCTGGGACACGACGGGCGCGCCGGTGGCGACGGTCTCGGCGCTGACCACCCGGCCCATCGACGCCGCGGCGCTGAGCGCACGGAGGAGCGAGGACACCCGCAACAGCCTGTTCCACCTCGGCTGGAGCCCTGCCGCCGCCGATCAGTCGGCGGTGGTGGATCCGGACCGGGTGGACGTGTACGTGGCCGTCCCGGCCGCTGAGGACACCCCGGTCGCGGCGCACGTCGCGACCGAGGCGCTGCTGACCCACGTCCAGAACTGGCTGGCCGACAACGACGAGACCGACCGGCAACTCGTCGTCCTCACCCACCGGGCCGTCGCCACCCACCCGGCCGAGGACGTCCACCTGACGCATGCGCCGCTGTGGGGCCTGGTCCGTACGGCCCAGAACGAACAGCCCGACCGCATCCACCTCATCGACACCGACACCACCGACATCGAGCCCGGGACACAGGCGGCCGACGTCCCGCACCTCACCGACGCCCTGGCCACGGGCGAACCCCAACTCGCCCTCCGCGACAACACGGTCCTCATCCCCCGCCTGACCCGCTCCACCGACGACGCCGCGACGGAATCCCGGCCGCTCGACCCGAACGGCACGGTGCTGATCACGGGCGGAACCGGCGGTCTCGCGAGCCTGACGGCCCGTCACCTCATCACCGAGCACGGCGTACGCCACCTCCTGCTGGCCTCCCGCAGCGGCCCCGACCACCCCAACGCCACGGCTCTCCGCGACGAACTCACCGCACTCGGCGCCCACGTCACCCTCGCGGCCTGCGACGTCACCGACGCCGACGCCGTACGCGACCTCGTCGACTCCGTCGACGAAAAGCACCCGCTGACCGCCGTCATCCACACGGCCGGGGCACTCAACGACGCCACCCTCACCCAACTCACCCCGGAGACGCTGCACTCCGTCCTCGCCCCCAAGGTGGACGCCGCGTACCACCTCCACGAGGCCACCCAGGACCTGGACCTGGCCCACTTCGTCCTCTACTCCTCCGCCGCCGGCACCCTCGGCAACCCCGGCCAGGCCAACTACGCCGCCGCCAACACCTACCTCGACGCCCTCGCCCACCACCGCACCCACCAAGGGCTCCCCACCACCAGCCTCGCCTGGGGCTACTGGAAGCACACCACCGAACTCACCGGCCACCTCACCACCCACCAGCAGAGCCGCACCGGCACGCCGCTCACGACGGAGCACGGGCTGCGCCTCCTCGACGCCGCACTGACCACCTCCGCGTCGCACCACCTGTGCGTGCCGCTCAACCCGAGCACCCTGCGCACCGCGCCCCACCTGCCCGCGCTCCTCCGCGACCTCGTGCCGGCGCCCCGCCGCTCGGCCGCGTCGCCGACCGCGGGCGCGCCCGGCGGCACCGCGCTGGCCGACCAGCTCGCGTCGCTGCCCGAGCCGGAGCAGCGGCACAAGACGGTCCTCGATGTCGTACGCAGCAACATCGCCGCGGTCCTCGGCCACGGCACCGCCGAGACCATCGACCCGCACCGCCCGTTCAAGGAGCTGGGCTTCGACTCCCTCACCGCCGTCCAGCTCCGTAACCAGCTCACCACCACCACCGCACTCCGCCTCCCCGCGACCCTGATCTTCGACCACCCCACCCCCGACGCCCTGGCCGGCCGGATCCTGGCGGACCTGATGCCGGAGGCGGTCAGCGCGTCGCGCCGGGTGATCGCCGATCTGGACGCGCTGGAGCTGGAGCTGAAGCAGCTCGCGGCGGACGAGGCGGAGCGCTCGCGGATCACGCTGCGGCTGCAGACGCTGCTGTCGAACTGGAACGACGCGCGCCCGGCCCCGGCCGAGGACGTGAGCAACAAGATCCAGGAGTCGTCCACGGAGGAGATCTTCGACTTCATCGACCGGCAGCTCGGCCGTACGGACGGCAGCGAGGCACCTTCGACGCCCGGACAGTGAAAGGCCGGTGAAAGGAGAACCGCCCGCCGTGATCACGGCGGGCGGTTCTCTTATTGTCTTTTGTCTTGCTGTTCTCCGGGGCCGTTCTCGCCGCGGGTTCCGGCTACTTCGCCGACCGCAGCACCGCCGCCTCCGCGTCCTTCAACGGCGCCGCCGTCAGCGGCGGCCGGCCCTGCTGCCGCATCGACGCCAGGAATTCGGGCGTCTCCAGGCTGCCCAGCGGTGCGGTGAGCGTGGTGACGGCCGTGAGGGCGTCGCAGACGCGCTCGTTGACCAGGGACGCGCTGGTGACCAGGTCGGCGAACCCCTGCCGCTGCGCGGCCTGGGTGGTCAGGCGGGGGTCGCTGACCGTGGCCTTGTTGTCGGGGTAGCACAGATCCTGCGAGGCGGAGAGCAGCCACGGCGCGTCGGCGGCGGCGGCGATGGCCTGCTGCGCCGTACGGGCCAGGCCGGGCTTCAGCCCGCCGGCGCGGCTCAGGGAGGTCTCCAGCGCCCGGGCGGACTGGGCGGCGACGCTCATGCCGTGGCCGTGGATGGGGTTGAGGGACACCACGCAGTCCCCGAGCGCGACGAGCCCTTCGGGGCGGTCGGCGAGGCGGTCGAGGTGCATGCGGCGGTTGAGGGTGCTGCGGGTCGTACGGACCGGCGTCAGCGGCTCCGCGGCCTCGATCAGGTCCGCGACGACCGGGTCGCGCAGGCCGCGGGCGAACTCGGCGAAGCGCGCGTCGTCGGCGGTCGGTTCGCCGCCGCGGGTGCCGGAGAGGGTGATGATCCAGCGGCCGTCCTCGATGGGCAGGAGCAGGCCGTTGCGGCCCGGCCGCCCCGTGCGGTGGTCGGCGTAGACGCTGACGACGGGGAAGTCCGCGGGGGCGCCGGCGGGGGCGCGGAAGACGCGGGTGGCGTACGTGAGTCCCGTGTCGACGCTCTCCTCGGCGGCGGGCGGCAGGCCGAGATCGGTGAGCCAGTGCCGCAGCCGGGAGCCGCGCCCGGTGGCGTCGACGACGATGTCGGCGGGCAGTTCGCGCGTGCCGCCGTCCGGGGTGCGTACGCGGACGCCGGTGACGCACGTGCGGTCGCCGAGCAGCCCGTGCGCCTCCGTCCTCGTCAGCACCTCGGTGTCCGGGTGGTCCAGGGCGGCCTCGCGGACCGTCTGGTCGAGGAGGGGGCGGCTGCAGGTGAGCGCGTAGTGGGAGCCGGGGAAGCGGTGCTGCCAGCCGTAGGCGCTGTAGAGGACCATGTCCTCCTTGACGCCGATGCGGTGGGCGCCGGCGGCGCGCAGCCGGTCCAGGGTGCCGGGGAGCAGCGCCTCGATGGCCTCCGCGCCACCGGACCAGAGAATGTGCGCGTGCCGGCCCTGCGGGACGCCCTTGCGGGGCTCGGGTTCCTCCGGGTACGTGTCGCGTTCGACCACGGTGACGTGGTCGACGTGGTCCCGCAGGGCCCGTGCGGCCAGCACGCCGGCGAGGCCGCCCCCGAGTACGACTCCGTGAACTCGGGTGTTCGGGCCCCGGGTTGCTTCCGCCATTTGCTGTTCCGCCCTTTCCGCATGGTCCGGTGCCGGGCGGTTGCCGTATGCCGCCCGGTTCACCATGCGGGCCGCGGCTTGGGGGTGACTTGCCGGTTTCTAAAGCCTTTTCCGGCTACGAAGGCGGAGGTGAATGGCCTTACGCTACGGGCCGGTTCAACGGATCCGAGTTCCGGAAGGATGCCCTCATGCGGGATTCCTCCATGCAGGTCGAGACCGAGATCGAGCGGTGCGTCGCGTCTGGCATGTGCACGCTCCTGGCCCCGCGGGTCTTCGACCAGGATGAGGCGACAGGTCAGGTCGTGGTGCTGGAAGAGCGCCCCGCCGAGGAGCAGTGGGAGGCGGTGGACGAAGCCGTGCGCTCCTGCCCGGCACAGGTCATCCGGTTCGAGGAGGCGGCCGAACCCGCCGAGCGGGCCGACGCGCCTTAAGCACGCCCAAGTCCGCCTTAAGGCCATAACCCGAGGCTGGGCGGGAAAGGCGTGGACCGGCAGTGCCGGCCCCGCGGCTTCGCATGCGGAGGAAGGAAACGCGTCATGTCGGACACGCTGTCCACGCCGCCCCGGCGGTTGCCGACCGAGCGGCCGCGCCCGCTGGACCCGCCGGAAGAGCTGGGCCGGCTGCGTGCCGAGGAGCCGGTGAGCCCGCTGCTGTACCCGGACGGGCACGTGGGCTGGCTGGTGACGAGTCACGCC
This sequence comes from Streptomyces sp. CNZ287, assembly GCF_007827615.1. Classification (NCBI taxonomy): domain Bacteria; kingdom Bacillati; phylum Actinomycetota; class Actinomycetes; order Kitasatosporales; family Streptomycetaceae; genus Streptomyces; species Streptomyces sp. CNZ287. The sequence goes on along the minus strand of NZ_VISV01000002.1, from coordinate 772,783 downwards.
GCGGCCCGGAAGGTCCTCAGCGACCAGCGGTTCAGCGCCCGGGGCGACATCAAGAAGGTGCCGTTCGAGCTGCCCTCCGGCGGCCGGCCCTGGGAGAAGGTGCCGCCCGGCTTCTTCATGCACATGGACCCGCCGGACCACACCCGCTACCGGCGGCTGCTCACCGGCCAGTTCACGGTACGGCGGATGAAGGCGCTGGAGCCGCGGATCGAGCAGATCACCGAGGAGCACCTGGACGAGATGGAGCGGCAGGGGCCGCCCACGGACCTGGTGCCGTCGTTCGCGCTGCCGATTCCCTCGCTGGCGATCTGCGAGCTGCTGGGCGTGCCGTACGGCGAGCGCAAGCGTTTCCAGGACCACTCGACGACCGTCATGCGCATCGGCTCCTCCGGCGAGGAGGTGGCGGCGGCCTTCGCCGCGATCTACGGGCTGATCCACGAGCTGGTGCAGCTCAAGCACAAGGAGCCCGAGGACGACCTGCTGAGCGGGTTGATCGCGACCGGTGAGCTGAACGACGCGGAGCTGACCGGCATCGGGATGCTGCTGCTGATGGCGGGGCACGAGACGACCGCCAGCATGCTGTCGCTCGGCACGTACGCGCTGCTGCGCCACCCCGGCGAGGTCAAGCGGCTGCGCGAGGACCCGGAGCTCTTCGGTAACGCCGTCGAGGAGCTCATGCGGTACCTGACGATCGCCCAGTTCGGCGTGCCGCGCACCGCGCTGGAGGACGTCGAGCTGGAGGGCAAGCTGATCAAGGCGGGCGACGGGGTCACCGTGTCCCTGTCGGCGGCCAACCGCGACCCGGGGCGGTTCGAGGACGCGGACACCTTCGACGTGAGCCGCTCCACCTCCGGGCACATGGCGTTCAGCTACGGCATCCACCAGTGCCTGGGCCAGCAACTGGCCCGGGTGGAGATGCGGATCGCGTACTCGGCGCTCTTCCGCCGCTTCCCCGACCTGCGGCTTGCGGTCGAGCCGGAAGAGGTGCCGCTGCGCGCGGAGGCGACGATGTACGCCGCGAGTTCGCTCCCGGTGGCCTGGTGATCACGTGCTCGTTCTGAACCGGGAGAGCGGCCTGCGGGTCGCCGGCCTCGGCACGGCGTCGCCGGGCCCGCCCATCGACAACGCGACCCTGGGCCGCCGCATGGGCCTGGGCCCAATGTGGGAGCAGTGGGCGGAGGCGTTCGTCGGCACGAAGTACCGCCATCTCGCGGTCGACCTGGAGACCGGCGAGCCGCGGTTCTCGCTCGCCGACCTCGGCGAGACGGCGGGCCGGCGGGCGCTGGCCGCGGCCGGCCTGGAGCCGTCGGACGTCGACGTGGTCGTGATGGGCACGGCCATGCCGGACATGCTGATGCCGACGACGGTGAATGTCGTCGCGGACCGGCTGGGCATCGACCAGGTGCCGACGTACCAGTTGCAGTCCGGGTGCTCGGGCGCGGTGCAGGCGCTGTCGGTGGCGGCGGGGCTGCTGCTGTCGGGAAGCCACCGCACGGCGCTGGTCCTCGGCGGCGACGTCTCGGCGAAGCTCGTCGATCCGGACATGGACGCTGCGGCGCTGCCGCCCGCGCAGTTGGTGAACCTCATGCTGTTCGGGGACGGTGCCGGCGCGCTGGTGCTCACCGCGGAGCCGTCGCCGGGGCCCGCGCTGCGGGCGGTGTTCACCAAGCTGGTGGGGCTCGGCAAGCAGCCGGGGCAGACGCTCGACTGGTACGGCGCGAGCCGCCGGTTCGACGGCCCGCCCGTCAGCGAGGACTACAAGGCGATCGAGGCGGCGGTGCCGGAGATGGCCGCCGAGTCGGCCGAGGAGCTGCTGAACGGGCTGGACTGGAAGCCGGACGAGCTGGCGTACGTGCTGCCGCCGCAGCTCTCCGGGCGGATGACAGCGAAGATCCGGGAGCGGATGGGCGCGCCGGAGGCGCAGGAGGTCTCCTGCGTCGACGAGACCGGCAACAACGGCAACGCGCTGGTGTTCTTCCAGTTGGAGCGGCTGCTGCCGAAGCTCGCCGCGGGCGACCGGGCCCTCGGCGTCGCCATCGAGTCGAGCAAGTGGATCAAGTCGGGCTTCGCGCTGGAGGCGACCGGCTGACCGGATCGCAGGGGTTACCCAACGGGCGCCGTGCGCCGCTGTGGTCACGCAGCGGAGCGCGGCGCCCGTGCCGTACCGGCCCCCGGGCGTGCACCGCCGAGGAGCCCCGAGACCCCGGCGGTGGCGGCCCGGCGCGCGGGGCCGCCACCCCTGCGTACGACCGCTTTAGACCCCTCCAAGGCCCCGTCAAGCCCCGCTCGCGAGCCTGGGGGCGGTCCGCCCGCGCCTCTCCCGTAGCGCCCGCCCGGCGGCCCGCTGCGCTGGTCCACCAGGAGGTGTGAGATCCGTGTCCGCTGCCCCCGCTCCCCCGCCATCCGCTCCGGATCCCGTCGCGGAGCTGCACCGGTCAGGAAGCCTGGTCGCGGAGTACCCGAGACTCCCCGCACTCCTGCACGGCCTCGGTGAGGACGAACGGCAGCGCGCCGGGCGGCTGTTGTCCCGCCTCTCCCCCGACGAGGTGCTCGCCGTCCACCCCGGCGTCCCGACCGTGTCCGTCGCGGTCACCGGGCACGGCACGGTCGCCGGCCTCGTGCCGCCGCTCACCATGGAGCTGGCCAGGCACGGCATGCTGCTGCGCTCCCACGTCGCGGACTACGACAGCTGGCTCTTCGACCTCGCCGACCCCGCCGGCGAGGTCTACGCCGCCGGCACCGACCTTGTGGTCTGCCTGCTGGCCGCCGGGATCGTCTTCGACGAGGTGCCGCGCCCCTGGCGGCCCGAGGACGTCGAGCGGGTACTGACCGAGAAGGTGCACCTCCTCGGCAAGCTCGCCGCCACCCACGGCACCTCCGGCTCCGGCACCCTCGTCTACACCACGATGCCGCTGCCCCGGGAGTTCACCGCCCAGCTCGTGGACCACCGCTCCCGCGCCCGCCTCGGCGCCGTCTGGCGCGAGGGCAACGCCCGGCTCCTCGGGCTGATGGACGAGCACCCGGGCCTCGTCGTCCTCGACCTCGACCCGCTCCTCACCGGCCCTGCCGCCCTCGCCGAGGACCGGCTGGCGACCTACGTCGGCACGCCGTTCGCGGCCGAGCTGACCGCCGCCGTCGCGCGGGAGGTCGCGCACCTCGCCCGCGGCCGGTCAGGGCGGGCGAAGAAGGTGCTCGCGGTCGACCTGGACAACACGCTGTGGGGCGGCGTGCTCGGCGACGACGGCCGGGAGGGCATCGAGGTCGCCGACGGGCGCACGGGGCGCGCCTTCCAGCGCATGCAGCGGGTGGTCAAGCAGCTCGCCTCGCGCGGGGTGCTGGTGGCCGCCGTCAGCAAGAACGACGTGGAGCCCGTACGCGAGGTGCTGCGCGACCACCCCGAGATGACCCTGCGCGAAGACGACTTCGTCCGGGTGGTCGCCAACTGGTCGCCCAAGCACGACAACCTGCGGGCGCTGGCCGAGGACCTCAACCTGGGCCTCGACTCGTTCGTCTTCGCCGACGACAGCCCCTACGAGTGCGGCCTGGTGGCCCGCGAGCTGCCCGAGGTCACCGTGCTCCACCTCGACGGCGACCCGGCGCTGCACGCCGGGCGGCTGCTCGCCGACGGCTGGTTCGACGTGCGGGACCTCACCGACGACGACGTCCGCCGCCCCGAGCGCTACCGCGAGGAGCTGGTCCGCAAGGACTTCCTCGACTCCTTCTCCTCGCTCGACGACTACCTGCGCGAGCTGGACGTACGGGTGGAGCTGACCGCCGCCGCCGAGGCCGACGTGCCGCGCGTCGCCCAGCTCACCCAGCGCACCAACCAGTTCAACCTGACCACCCGGCGGCTCCAGCAGGACGAGGTCGCCTCCCTGGCCGGCTCGCCGGGGAACCTGGTCCTGGCCATCCGCTCCGGCGACCGCTTCGGCGACAACGGCCTCGTCGGTGCGGTGTTCGTACGGACCGACGGACCCGTGTGGCACGTCGACAACTTCCTGCTGAGCTGCCGGGTCTTCGCGCGCGGCATCGAGCAGGGCTGCCTCAGCGCGTTGCTGGAACACGGCAGGGCCGAGGGGGCCGAGGCAGTCGCGGCACAGTACGTGCCGTCGCCGAAGAACGGCAAGGTCAGGGACTTCTATTCACGGAACGGCTTCGACGCCCACGGGCACGCCGAGGACGGGACCGCCGACTTCCGTCACGAGCTGCGGCAGATCGACGCGGTGCCGGCCCACCTCGCCCTGACCGTGCGCTGGGCGCGGGAGGGAACACGATGAACGACGTCACGGAGCTCAAGGAGTTCGCGCTCGTCCACGCCAAGGCACTCCAACTGCCCCCCGGGCAGTACGAGAAGGTGCTCGACCGCATCACCAGTGACGAGGACGGCGCCCCCGGCTCGTGGACGGCGGAGTGGTCGGCGGCCGCCGCGGAACTCGACGGCGCCGGGCAGTTGCTGCCCGCGTTCCTCTGCTACACCATGGCGCGCTTCCCGGTCGTCGACGGCCCGGCGCGGCAGGAGGCGTACGAGAAATGCCGGTCGGCGTTCGACCGCTGGCGCGCCGGCCAGCAGGGTATCGAGCGGATCACCGCGCCGCTGGCCGACGGCGAGGTGGTGGCGTGGGCCGGCGGGCTCTCGGCGGCGGAGCCGAAGCCGGTGCTGCTGGTGACGGGCGGGATCGTCAGCCTCAAGGAGCAGTGGGCGCCGGTGACGCTCCAGGCGGCGGCGCTGGGCATGGCCATCGTCGTCACCGAGCTGCCGGGGGTGGGCGAGAACACCCTCCCGTACGACCGGGAGAGCTGGCGGATGCTGCCCGCCGTGCTCGACGCGATCGCGGACCGGGCCGACGTCACCGACACGTACGCCCTCGCGAACAGCTTCGGCGGGCACCTCGCGTTGCGCTGGGCCGGGCACGATGCCCGAGTGCGCGGCATCGTGACGTCGGGGGCGCCGGTGAGCGAGTTCTTCGTCGACGCCGACTGGCTGCGCGGCGTGCCCGGCATCACCCGGCACACGCTGGCCCGGCTGACCGGCACCGCCGGGGGCGACGACGACGCGCTGCACAAGACGCTCGCCGACTGGGCGCTGACGCCCGAGGAGCTGGCCGCGCTGGAGATCCCCGTCTGCTACTCCGCCAGCCTCCGCGACGAGATCATCCCGGCCGGGGACCCGGCGTTCGTGCGGCAGCACGTGAAGCAGGTCAGCATGAACGAGTTCGACGACGTGCACGGTGCGCCGGCGCACGTGCAGCAGACCGTGGACTGGACGTTCGGCTCGCTGCTGGCGATGCGCCAGGGCCACGCCCCGCGCTGAGGCCGCTCAGCCCGCCCCTCCCGGCCTCCGGCCGGTCCGCCGGAGTCCCCGGCCGTAAGGCCCCCTGTGCACCACAGGGGGCCTTACGGCCGTTGCCGTACGGACGGGCGCATTCCCGTGGTCGCGCACGCGGATATCGGGCAGCGGATACGCCGGGGTGAATAACCGGGCATTTGCGAGAACGGCGGATGATCACGACGCATTGACCGGGGGGCGTGAATGCGTCACACACGGCGCTGCACGCCCTGCGCAATACCCCTGACAACACATAGGGGGGACTTAGGGGTGGGTAGGGGTTTCGGCACCCCCTACCCCCTCCATAGCCTGCAAAGACCTCTACAGCATCGTCGCGTCACACACAAGCTCCCCTGCCTGTAGCGGCGAGAGAATTGAACAACAGTGCCATGAAAACTGGGTACTTCGGCCCAGAGAAATTCATCGGGGGTTGAAAAGTGCAGTACGAAATACTCGGACCTGTCCGGGTGGTGGACAGTCGCGGCAGCAGATTCGTGAGCGCCAAGAAGATGCAGGTGCTCCTCGTCCTGTTACTGATCCGCGCCCGGCAGGTGGTCTCGATCGACGAGGCCATAGCCGAGATCTGGGGGCAGAACCCGCCGCGCCGCGCGACCGCGGGCATCCACGTCTACATCTCGCAGCTACGCAAGTTCCTCGGCGAGCCAGGCAGCCGGGACAACCCGATCCTCACCCGCCCGCCCGGCTACCTGCTGCACCTGGAGGACGACGAGTTCGACGTGGACCGCTTCCAGGAGCTGCTGCACCGGGGGCGCCTGCACCTGAAGGAGGGCCGTCCAGAGCAGGCCGTCACCGCCTTCGAGGACGGGCTCTCCCTGTGGCGCGGTCCGGTCCTCGGGGACCTGTGCGACGGCCCGATCATCGCGGGCTTCGCCACCTGGCTCGAGGAGACCCGCCTGGAGTACCTGGAGTGGCTGATCGAGGCGCAGTTGAGCCTCGGGCTGCATCGCGAGCTGATCGGCCGGCTGTCCGCGCTGACCGCGGAGTATCCGCTGCGGGAGACGTTCTACCGGCAGTTGATGCTCGCGCTGTGCCGCTCGGAGCGGCAGGCGGACGCGCTGCGTACGTACCAGCAGGCCAGGACCCGCCTCAACGAGGAACTCGGCCTGGAGCCCTGCCGGGCGCTGCGCAACCTGCAGCAGGCCATCCTCGTCGCGGACGAGCGGCTGGAGCTGCCGGCCGCGGTCTGACGGGACCGCCCGGCCCTGCTACGGCGAGGGGCGGGCGAAGCCAACCGGCTTCGCCCGCCCCTTCGGCTTGTCCGCCCCGCGGGCGAGGTCGGCCCGGGCCCTCGGCGGCGGCTTCCGGGGTCAGACCCGTACCGGCTGCCGCAGCCGCGCGGCCATCTCCGCCAGGACCCGCGCGCCGCTCTGGTCGCCGTGGACGAAGAAGTGATCGCCCGGTACGACCAGCAGCTCGAACCCGGCGTCCGTCAACGGCCGCCACCCGTCCGCGTCCTGCTCCGCGACCACCGGATCGCCGGCACCGTGGAACGCCGTCACCGGCACCCGCAGCGGCGCCTCCGCCGGGTCGTGCCGGTAGCTCTGCACCACCCGCAGGTCCGAGTAGCCCGCGCCGTCCATGGCCACGTCCGCCTTGCCCGCCAGGTGCTCGCCCAGCTCCGCGCGCAGCGCCGTGTCGTAGAGCCGCGGCTGCGCCCGCCGCACCCGCGCCAGCTCCTCGTGCTCCGGCATCTGCTCGTAGCCGAGCCGCTGGGTCACTGCCCGCAGCCGGGCGCCGAGCGGGTTCTCGCCGCCGGTCGGGGCGCTGAACGCGCCGACGAAGAGGTGCCGCAGCAGTTCCCCGTACTCCGCGCCCAGCCGGTGGGCCAGGCGATACGCGAGGAGGGCGCCCATACTGTGCCCGTAGAAGGCGAACGGCCGGTCCAGATGCGGCTTGAGCGCCTGTGCGACGGCGTCGACTGCCTCGTCCGCGTCGACCAGGCAGCGCTCGTCGGCGCGCTCCTCCCGGCCGGGCAACTGCACGGGCACCACCTCGACACCGGCGTCCGCGGCGCCCGTCCACTCCCGGTAGAGGGACGCGCCGCGGCCGCCGTACGGGAGGCAGAAGAGCCGCACGCCGGCGTCGTCCCGCGGCGTGACGGGCAGCCAGAGCCTGCCGTCCATGTCGTACGGGCGGGGGGCGGCCGGCTCGTCGCCCGCGACGGACCCGCAGAGCCGCTCCACCACCTCGTCCAGCGAAGGGCCCGCGATGAGCAGGTCGACCGGGAGGTCGGCGCCGGTCTCCGCGCGTACCCGCTGGCGCAACTCCAGCGCGGCGAGGGAGTCCAGGCCCGTCTCGGCGAGCGGCCGGCTGCCCGGGACCTCGGCGGGCGGCAGCTGCAGCAGTTCCGCGACCATGCCGGTGAGCAGATCCCGCAGCGCCGCGGCGCCGTCCGGGCCGTGGAAGCGCTGCCGGGCCGCGTCGTCGCGTACGCCGTCGGCGGGGGTCTCGTACGCCCCGGTGCTCGGGCTGATGACGCTGATCTCGGTGCCGCGGCCCCAGCCGACCGCCGCTCCGTCCTCCGCGCACAGCAGGTGTTCGCCGACCAGCAGCTCACCGACCGGCGCGGTCAGCCGGACATGGCACCACAGGACGCCCTCGGCGGGCGCGCCGAAGCCGACCTCGCCGAGGCGGGCGGTCATGAACAGGTCCCGCTCGGCCAGTCGGGGGCCGGCGGCGAGCGCGTAGAGCTGCACGCAGGCGTCCAGCATGCCGGCGGGCACGGGGAGCACGCGCTCCGGGCGGCCCTCGGCTGCCGCGGTCTCGGCGGGCGTCGGCAGGCGGAAGCGGGCCAGCACCTCGCCCTCGCCGAGCCACGCTTCGTCGACCCATTCGACGGACGGGCCCAGGGGGACGCCGCGTTCGGCCATCTGCCGGTAGAACTCGGCGCCTTCGAAGCGTACGGGGCAGCGCTCGCGGATCTCCGCCCGCGCCGCCTCGGTCAGCGTGCGCGCCTCTCCCCCGCCGCCCGGGCGCAGCCGGCCGGCGGCGTGCCGGTGCCATCCCTCGTCGCCGGAGGACTCGGGCAAGGTCTCGCCGGCCTCCCGGCTGTGTACGGAGAACTCCGCCCAGCCGTCGCCGTCCGCCGGGCCGACCGCCAGGTGCACCGTGCGCTCCTGGCCGCGGGCGAGCGTCAGGGCCCGCTCGAACCGTACGTCGTCCAGCCGCAGCCCGGGGCCCGTGCGGGCCGCAGCGGCCAGCAGTTCCTGGTAGTAGCCGACGTGCAGGACCCCGGCGGTGTCGGCGACTTCGGGCAGCGCCGCACGGCTGACGGCGGTCGTGTACTGGCGCTGCGCGAGCGGCGAGGCGACCTGCCGCAGCCCGAGCGCTCCCATGGGCGCACCGACCCCGGACGCCGCGGGAGCGGCATCGATTGCCGCGGCGTCCGGGCGGTGCGTACGGCGTCGGAACGTCTGCCCCGGCAGGTCCAGCCGGGTCCGCTCGTAGCCGTCGTCGCAGGCCGACCAGTCGACGTCCTGGCCGGCGACGTGCCGGTCCGCCAGCCAGCCGAGGAGTTCGCGCCAGATGTCGTCACCGGGCAGCCCCCGGACCTCGCCGGCGGGCCGTGCCGCGGGGCCGCCGACGTGGACGAGGGTGTCGTAGCCGTGCGCGGCGAGCGCCGCGGCGGCGGCCTCCGGGCGAACGCCGGGCCCCGTGCGCAGCCAGAACCCGGGGTCGGCGGCCTGGTCCGCGCCCGCCTCGGCGGCGTCGGGCCCGTGCAGCAGCCGCAGCGCGCGCGGGCGTTGCGGAAGCGCGGCCGGCGGGGCGGCGGCGCCGTGCCGGGCGGCGAGCAGGGCGCCGGCGGCCGGGGCGTCGAGGGCGCCGCTGAGGACGGCCGCGGCGAGGTCTCCGGGCGCGGCACCGCCGGCGACGGCGCCGGCGGCGATGCCCCAGTCGGCGAGCGTGCGGACCAGCGCGATCTGGCAGGCCACGGTCCGTACGTCGGCGGCGAGCGCGGCGGGCGCGCCGTCCGGCTCTCCGTCGGAAGCGCGCAGTTCCGCGGTGCACCGCTCGACGTGCGCGCGGAAACCCGGGTGGGTGGCGTACAGCGTCTCGGTGATGCGCTCCGCGGCGGATGCGGAGGCGTCGAGGAGGAAGGCGACGGGCGGCGCGGGGGCCCGGTCGCGGGCGCCGACCGCCTCGGCCGCCGCGGTCTGCCGGGGTACCGCGGGCGGTTCGGGTCCTTCGCCCGCGGCGAGCGCGGCGAGCCTGCGCGCGAGGTCGTCGCGTGAGGCGGTGACGAACGCGGTGCGGTGGGCGAAGTGCGCGCGGCGCGCGGTGGCGGTGTGGCAGAAGTCGGCGAGCGTCGCGTCGGGGTGCGTCGCGAGCCACTGGCCGTGCCGGGCGGCGGCCTCCCGCAGGCCCTCGGGGTCGCGCGCGGAGAGCGCGAAGACGTGCGCGGGGCGCTCGGGGCCCGCGGTGCGCGCCGGTTGGGCGTCCGGTTCCGTGAGCACGACGTGCACGTTGGTGCCGGAGAAGCCGAAGGAGCTGACGCCTGCGGTACGGGGCCGGCCGTCGCCGTGGCGCGGCCACGTCGCCGTACGGTCGCACAGCGCCACCGGCAGTCGCTCGACGCCGAGGCGGGGGTTGGGCTTGTGCAGGTGGAGGCCGCCGGGGAGCTCGCCGTGGCGGAGCGCGAGCACGGTCTTGATCAGGCCCGCCACCCCGGCGGCGGCCTCCAGGTGCCCGATGTTGGACTTGACCGCGCCGATGCGCAGCGGTGCCGAGGGGTCGCGGTCGGCGCAGAGCACGTCGGCGGCGGCGCGTACCTCGATGGGGTCGCCCAGCGCGGTGCCGGTGCCGTGCGCCTCCAGGTAGTCCACGGCCCGCGGCTCGACCCCGGCGGCGGCCACGGCGTCGGTGATCAGCTCGCGCTGCGCGCGGCCGTTGGGGACGGTCAGGCCGCTGGTGCGGCCGTCGTGGTTGACGGCGGAGCCGCGGATGAGGGCGAGGACCGGGGCGCGTACGGCCGCGGCGTCCGAGGCGCGCATGAGGGCGACCATGCCGCTGCCCTCGGAGCGTACGTAGCCGTCGGCGGCGGCGTCGAAGACCTTGCACTTGCCGTCCTCTGCCAGTGCCTCCATCCGGCAGAGCGCGACCATCACGGCGGGCGACATCATGGCGCTCACCCCGCCGGCCAGGGCGGCGGTGCACTCGCCGCGGCGCAGGCTCTCGGCCGCGAGGTGCACCGCGAGCAGCGACGACGAGCACGCCGTGTCGACGGCCAGGGCCGGGCCGCGCAGCCCGAAGGTGTGCGCGATACGGCCCGCGGCGACGCTGATCGCGGAGCCGGTCGCGGTGTACGGACCCGCCGCGCGCGGCGACCGTGGCAGCAGGGTGTTCTCCGATCCCGAGACGCCGACGAAGACGCCGACGCGCCGCTCGGCGGTGGTCCCCGACAGCAGCCCCGCGCTCTCCAGTGCCTGCCAGCTCGTCTCCAGCAGCAGCCGGTGCTGCGGGTCCATGTCGCGGGCCTCGGCGTCGGTGATGCCGAAGAACCCGGCGTCGAACGCGTGGGCACCCTCGGCGAGGAACCCGCCGCGGCGGGTGTACGAGGTCCCGGGCTCGCTCCGGTCGGAGGAGTACCAGCCCTCGACGGGCCACCGGTCCCCGGGCACGTCCACGACGCCGTCGCGGCCCTCGCGCAGCAGCTCCCAGAACCGCTCGGGGCCGTCCGCGCCGCCGGGGAAGCGGCAGCCGAGGCCGACGACGGCGATGGGCTCCGCGGCCCGCGCGCGCAGCTCGTCGACCTGCTCGCGCAGGGTGCGCACGGCCTCCAGGGAACGCCTCAGCAGTGCCTTGTCCGTCATCGCCGTTTCCTCTCCCGCGGGCCGTGGGCTAGAGCCCCAGCTCGGCCAGGACGCCCTTCAGCTCTATCTCCACCGTCGAATCGCCCTTCCCGGTGGCCGGCTTGCCGCCGCCGGCCTCAGCGGCCGCCCCGGGCCGCCGCGCCGCGGACTCGGCGGCCGGCGGCTCGATCCGCAGCACCCGCTGCAGCTTGTCCCGTTCGGCGTGCACGACGCCGAACTCCGGCGCGGCGTGCCGCAGCGCTGCGTCGAACGCCTCCACCCCCACCGCGTTCTCCAGCGGCGTCAGGCCCAGGCGGCGGCGTACGAAGCCCTCCGTCGACTCGTCGACGCGCATGCCGCCCTCGCGCCAGAACGGCCAGACGAGCGCGATGCTCGCGCCGGACCGCTCGCCCGCGGCGCGCAGTTCCTCGCGGCGGCGGCTGAAGGCGTTGAGGAAGCGGCTGGCGAAGGCGTAGTCGACCTGGCCGGGGTTGCCCGCGAGCGCGGCGAGCGACGAGAAGACCATGAAGAAGTCGAGGTCGTCCGCGGCGGTCTCGGCGTCGAAGTGGACGGCGCCGTCGACCTTGCCGGCGAGGACCAGGTCGATCTCGTCGGCGGTCTTGTTGGGCAGCAGCCCGTCGCGCAGCACGCCCGCGGAGTGGATGACGCCGTGCACGCTGCCCCAGCGGTTGCGGGCGGCGGCCAGGATCCACTCGACGTCGCCGCGGTCGGAGACGTCGGCACGCTCGTAGCGGACGTCGGCGCCGAGGGCGCGGATGCGCTCCAGCGCCTCCTGCCGCTCTCCGGTGAGCGGTGAGCGGCCGACGAGCAGCAGGTTCACCCGGGCCTGGCGGGCGAGGTGTTCGGCGAAGAGCAGGCCGAGGCCGCCTCCGCCGCCGGTGATGACGTATGTGCCGCCCGGCCGGACCGCGACGCCGCCCGGCGCGTCGGGTGCCACCGCGGGCAGCTCGCGGAGCCTGCGCACCCGGCGGCCGTCCGCGTCGTGGCGTACCTCGGCGTCGGCGCGGGCGTCCGCGGCGAGTTCCGCCTCGCAGGCGCGCAGCAGGGCGGCGGCGGGCTCCTCGCCCGCGTCGGCGCGTACGGCGACGGCCTGCTGGACGAGGCGCGGGTTCTCGTGGTCGACGCTGCGGGCGAAGCCGCCGAACGCCTCGGCCAGCGGGTCGGGCCCGCCGTCGGCGTGGGCGGCGACGCGCAGCAGCCGCACGGGGGCGCGCAGGCCCTGCCGCAGGAGCGCCTGGCTGAGGTGGAAGACCGAGGTGAGCGCGGTGCGCGGGTCGCTCCAGGCGTGCAGCACGGTGACCGGCGGGGCGTCGAGTCCGGCGAGCAGCGCGGCGTGGTCCTGGGCGGACCCGGCGCGTACGGTACGGCCGTCGCCGGCCACCTCGTATGCCTCGCCGGGCCGGACGCCGACGACGGGCGCGGCGCCGGAGTGACGGTCGCGTACCCGCTCGGTGAGGGCGCCGTCGTCGTCGAAGACGAGCACGGGTCCGGTGAGCCAGGAGGCGGGGCCCTCGGGGGCGGCGGCCGGCTCCCATCCTGCGGTGTAGTGCAGGACCTGGAGGGCGCTGTCGGGCGCGGACTCCGGTGCCTCCGCGGCGGGTTCCGGTGCCGCCGGGGCGGGGGCGTCGTCGAGGCTCAGCTCGTCCAGCAGATAGGCGGCGAGCTCGTCGATGGACGGGTAGTCGAAGACCACCCCGGCGTACAGGACCAGGCCCAGCGCCTCTTCGAGCAGATTGCCGAGGCGGACGGCCATCACCGAGTCCATGCCCAGCTCGAAGAAGCCGCGCTGCCGGTCCGGCGGGCTGCCGGGCGGGAACTCCAGCAGCTCGCCGAGCGTCTGCTGCATCCGCGTGGCCAGCGCGGTGTGGCGCTCGCTGGCGGGCGCGGCGGCCAGCGACGCGAGCAGGTCCGCAGCGGCGGCCGCCTCCCGCGCCGCGGGAGCCGCCGCGGAGTCCTCCGCCTCCGGGGCGGTCCGCGGCGCGGGGACGGGGATCGGCACGGCCGGTGCGGTCGGCCGTGCCGGGTTCGTGGCGCTCGGCTCCAGCCAGTAGCGCTCCTGCGAGAAGGGGTACGTCGGCAGCGACACCCGGCGCCCGCCGGTGGGCCGGGCGGCCCAGTCCGCGTCGCCGCCCGCCGCCCACAGCGCGGCGGCCTGCTCCGGCGCGGCGTCGGCGGGCACCGCGGGCGCGGCGCCCGACCGGCCGGGGCGGCGGCCGGTGCTGATGCGCTCGTCGCCGTCGTCGCCGGCGGCGACGCGCGCGAAGCGCTCGGCGGCCTCGGCGAGCGTACGGGCCGCGAACGCGGCGCGGTACTCCATCGGCTCCCTGCCGTGCTGGAGCGTGTACGCGACGTCGGCGGCCCGCGGCACCTCCGGGTCCCCGGCGCCGGGCTCCGCGGGCAGCGTGCGGAGGAACGCCGCCATGCGGGCCGCGTACGCGCGCAGGTTCTCCGGCGTACGGGCCGACAGCGGGAACACCAGCGGCCGGCCGGCACCCGCGGCGGCCGGGGCGGGGCGGGCCGGGGCCTCCTCCAGGATCAGGTGGACGTTGACGCCGCCCGCGCCGAAGGAGCTGACGCCCGCGCGGCGCGGCCCGGTCACGGGCCCGCCCGTCCCCGGCAGCACCGGCGGCTCCCAGGGGGCGGTCTCGCGCTGCACGGCGAACGGCGTGCTGTCGAGGTCGAGGTTCGGATTGAGTTCGGGGGTGTGCAGCAGGGAGGGCACGAGCGTGCCGTGCCGCAACTGCAGCACCACCTTGGTGACCTGGGCGATGCCGGCTGCCGCCTCGGCGTGGCCCATGGTGGCCTTCACCGAGCCGATGGCGCAGGCCGGGCGGCCGTCGCGGCGGTGCGGGGCGGCGGCGTCCGCGTACGCCTCGGTGAGGCCGCGGACCTCGATGGGGTCGCCGAGGCTGGTGCCGGTGCCGTGCGCCTCGACGTAGCCGATGGAGCCGGCGTCGACCCCGGCGTCGGCGAGCGCGGCGCGGACCAGCTCGGCCTGCGCGACGGGGTTGGGGACGCCGTAACCGTACGTGCGGCCGTCGCTGTTGACCGCCGAGCCCTTGATGACGGCGTGGATCCGGTCGCCGTCGGCCAGCGCCCGGCCGAGCGGCTTGAGGAGCACCGCGCCGACCGCCTCGGCCGGTACGTAGCCGGTGCCGCCCTCGGCGAAGGCGCGGCACCGGCCGTCCTCGGCGAGGAACCCGGCCTCGGCGAGCATCACGTACTTGCTCGGGTGTAGCGACAGGTTCACCCCGCCGGCCAGTGCCATGGCGCACTCGCCGCGGCGGATCGCGGCGACCGCCAGGTGGATGGCGTAGAGAGAGGAGGAGCAGGCGGTGTCCAGGGTCAGGCTGGGGCCGCCGAGGTTGAGCAGGTGGGAGATGCGGTTGGCGACCGAGAAGGTCTGCGAGCCGACGATGCGCCAGACGCCCTCGTCCAGGTCGCCGCCCGCGAACATCTGGTAGTTGTTGTACGTCACCCCGGCGAAGACTCCCACCGAGCCGCGCTCGTCGCCGAGTTCGGGGTCGGCCAGCGACGCGGGGGTGTAGCCGGCGTCCTCCAGGGTCTCCCACGCGGTGGTGAGGAAGAGCCGTTCCTGCGGGTCGAGCAGCCGGGCGTCGCGCGGCGAGATGTGGAAGAACTGCGGGTCGAAGGCGTCGACGTCGTCGAGGAAGCCGCCCCAGCGCGGCCACTGGTCGCCGAACTTCTCGCGCGCCAGCTCCGCGTAGCGGCGGTAGCCGGGGCGGTCGAGGGGGATCTCGTCCACGCAGTCGTCGCCGGCGAGCAGCCGGTCCCAGAAGTCGGCCAGGGTGGGGGCCTTGGGGTAGCGGCCGCTGATGCCGACGATGGCGATGTCCGCGGTGCCGGCGCCCGCGGCGGCGGGCGGCACGGGAGCGGGCTGGACGGCGCCCGGCTGCACGGCGGCGGGTTGAACGGCCGCGGGCTGGACGGCCGCGGGTGCGGGCGTCGCGGCGGGCGGGGTGCGTACCCGTCCCGCCATGTGGCGCGCGAGCGCGTCCAGGTTCTTGTACGTGAAGAGCGTGGCGCTGTCGACCGGCCCGTAGTGCTCCTCCAGCCGCCGGCGCAGCTTCTCCACCAGCAGGGAGCTGAGGCCCAGGTCGTCGAAGCCGGCCCGCGGGTCGATCTCCTCGGGACGCCACTTCAGCTCCTCGGCGAAGAGCCCCACGAGATGCCCCAGCACGGCCTCCTGCGCAGCGCCCGCGCCGCTCGGCAGCGCGGCGGGAGCAGGGGCGGCGGCCAGGGCCGCGGGTGCGGGGGCCGCGGCGAGGGCGGGCCGCGCCTGGCCCGGGGTGAGCAGGACGTGCGGCACGAGATCCTGCGGGCGGATCGGGCGGCGCTCGAAGGGGTACGTCGGCAGGGACGTGCGGCGTACGGGCCTGCCGCCGCGCAGCAGCGCCCAGTCGAAGTCCGCCCCGGCCGCCCAGAGCCGGGCGAGGGCCGCGGCCTTGCCCGCGGCGGCGAGGGCGTCGAGGTACGTGTTGCCCTCGGGCCCGGCGAGCAGCGCGCGCGAGAGGTCCGCGGCGCCGGTGGCCTGCCCGCTCCACCAGGTGTCGCCCTGGTCCTCGCCGCGCAGGAAGTGCACCAGCGCGTCGTACAGTTCGTCGGCGTCCTCCGCGACGACCGCGAGCCGGGCCGCCATGGGCTCGCGGCCGAGCTGCAGGGTGTCGGCGAGCGCGGTGAGCGCGAAGTCGGCCGTGCCCCCGGCGGGCGCGTGCAGGTCGAGGTGGCGGACCAGTTCGCGGGCGTAGTCGCGCAGCGCGTCGGGCGTACGGGCCGACAGCGGGATCAGCAGCGGGGCGCTCGGCGCCTCGCCGCCGGCGGGCTCGCGCTCGTACTCCTCCAGCACGACGTGTGCGTTGCTGCCGCCGAAGCCGAAGGAGCTGACGCCGCAGCGGCGTGGGACGGGCCCTTCGGGGGCCGTGCGGCGCGGCCAGTCGCCGGCGCGGTCGCCGATGCGGAAGGGGCTGCCGTCCAGGCGGATGTAGGGGTTCAGCTTCTCGAAGTGGCGCAGGGCGGGCAGCTTCCCGTACCGCAGCGCCTTCACCATCGTGACCAGGCCGGCAAGACCGGCGGCCGCCTCCAGGTGGCCGATGGCGGTCTTGACCGAGCCGAGGGTGATGTGCGGCTCGGCGGGGGCGTCGTGGCCCCAGGCGGCGTAGAGGCGGGCGAACGCCTGCTTCAGGCCCTCGATCTCGATGGGGTCGCCGAGGCTGGTGCCGGTGCCATGGGTCTCCACGTGGGTGGCGGTGGCCGGGTCGAGCCCCGCCGCGCGCCAGGCGTCGACGATGACGTCGGCCTGCGCCTCGGGGCTGGGCGCGGTGAGCGACGCGGCGCGGCCGGAGTGGCCGACGGCACTGCCGCGGATCACGGCGTGGATGTGGTCCCCGTCGGCCTCGGCGGCGGCCAGCGGCTTGAGCACGACGGCGACGACGCCCTCGCCGCGTACGTACCCGTCCGCGGACTGGTCGAAGGTCTTGCAGCGGCCGTCGGGGGCGAGCATCCCCGCCAGTTCGAAGCACTCGAAGGGGGTGGGGCTGAGCATGAGGTTCACGCCGCCGGCGATGGCCAGCCCGCACTCGCCCGTGCGCAGGCTGCGGACCGCGCGGTGGACCGCGACGAGCGACGACGAGCACGCGGTGTCGATCGCCTCGCTGGGGCCGCGCAGGTCGAGCTGGTACGAGACCCGGTTGGGGAGCACGGCGTGGGAGAGCCCGGTGGCGGTGTGCGCCTGCGGCCCGGCGGCGCTGTGGCCCAGCACCTCCGCGTAGTCCATGGAGCTGAGCCCGACGAACAGGCCGGTGCGGCTGCCCGCGAGGGTGTCGGGGCGGCGGCCGGAGTCCTCGACGGCCTTCCACACGGTCTGCAGGAAGAGCCGCTGGTGCGGGTCCATCAGCTCGGCCTCGTGCGGCGAGATACCGAAGAACGAGCAGTCGAAGGAGTCGACTTCGTCGAGGAACGCGCCGTGCGCGCGGGCCGCGCGCTCCGCGCCCGCCCAGTCGCGCCAGCGGTCCTCGGGGACCTTGGTGACGAGTTCGTCGCCCGCCAGCAGCCGCTGCCAGAAGCCCTCCAGGTCCGCAGAGCCGGGCAGGACGGCGCTGAGGCCGACGACGGCGACGGGGTACGGGTCCGGCAGCGGGGCGTCGTCCTGGGCCCGCCCCGCGCCGCGGGGGCCGGTGCGGGGGGCGTCGTCGCCGGCGTCGGGGTAGCGGGCGGAGACGAGGTCGTGGTGCTCGGTGAGGAGGTGGCGCGCGAACGCCTCCAGGGTGAAGTGCTCGAAGAACACCGAAGGGGTGAGGTCGACGCCGAGGTCACGGCGGAGCAGGTCGGCGAACTCGATCAGCCGGATCGAGTCGAAGCCCAGCTCGCTCAGCTCCGTCTCGCTGCGTACGACGGCGGGTTCGACCTTCAGCACCTGCGCGACGGTGGTGCGCAGGTCCTTCAGGAGTGCCTGGTGCAGTTGGACGGCGGGGGTGCCCTCGGGGCGGGCGCGGTCGCGCTCGGGGCGGCGCAGGCGCAGTTCGCCGCCGGAGGCGGGGGCCACCGCGGTCCGTGCGGCGTCCTCCGCCGCGGCCGCCTCCCGCGCCTCCTCTGCGCGGCGCTCCTCGTCGCGCCGGGTCGCCTTGATCAGCCCGCGCATGGCCCGGCCGGGACCGATGGGCTTGATGTCCGCGACCCCCCGCGCGATGAGGTAGCGGACGGTGTCTGTCCAGCGCACCGGGTGGTCGAGCTGCCGCACCAGCGCGGCGGCGACATCGTCCTCGTACGGCAGGGCGGTCACGTTCGAGATGACGGGCACGGCGGGCGGCGCGAGCGTGAATTTGTTCAGGAACTCGGCGAACTCGCCCTGGATCGCCGACATGTACGGGGAATGGAACGCGCCGCTGACCCGCAGCACGGTGAACAGGCCGGCGCCCGCCTCCTCGAAGACGGCGCGAGCGCCCGCCACGTCATCACGCGGTCCCGCGACGACGATCTGCGTCGGGTTGTTGTAGTTGGCGATCGACAGGTTCTCCAGGCCCGGCCGCGCCAGGAGTTCCGCGACCTGTTCCGCGGTGAGCCCGACGACGGCGGCCATTCCGCCGTCCGCCACCCGCGACATCAGCTCGCCGCGCTTGGCGACCAGCCGCAGTCCGGTGGCGAAGTCGAACGCGCCGGCGGCGTGCAGGGCGTTGTACTCGCCGAGGCTGTGCCCGGCGAGATAGTCGGGCTCGGCGCCGCCGTCGGCGCGGTGGGCCAGGTGGCTCAGCGCGTTGACGATGAAGAGCGCGGGCTGCGTGTACTCCGTGTTCTGCAGCCGTCCTTCGACGTCGTCACGGCACAGCTCCTCGATGGAATAACCGAGTATCTCGTCCGCGCGGGCGACTTCCTCCGGGAACCTGCCGAAGAGCTGCGCACCCATCCCTTTGTGCTGCGAACCCTGACCTGGGAAGGCAAGCGCAAACATGTCGAGTCGTTCCTTCAGTATGCGTCTGTGAAATCCCGGTACGGGACCGCGCGGACTTTACGGCTACGCACTCTCACCGCGCAGCACTATTCTGGCGGTTCTATCGTGGCCCTGCCGACTAAGGACCGTCTAGCGGCCCGCTAAAGCCGCGACCTGGAATTACCCGACTTGACGCCGCCGTTGCCCGCCGCCCATCATGACCTTACCTCAGACCAGCCCATTTCATGCCGCGACCGCGGCAGTCAATTCGGGGGTACGGAATGACAATTGCCGCTTCGACCGAGGAAATCCACGGGGATCGCGCGGGATTTCAGCCGGAGCCGGATCCGGCCCCGGTCGCGATGACGCCGGCCGCCACGATAGGCGCGGCGCTGCTCGATCTCGCGGACAGCGACCCCGACCGTCCGCTGGCGTACGTCGAGGGCTCGGGCGACCCCGTCAGGCTGACCGCGGCGGAGCTGGCCGAGCGCGCGGGCGCCGCCGCGACCACCCTCGCGGAGCACGGCGTGCGGCGCGGTGACCGCGTCGGCGTCTGCATGGACACCAGCGCCGACGCGTACGCCACGCTGCACGGCTGCTTCCTGCTGGGCGCCATCCCGTTCGTCAGCGAGCCGCCGCTGGCGACGATGCGCCGGCAGCGCTGGGCCGACCGGCTGCGGCTGCTGATCAGCCGCGCCGAGCCGCGGGCCGTGGTCGTCGCGCCGGAGTTCCTCGACGCGGTGACGGAGCCGTGCAAGGAGGCCGGCGTCGCGATCGTCGAGCCGCCCTTCGAAGGCGGTCTCGACCTGGCCGCCGCGCAGGCCAAGCCCGACGACATCGCGCTGCTGCAGTTCACCTCCGGCACCACGGGCGACAGCCGGGGCGTGACCCTGACCCACGAGTCGATCTTCGCCAACGCCGCGGCCATCGGCGAGCACGCCTACCGCGCCGGCGACCTGATCGTGAGCTGGCTGCCCATGCACCACGACATGGGCCTGATCGGGCTGAACCTCGCGCCGCTGCTGCACGGGCTGCCGGTGGCGAGCATGCCGCCGCTCTCGTTCGCGGTCCGGCCCGAGCGGTGGCTGTGGGCGATGCACCGCTACCGGGGCACGTTCACCTCGGCGCCCAACTTCGCGTACCGCATGTGCGCCTCGAACATCCCCGACGCCAAGCTGGCGGGCCTCGACCTGAGCGCCTGGCGGGTCGCGGGCAACGGCGCGGAGGTCGTCCAGGCGAACACCCTGCGGCTGTTCGCCGAGCGCATGGCCCCGTACGGCTACGGCGAGCGTTCGATGATGCCCTGCTACGGCATGGCGGAGATCACCCTCGCCGCGACCATGTGCGTGCCCGGCGAGCCGCTGACCACGCTCACCGTCAGCCGCGACCGGCTGGCCGCGGACGGCGAGGTCGTGGAGGCCGAGCCGGGCGCCGCCGACGCGCAGGAGCTGGTCTCCTCCGGCACCCCGCTGACGGGCATGGAGCTGCGCGTCGTGGACGATGCGGGCGCCGACCTGCCGGACCGCAAGCAGGGCACCATCCTGCTGCGTACTGCCTCGATGATGTCCGGCTACTACCGCCAGCCCGAGGAGACCGCGAAGGTCCTGGGCGACGACGGCTGGCTGAACACCGGCGACCAGGGCTTCACCGACGCCGGGCAGACCTACGTCACCGGCCGCATCAAGGACGTCGTCATCATCGCCGGGTCCAACTACCACCCGTACGCCTTCGAATCGGCCGCCGCCGCGGTGGAGGGGCTGCGGGCGAACTCCATCGCCGCCGTGGGCTGCCCCGACGAGGAGCGCAGCACGGAGGCGCTGGTGCTGGTGGTGGAGTCGAAGAGCCACGCGGACGCCGAGGCCGTCGCCCAGATCCGCGAGGGCGTCATCCAGGCGGTCTCCGCCGAGACGGGGCTGCGCCCCGACCGGGTGGAGGTCGTGCCGCGGGGCACGCTGCCCAAGACCCCGAGCGGCAAGCTCCAGCGGCGCCACGTGGTGGATGCGCTCGTCAACGGCACGCTGCCGACGAGCCACTGACGAGACGTCGCCCTGACCGGACGATCCTCTGACCACCGGCCTGGCCCCGCGGAGCCCCTGACGGGCCCCGCGGGGTCAGGCGTCGGGCAGGCCGGGCGGCGGGGAGCCGCCCAGCCGGCCGAGCAGCATGTCGTCCGCGTACGGGCCGTAGAGCCCGACGACGGTGTCCAGCTCCATCCCGGCCAGCGGTTCGATCGGCACCACGTAGCGCCCGGTGACCAGCCCGACGAGCAGCGAGGCGACCAGCACCGCGCGCAGTTCGGGGTCGGGCGCGGGGATGCGGCGGGCGAGGGGCAGCAGCAGTTCGCCGCCGGCGACCTCACGGAAGAGCTGCGACGCCTCGGGGTGCTCCATCGCGGAGCGGAAGACCACGAGGAGCGAGGGGCGGGTGGCGGCGTCCTCCCAGCGGGTGAGGAAGCCGCGCAGCAGCCGGCTGCCGGGCCCGCCGGGGCACTTGCCGTCCGCGGCGGGGTCGTCGGCGCTGTCGGTGTCGGCGACCTCGTCGAGCAGGTGCGGCAGCTCCGGCAGCAGTTCCTCGGCGCGCATCGTCTCCCGGATCACCGTGGAGAAGACGTTCTCCTTGCTGCCGAAGTGGTACATCACCAGCGCCGGATCCACCCCGGCGCGTTCGGCGATGGCGCGCACGGTGGTGCCGCGGTAGCCGTGCCGCGCGAAGAGCTCGACCGCCGCGAGCCGGATCAGCTCGCGGCGGTCCTGCCCGGCTTCCGGCGGCTCGTCCGCCGGCCGGCCGCCGGGCTCATGGGGCCGCGCCATCAGGCCGTCCGCGCGGAGGCGGTACGGGCCGGGGCCACGGCGGCGGCGGGCACGATGACCATCAGCGGGCGGAAGGGACGGATCCGCTCCATCGCCACGGTGACGAGCCAGGCGCCGGCCGCCCACAGCGCCAGCGTGAGCAGCGGTCCGCCGGCCGCGTTGCCGTCGAAGTACAGCACGCGGCGCAGCAGCGAGACGGTGCTGCCCATCGGCAGGTACTCCGAGACGGCACCGTAGAAGGCGGGTTGGAAGTGCGGGTCGACGACGCCGCCGGAGGAGGCGAGGCCGAGCGGGAGGACGAGCAGCGCGCCGACGGCGATGCCGAGCGCACCCAGCAGCGCCTGGCACGCCGCGACGACGCCGACGACCGCCAGCGACAGCAGCGTGGTGACGCCCAGCAGTTCGAGGAAGTGGCCGTCCAGGGTGCCGGTGACGGGCCCGGCGAAGAGCGCGCCGGCCACGCCGGCGACGACCGCGTAGCAGAGGCAGGACAGCCAGCGCCTGGCGGCCCCGACGTGGGCGGCGGCCAGGCTCAGCACGAGCTGGAAGATCAGCGCGCCGATGGTGAGGGCGACGCACAGGAGCACCGCGCTGACCCCGCGGGAGTCCTTCTCCGGCAGCGGGGCGACGTCGTCGACCTTCTGCGGGGTGCCGAGTTGCGCGGTCAGTTGCTCGTACGCCGTGGTGGCGGCGGTCTTCGGGGCGTCGCCCGCGGCGCTGGCGACGAGCAGGGCGGGCGGCTGCTTCGGCGAAGGGCCGACGACGATGGCGCCGAGGACGTCCTGCTCGCGCAGGGCGGTGCGGGCCTCGGCCTCGTCCGCGTACCGCTTGACCTCGAACGCGCCGGGGGCGGCCGCGTCGAGTTCCGCTTCGACCTGCGCGACCGCGGGACCCGGCCCGGCAAGGCCGAGCGGCATGTCGCTGGGGGCGGGGTTGCGCAGCCCGGGGATCATCAGCCCGGCGAACGCGAGGACGAGGAAGAGCCCGAGCACGACCGGGCCGAACAGCACGCGGTTGGTGCCGGAGCCGCCGGCTTCCGGCGCTTCCGGGGGCGCTTGCGTCGGCACCGGGGCCGGCGCCGCGCCGTGGGGGGACCCTGCGGCCGGTGTGGTCACGATCTGCTCCCTGTCATTCGCAAAGAGAACACTTCTGTTCAACGGACGTTGAGGATCCAGTCTCGCGCGGGCCCTGCCGTGCCCGCAACTCCCCTGCCGCGAGCGCACGTCGCCGCCGCGAAAGGGCCGGTCAGCAGCCTTTTGGCGGGAATTTAGGTACGGGTACCAACCTGTCGGCACAGCGCCCGATGCGCGGCTGCCGGACGACAGCCGCCCTCGCGCCCTTGACACCACCCGAGCCGCCGCCGCCGAATGATCGAATGGCCCTGATGCACGGAAGACTGCTGGCCGTCAGCGACCTGCACGTCGCCTACCAAGAGAACCGCGACATCACCGCCGGGCTGCGCCCCACCGCGCCCGGAGACTGGCTGATCGTCGCCGGTGACGTCGGCGAGCGCGTCTCGGACATCGAATGGACCCTCGGACTGCTCGCCGAGCGGTTCGCCAAGGTCGTGTGGGTGCCCGGCAACCACGAGCTGTGGACCCACCCCGACGACCCGGTCACGCTGCGCGGCGAGGAGCGCTACCGGCACCTCGTCGAACTCTGCCGCGGCCTCGGCGTCGTGACGCCCGAGGATCCGTACCCCGTCTGGGACGGCGAGGGCGGCCCGGTGACGATCGCGCCGCTGTTCGTCCTCTACGACTACTCCTTCCGCGTCCCTGGCGCGGCGACCAAGGAGGAGTCGCTGCGCCTGGCCCACGAGGCCGGCGTCGTCTGCACCGACGAGTACTTCCTCCACCCCGACCCGCACACCTCCCGGGACGCCTGGTGCCGGGAGCGGGTGGCGCTGACCGAGCGGCGGCTCGCGGCCGTCGACCCCGCGCACCGCACGGTGCTGGTGAACCACTGGCCGCTCGTGCGCCAGCCGACCGACATCCTGCGCTACCCGGAGTTCGCGCAGTGGTGCGGCACGACCCTCACCGCCGACTGGCACCGCCGCTTCCGCGCCGCCGCCGTCGTCTACGGCCACCTCCACATCCCCCGCGTCACCTGGTACGACGGGGTCAAGTTCACCGAGGTCTCGCTCGGCTACCCGCGGGAGTGGAAGCGCCGCCCGCCGCGCGAGCTGCTGCGCACGGTCCTGCCCCCGTCGTCGACGACCACGGCGGCGGCCCCGGCGGGGCGGCCCCGGGAACTCACGACCACCCCCGAACGGGCCCGGCTGCTCCAGGAGTTACTGCCCGGCGGGGTGACCGCGGCCGAGGCGTTCACCGACCCGCCCGAGCCGCCCGCGGAGCGGCTGTACCCCGAGGAGGCCCGGGCCGTCGCCCGGGCCGTACCGCACCGGCAGGCGGAGTTCGCGACCGTACGGCAGTGCGCGCGCCGTGCCCTGGGCGCGCTCGGCGTCGAGCCCGCGCCCCTGCTCCCCGGCCGCCGCGGCGCGCCGCAGTGGCCCGCCGGGATCGTCGGCTCCATGACGCACTGCGCCGGCTACCGCGCCGCCGCGGTCGCCCGCCGCGGTGAGGTCATCGGTATCGGCATCGACGCCGAGCCCAACGAGCCGCTGAAGGACGGCCTCCTGGAGGCCGTCGGGCTGCCGGAGGAGCAGGAGCAGGTACGCGCCCGGATGCGCGGCCCGTCCGAAGTCTGCTGGGACCGGCTGCTGTTCAGCGCCAAGGAGTCGGTCTTCAAGGTCTGGTACCCGCTCACCGCGAGGGAGCTGGACTTCGACGAGGCCCGGATCGACGTCGACCCGGACAAGGGGACCTTCACCGCCCGGATCCTGGTCCCCGCCCCCACCGTCGACGGCATCTCGCTGGCGCACATGAACGGCCGATGGCTGTGCCGCAGCGGCCTGCTCGTCACCGCCGTCGCGCTGGCCGCGGGGGCCGGCGGGGACGGCGGGTAGGTGCGGGCGGCGCGGGGCGGGACGGGCCCGGTGCCCCGGACCGTCCCGTATCCGCCGGGCGACGGTGTGGGCACGGTGGGCGGGGAGCGGACGGTCGGCGTCCTGTACGACGCGGGCTCGGCCGGTGCCGCGGAGGTCGCGGCCGCCGCCCGCTTCTGCGGGGCGGAGCTGTTCCTCGTCGTGGACCGGGCCTCCGCCCACGTACGGGAGCTGCTGCCGGTGCTGACGCGGCGGTTCGCGCTGTGCGACATCACCGGGCTGGACGCACATGACGCGGCGATGGCGGTCGCCGTGTTCGTACCCGACGGGCTGCTGACGTTCAGCGAGCACCGCATGGAGCTCACCTCCGTGATCGCGGCGGCGCTCGGCATCCCGTACTGGCACACGCCCGCGGTCACCGGCCGGCTCGTGGACAAGCTCCAGCAGCGCCGTACGTTCGCCGAAGCGGGCCTGGACGACCTGCCGTTCGCGCTCGTCGCCGACGCCGCCGACCTCGACGCCGCGCTGGACACGGTGGGCCTGCCCGCGGTGCTGAAGCCGCGGCGCGGCGCGGGCGGCCGGCTCGTGCACCGGCTCGACAGCGTCTCCGGCGCCCGCGCCGCCGTCGCGGCCTGCGCGGACGCGGCCCCCGGTGCCGACCTGCTGGTCGAGGCGCTGCTCCCGGGCGACCCCGGGGCGGCCGGGGCGCAGTGGGGCGACTACGTCTCCGTGGAGACGGCCGTGCACCGCAGGGAGTGCCAACCGCTCTGCGTGACGGGAAAGTTTCCGCTGGTCGAGCCGTTCCGGGAGCGCGGCTCCTTCGTCCCGCACACCCTGGACGCATCGCTGGCGGAGTGCGCGGAGGACCTCGCCGAGGCGGCGATCGGCGCACTGGACATCAGCGACGGGATCGTGCACACGGAGCTGAAGCTCACCGCGGACGGGCCCCGGCTGATCGAGGTCAACGGGCGCCTCGGCGGCCTCGTCGGCGACGTCGTACGGCGCGGATCCGGCTTCGACCTGGTGGCGGCGGCGATGCGGCTGGCGCTGGGGCTGCCGGTGCCGGACTCCCCGCGGTTCGAGGGCGTTACGTACCAGTACACCCTGCTGCCTCCCGCCCGCGGGACCCGGCAGAGACCCGCGGCCGGCCCGGAGGATCTGTCCGCCCGGCTCGACGGCCTGCGCCACCTGCCGGGTGTCGACCTCGCCGACCTGACCACCGCCGCCGCGCTCCCGACCGACCCCCGGGACGGGGCGGGCGCACGCCTCGGGTACCTGCAGGGCCGTACGGCCGACCACGCCGAACTCGCCCGGCTGGCAACGGCGATCGCCGAGCTGTGCCGCCCGGTGCCCGGCACCGTCTGAGGCAGCCGCGCGGGGCGGAAGCCGGCGGGGCGGCGATCGCTCCGTGACTCGTCCGGGGGTCGTTCGTTTGGCGGTACGAGCCCCGCCCGCACGAGCCCCCCGTGGATGGTCCCCCATGCCGACCAGCAGCCG
This sequence comes from Streptomyces sp. CNZ287, assembly GCF_007827615.1. Classification (NCBI taxonomy): domain Bacteria; kingdom Bacillati; phylum Actinomycetota; class Actinomycetes; order Kitasatosporales; family Streptomycetaceae; genus Streptomyces; species Streptomyces sp. CNZ287. The sequence continues at coordinate 746,931 of NZ_VISV01000002.1, read as the reverse complement.
CCCGCACCTCCGCGACGCCGGGTCGCGTGGTCGCCGCGCAGAGCAGCGGGGAGGACTCCGCCGCGTGCAGCCGCTTCGGGCAGCACGTCCTCGCGGCCACCGACTGGCGCGCGCCCTCGGGCGACTGGTACCTGCTGGCGGCCGGGAGCCGGGACGTACGCGACCTGGAGGCGACCGGGGACGTGACGGCCACCGCCGAAGGCCCGACGCTGGCCGAACGGGCCGCGAACGGCGTACGGGCCCGGGTGACCGGCCGCGTCGAGCGCGGCGGCAGCCTGGCGACGGGGCGTTGAGCGCACGCCCCGGTGGAGGTGGGGGCATCAGCCCTCACTTCACGTGTTGAAGGTGAGGGGGCGCCGGGAAGCGGTGCCGAATCTCGGGGTCCCTGCCTGCGCGAGCGCGTTCCCGGCACCCCTGAAGCGCCGGGTGTGCTAGGAGTTCAGCGTCCACTTCTGGTTCGCGGCTCCGGTGCAGGTCCAGAGCTGCGTCGGCGTCCCGTTGGCCGTCGAGCCGCCCACCGCGTCCAGGCACTTGTCCGCCGGCAGGTTGACGATGTCGCGGGTGGCCGAGTTGTACGACCAGCGCTGGGCGCCCGTTCCGTTGCAGTCGTAGAGCTGCACCCTGGTGCCGTTGGCGGTGCCGGCCGCCGCCGCGTCGAGGCACTTGCCGAGGGCGCGGATGGTGCCGTCGGTGCCCACGGTCCAGCGCTGAGCGGAAGTGCCGTTGCAGTCGTAGAGCTGGACCGCGGTGCCGTTGGCGGGGTTGGCTCCCGCCACGTCGAGACACTTGCCGCCCACGCCCGTGAACGTGCCGGAGTTACCGCCGCCGCCGTCGGAGGTGCTGACGCGGACGTAGTCCACGACGAGTTGCTGCGGGAAGGAGGTGCTGCCGTCGGGGTCGCCGGGCCAGTAGCCGCCGACCGCGAGGTTGAGGATCAGGAAGAACGGCTTGTTGAACACCCACTGCCGGCCGCCGAGGTCGGCGGGCGTGCGCCGCTGGTAGACGTTGCCGTCGACGGACCAGGTGATCTCGTCCGGCGACCAGTCGACGGCGAAGGTGTGGAACCCGTTCGCGAACTGCTGCCCGCCGGGCAGCGTGTACCCGCCGCCGATGCCGCCGGACCCGGAGTACCCGGGGCCGTGCAGGGTGCCGTGGACGGTGCCGGGCTCGAAGCCGACGTTCTCCATCACGTCGATCTCGCCGCTGGCCGGCCAGCCGACCTGGCCGATGTCGTCGCCGAGCATCCAGAACGCGGGCCACATGCCCTGGCCGCGCGGCAGCTTCATCCGGGTCTCGACGTGGCCGTACGTGGTGGTGAAGCGGCCGGAGGTGTTGAGCCGGGCGGAGGTGTACTCGCACCGGCCGTACCAGCAGCGGTAGTTGCCCGGGTTCTCGCGCCGGGCGGTGATGACCAGGTTCCCCTGGCCGTCGAGCGCGGCGTTGGCGTTGCCGGCGGTGTAGTACTGCCGCTCATGGTTGTTGACGTTGTCGCCGGTCTCGATCAGCCACTTGCCGCCGTTGACGGCCGAGCCCGCGGGGCCGTCGAAGTTGTCTTCGAACGTGACGGCGTAGGGCGCGGCTTCCGCCTTTCCGCCGGGTCCGGGGGCCGGTGCCGAGCCGGCGGCGCCGGGCAGCGGCACGGCCAGCACGGCGGCGAGGGCCGTGGCGACGAGCACGGTCTTGCGGAGCGGATGTCTGCGTCGTCGTACGAACATGGAAGCTCACCTCGATGCGTCGTGGGGTCGAGCGTGGAGCATGGTCCATACCTTTGCGCGAGGTGAGTGAACTCCCTTCATGTCATGCAGTCAATGGGTCCGGCGGGCACGCTCGGTGTTCAACCCCCGGAGGTCGTACGACCGCGACCCTTGACAACGCACCCGCACCTCACGACGCTCTGAGAGCGCTCTCTGTACGCCCGGCCCGCCGGGCAGCTCCCGCCGCGGGCCGTGTACGCCCCCCACAGCGAAGGAGCCCCCGCATGTTCCCCGCGCACCCGACGTGGCCCAGACGCCACCGCGGCCTGCTGACGGCCGTCGTCGCCCTGCTGTTATTCGCCTGCTACGCGGTCGCCGACCGCGCCGGTACGGCCGCGCACGCCGCCGTACCGCCCGCGGCCGGCCCGGCATCCACGGCATCCGCGGCCCCGGGTGACCCGCCACCCGCCTCCTTCTGGGGCGACACGGGTGCCATCCCGCCCGCGCGGAACGTACTGACCGTGCAGATCCTCAACAGGACGAACGGCCAGTACCCCGACGACCAGGTCTTCTGGTCCTTCGGCGGCCAGACCCGCTCGATCGCCCAGCAGCGGTACGTCGACATGCCCGCCAACTCCGCCGGCCGGATGTACTTCCACCTCGGCTCGCCCGACAGCCGGTACTCCGACTTCATCGAGTTCACCGTCGGCCCCGACGCCTTCCACGGCAACACCACCCGCGTCGACGCCTTCGCACTCAAGCTCGCCATGCGGGTGCACGGCCACGACGGCACGGACCGGCAGGTCGGCGAGGACTACGCGACGTTCCAGGAGTCCCGCGAGGCCACGTGGCAGAAGTTCGCGGCCGCCATGCCGCCGGAGTTCGCGTCGCTGAGCCAGGTGCAGGCGCCGTACCGCATCCCCTCCCCCGGCAACGTGCCGGACTTCCAGCCCGGCGGGAAGCACGCCGCCTACATGAGCGACTACGCCAGGTCGGTCGGCAGGAACGTCACGACGCAGGAGGTCTTCGGCTGCTCCGGCCCGCTCGCGGGCGACGCCCCCGGCTGCGCGGCGCTCAACCGGCACGTCGCCGAACTGCCGCAGAACCAGTGGGGCGACCCGAGCCGCTTCTACCGGCAGGGTCCGGCCAACTACTACGCCCAGTTCTGGCACCAGCACGCGATCGGCGGCCTGGCGTACGGCTTCCCGTACGACGACGTCGCCGAGCAGTCGTCGTTCGTCTCGGTCCAGGACCCGCAGTGGATGGTGGTCGCCGTCGGCTGGTGACGGCCGGGCGCCGCACCCCCGGCCGCCCCGGCCGGTCAGCCCGCCGCGAGCCCGGCCAGGACGTCGGCGGCCGGTTCCGGGTGCACCAGCCAGCGCAGGTGGCCGCCCGGCACGGTGTGCACGTCGAACGGGTTGCCGGGGGTGAGGGCGTCCGCCTCCCGGATCAGCCGGTCCTGCATGGCGGGCGGCATGCTGGCGTCGTCCGCAAGCCGCACGCAACTGCGCGGGATCCGGCCCCAGGTAGCCGCCTGCGCGCGGTCCGCGGACGAACCGGCGTCCAGGTTCTCGTCCGGCTGGAAGGTGTTGAGGAAGGTCCGGAACTCTTCCAGGGTGAATTCCCCTGGCATTCCGGACGGGAATGCGCACGTACGGGCCCGGCCGTGGCCCGTGGCCGGGGAGTCTCCGCCCCGGCCACGGGAGGTGTCGTACGTGCGGTCCGGCGGTCAGGGCGCGTCGACGACGATGCGTCCGTCCATCGGCACGAGGCTCGCGAAGCCGCCGCCGTAGTTGGCTTCGACCTGCGCCCGCTCGGTCGCGTTCGGGACCGGGTTGGTGCAGCTCACGCCGGCCGTCGAGCCAGACATCAGCGACGAGCACGGGCCGGGCTTCCGGTCGGGCAGCCCGAGGCTGTGGCCCAGTTCGTGCGCGGCGATGCGCGTCGTGTTGTACCCCTCGTTGACCGCCTGGCGGCCGAACCAGACCGTAGCGCGTCCGCCGGGGCGGACCGGGCCGAGGGTGGCCCGCGGCCAGCCGTCGTCGGCGATGACCGTGATCTCGGCGCGGGTGCCCGCCGGGGCCTTCGCCAGCTTGACGTTCTGCACCGTGGAATTCCACTGTTCTGCGCCCGCGGCGACGGCGCCCTTGAATTCACCGGCCTGGCTGTCGTCGTAGTACAGCGTGGTGGCGACGGCCGTACGCTCCGGTGCGGGAGCGGGGGCGGCGGTGGCCCCGGGGGCCGAGGACAGAGTGACGATTGCGGCAGCGGCCATAACGCCGATACCCAACTTTCGCAGCATGCGGGGAGCCCTCCTCTTGGTGTGAGAATCGAGCACTACTGCGCGACCCCGATAAGGGTCGGCCCGAGTGTAGGAGTGGCGCTCCGCGGCCCACAAGAGGCGGCAATGGCAGCAGATTTCACCTTCTTGCGCCATCTCGGCGCGGTCCTCTGTATTCCCTGAGCGGCGCACACGGCCGATTTCGTACGGGCGGAATCCGGTCGCCCGCCGCGGGTCATTCTTCCGGAGTAGTCGGGAAGTCGAGACGGATTGCGCCTCAGGGCCGATCCGCCGCGCCGGACGTCTTGTCAGACTGCACGGGTACGCTGACCGCGGGCGGCGGGGCTCGCGGTCCCGCGAGGACGGCGGTGGAGGGGGACGTGGGCAGGCAGGCAGAGCCCGGCGGGGCGGACCGGGCGCCGCGGGTGCTGATCGCCGACGACCAGGCGCTCGTCCGCACCGGCTTCCGGATGATCCTCGCCGCGGACGGCATCGACGTCGTCGGCGAGGCGGCCGACGGCGAGGAGGCGGTGGCCGCCGTCCGCCGCAGCCTGCCCGACGTGGTGCTGATGGACATCCGCATGCCGGGGATGGACGGCCTGGAGGCCACCCGCCGCCTCCTCGGCGCGGACGGCAGGACAGCGGCGGGGCCTGCTCCTGGGCCGGGTTCCGGGCCGGGCGCGCCGCGGGTCATCATCCTCACCACGTACGACCTCGACCAGTACGTGTACGCGGCGCTGGCCGCCGGCGCCAGCGGCTTCCTGCTCAAGGACGTCACCCCCGAGCATCTGGCCGCCGCCGTCCGCCTCGTCCGCTCCGGCGACGCGCTCCTCGCGCCGTCCATCACCCGCCGCCTGGTGGAGCGCTTCGCCACCCGCGACGACCGCGCGGTGGCGCTGCACCGCGACCTGTCCGCGCTGACCCGGCGCGAGTTGGAGGTGCTGGAGTCCCTGGCGCGCGGCCACAGCAACGCGGAGCTGGCCGCCAGATTCCGGCTCAGCGAGGCGACCGTGAAGACGCACGTGGCCCGCATCCTCGCCAAGCTCCAGCTCCGCGACCGCGCCCAGGCGGTCATCGCCGCCTACGAAACGGGCCTGATCACCCCCGGCTCCGCGCAGCCCCCGCCCGGGCCGTGACTCACCGCTGGACGAACGTGCTCGGCGGCGGGCCGAGGTAGCTGTGGCGTACGCCGCCGGTGTCGACCACCAGCTTCTGCACCACCACCGTCGGGTCCACCATCCACAGCTTCAGCACGTGCACGCCCGGACGGGTCACGCGGTGCTCCGTCACCGTGACGGTGGCGTTGTCCGAGGTGTTGCGCTCCCACTGACGGTTCATCCGGCCGTCGTCGGCGCCCGTGACCCGGGTGACGTTCACCGTCTGCGGGGCGTCGTCGTCGAAGGCGGCGGCGTAGCGCAGCCCGTCCGGGGTGAGGACGCTGTTGCGCGGCGAGAGGTACGCGGCCACGCGCAGGGTGCCGGTGGTGAAGAGCGTCATCGTGTACTCCAGCCGCGGCCCCTGGCCGGCCGGCCGCGGGGAGGCGGTCACCGGGAACGGAGCCATGCCGTTGCCGGTGCGCCCGATGCCGGGGATGCGGCGCCAGGCCACCCCGGCGGCGGGGACCGCGCGGGTGTGGCGGTCGGCCTCCACCGAGACGCAGCCGCCCGCCTCGACGGAGCCGGCGAGCGCGGAGTGGCGCACGGACGGGCGGTGCACCCGGGCGTGCACCTCCACGGTGCGGCCGGCGCCGCTGACGACGATGGGCACGGTGGTGGTGCCCCGCGGCGCGCGGGCGAAGTCGACGCGCAGCGTGGCGCGGATCTGGGAGGTGACCCGGCCGCGCGGGCGGTCGACGCGCAGCCACGGCACGGCGGGCTCGATCTCGTAACCGAAGGGGCTGCGGCCCCGGTTGAAGACCTCGATGTACGGGGCGGTGCCGCTGTCGTACGGGCTGACCTCCGGCAGCACCGCGGGCCCTGCGGCGTCCGGCCACCACTGCTCGGAGCCCTCCACCGCCACGCCCAGCAACGCGCCGGCGACGGGGTCGATGCGCCTGACCGCGGGGAAGACCTCGTCGGGCAGCGCCTCGTCGTCCTTCTCCGGCTGCTGCCAGGGGGCGTTGGGGCCGTAGCGCTCGACGTCGCCGTAGCCGATCTTCGGCTGGGTCTGGAAGCCCTGCCACTTCCCGCCGGAGAGCGTGTGGTTGTAGTAGTCGGCGAGCGCCTGGTCCTCGGCGAACAGGGCGTCGGTCTCGGCGGCGAGCTGGTTGGCGGCGGCCCGGCCCTGCGCGGCGTAGAGGAGGTTGGTGAACTCGGCGCGGCGCAGCGCGTAGACGACGGCGGTGCCGCGCACGGCGTAGCGGACGAGCTGGAAGTAGGCCGCCCGGTCCGCGCGGTCGAGGCGGGCCTCGACGCGGTCCGCCCTGCGGGCCAGCTCCTGCCACTCGTCGGTGACCCGGTCCAGCTCGCCGTAATTGACGCGGCTGAAGGGGGTGGCCTGGTCGTCGTAGACGACGGCGGCGGGGTCGGTGGCGGGGTCCCTGGCCGGGTCGAGGGTGATGCGCCGGTTGAGCAGTTCGGGCTTGCGCCGGGCCTGGAGGCGGCCGTACTCGTGCAGGATTTCGGCGATCTCGGCGGCATGCCGGGGGCCGAAGTTCTCGGCCGCGTAGCGGCGTTCCCACTCGGGCAGGGCGTCGGCCGGCCAGCGGTCGGGGTTCCAGGCGTAGTCCAGGAAGAACTGGGTGGGCAGCTCGTTGGACTTCAGGTCGCCGACGTTGGCGACCCACAGGTTGCGGATGCCGTACGCGTACGTCTGGTGCAACTGCTCCCACGTGCTGGCGAGGTTGGCGGTGTCGACCCACTTGTAGTTGCGGCCGCCGCCGACGTAGTCGAAGTGGTAGTACAGCCCGTAGCCGCCGGACCGGGGCGGCAGCGAGGGGTCCGGTACGCGGCGCAGGTTGCCCCAGTTGTCGTCGGTGAAGACGACGGTGACGTCGTCGGGCGCCTGCATGCCGCTGTCCCAGTAGTGCTGGACCTCCTTGTACATGGTCCACACCTGCGGCACGGCGGCCGCATCGCCCAGTTCCTCGGCGAGGATGCCGCGCTCGGTGGCGATGATGCGCTCCATCAGCTCGATGCCGTCGCCGTCGGGGAGCGAGGTGTCGCCGTTGCCGCGCATCCCGAGGGTCACCACGCCCTCGAAGCCCTCGGCCGCCATCCGGCGGATGCCGTCGCGCCAGTACGCCCGGATGGCGGCCTCGTTGCGCACGAAGCTCCACTCCCCTGTGCCGCCGTACGGGTCGTGGCCCTCGGTGACGATGTTCCCGTTCGCGTCGCGTACGGCGGGGACGGCGTGCCGGTTCCACTCCTCGATGCCGCGCATCATGGGCGCCTCGTGCGACGTGCCCATGACGATGCCGTACTCGGTGGCGGTGGCGTGGTTGACGGGGTCGTCCTCGGCGAAGGCGCGGCCCCAGACGGCCGGCCACAGGTAGTTGGCCTTGAGCCGCAGCATGGCCTCGAAGACCTTGGCGAAGAAGGCGCTGTTGAAGCCGCCGGGGTGGCCCTCGGCGTGGCCGGGGCCGAAGAAGCCGGGCGCCCAGCGGCCGAGGGCGGGGTTCTCGTCGTTGATGAAGATCCCGCGGTATCGGACCGCGGGCGTGCCCTGCGAGAACCGGCCGGGCAGCACGTAGAGCGCGTCGTGGCGGCGGGGCGGGACGTCGGCCCAGAAGTGCCAGGGGGAGACGCCGATGCCGCGGGAGACGTCGTAGATGCCGAAGATGGTGCCGCGCTGGTCGCTGCCCGCGATGACGAAGGCGCTGTCCAGGCCGGGCAGCGGGTCGGCCAAGACCTGGTGCAGCGAGGTCTCCCACCGGCCCTCGATACCGCTGACGTCGAGCTTGCCCGCGGCGATCAGGCCGTCGATCAGCGGGCTGCGGCCGATGGTGCCGACGAGCACGGCGGTACGCCCGGAAGGCGCACGGCCGCGGGTGAGCGCGGGACAGACGCCCGTGACCCGCTCCAGGTCCGCGCGCAGGTCGCCCAGCGCGCGCAGCACGCCGGGGAAGTCGCCGCCGTCGGCGACCAGCGGCGCGGCCCGGCCGCCCGCGACGAGCGGGAACCGGTCGGCGCCGGGGCCGTGAGCGATGTACGCGCCGGGGTCGGTCGGCCGCGGCGGGTCCTGCGGCGGCGCGGCGGCGGCCGGGCCCGGCAGCCCGAGGACCCCGCCGGCGGACGCGGAGAGCGCGCCCAGGCCGAGACCGGCGCCGAGGACGCGGCGCCTGCTGACGCCGTCGCCAGGCGGAAAGTCGGACGCGGGAGACGGGTCGTGCCGGGAGTCGCTGCTGTCCATGCCGGGCCTTCCTTCGCCGAGCCTCCAGAAGCAGGCGGCAACATTTCGTAAAGAGCCTCGAATGTTTCTGCGCAACCTAGGGTGAGGCCATGGGAAGGTCAAGACATCGCGCGGCGGCGGGTGGCGGGGCTACCATCCCGCCATGAGTGGTGCTGGAGTCCAGTTCGACGGAGAGGCCCCCGCGGCCGCCGAGGAGCCGCAGGCCACCGCTACGCTGGCCGCGATCGCGGAGGCCGCCGGCGTGTCGGCGTCGACAGTTTCGAAGGTCCTCAACGGCCGCTCCGACGTCTCCCCCGGCACCCGCGCCCGGGTCCAGGACCTGCTGCGCGAGCACGGCTACCGGCGCCGCGGCGGCGGCGCCCGCCAGGCCCCGCTGCTCGACCTGGTCTTCCACGAGCTGGAGAGCGCGTGGGCGATGGAGGTCATCAGGGGCGTGGAGAACGTCGCCAGGGCGGAGCGGCTCGGCGTGGTGCTCTCGGAGAGCGCGGGGCGGCTGACGCCGGGGCAGACGTGGGTGGAGGACGTGCTCGCGCGCCGGCCCGCGGGCGTCGTCCTGGTGCTGTCGGACCTCTCCTCGGACCAGCGCGCGCAGTTCACCGGCCGCGGCATCCCGTTCGCGGTGCTGGACCCGGCGGGCGACCTCGCCGAGGATGTGCCGTCCATCGGGGCCACCAACTGGCAGGGCGGCCTGGCCGCCACCCGCCACCTGGTGGGCCTGGGCCACCGCAGGATCGGCGTCGTCGGCGGGCCGCCGGAGATGATGTGCAGCCGGGCCCGTATCGACGGCTACCGCGCGGCGCTGGGCGTCGCCGGGCTGCCGGTGGACCCCGAACTGATCCGGGAGGGCGACTTCCACCACGAGGCGGGCTACGCTGCCGGGCGCGAGCTGCTCGCCCTGCGCGACCGCCCCACCGCGGTCTTCACCGGCAACGACCTCCAGGCCCTCGGCCTGTACGAGGCCGCCCGCGAGCTGGGCCTGCGCATCCCCGACGACCTCAGCGTCGTCGGCTTCGACGACCTTCCCATAGCCCGCTGGATCGGCCCGCCGCTGACGACCGTACGGCAGCCGCTGACGGAGATGGCCGAGGCGGCGGCCCGGCTGGTGCTCGACATCGGCCGCGGCCACGAGCCGGTGACGCGCCGCGTCGAGCTGGCGACGAGCCTCGTCACCCGCAACAGCACGGCCCCGCCGCCCGGGCGCTGACGGAACCCCCAGGGCACCGAAACTTTCGAACGAGCGAGCCCGGCTCTCACCGCCGCCCGGCGGGCTTCGCGGTCTCCCGCCCGCGGTCGGCGCCGGGGTCGTGCAGGGCGGCAGGCACCGGGCCGGGGCGTACGACGGGCGCCGGCCTGCGGCGCCCCGGGCTGGCCGCGAGCGTGTAGCCGACGAGCACGCCGACCGACAGGACTGCGAGCCGACCCGCGGCCGGCGGGCTGTCGGGCGGCGGGTCGTAGCCCCCGTCCTCCAGCCCCGCCGCCTGCTCGAAGTGGTTGTACGCGCCGGGGAAGAACACCTCGTCCGCCGCGTACAGCGCGGGAAACGCGGCCGGTCCCGCGAGCAGCGACCCCAGCGCCCACTGGTCGGAGTGGCGCGCCTCGTGCTCCGACAGCTTCCGCATCCGCGGCGACTGCGTCTCGGCCCTCTGGTCGGTGAGGAAGACGGTCCCGTACATCGTGCCCGCGCGGGCGAACCCGTCGTCGAGGATGACCGCGGTGGTGCCGTTCGCCGCGCAGTGGTAGATCTCGCCGCCCTCCCCTGCCGCGTACAGCAACGCCGCGCCGGAGACGGGGGCGTTGAGGACCGTACGGGCCGTCTGCCACACCCCGCCGCCCTCTCCCGGCGCCGCGCACGGCCGTATCTGGCCGCCGGACCCGAGCACGGCGAAGGCGCACGCGAGCACCGCCTGCACCACCGTGCCCCACACGACGATCAGCACCCGCCGACGCGACGGACGCGCACCGCGCAGCGTGCCGACGACCGCGAGGAGCAGCCCCGCGAGCCCGCCGCAGATCAGGCAGGCCGCCCACCACACCGCTCTGCGCTCGACCGGCCGCGGCGGAACCCGCCGGTCGGCCGGGACCGGCAGGGAGGTGGGTCGCTCCAGAGTCGCTGTGCCGGCCGCCATCCGTCACCCCTGTCTCACACCGACGCACTGGGCTCTGCGCGCCGCCGCGGACCGGACCACAGCCGAACCCCGCCGCCGCGCGGCGGGGTTCGGCAACCTGAGTCGTTGCATGCAGTCGCAGACACGTCCTCAGATTACGGTACCGTAACGAATTGACGTCGAACTGGCCTCGAATTCCAGCCGCTTCCGTCGGGAAGGGTGTGAATGGCTGTAGGCGGGATCCGCCAGGTGATCGCGTACGGAACGGAAGGGTGCCGATGGGCGACGAGGACGAGCAGGAGCCCGCGACGACGGCCGGGCCCGCCGCCACCGGCGCGGCCGGACCCGAGGGCGGGGAGTCCGTCTGCTGGCTGGAACGCGTCTGCCCGGAGTGCGGGCGGCTCGCCGACACCGCACCCCCGGTCCGCTGCACCCGCTGCGGCACCCTGCTCACCGGCTGACGCGGGCCGCGGTGCTGCCGCCTATCTCCAGGAGCCGCCGGTCAGCACCACGCCGAGGGCGGCCAGCCCGAGGATGACCCAGCCGAACCAGAGCCATCCGCTGCTGCCCACCGACACCGTGTACGCCGTGATCACCACGAGACCGGCCACGGTACTCACGACCATGGTCTTCGCAGAACCGGGCTTGGCCATGCCGCCTCCACCAGCCGTCAGCCGACGGCCGTCCCCGCGCGACCGCATGCAACCTTCTCCCCATGGTCCCTCGCCGGGGGGCGGTGCGGTAGTCGGAAGAGCGGCGGGTATCCGCGCGGCTACTGTTCGCGAGCCTGGAGCGAGGCCAGATAGGCGTTGTACGCGGCCAGCTCCTGGTCCCCGTCGCGGTCCGCGGTGCGGTCGCTGCGCTTGGCGCGGCGCTGCTCGGAGTTGTACCACTGGTAGACCAGCGCGATGAGGACGAGCACCGACGGGATCTCGCTGAAGGCCCAGGCGATGCCGCCGGCGGCCTGCTGGTCGTCCAGGGCGTCGATGCCGAGGGACGCGGGCGGGTTGCTGTAGACGTCCACCATGGGCTCGCTGCCCATCATCAGCGCGATGCCGAAGAAGGCGTGGAACGGCATCCCCGCGAAGAGCGTCAGCATCCGCATCACGTGCGTGGGCCGGTTCGGCCCCGGGTCGACGCCCATGATCGGCCAGAAGAAGACCAGCCCCACGGCCAGGAAGTGGATCATCATCCCGACATGCCCGGCCCTGCTCTCCATGAGCGTGTCGAAGAGCGGGGTGAAGTACAGCGCGTACAGGCTCGCGATGAAGAGCGGGATCGTGAACACGGGGTGCGTGATCACCATCAGATAGCGGCTGTGCAGCACCGAGACCACCGCGGAGCGCGGGCGGCCCGTCGGCAGGGCGCGCAGCAGCAGCGTCACGGGGGCGCCGAGGAGCAGCAGGATCGGCGAGAGCATGCTGATCACCATGTGCTGCACCATGTGCACGCTGAACATGACCATGCCGTAGTCGTTCAGGCCCGTGCACATGACGAGGACGATGGTCAGCACGCCGACGGCGAACGCGACGGTCCGCCCGATCGGCCAGTCGTCGCCGCGGCGGCGCAGCCGGAAGACCCCGTACCCGTAGAGGGCGAGGGCCGCGAGGGAGCCGATGAGGAAGACCGGCTCGCCGGTCCACTCCAGCCCGCGCCCCAGGGTGAACGGCGGAAGGTCCAGGTGGCCGCCGTGCCCGCCGTGGTCCATGTCGGTGCTGCTCCTTGTGCCGGTGATGCCCTCACTCAGGCTAGACCCGGCCCGTTCCGCCTCTGCGCCGGGGTATCCCGGCGGGTGGGCCGGGGTACCCCGGCGGGGTCAGCGGGAGGCGCTGGCGGCGGCGATGCGCTCGTTGCGCAGGGCCTCGTACCAGCGGTCGTCGACCGGCGGCAGGCCCGGGGACTCCAGCGCCAGCCGGATCAGCAGGTCGGCGATCTGCGGGTTGCGGGCGAGCACAGGGCCGTGCATGTACGTGCCGAAGACGTTGCCGTTCCACGCGCCCTCGGTGCCGTCGCCGGTGCCGTTGCCGTGGCCGAAGCGGACCCGGGCGAGCGGCTTGGCGGTCGGGCCGAGGTGCGTGACGCCCTGGTGGTTCTCGAAGCCGGTGAGCTGGGGGAGGCCGAGCTGCGGGTCGATGTCGGCGAGCACGTCGCCGACGCAGCGGCCGGCCTGGCCGCGGCCGCTGGTGACGTCGAGCAGGCCGAGGCCCGGCTCCTGCCGGTCGAGGTCGTTGATGAACTCGTGGCCGAGGATCTGGTAACCGGCGCAGACGGAGAAGATGATCGCGCCGTTGCCCGCGGCCCGGTTGAGGCCGCCGTCACGGCGCAGCCGCTCGGCGGCGAGCCGCTGCGGGCGGTCCTCGCCGCCGCCGATGAGGTAGATGTCGGCGGAGGCGGGCACGGGCTGGTCGGAGCGGACGTCGACGCGCGTGACGTCGTAGCCGCGCTGCCGCGCGCGGCGCTCGACGACGAGGGCGTTGCCCTGGTCTCCGTAGGTGGACAGCAGGTCGGGGTAGACCCAGACGAGGCGCAGGCTGGTGTCGTTCATGCGGTGGCTCCTTGGCGTCTCGTACGGGTCAGTTGCCGACGCGGCGGCGCAGGTCCTGGAACGCGGTGTAGTTGGCGATGACCTCGATCCGGCCGGGCGGCGCGGCGGCCACGGCCTCGTCGACGTGCTCGCACACCCGGAAGCTCTGGTTCGCCACCTCGAGACGGACGGCGAGGTCGAGCTTGCGGTCGCCGATGACGTACAGCGGGTGCCCGGTCAGCCGGGTGTAGTCGACGTCCCACAGCCAGGAGGTGTCCGTGCCGTCGGCGCCGCGGGCGTTGACGGAGAGGACCACGGGGGTGGGCGGGGGGTCGATGAGGGAGAAGGTCTCCAGCCAGCCGGCCGGGTTCTTCGCCAGCAGCAGCCGCAGGTCGCGGCCGCCGAACTGCACCGTGTCGTACCGCCCGGCGACGGCGGTGACCTCCCACATCCGCTCCAGCGCCGTCTGCGGGTGCACGCCGAAGGCGGCGGCCACGGCGGCGGCCGTGGTGGCGTTGGCCCGGTTGGCCCGGCCGGGGAGCTGGAGGCGGATCGGCCAGGCGGCGCCGTGCGGGTCGAGCACGTGCTCGCCGGAGAGCGCCCAACTGGGTACGGGGCGGCGGAAGCCGCACTCGGCGCACAGCCAGTCCTCGCCGGGGCGCTGGAGGACGCCGCCGCAGGAGGGGCAGGACCAGGCGTCGTCCTTCCACTCCTGACCGACGGCGACCCAGACGACGTTCGGGCTGGAGGAGGCGGCCCAGACCACGAGGGGGTCGTCGGCGTTGGCGACGACGAGGGCCTTGTTGCCGGCGAGGCCCTCGCGCCAGCGCTCGGCGAGCATGCGGGTCTCGGCGGCGCGGTCGAGCTGGTCGCGGGAGAGGTTGAGCAGCGCGATGGCCTTTGGCGTGACGTCGCGGGCGACGCCGGCCAGGTACTTCTCGTCGACCTCGATGACGCCGTAGCGGGCGTCGGAGCCGCCGGCGAGCGCCGAGGTGATGCCGGCGGGCATGTTGGCGCCGAGGGCGTTGGAGACGACGGGACCGGAGGCGCGCAGGGCCTCGGCGATCAGCCTGGTGGTGGTCGTCTTGCCGTTGGTGGCGGAGACGAGGACGACGTCGAGGTGGCCGGCGAGCCGGCCGAGCAGGTCGGGGTCCAGCCTGAGCGCGACCTTGCCGCCGATCACGGAGCCGCTGCCCTTGCCCGCGGCGCGGGACACCGCTGCTGCCGCCCTGCCCGCCGTGACGGCCAGCTTGGACCGTGGCGACAGCGGTTCCGTGTTGCCTGCCATCGTCGTAGCTCCTCCTCGCGTGCCCGTGCGTGGTACGCCGCGGTGCTCCGGTGTGCTTCGTCCGCTGCCCGGCCTGCGGCGCGGCGCGGTAGCGGCCAGCCTACCGAGATCCGCGCCCGGCCCCGAATCGCGGCACGTCGCGGCGGTCGGGGGCCGGTGCCGCAGCGGCCCTGGAGGCCCCTACAGGCCGGGGCCGCCGGCCTTGTCCGCGGCGGCGGCGAGCCGGCCCCAGAGCAGATCGGCGAGGCTCTGCACCAATTCCGCGCGGGTGCACGGCCGTTCATGCAGCCACCAGTCGCCGGCGGCGTGCATCATGCCGACGATGCCGTGGCCCCAGGCGCGGGCGATCACCGCGCCGCCGGGGCCGAAGTCGATGCGGTCGGCTATGACCTGGGCCAGCTCCTCGCCCAGCCGGCGGAGCAGCGGCGCGGAGTGGCGGCCGACCTCGAAGCCGCGCTCGCCGGCCTCGGGGGAGGCGGCCGGCTCGGGGATCTCGGCGGCGCCGCCGTCGGCGGGGTGCATGAGGAAGCGGTAGACCTGCGGGCGCGCCTCGATGGCGGAGAGGTACGTGTCGAGGGTGGCCTCGACGCGCTCGCGCCGGCCGGTGGGGGCGTCGAGAGCGGCGCGCAGGGCGGCGAGGAGGGCGTCGGTGTGGCGTACGGCGAGCGCGCGGTAGAGGCCGCCCTTGTCGCCGAAGTGGCGGTAGAGGATGGGCTTGGTGATGCCGGCCTCGGCGGCGATCGCGTTCATCGAGGCGCCGGGTCCCTCGCGCAGGACCACCCGGTCCGCGGCTTCGAGCAGTTCGCGGCGCCGGTCCTCGGCCGCCTGCTCCTTCTCGCCGCGCCGGTTGTCCATGGAGACCGCTCCCCTGCTGGTCGATGCCCGAATGCCTGCGCAACCTAGCACCCCCGTGACGGGGCCCCCGCGGGCGTACGGGAGTTGACATGGTCTACTCGTGGGTAACACACTTACGTTACCGACGGTAACGAATTGCCAAGGCTGCGGAGGCGCCATGTCTGAGTTCACGTTCGAGCTCAACGAGGACCAGAGGTCCGTCCAGGAGTGGGTGCACGGCTTCGCCGCCGACGTCATCCGCCCCGCCGCCGCCGAGTGGGATGAGCGCGAGGAGACCCCCTGGCCGGTGATCCAGGAGGCGGCCAAGATCGGCCTGTACTCCCTGGACTTCTACGCCCAGCAGTACTTCGACCCCACCGGGCTGAGCATCCCGATGGTCATGGAGGAGCTGTTCTGGGGCGACGCGGGCATCGCCCTGTCGATCGTCGGCACGGGCCTCGCCGCCGTCGGCGTGCTGGCCAACGGCACCGAGGAGCAGATCGGCACCTGGATCCCGCAGATGTACGGCGACGTCGACAACGTCCAACTCGCCGCCTTCTGCTCCTCCGAGCCGGACGCAGGCTCCGACGTCTCCGCGATGCGCACCCGCGCCGTCTACGACGAGGCCAAGGACGAGTGGGTGCTCAACGGCACCAAGACCTGGGCCACCAACGGCGGCATCGCCGCCGTGCACGTCGTCGTCGCCGTCGTCGACCCGGAGCTGGGCACCAAGGGGCACGCTTCGTTCATCGTCCCGCCGGGCACGCCGGGTCTGTCGCAGGGCCAGAAGTTCAAGAAGCACGGCATCCGCGCCTCGCACACCGCCGAGGTGGTGCTGGAGGACGTGCGCGTGCCCGGCTCGTGCCTGCTCGGCGGCCGGGACAGGCTCCAGGAGCGGCTGGCCAGGGCGCGCGAGCGGGCGAAGTCCGGCGGCGAGCGGGTCAAGAACGCCGCGATGGCCACCTTCGAGGCGTCCCGCCCCGCGGTGGGCGCGCAGGCGGTGGGCATCGCGCGCGCGGCGTACGAGACGGCGCTGGAGTACGCCAAGACGCGGGTCCAGTTCGGCCGCCCGATCATCGACAACCAGGGCGTCGCCTTCCAGCTCGCCGACATGCGCACCCAGATCGACGCCGCCCGGCTGCTGGTCTGGCGGGCGTCCTGGATGGCCAGCGCGGGCAAGGGTTTCACCTCGGCCGAGGGCTCGATGTCGAAGCTGTACGCGGGCGAGGTGGCCAAGGACGTCACCGCGCGGGCGATGCAGATCCTCGGCGGCAACGGCTTCACCCGCGAGTACCCGGTGGAGCGGATGCACCGCGACGCCGCCATCTACACGATCTTCGAGGGCACGAGCGAGATCCAGCGGCTGGTGATCGCCCGGACCCTGGCGGGTGTCCCGATCCGCTGACTTCGGCCGCCCCTCTCCCCCCGGCGGGCGGCGCGCGGCTACTCTGCGAGCGCACGACGACCGACCGGGGGAAAGGCGAGGCCGCGGTGTTCTACCACCTGCTGAAGTACCTGTTCTTCGGGCCGCTGCTGCGGCCGCTGTTCCGGCCGCGGATCGAGGGCCTGGAGCACATTCCGGAGGAGGGGGCGGCGATCGTCGCGGGCAACCACCTGTCGTTCGCGGACCACTTCCTCATGCCCGTGATGCTGAAACGGCGCATCACCTTCCTCGCCAAGGCCGAGTACTTCAACGGCCCCGGCCTCAAGGGGCGGCTGACGGCCGGGTTCTTCCACAGCATCGGCCAGATCCCGGTCGACCGCCGGGGCCGCAAGGCGGCGCAGGCCGCCATCGAAGAGGGCCTGGCCGTGCTCGCCAAGGGCGAGCTGCTGGGCATCTACCCGGAGGGCACGCGCTCGCACGACGGCCGGCTGTACAAGGGCCGGGTCGGGGTGGCGGCGATGGCGCTGCGGGCGGGCGTGCCGGTCATCCCGTGCGCGATGATCGGCACCCGCGAAGTCCAACCGCCCGGGCAGAAACTCCCCAGCCTCGGCCGGGTCACGATCCGCTTCGGCGAGCCGCTGGAGTTCTCCCGGTACGAGGGGATGGAGGACCACAAGGCCGTGCTGCGGGCCGTCACCGACGAGATCATGTACGCGATCCTCAGCATGTCGGACCAGGAGTACGTCGACCGCTACGCCCAAGAGGTCAAGGCCGAGCAGGAGGCCGCGAAGAAGAAGCCGCCGGCCGCGGCCTGAGGGACGCCCCCGCGGAAACCCGGTGGTCGCGGCCCGGCCCCGGTGCGTACCGTCCTGGCATGACGAGGACAGCGGACCGCGCCGCCCCGGCGGCCTGCGGCACGGTACGGACCGGCCGCGGCGGTGCCCGGTGAGCGCACGGCTGCGCGAAGTGGCGCGCGACAACGAACGGATCCTCGCCGCCGGCGGATACGAGGCCGCGGGCCGGTGGGTGCCGCTGGGCGAGGCCGCCGCGAGGGCCGCGGACGGCACCCGGATGCACGGTCCCGGGCCGGTCGAGGGCGCCGGCGGCGCCCCCGCTGGCGGGCCGCGGGACACGCCCGCCGAGGTCACCGCCGAGACCTCGCTGGCCGCCGCGCGGCGGCTGGCCGGTGAAGGGGCCGACCGCGTCGGCGTGCTCAACTTCTCCTCCGCCCGCAACCCCGGCGGCGGCTACGTCAACGGCGCCCGCGCGCAGGAGGAGGAGCTGTGCCGGGCCTCCGCGCTCTACCCGGCGCTGCTGCGGGCCCCGGAGTTCTACGCCGCCCACCGCGCCGACCGCAGCCCCTTCTACACCCACCGCGTCATCCACTCCCCCGCCGTCCCGGTCTTCCGCGACGACGCCGGCGCGCTCCTCCCCGAGCCGTACGCCGTGGACTTCCTCACCTCCCCCGCCCCCAACGCGGGCGTCATCGCCCAGCGCACGCCGGAGGAGACGGACCGGATCCCCGCCGCGCTGGCGGGGCGCGCGGAGCGGGTGCTGGAGGTGGCGGCCGTCGCGGGGGTGACGGCGCTGGTGCTGGGCGCGTGGGGCTGCGGGGTGTTCCGCAACGATCCGGCGCAGGTGGCGGCGGCGTTCCGTACGCACCTGGAACCCGGCGGACGCTTCGCGGGGCGGTTCCCGCGGCTGGTGTTCGCCGTCTGGGACCGGCAGCCGCGGTCGGCCAACAGGGCCGCGTTCGAGGCGGCGTTCGGCGCCGGCTGAGCGCCCGGGCCGTGGTGCGTGGGGACCAGGACGCGCAGCGGGCTGGTCCGGGGGCACCAGGGGAAACCGGTGACGCCTGACGATGCCCCGCGGGGCGCCGGAAGGAAGTGTGGAAAGCGCGCCCAAACCGCGCTTCCTCCCTTCCCCACGGTCTCTGGAGTGATCCACAGGTGGCGGTTCCCCCTGCCCGTATCGGGTGGCTGCCGATCGGCGCCCTCGGCTTACTGGCCCTGGCCCTCGGCACCCTGCAGTCGGTGGTGGAGCCCGCGCTCCCGCTGCTGCAACGGGAGTTGGGGGTCGGCCCCTCCGAAGGGGCGCTGGTCGCCAACACGTTGCTCGTCACCGGCGCGGTCGTCACCCCCGTCGCGGGCAAGCTCGGCGACCGCTACGGCGGGAAGCGGGTGCTGCTCGGCCTGATGGCCCTGGTGTCGGCCGGCGGTCTGCTGGCGGGTCTGGCGCCGAACCTGCCGGTGCTGCTGCTGGGCCAGGTGCTCCAGGGCGTCATGGTCGGCGCGCTGCCGCTCTCGTTCATCCTCGTACGCACCCACCTCCCGGCGGCGCAGTCGCAGGCCGCCATCGGCTTCGTCATCGCGCTCTTCACCGGCGGCGGCATCGCCGGCACGATGCTCGCCGGGCCGGTCGCGGACGCCCTGTCGTGGCAGTGGATGTTCCTGCTGCCGACGATCGCGGTCGTCGCGACGACGCCGGCCGTGGCCCGGCTGCTGCCGCACGATCCGCCGACCGCCTCGGGCGAACGGATCGACTGGCCCGGAGTCACGCTGCTGAGCGGCACGTTGCTCGCCTTCATGATCGGGCTCGTGTCGGTGGCGCGGCACAGCCTGCCGCCGTACGCGATCGGCGCCCTCGCCGTGCTCGTGGTCGTCCTCGCCACCGGGTGGGTCGCCGTGGAGCGCCGGGCGGTCTCGCCGATGGTCGACCTGCGCATGCTGGCGAGGCCCGTCATGTGGCAGGCGTGCCTGCTCACTTTCGTCATCACCAGCAGCCTCGGGATGGTGGTCTTCCTGCTGCCGCAGTTGTTCGCGCTGCCGGCAAGCGGGTACGGCTTCGGGGCCGACACCACCGGCATCGGCTGGTACCTGCTGCCCGGCGCTGTCGCCGGGGCGGTGAGCGACTCCGTCGGCGGGCTCGCGGCGCGGCGGTTCGGGCCGCGAGCCGTGGTCCTCGCGGGCGCCGTCGTCACCGCGGCGACGATGACCGCACTCGCCGCGCTGCATTCGTCGGCGTGGCACCTCGTCCTCGCGAAGGTGCTGACGGCCTTCGCCGCGGGGGTCGGCACCACGGCGCTGGTCGCCCACACCGCGGCGGCCGTCGACCCACGGGACACCGGCATCGCCACCGGTCTGCTCGTGGTGACGCGGGTGATCGGCGTCGCGCTGGGCGCCCAGATCGCCGGCGCGATTCTCGACGCCGGCGCCGACCCCGCGGGTCTGCCGGCCGAGTCGGCGTTCACCACGGGATTCGCCGTCGCCGGGGTCGTCGCCGCGCTGTCGCTGCTCGCTGTCCGTATCACGAAGAAGGGAGCCCGCATATGAGCACGAACGGGAAGCGCACGGTGCTGATCTCCGGCGCGAGTGTGTCAGGACCCGCGCTGGCCTACTGGCTGCACCGGGCCGGATTCGCCGTCACGGTGGTGGAGAGGGCCGCCGCGCTGCGGGCCGGCGGCTATCCGGTCGACGTCCGCGGTACGGCGGTCGAGGTGGTGCGGCGGATGGGCATCCTCCCGCACCTGCGGGAGGCGCACATCGACGCGCGCCGCTTCACCTTCCTCGACGCCGACGGCGGCGAGGTGGCCGCGGTCCGCGCACGGGCCGTCACCGGCGATGCGGAGGGCAGGGACCTGGAGGTACGCCGCGGGGATCTGGCCGCACGCCTGTACGCGCTCGTCCGGGACGACGTGGAGTTCCGCTTCGGCGACTCCGCCGAGCGCCTGGACCAGTCCGGCGGCGGCGCCGACGTGACGTTCCGCAGCGGGCTGCGGCGGACGTACGACCTGGTGATCGGCGCGGACGGCATGCACTCGCGCACCCGGGAGGCGCTGTTCGGCCCCGAGAAGCGGTTCCACCGCTATCTCGGCTACTGGTTCGCCCTCTTCACCATGCCGAACGCCTTCGGGCTCGCCCGCGAGGTGGTGATGTGGAACGCCCCGGGGAGGGCCGCCGCCCTCTACGCGGTCGGCGCGCACGACGACCTGCACGCCTTGCTCACCTTCCACCGGCCGCACCCGCCGCCCGACGGTCTCCGGCACCCGGACGCCCAGCGGGAGCTGGTCGCCGAAGCCTTCGCGGGCGCGGGCTGGGAGGTCCCGGCGATCGTCGGGGCCCTGCGCGCCGCGGACGACCCGTTCTTCGACACCGCCGGGCAGATCCGGATGCCGCGCTGGTCCCGCGGCCGGGTCGCGCTCGTCGGCGACGCGGCGTACGCGCCCTCGTTCCTGACGGGACAGGGCACCAGCCTGGCGCTGGCCGGCGCGTACGTGCTCGCCCACGCGCTGGCCGCGCACCCCGATCACGTGCGGGCGTTCGCCGCCTACGAGCGCGGCCTGCGCGACTTCGTCGCCGCGAACCAGGCGCTGGTCGACGTCGGCGGCGCCACGCTCTTCCCCACCACGGCCCGCGCCCTGGAACGCCGCAACGCCGCGCTGCGCGGCCTCGGCACGATGCCGGCCGCGCCCCCGCGTCCCGCCCATGCGGCCCTGACGCTGCCGGAGTTCGCGGTGCGGCCGTGACGCTCACGCCGGGCGGTCGCCGTCGCCACCGGGCGTGGCCCGCACCAGGCCCGTGCGGTACGCGATGACGACGAGCTGGGCCCGGTCGCGGGCCTCCAGCTTCGTCATCGCGCGCTGCACGTGGGCGCGGACGGTGAAGGGGCTGAGGAACATCCGCTCGGCGATCTCCTGGTTGGACAGGCCGGTGGCGACCAGCGCCACCATCTCGCGTTCCCGCGGGGTGAGCACGGCGAGCCGTTCCGGGTGGTGCCGCGGGGCGTCGTCCGGGGTGGCGAGGAAGCGGGCGACCAGCGAGCGGGTCGCGGCGGGCGACAGCAGGGTGTCGCCCGCGGCGATCGTACGGACGGCGTCCACCAGTTCCTCGGCCCCGATGCCCTTGCCGATGAAGCCGCCGGCCCCCGCGCGCAGCGCCTGCGCCACGTACTCGTCCGTCTCGTACGTGGTGAGGATCAGGATGCGGCTACCGCGCAGCTCCGGGTCCGCAGCGATCTCCGACGTGGCGGTGAGGCCGTCGACGTCGGGCATGCGGATGTCCATCACCACCACGTCCGGGCGCAGTTCGCGGGTGAGGTGCACGGCCTCCCTTCCGTCGGCGGCCTCGCCGACCACGGTGATGTCGTCGGCGGTGTCGAGGAGCATCCGGAACGCACCGCGCAGCAGCGCCTGGTCGTCGGCGAGCAGCACCCGTAGCGTCACTGCGCCTCTCCCGTCTCTTCGGTCTCTTCTGCGTCGACTGCCGCGTCGTCGGTCTCGTCGCCTTCCTCGTCGGCGCCCGTTCCGCCCGCCGTGTCCCTGACCGCCGGGAGGGGCAGTTCGGTGGAGACGAGGAAGCCGCCCTCGGGACGGCTGCCCGCGGAGAGGTGCCCCCCGACCGCGGTGGCGCGTTCGCGCATCCCGATCAGACCGTAGCCGGGCTGGCGTTCGGGCGCGGCGGCGTCCGGCGCCGTACGGGCGCCGTGGCCGTCGTCGGCGACGGTGAGGTTCAGGCGGTCGCGGTTCCAGACGAGGTGCACCCGCGCACTGCCGGTGCCGGCGTGCTTGGTCACGTTGGTCAGGGCCTCCTGGACGATGCGGTACGCGGTGAGGTCCACCCCCGGCGGCAGCGGCCTGGCCGTGCCCTCCTGCTCCAGTGACACCTCCAGACCCGCGCGGCCGAAGGAGTCGAGGAGCGTCGGCAGCCGGGACAGCCCGGGCGCCGGTTCCGCGGGCTCGGCCGCGTCCCCGGCCTGGCGCAGCAGCCCGACCGTGGCACGCAGGTCGTCGAGCGCGTCGCTGGTGGTCCTCACCAGCTCCGTGAGGCTCTTGCGGGTCTGCTCGGGGCGGGAGTCGAAGAGGTGGGCCGCGACCGTGGCCTGCGCATGGGCCAGGGTGATCTGGTGGGCCACGAGGTCGTGCAGCTCGCGGGCGATCCGCAGCCGCTCCTCGGCCACGCGGCGGCGCGCCTCGCTCTCCCGGCTCTTCTCCGCCCGCCTGGCCCGCTCCTCCACGGCCGCCAGGTAGGCCCGCCGGTTGCGCGCCGAGTGCCCGAGTACGCCCGCCACCATCGGGAACGCCGCCACCGAGCCCATCCGGCTCGCGTCCTGCCAGGACAGCTCCTCGAACCAGGGGGTGGTGGCGAGCAGCAGCGCCGCGGACGCGAGCGACACCACGATCGCGGCGCGCCGTTCGGTACGGGCGTGGAGCGCGTACGCGTAGGCGGCGATCACGGCGGGGGCCGTGATCGGCGGGCTCAGCAGGAGGCCCAGCGGCGGGACCAGCAACCCGGCCGCGGTGGTGGCCGCCAGGGCAGCCATTGGCGCCCTGTGCCGTACGGGCAGCACGGCACAGGACGCCACGGCGATGAGGTAGGCGGCGGCGGGCGGCGCGGTCAGCGTGTCATCGACCTGCACCACGCCGCCGAGCAGGCAGAGCGTGAACGCCGTCGCCGTGACCGCCGCGTCCCGCCACCACGTACGGCGAGGTCGCCGGCCGCCGTCGCCCGGGTTCGTCATGCCGGTCAGTACCGGCCGGCGGGGAGCCGCGGCACCGACCCGCTCACCGGAGCGGGGGCCCGCCCGCTCAGCGCCTCGCCCTCGATGTCCACGTTCGGCAGCACGCGGTTCAGGATACGAGGCAGCCACCAGGCCCGGTGGCCGAGCAGCGCCAGGACCGCGGGCACGATCGCCATCCGGACCACGAAGGCGTCGAAGGCGACGGCGGCGGCCAGGCCCACGCCCATCGTCTGGATGGTAGGGCTGCTCATCCCGACGAATCCCGCGAACACGCTGATCATGATGATCGCCGCGGCGGCCACCACCCGGCCGCTGTGCCGGAACCCGTGGACGATCGCCTCAGCGGGGGACGCGCCGTGGACGTAGGTCTCCCGCATCCGGGTGAGGAGGAAGACCTCGTAGTCCATGGCGAGGCCGAAGACGATGCCGATGATGAGGATCGGCATCAGCGACATGACGGGGCCCGTCTGCTCGATGCCGAGCAGGTCCGCCCCCCAGCCCCACTGGAAGACGGCGACGAGGACGCCGAAGGCGGCGCCGACCGACAGCAGGAAGCCGAGGGCGGCCTTGAGCGGGACCAGGATCGAGCGGAAGACCACCGTCAGCAGCAGCACCGCCAGGCCGATGACCACCGTCAGATACGGCAGCAGCGCGTCCGACATGGCTGCCGAGATGTCGATGTTCATCGCGGTGGTGCCGGTGACCAGGACGTCCACACCCGTGTCGGCCTCGACGCCGGCGGCCTCGTCCCGGATCGAGTTCACCAGGTCCTTGGTCTCGCCGCTGTTCGGCGCGGTCTCCGGGACGGCGGTGAAGAGGGCCGTCTCCCCGGCCTCGTCGAGTACCGGGTCGCCGACCGACGCGACGCCGTCCAGCTCCCGTACGGTCTCCGCGACCCGCCCGGTGGCGGCCTCGGTGTCCACGGCCTCCGACGTGTCGACGACCACGGTCAACGGGCCGTTGAAGCCGGGGCCGAAGCCCTCCGACAGCAGGTCGTAGGCGCGCCGCTGGGTGGTCTCGACCGACTTGGACTCGTCCCCCGGCAGCCCGAGTTCGAGGCCCAGCGCCGGTACGGCGACGGCGCCGAGGCCGAGTCCCGCGACCAGCAGCACGGCCACGGGGCGCCGCAGGACGAAGCGCGCCCAGCGGACGCCGAGACCGGGCCGGCCCGATGCGGGAGGCACCGCGTGCGGGCGCTCGCCGGCCCGCCGGGCGGCCTTGCGGGCGGCCCGGGACAGCACCCGCCGGCCGGCGAAGCCGAGCATCGCGGGCACCAGGGTGAGCGCGACGAGCACGGCGAGCGCCACGGCGCCCGCGCCCCCCATGCCCATCTTGGTGAGTTCGGGGATGCCGACGACGCCCAGGCCGACCAGGGCGATGAAGACCGTCGCGCCGGCGAAGACCACGGCGGACCCGGCCGTGCCCACCGCCCGGCCGGCGGCCTCCTCCGGCTCGCTGCCGCGGGCGAGTTCGTCGCGGAACCGGGAGGTGATGAAGAGCGCGTAGTCGATGCCGACCGCCAGCCCCAGCATCAGCGCCAGGATGGCGACGGTGGAGGTGAGGCCCAGCGGCACGGCAAGCGCGGAGACCAGCCCGAAGGCGATGGCCACACCCGCGAACGCGGTCAGCAGGGACAGCCCGGCGGCGACCAGCGAGCCGAGGGCGAGGACCAGCACCACCGCGGCCACCGCCACGCCGATGATCTCCGTCGTCCCGCCCGGCTCCTCCTCCGCGTCCAGCGCGGAACCGCCGGTCTCCACGGTCAGCCCGGCGTCCCTGGCCTGGTCCGCGGCGTCCTCCAGGGCGCTCTTCGCCGACCCGGTCAGGTCCACGGCGTCCGCGGTGTAGGTGATCGTGGAGTAGGCGATGGTGCCGTCCTTGCTGACGTCACCCGCCTCGTACGGGTCGGTGGCGGACGCGACCTGGCCACCGCCCGCCAGCGAGCCGAGCGCGTCCGCGACGGCCGCCTTGTGCTCCTGGGCCGTCACCCGCTGCCCGTCCGGCGCCCGGAACACCAGGCGGGCCTCGGCGCCCTGCGCGTTGCTCTCGGGGAAGCGCTCGTCGAGCAGGTCGAACGCCTCCTGCGACTCGGTGCCGGGCATGGAGAGGTCCTCTTCCTCCCCGGCCGGCGCCGCCGCGGCGGCGACCCCGGCCAGCACCAGGGCGACCAGCCAGGTGCCGCCGACCAGCCGGCGCCGCCGGAAGGCCCACCGCCCGATCCGGTACAGAAAAGTGGCCACTTCTCGATCACTCCAGACACCCGTAGGAAGGGGGAAACCGCGGGGATCCCGCGCCTTACCCACACTCCCGTCCGGCGGCTGCCGGGACATCGTCCGCCGTGGCCGTTCTCGTCTGGTGCGCCGGGACCAGACGGCGGCGTCGCCTGGTGCCTGCGCACCACGGACCGTGCCCGGGCCGGGGTCACCCCGCGGTTACTCCGCGTCGTGCTCGAAGTCCTCCACGAAGAAGCTGTCGTGCCGGATACGGAACCGCTTCAGCTCCTCGCCGCCGCGCCGCGACATCTCCGCGACCCGCTCGAAGTACTCCTCGCGCGGGGCTCCCGGAGAGAAGAGCATGAGCACGCGAACGGGGTCGTCGGTGGCGTTCCTGAAGGCGTGCAGCCCGCCGACGGGCACGTACAGGAAGTCCCCGCCGCGCCCCGTCACCCACCTGTCGCCGTCGTACAGCTCCAGCTCGCCGGAGACCACGTAGAAGGACTCCGACATGGCCTTGTGGAAGTGCGTCTTCGCCCCGGGCGAGCGCGGGCCGAGCTGCACGTCGTACAGCCCGAACTCGCCGCCCGTCGACTCCTCGGTGGCGAGATAGCGGGTGAAGCCGCCGGGCGAGGTGAGGTCCGGCGGGCTGCCGGCCGGCCGGAACGTGGCGTTCACCTCGCCCCGCTCACCGTGGTAGCGGGGCTCGGGGTAGACGAGGTCTTCGGGGTACGACATGGGTGCGCTCCTTCCGGCGGCTTCTCCGGCATCGTTTCCCTGGCGCCGCCCGGGCGGCATCGGGCAACCGGACGGTCTTCGCCGGGCCCCCGGCCGAGGCCCGCGGACCTACGCCGCGGACGTGGCACGTCACTTCTGCTCCGCGCTGAGCCGGTCGGCGCGGCGGGTCAGGTAGTCGCGCTCGGGCAGGCTCGCGGTGCGCCGCGCCGCCTCGCGGAAGGCCCGGACGGCGGCCCGCGCCTCGCCCGCGTCCTGAAGCAGGTGGGCGCGTACGGCGAACCACCGGTGGTGGTCGCCCAGTTCGCCGGCCAGTTCCTCGCAGGCGGTCAGGCCGGCCCGGGGGCCCGCGACCATGGCCAGGGCGACGACGCGGCCGAGCCGCGCCATCGGACTGGGGTCGAGCCGCTCCAGGAGGTCGTAGAGCCCGAGGATCTGCGGCCAGTCGGTGTCCTGCGCGAGCTCCGCCTCGTCGTGGACGGCGGCGATCGCCGCCTGGAGCTGGTACGGCCCGGTCGGCGGGCGCGGCAGGACCTCGGTGAGGATCGCGATGCCCTCGTCGATCAGCTCCCGCCGCCACAGCCCGCGGTCCTGCGCCTCCAGGGGCACCAGCCTGCCGTCGCCGTCGAGCCGCACCGGGCGGCGGGCGTACCGGCGGCGGAGGAAACCGCGTCCGACCAGGCCCGGCACGCGTTCGCGCCGCGGGTCCTGGCCGTGCTGGGCCTGTGCTTCCTGGTCTTCGCGTCCACGTACGCCGCGCTCACCTACATCGTGCCGTTCCTCGCGGACGCCACCGGCGTCTCCGGGGCGGCGGCGGGGACATTCCTGCTGGCATACGGCGCCGCCACGGCCGTCGGCTCCTTCGGCGGCAGCCGGTTCGCCGACCGGAACGCCGCGGGAACGCTGGTGGCGGGAACCGCGGGCTGCGCCCTCACCCTGCTGGCCCTCTGCGTCCTCGGCGCGCACCCGGTCGTCGTGGCCGTGGCGATGCTGGCATGGGGCCTCTCCGTCTTCGGCATGGCACCATCACTGCAGTACCGCGTCGTCAGCCTGGCAGGACCCGGCGGCGGTCTCGCGCAGTCGCTGCCGGCCTCCGCGATCAACACCGGCATCGCCTTCGGGTCGTTCGCGGACGGCGCGGCGATCGACCGCTTCTCGGTCCAGGCCGCGTTCCACACCGCGCTGGGCATCGCGGCGGCGGCCTTCGCGGTCGCCGCGGCCACCCGCCGCCTCGCCCCGTCGCCGGCCGCGGAGCCCAACGGGTCCACCCTGGCCTCGCAGCACGAGAGTTGACGCGTCTGCTCCCCCAGGCACGGGGGCACGTGGACGTGCGGTCCTCCTGCGGCTAGGCGGGGCCCTCCCCGCTCGCACGAGTGCCGGGGGCGCGGTGTTCGGCGGCGATGCCGAAGCGGCGTTCGCCCGTGGCAGATCCGGCGGGGTGGGCGGTGTGGACGCCGGAGACGGTGGTGATGACCTGCTCCTCGGCGGGCGGGTTCTCCAACTCGTCCAGTTTTTCCAGGTCGGCGGCGGAAACGAGGGCTACGAGGGGCCGGCCGTGACGCGTGACCACGACCCGCTCGCCGCCGTATACCACGCGGTTGATCAAGTCGGCCAGTTCTGCGCGGGCTTGCGTCACCGGAATTTCGTACGCCATGCTCCCAGCATAACCGGATGTACGTCCTGTACATTTTGCACCGAGGATCATGAAACCCAGAGAGGGAGAGGTGCCCACGGCCATGGACAGCCCCACGGCGCGCTACGTGCTGCCGGAGTTCACCGAGCGGACGAGCAGCGGGGTGCGCACGCAGGATCCGTACTCGAAGCTGCTGGAGGAGCGGATCGTCTTCCTCGGCACACAGGTCGACGACACGTCGGCGAACGACGTGATGGCCCAGCTCATGCATCTGGAGCACGCCGCCCCCGACCAGGACATCTCGCTGTACATCAACTCGCCCGGCGGCTCGTTCACGGCGATGACGGCCATCTACGACACCATGCAGTTCGTCACCAGCGACATCGAGACCGTCTGCCTCGGGCAGGCCGCCTCCGCCGCCGCCGTGCTGCTGGCCGCCGGCACCCCCGGCAAGCGGTACGTGCTGCCCGGCGCGCGCGTGCTCATCCACCAGCCGTCGTTCGCCGAACCGGTGGAGGGGCAGGCGAGCGACCTGGAGATCCACGCCCGGGAGCTGCTGCGGCACCGCGCGCTGCTGGAGGAGCTGCTCGCCAGGCATTCCGGGACGCCGATCGAGCAGATCCGCGAGGACATCGAGCGCGACAAGATCCTCGACGCCGAGCAGGCCATCGCCTACGGGCTGGCCGACCGGATGACCGAGAGCCGCAAGGGCACGCGCACCGCACACTACGGGAGGTGAGCGACCGTGCTGCCGCCAGAACTGCCGCCGCTGCCCGCGCTCACGCGCGCGGAGTCGGAGGTGATCGACCGCTATCTGGACGCCGTCGACCAGTTGGGCAGGATCAACCCGGCGCGCGGCACGGACACGTATACCGGCCTGCGCGCCGCGCAGGCGCTGGTGAGCACCGCGGTCGGGCTGCGGGACGCGCTGGCGCTCATGCACGAGCGGCGCGAGACGCAGATCCACGCGGCGACCATGGCGCGTGCGCTGCGGGTGCTCGACGGGGAGCGGCGCACCCGGCTGGTGGCGGTGCCGCCCGGGCCGCAGGGCCCCGGCGGGGCGCCGTGACGGGCGGGCGGGGCGGGCGGCGTACGGCCGGATAGGTTGGCCGCGTTCCGCCCGCCGCCCATCGAGAGCGAGCCGCCATGCCTCCACAGCCCGTCGATCCCGCACCGCTGACGACGCCCGGGTACGGAACCGGCGGCCCCGACGGCGGCCGGCTCGCCGCGCTGCTGGCCGCGGCCGCCCGCGGCGACTTCCCGCCGCCGGACGGCGCGGTCACCGTCCTCCCGCAGCCGTCGCCGCGGGACGCGGGCGTCCTCGCCCTCACCGGCAGCCACGTCGTCTTCGCCGACGCCGATCCGGCGTGGATACGCGGCCTGCTGCCCGCGGGCGACCTGTCCGCGCCGCTCAACCCGCCGTTCCTCAGCGCCCTCAGCGCCCGCCTGGGCCGGACCGTGAACAACATCGACGCCCTGCTGGTCGCCGACCCCCTGCCGGGCCCGCCGCCGCTGCCCCTCGCGCCCGACGCCGACGGCACCCACCCCCGGCTGCGCCGCGCCCTGCGTCACCGCGACGGCGTACGCGCCTGGACCGTCCCCGGCGCCACCGTGCTGCTGGGCCGCGGCGTCGCCGGGCGCTGGGAGGCCGCCGTGGAGGTCGGGCCGGAGGCACAGGGGCGCGGGCTGGGGCGGCGGCTGGCGGCGGCGGCCCGGCACCTGGTCCCGCCGGGCGAGCCGCTGTGGGCGCAGGTGGCCCCGGGCAACGCGGCGAGCGTACGGGCGTTCCTGGCCGCCGGGTTCCGGCCGGCGGGCGCGGAGGCGCTGCTGATGGTAGACGAGGAGTAGAACGGGCGGAGCGGGCAACCGGGAAGGGCATGGACCGAGACCGGAACGACGACGAGCACGGCACGGCGGCGCCTGCCGCGCGGGCGCCGGATACGGCTGCGGATGCGGCGTACGCGCGCCATGAGACCGCGCTGGAGCGGGACGACCGCAACTTCGTGGAGTTGCTCCAGGAGCTGCGGGTGACGCAGACGGGCGTACAGATCCTCTTCGCTTTCCTGCTGACCCTCGCCTTCACCCAGCGCTTCACCGAGCTGGACTCGCTGCAGCGCGGCACGTACGTGACGACCCTGCTGCTCTCCGTGGCCGCGGCGGTGCTGCTCACCGCGCCCGCGGCCGTGCACCGGGGGCTGTTCCGGCGGAACGTGAAGCGCCGGATCGTCGACGTCTCCTCGCGGCTGGCGGCCGCGGGTCTCGGCGTGCTGGCGTTCGCGCTGTCCGGGGCCGTCCTGCTCGTGGTGGACGTCGTCCTGGGGCGCCCGGCCGGGGTCGCGGCGGGCGCGTCGGTGCTGGTGTTCATCGCGGGCCTGTGGGCGGCGCTGCCGTGGGGCCTGAGCAGGAGCATCGCCGCACGTAGGGCGAGGCGGGACGGTAGGGGGCGCTGAGCGTCAGAGCGCGCCGGGGTCGGTGTTGGCGCCGCAGAGCACGACGGCCACCCGCTCCCCCGCGCGCGGTTTGTACGCGCCCGTGGTCAGCGCCGCGAGCGCCGTACCCGCGGCGTGCTCGACGACGAGCCGGTGCTCGTCCCACAGCCGCCGCCGGGCCGCCGCGATGTCGGCGTCCGCGACGAGCACCGAGGTGCTGCCAGGACGCCGCGCCCAGGCCAGCGCCTCGCCCGACACGCGGGAGGCGCCCAGGGAGTCCGCGGCGATCGAGTCGACCGGGACGTCCACCACCTCCCCGGCCGCGAGCGCCGCGTTGAGCGCGCGGCAGTTCTCCGGCTCGACGGCGACGACGCCGATCCCCTGCCGCGCGGCGGCCGCCGCCACGCCCGCGTACAGCCCGCCGCCGCCGACCGCGACGACGACGGTGTCGACCCCGCCGGGCACCGCCGCGGCGATCTCCGGCAGCAGCGTCCCGGCTCCGGCGGAGATCAGCGGGTGGTCGTAGGCGTGCGAGACGAGCGCGCCGGTCTCGGCGGCCATCGCGCGCGACGCGGCCAGCGCCTCGCCGTACGTGCGGCCCGTCAGCCGTACGTCGGCGCCGAGGCCGCGCAGCCGCTCGACCTTGAACTCCGGTGCGGTGGCGGGCAGGAAGACGTGTGCGGGGACGCCGTGCCGGGCGGCGGCCCAGGCACAGGCCAGGCCGGCGTTGCCGCCGGAGGCGATGAGCACGCCGGCGTCCGGCATGGTGCCGGCGGCGGCGTGGGCGGCGGTGAAGTTCAGCGCGCCGCGCGCCTTGAAAGAGCCGGTGTGCTGGAGGAACTCGAGGGCGAACCACACCTCGGCGTCCGGTACCACCCCGGCGCCCGCGGGCGCGACGGCGACCGGGCGGACCCCTCCCGCGATGCGCTGCGCGGCGGCGTGGACGTCCTCGTGGCTGATGGGCTGGTCGGTCATGCCTCCAGGGTGGACCAGCGGCGTGCGCGGCGGCGGCCCGGGGCCGTGTGTGTCAGGCCACAGAGGCCGGCCGCCAGGGCAGGGCGATCCACACCGTCTTGCCGCCGTCGTCCGTCGGCGTCACGGACAGCCGGCCACCGGACTCGGCGACGAGGCAGCGGACGATGACCATGCCGCGCCCGTTGTCCTGCTGCACGGCGGCCGGCAGCCGGCGTGGCCGGCGCGGGTGGCTGTCGCTGACGCCGACGCGCAACTGCCGGCGTACGAGCACCATCCGCACGGTGAACGTCGGCGACTGCCCGCGGGTGTGCTGGACGGCATTGGTGGCCAGTTCGGAGACGACGAGCCGGACGGTGTCGGTCGCGTCCGTGCCTTCCGGGAGACCCCATTTCCCGAGAATGTCAGTGACATATTTACGCGCCTGCGTGACAGAAGCAGCCTCACTCGGCAGCGTGACGGATGCTTCCTGCTGGTCTGCCATTGCGACGCCCGTCCCTTTCGCACGCGTGTGCCGGACTCCGACGCGTGCCCGGTGAAGTCGAGGACCGCTTCAGGTTGTTGTTCGCGCCACGGTGCCATCGATCGTGCCCGGAGCGCGAGACCGCCACCAGGTTATGCATATATCAGTCGCTCGAAGCGGTGAACTCTGCCGCGAGAGACAGTATTTGGGCGGCCGACTGGCCAGTTGTCACGCGTTCGGCCGAGCAGCCGGGAGGGGCGTCGTGCGCGATGAGCCGGCGGTACGCCGGGCCAAGCTGGGCGCGGAGCTGCGCAGGCTGCGCGGCAACGCGGGATTGACCAGCGGGAAGGCGGCGGAGCTGGTCGGCTGGCACCAGTCGAAGATCAGCCGGATAGAGACGGGCAGGTCGGCGGCCAAGGCCGCGGACGTCGCCCGGCTGCTCGACGCCTACGGCGTCACCGAGCCCGAGCTGCGCACGCTGCTGGAGACCCCGGCCACGGCGCCGCACGAGTGCCGGGAGGACCGCTGGTGGAGCGAGTACCGCGAGCTGCTGCCGGCCGCGTACCGGGACTTCATCAGCCTGGAGGCGGAGGCGACCACGGTGCGCACGCTGGAGACGTCGGTGGTCCCGGGGCTGCTCCAGACGCGGCGGTACGCGCTGGCGGTGACCCGGGCGGCCGTCGCGAACGCGGCGCCGCGGGAGGTGGAGTCGCTGGTGGACGTGCGGATAGCCCGGCAGGCGGTGCTGCGCGCGACGCACCCGCCGCATCTGCACGCGGTGCTCGACGAGGCGGTGCTGCGGCGGCACGTGGGCGGTCCGGGGGTGATGGCGGAGCAGTTGCACCACTTGGGGCGGATGGGGGCGCTTCCGTACGTACACGTCCAGATCCTGCCCTTTTCTGCCGGCGAGCACGTGGGCCTCACCGGACCTTTCGTTATCTTCTCTTATTCGCGCAGTTCTGATCTCGACGTGGTCGTTGTCGACCATTTGATGAGTAGCCTTCACCTCGAAAGGAAAGAAGACTTACGGGCGTATGAGACCACCTTTGCTTCGCTGCAGGCAAGCGCCCTTTCGCACGAGGAGTCCCTGTCGTTCATAGCCGCGCTCGGCGCGGGCGCAAAGGAGGCACCATGACCTCAATGCCTCGGTACGTCTCCTGCAGTACGGCACTCGACGGCTTCCGCTGGCGGCGCAGTTCGCACAGTACGGGGGCGAACAACTGCGTCGAGGCCGCCTATCCCGTGGGGCCAGAATCCGCCGGGCTGCTCGCCGTGCGGGACTTTACCCGTGTGGAGGGTCCTGCGCTGCTGTTCCGGGCCGAGGCGTGGCGGGCGTTCGTCGCGGCGGTCAAGGACGGCGAGTTCAGCGGGGGCGCGCGGACCGCGTACGCCTAGGACGCGGGCGCCGTGCGCACCACCGTCTCGATCGCGGTGTCCACCTGCTCTTCCGTGAGGTCCGCGCGGGCGGTCAGGCGCAGCCGCGAGATGCCGTCGGGGACCGACGGGGGGCGGAAGCAGCCGACCGCCACCCCCGCCTCGCGGCACGCCGCCGCCCACGCCACGGCCGCCTCCGGCGCCGGGGCCCGTACCGACACCACCGCCGCGTCCGGGCGTACGGCCGTCAGCCCGGCGGCCGTCAGCCCGCCGTGCAGCGCCGCCGCCACCCGCCGGGCCGCCGCGGCCCGCTCCGGCTCGCGGCGCAACAGGCGCAGCGATGCTTGGGCGGCGCCCGCGGCGGCGGGGGCGAGGCCGGTGTCGAAGATGAACGTGCGGGCGGTGTTGACCAGGTGCTCGATCACCCGCGTGGGACCCAGCACCGCGCCG
This sequence comes from Streptomyces sp. CNZ287, assembly GCF_007827615.1. Classification (NCBI taxonomy): domain Bacteria; kingdom Bacillati; phylum Actinomycetota; class Actinomycetes; order Kitasatosporales; family Streptomycetaceae; genus Streptomyces; species Streptomyces sp. CNZ287. Next base: position 713,686 of record NZ_VISV01000002.1, on the reverse strand, counting down.
CCCTGGCTGCCCAGCGCCTTGGACAGCGTGACGGTGGCGACGACGTCGGCCGCGCCCGCCAGCCCCGCCGCGTGCAGCGAGCCGCGCCCGCCGGCCCCGAGCACGCCGAACCCGTGGGCGTCGTCCACCAGCAGCCCCGCCCCGTACGCGCGGCAGGTCGCCGCGAGCGCGGGCAGGTCCGCGGCGTCACCGTCGACGGAGAAGACCCCGTCGGAGACCGCCAGCGTGCGCCCGGCGAAGCCGTCGAGCGCCTTGGCCACCGCTTCGGCGTCGGCATGCGGCACGACGGCGACGTCGGCCCGGGAGAGCCGGCAGCCGTCGATGAGCGAGGCGTGGTTGCCCGCGTCCGAGACCACAAGGGTGCCGCGGTCACTCAGAGCGGTGACGGCCGCAAGGTTTGCCCCGTACCCGGAGGAGAAGACGAGCGCGGCCTCGAAACCGCAGAAGTCGGCGAGGTCGGCCTCCAACTCGGCGTGCAGCGCGGTGCTGCCGCTGACGAGCCGGGAGCCGGTGGAGCCCGCGCCCCAGCGGCGCGCCGAGGCCGCCGCAGCGGCGGTGACCTCGGGGTGGCGGACGAGGCCGAGGTAGTCGTTGCCGCACAGGTCGAGCAGCGGGGCATCGTGCGCGCGGGGGCGCAGGGTGCGTACGAGACCGGCGCGCCGCCGCTCTTCGGCCTGCGCATCGATCCAGTCGAAGGCGTGACGGGGCATGCGGTTCCTCGGCTCGGCGGGCTGTTTCTGCACCGTAGTGCGCGCGGGGGCAGGCGGTGGTGTGGCGATGAGCACAGAAGACTCGGGCGGCCGTTGTGCGGTGCCCCATTGGCCCGGGCCGGTGCGGTGGGCGAGGATCTGCGCCATGGACCTGCTTTCGACGCTGGTGGACAAGGGGCTGCGGCGCGAGGCGCCCACCCGTGACGAGGCCCTGGCCGTGCTGCGCACCCCGGACGAGTCCGTGCTCGACGTCGTCGCGGCGGCCGGGAAGGTGCGCCGGGCGTTCTTCGGCCGCCGGGTGAAGCTCAACTACCTGGTCAACCTCAAGTCGGGGCTGTGCCCCGAGGACTGCTCGTACTGCTCGCAGCGGCTGGGTTCCGAGGCGGGGATCCTCAAGTACACGTGGCTGAAGGCCGACCAGGCGGCCGAGGCCGCTGCCGCGGGGGTGGCGGGCGGGGCCAAGCGGGTCTGCCTGGTCGCCAGCGGGCGCGGTCCCACGGACCGGGACGTCGACCGGGTCTCGGAGACCATCGCCGCCATCAAGGAGCAGAACGGGGACGTGGAGGTCTGCGCCTGCCTCGGGCTGCTCTCCGACGGCCAGGCGGAGCGGCTGAAGGCGGCGGGGGCAGACGCGTACAACCACAACCTCAACACCTCAGAGGCGACGTACGCGGACATCTGCACCACGCACGGCTACGAGGACCGGGTGCGGACCGTGCAGCAGGCGCAGGCGGCCGGGATGTCGGCCTGCTCGGGGCTGATCGCGGGGATGGGCGAGAGCGACGAGGACCTGGTGGACGTGGTCTTCGCGCTGCGCGCGCTGGACCCGGACTCGGTGCCGGTGAACTTCCTGATCCCGTTCGAGGGCACGCCGCTGGCCGGGGAGTGGGATCTCACGCCGCAGCGCTGTCTGAAGATCCTCGCCATGGTGCGGTTCGTCTGCCCGGACGTGGAGGTGCGGCTGGCGGCAGGCCGGGAGATCCATCTGCGGACGCTCCAGCCACTGGCGCTGCACCTGGCCAACTCGGTGTTCCTGGGCGACTACCTGACCAGCGAGGGGCAGGCGGGCAAGGCGGACCTGGAGATGATCGCGGACGCCGGCTTCGAGGTGGAGGACGCGGGGACCACCACGCTGCCGCCGCACCGGGCGGCGGACGGGCCGGCTCCGGAGGACGGGCCCGCCGGCGGCCCCGCGGCCGCGGACGAGCCGCCGCGGGAGGCGCGTACGGACCTCGTGGCCGTACGCCGCCGCGGGGCCGGCACGGAACTGCCGCCCAATGCCTGAGCCGTTGCCGCCGCGGCGGCTGCTCGACCTGGACCGCGAGCACGTCTGGCACCCCTACGGGCCCATGCCGGGGCGGCAGGAGCCGCTGGTCGTCGACTCCGCCGAGGGCGTACGCCTGCGTCTGGCACAGCCCGCCTGGGGCGTGGACGAGCTGGTCGACGGGATGTCGTCGTGGTGGTCCGCGATCCACGGCTACCGCCACCCGGCGCTCGACGCCGCCGCCCGCGGGCAGTTGGAGCGGATGAGCCACGTGATGTTCGGCGGGCTCACCCACGAGCCTGCGGTGCGGCTCGCGGCGCGGCTGGTGGAGGTGACGCCGGAGCCGCTGGAGCACGTGTTCCTCAGCGACTCGGGCTCGGTGTCGGTCGAGGTCGCGGTGAAGATGTGCCTGCAGTACTGGCGTTCGCGCGGGCTGCCGGACAAGCGCAGGCTGATGACCTGGCGCGGCGGCTACCACGGTGACACCTGGCAGCCGATGTCGGTCTGCGACCCGGACGGCGGCATGCACGAGCTGTGGTCCGGCGTGCTGCCGCGGCAGTTGTTCGCCGGAGTGCCGCCCGCGGGCTTCGACGCTCCGGTGGACGGTGCGTACGAGCGCGAGCTGCGGGACCTCGTCGCGCGGCACGCGGACGAGCTGGCCGCGGTGATCGTGGAGCCGGTCGTGCAGGGCGCGGGCGGGATGCGCTTCACCGCGCCCGGCTATCTGCGGGTGCTGCGCGAGGCGTGCGACGAACACGGGGTGCTGCTGGTGTTCGACGAGATCGCCACCGGCTTCGGCCGCACCGGCGCCTTCTTCGCCGCCGACCACGCGGGCGTCACCCCGGACGTGATGTGCGTCGGCAAGGCGCTGACCGGCGGCTACCTGTCGATGGCCGCCACGCTCTGCACCCCGGCGATCGCCGAGGGCATCTCGCGGGGCGAGGTTCCGGTGCTCGCCCACGGGCCGACGTTCATGGGCAACCCGCTGGCCTCCGCCGTCGCCCTGGCCTCGCTCGACCTGCTCGCCGACGGCGGCTGGCGGCAGGACGTCAAGCGCATCGAGAGCGGGCTGCGGGAGGGCCTGGCAGAGGCGGCGGAACTGCCGGGGGTACGGGACGTACGGGTGGTGGGCGCCATCGGCGTCGTCCAACTGGACCACGACGTGGACATGGCCGCCGCCACCCGGGCCGCGGTCGGGGCGGGGGTGTGGCTGCGCCCGTTCCGGGATCTGATCTACACCATGCCGCCGTACGTGACAGGGGACGCCGACCTCGCCCGGATCTGCGCCGCCGTGCGCGCCGCGGCGGCGGCCGGCTGACGGGCCGGGGGGGCGGCGCGATGGGCAGCGTGCTCGTGGTCACCGGCACCTCGACCGGCGTCGGCAAGACGATCGTCACCGCCGCCGTGGCCGCCGCGGCGCTGGCACGGGGCCGCTCGGTGGCCGTGCTCAAGCCGGCCCAGACCGGCGTGGCGGAAGGCGAGCCCGGGGACGCCGACGAGGCGGCGCGTCTCGTCCCGGGCATACGGGCCGTGGAGCTGGCCCGCTTCCCCGAGCCGCTGGCCCCGGCGACGGCCGCCCGGCGCGCGGGGCTGCCGCCGCTGACGGCGGCGGACGCGGCGGGGATGGTGGAGAAGCTGGGGCACGACCACGACCTGGTGCTGGTGGAGGGTGCGGGCGGGCTGCTGGTGCGGCTGGACGACGCGGGCGGCACGCTGGCCGAGGTGGCGCGCCTGGTGGCGGCGCCGGTGCTGGTCGTGGCCGCCGCCGGGCTCGGCACGCTGAACGCCACCGAGCTGACCACGGAGGCGCTGCGCCGCCGCGGTCTCGCGTGCCCGGGCGCGGTGGTCGGCAGTTGGCCGGCGGCGCCGGACCTGGCGGCCCGGTGCAACCTGGCGGACCTGCCGGCCACGGCGCGGGTGCCGCTGCTGGGCGCGGTCCCCGAGGGCGCCGGCGCGTACGGCCCGGAGACCTTCTGCGCCGCCGCCCCGGGGTGGCTGGCCCCCGCGCTCGGCGGGCACTGGGACGCGGACGGCTTCCGCGCCCGGCAGGCCCCGGGCGGGTCCGGGAGGGGACAATCGCACTGACCCCCCCGTCAGGAGGCCGGCATGCCCTCACCGACGCGCGCGGCGCAGGACGCCGTGTACCACCCGTACTTCGCGCGCTTCTACGCCCGCCTCAGCGTGGCCGCCGAGCAGCATGGCGGGGTCGCCGAGGTGCGCAAGGAACTGCTGACCGGCCTGTCGGGCCGGGTCGTCGAGATCGGCGCGGGCAACGGGCTGAACTTCGCGCACTACCCGCCCGCCGTCTCCGAGGTGGTCGCGATCGAGCCGGAGCGGCACCTGCGCCGGCTCGCCGCTGAGGCGGCGCTGCGCGCGGACGTACGGGTGGACGTGCTGCCGGGGACGGCGGAGGAGCTGCCGGTCGAGAGCGGGTCGTGCGACGCCGCCGTCGCGTCGCTGGTGCTCTGCTCGGTCGCGGACGTGCCGCGGTCGCTCGGCGAGCTGCGCCGGGTGCTGCGTCCCGGCGGCGAGCTGCGGTTCTACGAGCACGGGCGGGCCGGCGGACGGGTGATGCGGGCGGTGCAGCGGGCGGCGGACCGCACCGTGTGGCCGCTGCTGCTCGGCGGCTGCCACTCCGGCCGCGACGTGCTCGGCGAGCTGACCGCCGCCGGGTTCACGCTGGGCCCGTACCGGCGGGTGCGGATGCCGGAGAAAGGGCCGCCGACCCCGGCCTCGTACCACGTCCTGGGCACTGCGCTCCGCGGCTGACGGCGGCTGCGCCGGACACAGGAGAAGGCGGTCCTCCCGCGGGAGTAGTGGGTTGTCCACAGGTGCCACCCGGGAGGGATGCGCAGGATTCCGCGGCGGCCTAGTCTCGCTGGCAGGCGGCGCGGATCCGATCGATCGCGCAGCCTCGCAGCACGTCCCCGCCGCGCACCCACGGCGTACGGCGGGGAGACAGGAACGCGCACCCGGCGCCCGGCTCACAGCCCGATGGGGGAACGGCATTGTCCACACCGGCGGCACTCGACAGACGCGAAGCGGAACGGCCCGCCGGGGTCGCGGCCCGCGCCGGCGGGCTGACGAAGACGTACGGCAGCGGCGAGACGGCGGTCGTGGCGCTGGACGCGGTGGACGTGGAGATCCACCGTGCCCGCTTCACCGCGGTCATGGGCCCGTCCGGCTCCGGCAAGTCCACGCTGATGCACTGCCTCGCCGGGCTCGACACGGTGACCTCCGGGCGGATCTGGCTGGGCGACGAGGAGATCACGGGCCTGGGCGAGCGGGAGCTGACGCGGCTGCGCCGCGACCGGATCGGCTTCATGTTCCAGTCGTTCAACCTGCTGCCCACGCTGAACGCCCTGGAGAACATCACGCTGCCGATGGACATCGCGGGCCGCAAGCCCGACCCCGGATGGCTGGACCGGGTGATCGACACCCTCGGCCTGCGCGACCGGCTCGACCACCGGCCCTCGCAGCTCTCCGGCGGCCAGCAGCAGCGGGTGGCGTGCGCGCGGGCGCTGGCCTCCCGGCCCGAGCTGATCTTCGCCGACGAGCCGACCGGCAACCTCGACTCGCGCTCCGGCTTCGAAGTGCTGGGCTTCCTGCGGGAGGCGGTGGACCAGTTGGCGCAGACCGTGGTGATGGTGACCCACGACCCGGGCGCCGCCGCCCACTCCGACCTGGTGCTCTTCCTGGCCGACGGCCGGATCGTGGACCAGATGCCGCAGCCGACGTCCGAGGCGGTGCTGGAGCGCATGAAACGCTTCGACGGCACCAGGAAGAGCTGAGGCGGGCGTGCTCAAGGCGACTCTGCGCAGCTTCTTCGCGCACAAGGGGCGGCTGCTGCTGTCGGCGCTGGCCGTGCTGCTGTCGGTGGCGTTCGTCTCCGGCAGCCTCATCTTCTCCGACACCGTCAGCCGCACGTTCGACCGGCTCTTCGCCTCCACGGCCGCCGACGTCGCGGTCTCGCCGAAGGAGGCGTTCGAGCAGAACCGCGGGTTCGGCTCCGGGCTGGTGCCGACGCTGCCCGCGTCGGTCGCCGACGAGGTGGCGAAGGTGCCGGGGGTGCAGGCCGTCCACCTCGACGTCGAGGTGGAGAACCTCACCGTCACCGACGCGGAGAACGAGCCGATCGGCCGGACCACGGGCCCTCCGACGATCGCCACCAACTGGTACGTGAGCGATCGCAGCCCGGTGGAGCTGTCCGACGGCCGCGAGCCGGCCGGAGCCGGCGAGGCGCTGCTCGACAAGGACACCGCCGACCGCAAGAACATCGGGATCGGCGACACGCTCAACGTGCTCGCGCAGCCCGGCAGGTTCGAGGTCGAGGTCGTCGGCATCGCGAAGTTCACCACCACCAACCCGGGCGCCACGGTGGTCTATCTCGACACGGCGGCCGCCCAGCGCCAGTTGCTCGACAACCCGGAACTGCGGGACGGGGAGGCCGCGGGCCCGGCGCTGGCCACGTCGGTCTCCGTGGACGCGGCGCCGGGGGTGTCGGACGGCGCGCTGAAGAAACGCGTCAAGGCGGCGCTCGACGGGAACTACGCCGTGCAGACCGCCGACGAGCAGGCGAAGTCGGCGGCGGAGGAGCTGGGCACGTTCCTCGACATCATCAAGTACGTGATGCTCGGCTTCGCCGGGATCGCCGTGCTGGTCGGCATCTTCCTGATCGTCAACACGTTCTCGATGCTCATCGCGCAGCGCACCCGGGAGCTGGGCCTCATGCGCGCGCTGGGCGCCGACCGGCGGCAGGTCCGCCGCTCGGTGCTCACCGAGGCGCTGCTGCTCGGTCTTGCGGGCTCCACGCTCGGGCTGCTCAGCGGCATCGGCCTGGCCGTCGGGCTCATCGAGACGATGGGCCTGCTGGGGATGAACCTGGACGCGGCCGAGATGGTCGTGAGCTGGGTCACGCCGGTCTTCGCGTACGCGGTGGGCGTGGGCGTCACGTTCGTCGCGGCGTATCTGCCGGCGCGGCGTGCGGCGCGGGTCTCCCCCATGGCGGCGCTCGCCGACCTGGAGATCGCCGAGGTCGGCCGGCCGATGCGGGTGCGGGCGGCGCTCGGCTCCGTGCTCGGGGTCGCCGGGGCGCTGTCGTTCTCCCTCTGCGCCACGGCGGACCGGACCCGGGACTCCGCGGTGTGGCTGGTGGGCGGCGTGGTGCTGACGATGCTCGCCGTGGTCGCGGCCGGGCCGCTGCTGGTGCGGCCGGTGATCCGGGTGGTGGGCGGCTGGTTCCCGCGGATCTTCGGCTCCGTCGGTGCGCTCAGCCAGCGCAACGCGCTGCGCAACCCGCGGCGCACCGGCGCGACGGCCGTGGCGCTGATGGTGGGCCTGGCCCTGGTCGGCGGCATGTCCGTGGCCGCCGCGTCGATGACGAAGTCCTTCGACGAGGAGATCGACCGGACCCTGGGCGCGGACTTCCTCGTGCAGAGCGACAGCTTCGGCCCGTTCCCCCGCGAGGTCACCGAGCGGGTCGAGGAGGCCGACGGCGTGGGCCTCGTCGTGCGCCAGCGGTTCGCGCCACTGCGGGTGACGCTCCCGGACGGCGAGAAGACCAGCACCAGCGCCGGCGCCTTCGACAAGGAGCTGGACCAGGTCAGCCGGCTGGAGTACGCGCAGGGGAGCACCGGCGGTGCGCTCGCGCCGGGGCACGTGGGCCTGCAGCGGCAGTTCGCCCGCGACCACGGCATACGCATGGGCAGCACGCTCCGGGTCGAGTTCCCCAACGGCAAGGAGGCAGAGCTGACGGTCGGGGCGCTCACCAAGCAGGAGACGAGCGGCGGGTTCGGCGCGGCGGGCGGCTTCTTCCTCGGCATGGAGACCCTGGAGAAGTACCTGCCCGGCGGGCAGGAGGCCGTCGTCTTCGTCAACGCCGCGAGCGGCACCGACGTCGACAAACTGCGCGCGTCGCTGGAGAGCGGGCTCGAAGCCTTCCCGCAGGTGAAGGTGCGCGACCAGGCGGACTTCAAGGAGCTGATCCGGGAGCAGATCATCGTGCTGCTCTATCTGGTCTTCGCGCTGCTGGGGCTGGCGATCGTCATCGCCGTGCTGGGCGTGGTGAACACACTGGCGCTGTCGGTGGTGGAGCGGACCCGGGAGATAGGCATGCTGCGGGCCATCGGGCTGTCCAGACGCCAGACGCGCCGGATGATCCGGCTGGAGTCCGTCGTGATCGCCGTGTTCGGCGCGCTGCTCGGCCTGGTGCTGGGGCTGGCGTGGGGCGCCGGGGTGCACGAGGTGCTGGCGCTGGAGGGCATGCGTGCCTTCGCGATCGACTGGACGGTGCAGCTCGCCGTGGTGATCGGCTCGGTGCTGGTCGGTCTGCTGGCCGCGCTGCTGCCGGCGCTGCGCGCCTCCCGGCTCAACGTGCTGGCGGCCATCGCCCACGAATGACCGCCGTCCGGTCCGGGCGCGCTCGTGCGGACCGGGCGCGCTCGTGCGGACCGGGCGGGGCGGGTGGCCGCGCGCCGCCCGGCCGGACGGCCCGTCAGGGGCCGGCCCACCGGCGGCCGCGGTCCGGCCGGGCGCCGAATACGGGTCGACGCGGACGGGCACCCGGTGATGGGATGCCGGGCATGGACGATCTCCACACCCGGGCCGCGGAGCCCGCGGACGTGCCGGCGGTGCTCGCGTTCTGGAAGACGGCGGCGGAGGGCACGTCCGTCAGCGACGACGAGGCGGGCGTCGCCGGGCTGCTGGAGCGCGACCCGGGCGCGCTGCTGCTGGCAGAGCGCGGCGGAGAGCTGGCGGGCACCGTCATCGCCGGGTTCGACGGCTGGCGCTGCCACCTGTACCGGCTCGCCGTGCACCCCGGCCACCGGCGCCGCGGCGTCGGCACGGCGCTGCTGGCCGCGGCGGAGCAGCGGTTCGCCGCCTTCGGCGGCCGGCGCGCGGACGCGATGGTGCTGAACCGCAACGAGCGGGCGCACCACGCCTGGCACGCCGGGGGCTATGTCCGCCAGGAGCAGTGGAGCCGCTGGGTGAAGCCGCTGGCCGCCGGCTGACCGCGGTCGCCGCGCGGCCCCCGCGACCCTGCGTGATCATGAGACGGAGGTGACCCGATGACCGAGGTGCTGCTGCTGGTCCTGGCTCTGGCGCTCTGCCTGGCCTGCGGCCTGTTCGTGGCCGCCGAGTTCTCGCTGACGACCGTGGAGCGAGCCGAGCTGGAGCGGGCCGTGGACCGCGGCGAGCGCGGCGCGGCCGGTGCGCTCCAGGCCGTACGCGGCCTGACCTTCCAGCTCTCGGGCGCACAACTCGGCATCACCGTCACCAACCTCGTCGTCGGCATGCTCGCCGAGCCGTCCGTCGCCGCGCTCCTCCACAGCCCGCTGCGCGCGGCGGGCGTACCGGACTCGGCCACCTCCAGCGTCGCGATCGTGCTGGGCACGGCGCTCTCGACCGTCGTGCTGATGGTCGTCGGCGAACTCGTGCCCAAGAACTGGGCCATCTCCCGCCCGCTGGCCATGGCCAAGCGCGTCGCGCCCTTCCAGCGCACGTTCAGCGGCGTCTTCCGCCCCTTCATCCGCCATCTGAACAACACCGCCAACCGGGTGCTGCGGCTGATGGGCCTGGAGCCGGCCGAGGAGCTGGCCTCTGCCCGCAGCCCGCAGGAACTCGCGGCGCTGGCCCGGCACTCCGCGAAGAAGGGCTCGCTGGAGGCCGACACCGCCGAGCTGTTCGTCCGTACCCTGGGGCTCGCGGAGCTGACGGCGGAGAACGTGATGACGCCCCGGATGCAGGTCGTCGCGCTGGAGGACGACGCCACCGTCGGGGACGTCGTCGACGCCTCCCGCGCCACCGGCCTGTCCCGCTTCCCGGTCTACCGCGGCAACCTGGACACCGTCCTGGGCTACGTGCACGTCAAGGACGTCCTCGGCGTCCCCGCCGACCGCCGCGCCCGCCACCCGCTGACCCGGCTGCTGCGCGAGCCGGTGCTGGTGCCCGAGACGCTGCCCGTCGACCATCTGATGGACCGGCTGACGGAGAAGCGCACCATGGCGGTGGTCATCGACGAGTACGGCGGCACCGCCGGCGTGGTCACCATGGAGGACGTCGTGGAGGAGGTCATCGGCCAGGTGCGGGACGAGCACGACCCGCTGGAGACGCCCGACCTGCTGCCCAGCGGCGCGGGTCCGGACGGCCGGATGCTCTTCGACGCCGACGGCGGGGTGCGCCCCGACCAGCTCGCGGAGATCGGACTGCGGGTGCCCGAGGGCCCGTACGAGACGCTGGCCGGGCTGGTCGCGACCGAGCTGGGGCGCATCCCCGTCGACGGGGACGCGCTGGAGGTGGAGGGATGGCGGCTGGACGTCGTGGACGCGGCCGGGCGCCGCGCCGCGCGCGTGCTGCTCCACGCCCCGCCGCCGGGCGCCGAGCCGGACGACGGCGAAGACGAGGGCACCGGCGGCAGCGGCGGCCGTACGGCCGCCGGCAGGGGGGAGCCCGGATGACCGTCGTCCAGTTGATCATCGGCCTGCTGACGCTGGTGTTCAACGCCTTCTTCGTCGGCGCGGAGTTCGCGCTCATCTCCGTGCGGCGCAGCCAGATCGAGCCGTACGCCCAGGAGGGCGACCGCCGTGCGCGCCGCGTGATCTGGGGGCTCGAGCACGTCTCCACGCTGATGGCGGCGGCCCAGCTCGGCATCACCCTGTGCACGCTGGTCCTCGGCGTCGTCGCCGAGCCGGCCATCGCCCATCTGCTGGAGCCGGTCTTCAACGCGATGGGGGTGCCGCACGGGCTGGTGCACCCGATCTCCTTCGCGATCGCGCTGGCCGTGGCGACGTACCTGCACATGCTGCTCGGCGAGATGGTGCCGAAGAACGTGGCGCTGGCCGACCCGGTGCGCTCCGCGCTGCTGCTCGGCCCGCCGCTGGTCGCGCTCACCCGCGCGCTGCGCCCCGTCGTCTTCACCGTCAACGCCTTCGCCAACGCGCTGCTCCGGCTGCTGCGCGTGCAGACCCGCGACGAGGTCGCCGCGTCGTTCTCCGACGCCGACCTGGCCCGCATGGTGGCGGACTCGGCGGAGGCCGCGCTGCTCGACGACCGCTCCGCCGAGCGGCTGCGCGACACCCTGGAGCTGGGCCGCCGCCCCGTGGGCGACGTGGTGGTGCCCACCGGGCACGTGGTCACCGCGCCCGTCGGCGTCACCCCGGAGGCGCTGGAGGCACTCTCCGTCGCCTCCGGCTTCTCCCGCTTCCCGGTGGTGGACGACAGCGGCCGGATCCTCGGCTACCTGCACGTCAAGGACGCCCTCGGCACCGCCGACCGCGAGGAGCCGTTCCCGCGTACGGCGATGCGCCGCATCGCCCGGGTGCGCGCGAGCGCGCCGCTGGACGACGTGCTCACCGCCATGCGCCGCAGCCGCACCCACCTGGCCGCGGTGACCGGGGAGGAAGGCCGGGTGACGGGGCTGGTGACCATGGAGGACGTGCTCCGCGAGCTGGTCGGCCGGGAGTCGTGACCCGCGGTACGGGCGCCGGCGGCGACGCCCGCGGCGGCGAGTAGGATCGGCGGACGTGAACGCGCGCTACACCAGTTTCGTCGCGGTCGGCGACTCCTTCACCGAGGGCATGTCCGACCTGCGGCCTGACGGCTCCTACCGCGGCTGGGCGGACCTCCTCGCGGCCCGCTTCGCGGCGGCGCAGCCCGGCTTCCGGTACGCGAACCTGGCCGTCCGCGGCAAGCTCATCCGGCAGATCCTCGACGAGCAGGTCGACCGGGCCGCCGCCATGGAGGCCGACGTCATCACCCTCGTCGGCGGCCTCAACGACGCCATCCGGCCGCGCTGCGACATGGACCGGGTGTGCGGCGTGCTGGAAGAGGCGGTGGCGAAGCTGGCACCGAGCTGCAAGCAACTCGTGCTCATGCGCAGCCCGGGGCGCGACGGACGGGTGCTGGAGCGGGTGAGGCCGCGGATGGAGCAGCTTTTCGCGCACGTCGACGACCTCGCCGCACGGCACGGCGCGCTGGTCGTCGACCTGTACGGCGCCGGCGTGCTGCGCGACGTACGGCTGTGGGACGAGGACCGGCTGCACCTGACGCCCGAGGGCCACCGCCGGGTCGGCGAGGCCGTCTGGCAGACGCTCGGCGGCACCCCCGCGTACGACTGGACGGGCCCGCTGCCGCCCCCGGCGCCGCGGCCGCCGTGGTTCACCCGCCGCACCGCGGACGCCCGCTTCGCCCGTACGCACCTGCTGCCGTGGGTGCACCGCCGGCTCACCGGCCGCTCCTCCGGCGACGGCCGCGCGCCGAAGCGCCCGGAGCTGCTGCCGTACGACGCCTGACACCGGCACCGGCACCGGCGCCGGCCGCCGTCCGCACCCCGCCCGGCAGGCCCGTAGAATCTCCCCACGTGAACAAGCCGCGCATCCCCAACGTCCTGGCCGCCCGCTACGCCTCCGCGGAGCTGGCCGCCCTCTGGTCCCCCGAGCACAAGGTCGTCCTGGAGCGGCAGCTCTGGCTCGCCGTGCTGCGCGCCCAGCGGGAGCTGGGGATCGAGGTGCCGGAGGGCGCGGTCGCCGACTACGAGCGGGTGCTGGAGGACGTCGACCTCGCCTCGATCGCCGAGCGCGAGAAGGTCACGCGGCACGATGTGAAGGCCCGTATCGAGGAGTTCAACGCCCTCGCCGGGCACGAACAGATCCACAAGGGCATGACCTCCCGCGACCTCACGGAGAACGTGGAGCAGCTCCAGGTGCGGCAGTCCCTGGAACTGGTACGCGACCGCGCGGTCGCCGTGCTGGCGCGGCTGGGCAGGCTGGCCGGCGAGCACGCCGGGCTGGTCATGGCCGGCCGCTCGCACAACGTCGCCGCGCAGGCCACCACGCTGGGCAAGCGGTTCGCCACCGCCGCCGACGAACTGCTGACCGCCTACGGCCGGGTCGAGGACCTGCTCGCGCGCTATCCGCTGCGCGGCGTCAAGGGCCCCGTCGGCACCGCGCAGGACATGCTCGACCTGCTCGGCGGCGGCAACGAGGGGGCCGCGAAGCTGGCGGAGCTGGAGCGCCGGGTCGCCGGCCACCTGGGCTTCGCCCGCGCCTTCACCTCTGTCGGCCAGGTCTACCCGCGCTCGCTGGACTACGACGTGGTCGCGGCGCTGGTGCAGGTCGCCGCCGCGCCGTCGTCGCTGGCGAAGACGATCCGGCTGATGGCCGGGCACGAGCTGGTCACCGAGGGCTTCAAGCCGGGCCAGGTCGGCTCGTCCGCGATGCCGCACAAGATGAACACCCGCTCCTGCGAGCGCGTGAACGGCCTCATGGTCATCCTGCGCGGGTACGCCTCGATGACCGCGGAGCTGGCCGGCGACACCTGGAACGAGGGCGACGTGTCCTGCTCGGTGGTGCGCCGCGTGGCGCTGCCGGACGCGTTCTTCGCGCTCGACGGACTGCTGGAGACGTTCCTGACGGTGCTGGACGAGTTCGGCGCCTTCCCCGCGGTGATCGCCCGCGAGCTGGACCGCTATCTGCCGTTCCTGGCCACCACCAAGGTGCTGATGGCGGCGGTACGGGCCGGGGTCGGCCGGGAGGAGGCGCACGAGGTCGTCAAGGAGCACGCGGTCGCCGCGGCCCTGGCGATGCGCGAGCGCGGCGCCGAGCGCAACGAACTCCTCGACCGGCTCGCCGCCGACGCCCGCATCCCGCTGGACCGGGACCGGCTGGAGGCGCTGATGGCCGACCGGCTGTCGTTCACGGGCGCCGCCGGGGAGCAGGTGGCGGCGGTGGCGGCGCGGGTCGAGGAGGTCGTCAAGCGGCATCCGGAGGCGGCGGGGTACGCGCCCGGGGCGATTCTGTGACGCCATCCGCCCCGGCCCCGTAGCCGACCGCAGCGCTACGCGTCCCGCCGCCGCAGCGTCCACCAGCCGGCCAGCACCGCCGCCGCCGTCCAGAGCGCCGTGACGGCCAGCCCGGCGAGCGGCTGGAGGCCGCCCGGCGGGTCGGCGAAGAGCACCTGCTGCCCGGCCCGGTCCGGCAGGTAGTCCGCGACTCCGGCCGACGAGCCGACGCCGAGCACCATCGACACCACCAGCACGAACGGGATCAGGATGCCCAGCACCGCGATGCCGCTCCGCAGTACGGCGGCGAGCCCCGCGGCGAGCAGCGCCATGAGCGTGAGGTAGGCGGCGCCGCCCACGACGCCGAGCAGCGCGCCGTCGTCGCCGAGGCCCAGGGCCCGGTCGCCGAGCGCGGCGCCGCCGATCAGGAACGACAGCAGCGTCGTGGGCAGCGCGACGGCGAACGTGAGCCCCCCGACGTGGGTCAGCTTGGCCGCGTAGAGCAGCCCGCGCCGCGGCACGGCGGCCAGCGTGGCGCGGATCAGCCCGCTCTGGTACTCCGATGACACGGCGAGCGTGCCGAAGACGATCGCGGCGATCTGCCCCGGGCCCACCCCGGTGAGGACGGAGAACAGCGGGTCGAAGTCGCCGTCGACGGTCTCCGCGCCGCCGAGTGCGGCGCTGGCGAGGACGCCGAAGCCGGCGGTGACGAGCAGCACGCACGCCAGCGACCACACGGTGCCGCGCAGGGTCGTGATCTTGATCCACTCGGCGCGGAGCACGGCGGTGGCAGTCATCGTTCAGACCTCCCGGGTCTCGCTGGTGAACTCCGCCGCGCCGGCGGTCAGCCGGAGGTACGCCTGCTCCAGGCCGCCGGAGTTGCCCTCGACGAACTCCGCGAGCGGCGCGTCGGCGAGGAGCCGGCCGCGGCCGAGCACCACGAGGTGGTCGGCGAACGCGGCGGTCTCCCCCATCAGATGGCTGGAGACGAGCACGGTGCGGCCCTCGTCGGCGAGCCCGCGCAGCAGCCGCCGGATCCACACGATGCCCTCGGGGTCGAGCCCGTTGGACGGCTCGTCCAGCAGCAGCACGGGCGGGTCGCCGAGGAGCGCGGCGGCGATGCCGAGCCGCTGGCGCATGCCGAGCGAGTACGTCCGTACCCGGCGGCCCGCGGCGGACTCGATCCCGGTCAGCCGCAGCACCTCGTCGACGCGGACGTCCGGCAGGCCGTTGCTCGCGGCCAGCGCGCGCAGATGGGCGCGGCCGGTGCGGGAGCCGTGGGCGGCCTGCGCGTCGAGCAGGGCGCCGACGTGCCGGAGTGGTTCGGCCAGCTCCGGATACGGCCGCCCGCCGACGGCGGCGGTGCCCGAGGTGGCCCGGTCCAGGCCGAGGACGAGGCGCATGGCGGTGGACTTGCCGGCTCCGTTGGGGCCGAGGAAGCCGGTGACCCGGCCGGGACGGACGGTGAAGGTCACGGCGTCGAGCGCCCGGACATCCCCGTAGTCCTTGGTCAGTTCGCGGACGTCGATGGCGGTTGCTGCTGTCATACGGGCCACGCTGCCGGTCGGGGCGGCGCCGGGGCCTCCCCCGCGCGCGGGTCGCCCCTCCCCCGCGCGGGGGAGCCGCGGGCCGGAGGCCGCTGGCACGATGGTCGGCGTGCCACCCTCTCCCCGACACCTCCTCCGCCCGCTGCGGCCGGTGCTGCGGGCGGTGACGTACACGCGCTGGCTGCACCTGTTCATCGCCGCGACGCTGGCCCTGCTGGGCGCCTTCGTCTGGGGCGTGGAGGACGTGCACCCGGTGGTCAGCTATGCCGTCCTCGCCCTCGGCCCGGTGCCGCTGCTCGCCGTCGCGGCGGCCATCCCCGGCACCCGGCTCCTGGAGACGATGCAGGCCCGGCTCCTGCTCTTCCCGGGTCCGCACGGCACGGAGGCGCAGCCGGATCCGGGGCTCGCACGCACGCCGGCCGTCTCGTGGGCCGACCGCGGCCGGGTCTTCGTCTGGCTGGCGCTGCGAATGTGGGTGGGGCTGCTGGCCGCCGTGGTCGGCATCCAGGGCATCTTCCTGACCGTGGCGCTGACCTCCGCGCACCACTGGCGGTCGTTCGAAGAGGAGGTCCTGGCGCTGCCGGGCGAGTGGCACGGGTCGTACCCGCTGCTCGTCCCGGTCGCGGTGGCGGTGCTGCTGGCGACCGGCTGCGCGCTGGGCGTGCTGATCGCCGCGCTGGCGCCCCGGCTGCTCGGGCCCTCGGCCGCCGAGCGGCTGGCCGCGCTGGAGGAGCGCACCGAACGGCTGCTGGAGCACAACAGGCTCGCCCGCGAGTTGCACGACACCATCGGGCACGCGCTGACGGTCGCCGTGGTGCAGGCCGGGGCCGCGCGGGCGGCGGGGTCGCCGGAGTTCACGGAGCGGGCGCTGGCCGCGATCGAGGACACCGGCCGGGAGGCGCTGGAGGATCTGGAGCGGGTGCTGCGGCTGCTGCGCCAGGAGGGCGCGCCGCCGTCCCGGCGGCCCGGGCTGGCCGAGGCGGAGCGGCTGGTGGCCTCCGCGCGCGGCGCGGGGGCGGACATCAGCGCGGAGATCGAGGGGCCGCTGGAGTCGGTGCCGGGGCCGGTGTCGCGGGAGGGCTACCGCATCGTGCAGGAGTGCCTGACGAACGTGCTGCGGCATGCGGGCCCGGTGCCGGTCAGGGTCCGTATCGCGGCCTCGGCGGGCGGTCTCGAACTGCACGTACGCAACCGGCTGCCCGCCGCGGCGGCGCCTCCCGGGCCGGGCGGCAGCGGTCTGCGCGGGATCCGCGAGCGGGCCGCGCTGCTCGGCGGCGAGGCGGTCGCGGGCCCGTCCGACGGCGAGTGGCGGGTGCGGGTCACCCTGCCGATACGCTGACGCCGTGCCCGTCTCCGTCCTCCTCGTCGACGATGACGCCCTGGTCCGCGCCGGGCTGCGGGCGATCCTCGAAGCGCAGCCGGACATCGAGGTGGCCGGCGAGGCCGCCGACGGTGCGGCCGTGATCCCCCTCGTGCGGCGACTGGCGCCGGACGTGATCGCGATGGACGTACGGATGCCGCTCATGGACGGCATCGAGGCCACCCGCGCCGTGCTCCGCGCCTTCCCCGAGCCGCCGAAGATCCTGGTCGTGACCACCTTCGAGGAGGACCGGTACGTGTACGGGGCGCTGCGCGCCGGCGCCGACGGGTTCCTGCTCAAGCGGGCCCGGCCGGCGGAGATCGTGCACGCGGTGCGGCTGGTCGCCGAGGGCGAGTCACTGCTCTTCCCGGCCGCGCTGCGGTCGCTGGCCGCCGGGCACGGCAACGAGGAGGCGCGCGCGGCGCTGGCGGCGGCGCGGCTCACCGAACGGGAGGGCGAGGTGCTGCGGCTGATCGCCCGCGGGCTGACGAACGCCGAGATCGCCGCGGAGCTGGTGCTGGGCACCGAGACGGTCAAATCGCACGTCAGTGCGCTCCTGGCGAAGCTGGGAGCCCGGGACCGGACGCAGGCGGTGATCACGGCCTACGAGTCGGGGTTCGTCGCTCCCGGTGCGGCCGGATAGCGGATACGATCCGCTATCCGGAAGCACGCTCAGGGAGGCTGACGTTGGCGCAGCTCACCGGCGGGGATCCGTCCCTGCTGCGGCGGATCAACTCCGCCGTCGTCCTGCGTGCGCTGCGCGACGCGGGCTCGGCGACGCTGACCGAACTGGTGCGGACCACCGGACTCTCGCGGCCCACCCTGGACGGCGTGCTGGAGGGCCTGGCCGCCAGCGGCCTGGTGGTGGAGGCCCCGGCCGAGGAGGGCACGACCCGGCGCCAGGGCCGGCCCGCCCGCAAGTTCCGCTTCCACGCCGAGTCCGGCCATCTGCTGGGCATCGAGATCGGCCCGCACCGGGTCTCCGTCCTCCT
Source organism: Streptomyces sp. CNZ287 (assembly GCF_007827615.1). NCBI lineage: Bacteria > Bacillati > Actinomycetota > Actinomycetes > Kitasatosporales > Streptomycetaceae > Streptomyces > Streptomyces sp. CNZ287. Next base: position 696,037 of record NZ_VISV01000002.1, on the reverse strand, counting down.
CTCCGACCTCGACGGCCGGCTGCGCGGCTCGGCGCTGCGCACCGTGGACGAGGCCGCGGAGGCCGGCGACCGGCTGGCGAACGTACGGACCGTGGTGCAGGAGGTGCTGCGCAGGAACGGCGTGGCGCGCAGCACGCTGCGCGCGGTGGGCGTCGGCAGCCCCGGCATCGTGGAGGCGGACGGCACGGTGCGGCTGAGTACGGCGCTGCCCGGCTGGACGGGCCTCAACCTCGCCGAGCGGCTGGGGCGTTCGTTCCGCTGCCCGGTGCTGGTGGAGAACGACGCGAACACCGCCGCGGTCGCCGAGCACTGGAAGGGCGCCGCGCGGCACTCGGCGGACGTGGTCTTCGTCCGCGCCGGACTGAGCCCCGGCGCGGGGTCACTGATCGGCGGGCGGCTGCACCGCGGCTTCGGCGGGGCGGCGGGCGAGATCGGGGCGCTGCACCTGCTGGGCCGGGAGGCGACGCCGGAGAAGCTGCTCAGCGTCACCGGGGAGCCGCTGCACCCGCTGGACGAGCCGGCGGTGGCGGAGGTCTTCTCGCTGGCGCAGGGCGGCGACAAGCGGGCGCGCCGGGCCGTGGACCGGTTCATGCAGCGGCTGGTGCACGACGTGGCCGCGCTGGTGCTGGCGCTGGACCCGGAGCTGGTGGTGATCGGCGGCTGGGCGGCGGGCGTGGACGACGTGCTGGAGCCGCTCCACGCCGAGCTGGCCCGCTACTGCCTGAGGCCCCCGGAGGTCGTGCTGTCGCTGCTCGGCGAGGCGGCGGTGGCCACGGGCGCGCTGCGGCTGGCCCTCGACCACCTGGACGAGGAGCTGTTCGCCGTGGAGAGCACGGTCACGGCGCGGCGGTGAGCCGGCGGGCCGCCGGCCGGACGGGGTATGCGCTCCCGGCCCGGCCGTCCGGCCGCCGCTTCCCGGTCCGCGCGGGGCGTCCCGTCCGGTCCGTACGCTCCGGGTGGCGGCTCAGCTCGCCAGCACCGCCGCGTCCGCGTCGAGGGTGAGCCGGCAGGTGTCCGCGCGGTACGTCGAGACCGCGACGGCGGCGGTACGCCCCCGGGAGACGTAGCGCGTGGTGACCACCAGCACCGGGGCGCCCGGCAGCCGGTCCAGCTCGCGGGCGTCCTCCGCGCGCGCCGAGCCCAGCTCGACGGTGCGGTCCTGGCCCTCCAGCGGCAGCCGGTGCAGCTCGTGGAGCACGGCGCGGGCGCGGGCGGCGCCGGCGGAGGAGTCGCCGCGGCTGAAGCCGGGCGCGGAGTCGCCGGGCACGTAGATCAGCTCGGCCGCGACCGGCTGCCCGTTGCGGCTGCGGGAGCGGTGCACCCGGTGCACCGGCTCCGTCGCGTCGGTGCCGAGCATGCGCGCGACGGCCGCGGGGGCCGCGACCGCGGAGGCGTCGACGGCCTCCCAGCCGTCGTCGGCCTCGCCCGGCCACATCTCGCGCGGGGAGCCCACCGGCACGCCGACGCGCGGCGGCGCGACGGTCGTCCCGACGCCCCGCCTGCGCTGCAGCCGGCCCTCCAGCTCCAACTGGTCGAGCGCCTGCCGCAGGGTCGCGCGGGCGACGCCGAAGCGGGCCGCCAGCTCGCGCTCGTTGGGCAAAATCTCCCCTACCGAGAACTCCGATTCCAGCGCCTCGCTGATCACACCTTTGAGATGCCAGTACTTCAGCTCGGTCACGGTGTCCGGCTGCGTGGTCCCCACCTGATCCTCGCAATCCCCGTCGGCCTGGCCGCCTTTTTGCGCGGTTGTTTATGAAAGGTTGTTGCAGTATCTCTCGCCGACAGTAGGACGCCACCCGGACTTGGTCAAGACCAATGCCCCTGGGGTACGGTCCGTCCGGCGATCCGACGGACGGCGGAAAGGCAGCGATGGACCAGGTCACGGTGGTCACGGGGGGAAGCCGCGGCATCGGCGCGGCGATCGTGCGGAGACTGGCCCGCGCCGGTCACGGCGTGGCGCTCGCGTACGAGCGGGCGGAGGCCGCCGCGGAGGGGGTGGCGGCGGAGGCGCGGGCCGAAGGGGTGGCGTGCGTGGCCGTACGGGCGGACGTCAGCGACCCCGAGCAGGTCGACGCCCTGTTCGACACCGCGCGCGAGCGCCTGGGGCCGGTGACCGCGCTGGTGAACAACGCCGCGATCACCGGGCCGCTGGGCCGGTTCGACGAGACGTCCCTCGACGTGATGCGCCGGGTGTTCGACGTCAACGTCATGGGCACGTTCATCTGCACCCGGCGCGCGGTGCGCGAGATGTCCACCCGGCACGGTGGCGGCGGCGGCGCGATCGTCACCATCTCCTCCGGCGCGGCCACCCTCGGCAGCCCCGGGGAGTACGTCCACTACGCGGCGAGCAAGGCCGCCGTGGACACCATGACGGTCGGTCTGGCCAAGGAGCTGGGGCCCGAGGGGGTACGCGTCAACTCCGTGCAGCCCGGGATGACCGTCACCGACATGCACGCGGCGATGGGCGACCCCGAGCGGCCGTGGCGCAACCCGGAGCGGGTGCCGATGCGCCGCCCCGGTGAGCCCGAGGAGATCGCCGGCGCGGTGGCGTGGCTGCTGTCCGCGGAGGCGTCGTACACCACGGGCGCGGTGCTGCGGGTCTCCGGCGGGCTCTAGCTAGGGCCTCTCTTCAATCTCCCGTCTGCGGCTGGGGGTACCGCCCACGTGCGCGCAGCGCGCTGTGGGGGAGCCTGGCACGCACGCTCGCTGCGTTGTCGGGATCGGCCGAAGGGGCCCGCTATGCGGTCGGCCGTCCGCCTTGCGATCGCACGCACCAGACTCCCCCTGCGCCCCGGGGGCGTGGGCGGTGCCCCCTGCCCCGCCCGCCCTGCGGGCGAACGACGCGAGATCGAAGAGAGACCCTAGACCCTCGTCCGGCCGCCTCCGCCGCCGTGGCGGAGGCGGCTAGGCGCGGACGCCGCGGAGCTTGTCCGGGTTGCGGACGACGTAGACGCGGGCGATCAGGCCGTCCCGGAGCTGCGGCACCATGACCGTGTCCGGCTCGCCCTTCGACAGGAGCAGCAGCCCGGGCTGGCCGTTGATCTCGCGGAACACCAGCTCCGGCTCCGGCACTTCCTGGATGCCGCCCGCCCTGCCGATGAAGATGCGGGCCGTCTTGTCGGCGCCCTCGATGACGCGGCGCGGCGCCTTCGCCTTGCCCCCGGCGTCGGAGATCACGTCCACGTCCGGGGCCAGCAGCGCCATCAGCCCCTCCAGGTCGCCGCCGGCGGCGGCTTCGAGGAACCGTTCCGTGATGTCGCGCTGCGCGGCGGTGTCCACGTCGTAGCGCGGCTTGCGCTGCGTGACGTGCCGGCGGGCGCGGCCGGCGAGCTGGCGCACGGCTTCCTCGGAGCGGTCGAGCATCGCGCCGATCTCCGCGTGCGGGAAGCCGAACGCCTCCCGGAGCACGAAGACGGCCCGCTCCAGCGGCGACAGCGACTCCATCACCACGAGCATCGCCAGCGTCACCGACTCGGCGAGCAGCGCCCGTTCCGAGCTGTCCGGCGGCGTGTCCCCGAGCAGGTCGGTGGCCAGCGGCTCCGGGAGCCAGGAGCCGACGTACGCCTCGCGCCGCGCCTGCGTCTGGCGCAGCCGGTCGAGGGAGAGGCGGGTGGTGATGCGCACGAGGTAGCCCCGCGCGTCGCGGACCTGGTCGCGGTCCACGGCCGACCAGCGCAGCCAGGTGTCCTGCACCACGTCCTCGGCGTCGGCGAAGGCGCCGAGCATGCGGTACGCCACGCCCATCAGGACGGATCGGTGCTCCTCGAAGACGTCTAGCTCGGTGCCGTAAGCCACCCCTCCATATCACCTGACGAGACACCCCCCTGTCCAATCCGGCCGCTCCCGGACGCCCTCCCCCGCGCGGCGCACTTCCCGCATCGCAGGGGCAGTTGTTCACTTGTCGTTCGTGCTACGGGCAACACACGCCGGTAGGTCTGACGGCGCACGAGATCCGCACGTCGACGGGAGACCAGGTGAACACGGGAGAGAGAACGAGCGGCGGCCCCGCGCGCCGGTCGGTGCTGCGCGGCGGCCTCGCGGCCTCCGCCGCGCTGGCGGTGCCCACGCTGTCCGGCGGCGCGCCCGCGCAGGCGCTCGCCGGCCGGCCGGGGGCGGCGTGGGGCGTACAGGTGGGCGATGTGACGGCCCAGGGCGGCACCGTGTGGGTGCGCGCCGACCGCCCGGCGCGGATGGTCGTGGAGACCTCCGCGACGGACTCCTTCCGCACGGTGCAGCGCCGCCGCGGCCCGCTGCTCGGTCCCGGCACCGACTACACCGGCACCGTACGGCTGCACGGGCTGCCGCCCGGCGAGCAGGTGCACTACCGCGTGGTGCTGGAGGACGCGGACGACCCTCGCCGCTCCGGCGAGCCGGTCGCGGGCACGTTCCGTACGGCCCCGGGGCGCCGCCGGGACGTGCGTTTCGTCTGGTCGGGCGACGTCGCGGGACAGGGCTGGGGCATCAACCCCGACCGCGGCGGCTACCGGGTGTACGCCGAGATGCAGGGCCTCGACCCCGACTTCTTCCTGCACAGCGGCGACACCGTATACGCCGACGGGCCGCTGAGCGCCGAGGTTCCGCTGCCCGACGGCACGGTGTGGCGGAATCTGGTCACCGAGGAGAAGTCGAAGGTCGCCGAGACGCTCGCCGAGTACCGCGGCAACTTCCGCTACAACCTGCTCGACGAGAACGTGCGCCGCTTCAACGCGCAGGTGCCGATCGTGGTGCAGTGGGACGACCACGAGGTGGTCAACAACTGGTATCCGGGCGAGATCCTCACCGACGCGCGCTACACGGAGCGCCGCGCCGACGTGCTCGCGGCCCGCGCCCGGCGCGCGTTCGCCGAGTACTTCCCGGTGCCCGCACTGGGCGCCGACGGCGCCGGGCGGGTCTACCGCACGGTCTCGTACGGGCCGCTCCTCGACGTCTTCGTGCTGGACATGCGCACGTACCGCAACGCCAACTCCGACGGGCTCGCCCCCGACGACGTCCACGGCATCCTCGGGCGCGAGCAGCTGGCCTGGCTCAAGAGGGAGCTGCAGCGCTCCCGCGCGGAGTGGAAGGTCATCGCCTCCGACATGCCGCTGGGCCTGGTCGTACCGGACGGCACGAACGTCGAGGCCGTCGCGCAGGGCGACCCGGGCGCGCCGCTGGGGCGTGAGCTGCAGATCGCCGAGTTGCTGCGGCACGTCAAGCAGCGGCGGATCACCGGCACCGTGTGGCTGACCGCGGACGTGCACCACACCTCCGCGCAGCACTACGACCCGGCGCGGGCGGGGTTCAAGGACTTCGCCCCCTTCTGGGAGTTCGTCACCGGGCCGCTGCACGCGGGCGCCTTCCCGGGCAGCGCACTGGACGGCACGTTCGGGCCCGAGCGGGTGTTCCTCAAGGCGCCGCAGACGGGCAACGTGGCGCCCAGCCAGGGCTTCCAGTTCTACGGCGAGGTGCTGATCGACGGCGGCAGCCGCGAGCTGACGGTGCGGCTTCGCGAGGAGGGCGGCGCGGTGCTGTTCACGAAGGTGCTGCAGCCGGGGCTCGTCGGGCAGTAGCTCGCCGTGCGTGAGGCCCTTGGCGGACAGCGAGAGCACCATGTTCTCAACCTCGGGTACAACATCAGTCATTCGGTTTCACTCCATGATCCAGTTCCACCGTCTGTTGTACACGCCCGGTACGGGAGCGGGTGCTGCTGTTCGTGGCGGCCAGGACGACGGCGTGGTCAGGCTCACGGAGAGGGCCGCGCAGCGGCTCACCGTGCCGCACGAGCTGCGCGTGCTCCCGGGCGCGACGCACCTGTTCCCGCAGCAGGGTGCGCTGGCGGAGGTCGGCGCAGCGGCGGCGGGCTGGTTCACGCAGACGGCCTCGGTTGGCTGAGCAGGCAGAGCCCGGGTGTTGCTGCCGCATCGGGCTCCCGGGGCGCTATGCCGGATACGCGTCGGCGGTGGGCGGGGCAGTGGAGTGGGTGGTCAGGTGCGGGTCGGCTGCGGCGGCGCGGGCGATGTCCGCGCAGTGGGCGAAGCGGATGCCCCGGCCGCGGGCGTAGGCGAGCAGGGATCTCAGGGCCTCGGCCCGGGCCGGGCGCCCCGTGAGTTCGGGGTGGAGGGTGAGCATGAACAGCGCCTGGTGTCGGGCGTGGGCGTCGAGCTCGTCGCGCCACATGGCCAGGACGGTGTGCGGCGCCTGGATGACGGAGCCGACGTGGGGGTCGGGCAGGAAAGCGTACTGCTCCCAGTCGTCGAGCGACCAGTGCGGCGGGAGTTCGACGAACCGGCCGCCGTCCGTGGTGGTGACGCGGTAGGGCCGGTCGTGCCCCATGAGGGAGGAGTCGTACAGGCCGTGTTCTGCGACGAGCCGGCAGGTGGTCTCGTTGGACTGCCAGTTCGCGGCCCGGAACCCCTCGACGGGGACGTCCTGCGCCGCGAAGACCTCCAGCGCGCGGGTGAAGTCGGCGCGTTGCTCGTCGTCGGTCATCTCGACGGGCGGGCGGTGGGCGTAGGTGTGGTGGGCGACTTCGTGGCCCTGTTCGAGGATGGCGGCGGTCAGACCGGGGTGGTGTTCGGCGACCCAGCCGGGGACGAAGAACGTGGCGGGGACGGCTTCTTCGTCCAGCAGCCGCAGGAGCCTGGGTACGCCGACGTCCACGCCGTACTGCTGGTGCGACATGGTGCCGGTGTGGGCGGCGTAGCGACGTGAGCGGGCCAGGACGGGGGAGTGGGCGTCGACGTCGATGGTCAGCGCGGCGACGGTGTCCCCGCCGGGCCGGGGGGAGCCGGTGGTGGTCATGGCGGATTCCTCGGGTGGAGCGCCCCGTGCCGGCCGGGGAGAACCGGCCCGGGGCGGGATCGGAGCCTCAGCGGCGGTGCTGCCGCCGACGGCGGGCGGCGTTGTCGAGGGTGACGGTCGGGCTGAGCATGGCGGGGTCGAACGCGGCCGGGTCGGCGCCCTTGGCCAGTATGAGCGGGTAGTCGGGGCCGGCGAGAGCGGCACGGCCCAGGGAGACCAGATCGGCGTGGCCGTCGTCGAGCACACCGGCCGCCAGCACGGGGTCGCCGAGGCCGCCGTTGGCGATGACGGGCAGCCCGGTGATGCGCCGGGCCAGGGCGGTGAGGGTCTCGCCGGAGTCCAGGGTGGCGCCCTCGGCCCAGCCCTGCCCCTCGCCGGCGATGTGGACGTAGGTGGCACCGGCGTCGGCGACGGCGGTGAAGACGGCGACGGCGTCGGCGGCACCGCCGGGCCACCGGTAGTGGTGGTCGTTGACCTTCCCCTCGGATAGGCGCACGCCCACCCAGAAGTCCTGGTCGGTGATCCGACGGCGGATCTCGCGGACGACCCGGGCGGTCAGCCGGGCCCGGTCGGCGGTGCTCCCGCCGTACTCGTCGGTGCGGGTGTTGGTGTAGTCGGTGAGGAACTGGTCCAGCAGGTAGCCGTTGGCGGAGTGCACCTCGATGCCGGCGAACCCGGCGCGGCGGGCACGGTCGGCGGCGGTGACGAAGCCCTCGACGGCGGTGTCGATGTCGCCGGCGGTCATGGGGTGCGGTACGGGCCAGGGGCCCGAGCCGCCGTATGCCGGCATCATCTCCCCCCGCGGCAGGACGGGTGAGGGGCCGGCAGTGCGCGTGCTGTGCCGGTTGCCCTGGGAGAGTGCTCCGGCGTGCATGAGCTGCATCAGGGGCAGCGCTCCGGCGTCGCGTACCGCCCGGGCGACGATCCGCCACCCCTCCTCGTGCTCGGCGCAGATGATGCCGGGCTGGTTGAGGTAGCCCTGGCTGTAGTGGGAGTCGGTGTAGACGCCCTCGGTGAGGACGACCGCGAAGCCGCCGCGGGCGTACTCGGTGTAGTAGTCGGCCATCTGCGCGGTCGGTGTGCCGTCGGGGGCGGCGGACACGCGGGTCATGGGGGCGACGGCCAGCCGGTTGGGCAGGGTGGCGCCGGCCACCTGGACGGGGGTCAGGGCAGGGTGGTCCCGCATGGTGAACGCTCCTGTGAACGGTGGTCTGCGGCGGTGTGGATCCGCCGCGGTGGGCTGTGGTCCGGACGTCAGCCGCCGACCGGGGTGGGACTGTCGGCGGCGAGCACCGTCACCGACAGCGCGGTGGTGGGGCCGGAGTTGACGGGGGCGAGATCCTGCGGGCAGGCGGAGAGCACGACCAGGCAGGCCATGGCCGCCTCGAACGTGATCGCGTCGCCCGGCCGGGTGGAGGCGGCGTGCCAGGTCAACTCGCGCGCGGTCGGCCGTACGTCCATGAAGACGTTGACCGGCTGCGGCACGGTGTCGGCGTACATTCCGTGCCGGGCCAGCGCGGTGGAGAGGTTCTCCGCGCAGGACGCGTGCCCGGAGGCGCCCAGTGCGCGGTACCGCTCGGGGTCGCAGGCCGGGATGAGCATGTCGTGCCGGCCTGGGGAGGTGTCCTCGACCAGGGTGAGGATCGGACGGCGCCGGGTGGTGAAGAACTGCTCGCCGGGTGCTGGGAACAGGCGGGCGGTCGCCGCCCGTGTGTGGGAAGCGCTGAGGTGCTCCGTCGGGTCGTCGGCGGAGTAGGCGAACAGGTCGCCGACCTGGCCGCCCTCCGGGTCCGTGATGCGCATGCGCTGACCGGTGGCGATGTGGAACGCCTCAGCTCCGCGCGCGGGGACGGTCAGGGACGCGACGATGGTCGATGTCATGGAGGTAACTCCAGCAGGCGAGTGAGTCGGTATCGAGGGAGGAAAGACCACTCTTCAGCGGCTTTCGGGGGAGGATCGGACACCCGAGCGGTGCTCCGGTGGAGGCGTGCCGACGAGGGGCCGCCTGTTCGGGGTGAGGTGGGGAGCCAGGCACGCGGCGACCGCCAGCACCCGTTCGTCCGCGCCGGGCGGGCCGGACAGCAGCAGCCCGGTGGGCGGCCCGCCGGCCGGTCCCATGGGCAGGGAGACGCCCGGCAGGTCCAGGAAGCTGGCGAGCATGGTGGTGGCGAGCAGCCGGGCGCTGAAGCGGTGCCAGGCTTCGGCGCGGGCGACGTCCGCCAGCGCGGGAGCCGTGCAGGGGGTGGTGGGGACGGCCAGCAACGCGCCCTCCAGGTCCCGGTCGAGGCGCTTCTGCGACGGAGCCCGCAGCGCCAGCAGGGCACGGCGGGCGGCGGGATCGGCGATGGCCAGGGACTGCTCCAGGCGCTCGCGCACCCGCGGGTCGAGCAGCGCCTCCCCGCCGCGGGTCAACTGCCCCGGCAGCGTGGTGGCCGCCTCGTGCGCCACCAGCGGCCCGTACCGCTCCTGCAGGAGCCGTACGGAGGTGAGCGCGCCCACTGCGCGGCGGACGATCCGCACCCCGGCCTGCTCCAGGGCGGTCAGCGCAAGCTCGAACCGGGCCCTGACCGGCGGGTCCGGCATCTCCGGCACGTCGGCGTCGTCGGGCACCACCAGCGTCACCTCCGACGGCCGGACCGGCGCCGGACGGGCCCGGTCCGGCCGCAGGGCGGCGTCGGCGGCCAGCAGCCGGGGCACGGTTCGGGTGATCAGCCCGACGGTGTCCAGGGAGGGCGCCAGGGGCAGGACTCCCGCGCGGGGGTAGCGGCCTCGCGACGGCCGCCAGCCCACCAGACCGCACAGGGCGGCGGGCACGCGTACGGAGCCGGAGGTGTCGGTGCCGACGCCGATCTCCGCGATGCCCGCGGCCACCGCCACGGCCGCGCCGGAGGAGGATCCCCCCGGCGCCGCGCCGGGCAGACGCGGGTTGCGGGGCGTTCCGTAGTGCGCGTTGGTGCCCAGCCCGCCGAGGGCGAACTCGGCCAGGTTCACCTTGGCGACGGTGACTGCCCCGGCGGCCGACAGGCGGCGGGCCACCGCGGCGTCCCGGACGGCTGCAGGCAGGTCGGCCCGGGTGCGGGACCCGGCGGTGGTGACGGTGCCGGCCACGTCGATGTTGTCCTTGTAGACGACCGTCAGCCCGTCCACCGGCCCGGCCGGGCACCCGCTGCGGTGCCGGTCGGCTCCGAGTCTCGCCTCCCGCCGGGCGCGGTCCGCGGTGAGCGTGATGACGGTCTCCCGCGCACCCGGAGCCTGCGCCCTTCGCAGCGCCTCCTCGGCCGCGGCCGTCGGTGGGCCGTCGGCGGTGGCCGGGACCGTGCTCACCGCGTGGTCCCGGCCACCGCCGACGCGCGGCCCGCCGCGCGTTCCTCGCGGCGGGCCAGAAGAAAGTGCAGGCCGCCGGCGACCAGCCCGCCGGCCAGCCAGGAGAAGTCGGTGTTGCCCAGCGCACGGGCGAGCGGCCCCTGCATCGCGGACACCAGTCCGTACTGCCAGCACCAGCCCGCCGCGATCCCGGTGCCCAGCGCGACCAGCGCCCGCCCGCGCCACCGCGGCCCGTCTGCCGTGTACAGGGACGCCACGTCTATCCGGCCCTCGCGCAGGACGAAGAACTCGGTCATCATCACCCCGGCCCAGGGGCTGATCCACACCAGGATCGACACCATCCAGTGGTCGAAGGACTGGGCGAAGGAATCGGACTGCATGAAGACCAGGAGCACGCCGGTGGCCACCACGCCCGCCAGCAGCGTCACTTTCCACCGCGCCAAGCGCACCCCGATGCTGAGCGCCGCCAGCGCGCACGAGTACAGGTTCAGGATGTTGGTCGCGACCGGGCCGTGCATGATCAGCAGCAGTACGGGCAGGGCCATCGCGCCGAAGGCGGCGACCACCAGGTGGGAGGGGTCCCCGCCCTTGCCCGCGCTGGCCAGGCAGGCTCCCAGGGCGGCCAGCCAGACCGTGGGCACGTACATGCCCAGTGCGGTGGCCCAGAACACCCGCCGCCCGGGCACGCCGGGGGCGACGAACCGGGAGTAGTCGGCCGAGTAGGGCACCCAGCTCACACCCCAGCCAACCCCGATCGCGGTCAGGAGCTGGGTGACCGCGGTGAACGTCTCCCCGCCCCCTTCGGCGCTGCCGCCGCCCCAGCGCACGTCCACCTGCGTCAGCGACAGCACCGTCATCACGGCCATCACCGCCACCGTCGCCGGCACCGTCCATTTCTCGAACGTTCGGATGGCGTAGAACCCGAAGACGGCCAGCCCGAGCTGCAGGGCCATGATCACCCCGGCCACCAGGTACTTCAGCCCGTCGCCGCCGTGGACGCCCAGCTTGGCGAGGAGCGTGATCGCCAGGTCCAGGATCACCCAGGTGTTGACCCCGACCCAGCCCATCGTCAGCACCCCCTGGACCACCCCGGGGATGATCGCCCCGCGCTGTCCGAAGGCCGCCCGACCCAGCACCATCTGGTTGACTCCGGTGCGGTGCCCCATGAGGTTGAACGCGCCGAACACTGCGCACCCGAGGGCGTTCCCGGCTGCGATGACCACCAGGGTCTCCAGCAGGCTCAGGCCCAGGGATATCCCCAGTGCGCCGAGGACCCAGTTTATGGGTGCCACGTTGGCGCCCACCCAGATCCACCACTGGTCGCGTGCCGAGGAGTCACGTCCGTGCTCCGGGATCGGCTCCACCCCGTGTACGTCGAACGCGGGCGGCGGCTCCGCCTGGACGGTGGCGTGCGGCGGGCTCTGCGCTGTCATGCTGACCTCCGGGGCGTGGCTCATGTGCAGTGACCAGGCCCACACCCAACACCCGGCGCCCCTGTGGTCCCCAGTGGCGAGACATCCCCTTTGGGTGGCTTGGGGGTGGGAGAATACCCACCGTGCTCACCATCAGCGCCCTCGCCGCTCTGCCTCGACTGGGGCTGGCCGTCCTCGTTCCCGGCCCGCCCGGCGTCCTCGACGCCGAGATCGCCTGGCTCCACAACACGGAACTGCCCGACCCGTCCGGCTACGTCGGGCGCACCGAGCTCGTCCTCACCAACGGGCTGTGGCTGCCGACGACCCCACCGGACGAGTTCGTGGACCACTGCCTCGCCGCCGGCGCCGCCGGCATCGTCTTCGGCCTGCGCGACGCCACCCCCCACACCCCGGCCGCGCTGACCGACGCCTGCCGTGCGGCTGGCCTGCCCCTGCTTCAACTGCCCATCGACGTCCCGTTCACCGCCGTCACCCAGGCCGCCTCCGACATCCGCGCCACGGAGCAGCAGACGCCCCTCGCCGTGACCCTCCGCCGCGGCACCGCGTTCACCGACGCCCTCTCCGCCGGCGCGGGGGCCGAGGGCGTCCTGCGCGTTCTGCGCCGCGAGTTCGAGCTGCCGCTAGCCGTCGTCGACCGCACCGGCGCCGTCCTCGCCCACAGCGCGGACGCGGCCCCGGGCGCCGACGACGCGCACATCGCCGCCACCGCCCTCACGCGCACTCCGCCGCCCATGGAGCTGGCCATCGCGGACGGTGCCACCGCCACCCTGCTGCCCGTCGGCGCCCTCGGCCACCCGGAGGCCGCGCTGCTCTGCCTGCGCCCCGCCGCCGGCCTCACCGAGCCCCAGCAGCAGGCCCTCAGCCAGGCGGCCCATTACCTGGCCATGGAGATCGCCCGCCGACAGGCCGTCCGGGCCAGCGAGGAGCGCTTCGCCAGCGAACTGGTCGACATGGTCGTCTCCGGCGTGGAGTCCCCCGTCACCCTCACCCGTCGCCTCGTCGCGTTCGGCATCGACCCCGCCCAGCCTCTGGCCGCGCTGGCCGTCACGAGCCGGGCCGGCGTCCCCGTGACGGACCTCGCCGCCGCCACCCGCACCACACTCCAGGACCAGGGAATCCCCGCCGTGGTCGCCGCCGGTCATGCCGATGTCGTCGCCGTCTGCACCTGGCGCCGACCCGCAGAGGCCCTGCCTGCCTGGTGCCGCCAGGTCACCGGCGCCGACCTCGCCCGGGAGCGCCGGCCGCCCCTCCTCCCCGACGGCAGCGTCGTCGGCGTCGGTGGGCCGGTCACCAGCCCCGGTCACCTGCGCACCGCCGTGCTCGAAGCCCGCCGCGCGAGCGCCGTCCTCGCGCAGACCAGCCGCCATCTCACCGTCGCCCGCCTGACCGACCTCCCGACGTACCACACGCTTCTCAGCCGGGCCGACCCCCAGACCCTCCACCAGCTCACCGCCGTCCTCGGCGCCCTCCGCGACTACGACGCCGCACACGAAGGCCGGCTCGAAAACACCCTGCGCACGTTCCTGGAGCATCAGGCCAGCCCTTCTGCCGCGGCCCGGGTGATGCACCTGCACATCAACTCCCTCTACAAACGGCTTGCCCGCATCACCGAGCTGACCGGCCGCGACACCGCCACCCTTACCGGACGCCTGGATCTCCTGCTGGCCCTCGAAGCCGATGCCCTCACCGCCCCGTGACCGCCCGAATGGCCGGCTAGCTGTTCTGTCTCGGGAGGTTGTGGACGGTGAGCCAGGTCTCGGCTGAGGGATCTTGATGAGGTAAGGGCCTTCCGGTTCGGTGTGGATTGCGACGTCGACACCAACAGAAAGGCCCTCGTGCCACACCGTAATGCACCCCTTGAGAGAGACCGGCCGGCTGCGTCTGGCCCGCTGCGTGATCGAGGACGGCTGGACCCTGCGCCGGGCTGCCGAACGCTTCCAGGTCTCGCCGACCACCGCCCAGCGCTGGGCCAGCCGATACCAACTGTGTGGCGAGGCGGGCATGGCCGACCGCCCCAGCCGCCCCCGCACCAGCCCGCGCCGCACTCCCACCCGCACCGAGCGACGCGGCCTATGCATTCACCTGCTCAGCGTTGAGACCGCCGGGTCCCGACGCCGGACGGAGGGGTACGTGCACGCGTCGCCCGGGTCCGCGCGGCGATACCACGGTCCGGAACACCCGCTGCAGCGCGGCCAGGTGGGCGTAAAGCGGAGGGGACCGTTCGCAGAGTGGGCAGTTCCTCGCAGGGGTTTGCACATGCGTAGCTCGACAGCCGCCAGGGCCGGGGGTCTTCCGGCGGGGCTGCTTATACCTGCTCAGTGCTCCACGGCCTCTGCTACGGCCTCGGCACCGGACTCACCGGCCTGATCTTCTGGTGGATCCAGCAGATGCTGTAACCCGCACCGTCGCGCCGTGCGGCGCCGATGCTGGTAGTTCCGGCTATCAGAAGTTGCGCAATGCGGTGCTGTGCTACCGCCCGATGTCAGTCGTGACGGGCGAGCTTGATCGCGGAGACGAGCAGGATCACGGCCAGCAGCGGAATCAGCACCAGGTTCGGGAACATCCCCAGACTGCCGTCGCGGCTGTAGCGGGCGAAGGCCACCAGCAGGGTCGGCAGGGAGACCAGCACGCGGCCTTCGAGACGCACGCTGTGTCGCCGGTGCACGCGGAGGTCACCGAACGCCTCCGCGAACTCTGCTCGCGGGGACGGAGGCGTACCGGCTCGGCCTGGTCGCCGGGAAGGGGCTCCCCGCGGCGCCTTGAGGCAACGCGCGTCCCGACGGTCAGGCGCCGCAGGCCCCGTTTCCGCCGAGGCTGATCATGGCGCGGTACAGCTGCTCCTCGGTGAGCGGCGGCGCCGGTAGCGGGTGGGCGCGGTCGGTTCGGAAGCCGTCGAGCAGAAGGTAAAGGTGGCGGCGCCAGGCGTCCGGGGCGATGGCGTGGGTGGCCTCGGTGACGCGGCTGTGCGACCAGATGACGAAGGCAAGGTCCTCGGGGGTGAGGTCGGGGCGCAGGCTGCCCTGCTCCTGCGCACGCTCGACGATGTGTACACCGAGTTCGCGGATGCGGGTCTGGGCGCCCGCCAGGCAGGCGCTCTCCGGCAACCGTATGGAGGCCAGGTCGTTGAACCCCCGGTCCTGTGACTGGAGTTCGCACATGGTTTCCAGGAAGTGGCACAGCCCCGCCCAGGCGTCATCCATGGTGACGGCCTTCTCGGCGGCCTCCCGCCAGACGGCCAGCTTCTCGGCGAAGGTCGCCTGCACCAGGTCCAGTCGGGTGGGGAAGTGCCGGTACAGCGTGCCGATGGCCACCCCGGCCCGCTTGGCCACCTGCTCCAGGGGTGCCTCCATGCCCTGCTCGGCGAAGCAGGAGCGGGCCGCGGTGAGCAGGGCCTCGCGATTGCGCTGCGCGTCGCGCCGCAGGGGGCGGACAGGGGCCGGGTTCCCGGCGGAGGCGGACGGACGGTCGATGGCCATGTCACTCAGGCTACCAACCGGAGGCATGCCTCATATTCTCTGCTACGATCCAAAAACATGAGGCTGCCCTCGACTTTCAGCCCTGACCGCTGTCGTGGCGGGAGGTGCGCCTCATCCATTCAGCCCGTCCGACCACAGGAGCACCAGCCATGCCCGTCCTCGCCGTCATCGGGGCAGGCCCCGGCCTGGGCCTGTCCATCGCCCGCCGCTTCGGAAGGGAGGGTTTCCAGGTCGCCCTGGTCTCCCGGACCCAGGACAAGCTCGACGCGCTCGCCGCACAGCTCGCCGATGAGGGCATCGAGGCCGCGGGCTTCGCCGCGGACGTGACGCGTCCCGACTCGCTGCAGTCCGCGCTCGCCGCGGTCGCCGACCGGTTCGGGGCCGTCGACCTACTGGAGTACTCACCCGCCGACCCCACGTTCGCCGGCGCCGCCGCCGTCGACGCCACGGCGCAGGACCTCCACAAGCAGCTCGACTACTACCTGTACGGAGCGGTTGCCGCGGTCCGTCAGGTGCTGCCCGCCATGCTCGAACGCGGCAGTGGCACGCTGCTGTTCACCACGGGCGCCTCCTCGGTCCGGCCGCTGGGCGGCGCGTTCGGCAGCGTCGGCGTCGCGGCGGCGGCCCTGCGCAACTACGCCATGGCCCTGGGCGTCGACCTCGCCGAGAGCGGGGTGCACGCCGCGCACGTGGCGATCGGGGTGTTCATCGGCAGCGGTCCCGGCACCGAGCCCGAGACCATCGCCGAGCACTACTGGGACGCCTACACCAAGCGCGACCAGGCCGAGATCGTCCACACCGTCCCCGGCGGCATCTGGTGAGCACCTCCGGCACGCCCGCGGCAAACACGGCCAGGCCACCCATGGTGAAGTTCTTCCGAGCCGCCAACAAGGTCGTACGGCCGCTGCTCGCCTCCCGCTTCCACAAGCCGCTGAGCGAGCGCCTGATGCTGCTCACGTACAAGGGCCACAGGACGGGCCGCGAATTCACGGACCCCATCGGCTACTTCGACTGGGATCCCGGCACGGTGCTCGCCATGTCCTCCCAGCTCGGCTGGATCCCCAGCATGCGCCAAGGGTCCGCCGTCCGGCTGCGCATCCGGGGCCAGGACCACGGCGCCGTCCCGACGGTCGTCGAGGACCCTGAGAAAGTCGCCGCCCTGCTGGGTGAGTTCGGCCGGCGCAAAGGGCTCAAGGCCGCCAAGGGGCTGATGCTCGGGTCCCGCCGCCGGCGGCGGGTGCGTGGAGGGGGGCGCGGACCGGCGCACCGAGGGGTGCGCGGACCCGGTGCGCGGACCCGGTGCGCGGACCCGGTGCGCCGACGGGTGCAGACGGCCCGCGGGGAGGGCCGGTTGCACCGCAGGTCAGACCGGCTATGCAAGCGGTCCCGCGTCGCCGACACCTCTCATTCGACAGTAGTTAGAGGTCTGGATCTCTGATGGGCCCCGGGGCTGGGGCAGGACGTGTGTGGTCCGGTCGGTGCCGTGGTGACCCCTACGACACCTCCGACCATGCGAGGTCTTTGAAAAGACCGGTGGCGCTGAGTGCCGGCCGGTCCTCGCACGTTCTGCTCTCACGGCCCCGCCGGGTTCGAGATCCTCGACGGACGAGCTGCCGCACGGTGACGCCTTCTTCCTCGCGAGCCTTGAGCTCTGGACACGGCGTGCGCCCGTGCGGTCTGGCCCAGATCGGCAGTCTCCCGGACAAAGTGGTCGTCCAGCCGTGTGTACATCTCCAGGATCCTTTCCAGATCCTGTCCAGACGCGTCGTTTCGGAACTCGTTGCCGCAGGCCAGGGACACACGGGCAACGTCGGCCAGCGCCCAGGGCACGTACTTGAAGGTACTCCGGCTCTTCCGCCACGCACCCAGGCTGTACGTCGCCCATACCAGCGCGATGAGCGGCATGAGTGCACTTGGTCGATGGCGACGGATCCTCGCCACGTACTCCTGATCGCTGATCATCTGCCTGACTTCCCATGCCATACGGCAGGGATCTCGCCAGCACGTGCAAGCTGTCGCCTCCATTACGACGGGCCATCACCACCCGAGGCGACGGGGCTCTACCACGATGGCCCGCCCTGGCGGATACGTCGCTGACGCCGAAAAGACGCCGCGTACGTGACGCCCGACGACGCCCCGTGAAGGATCCCGGCCCGGGAGAACCCGCTCACCTCCTGAAAACTGCTGCCGCTGGGGCGGAGGGTCCTGCCACCATCAGACAAGACCTGAACCAGGCGAGGAACGATGGCCAAGTTCCGATTCGGCTCGAGCGACTACACCGTCAACATCCGCACGCAGCACAACGCCAGCCTCCTGCAGGGATGGGAGGTACACCGCCTCGTCCTGGGCTTCGAGGTGACAGCCCACGACAAATACACCGAAGACGCGCCGTTCCTCGTCTCCGGCAACCTCTGGACGTCCGGCCTGCCCGGTCCCGCGAGTTGGGTTGGAGTCCTGCACGCTCCGGGTCCCATCGGCCTGAAGCCGTTCACGACGACGCTGACGCTCGAGACCAGCGTGACGGACCAACAACTGCGCGGTCTGGAGAAGATCCGGGCGGGAGCCGACCTGACCCTGACCGTCCTCGCAGAGACACGACACTGGCCCGTCGCCTCCGACAACGAGAACATCCGCATCCCGCACGGGGCCTGGAGCAACCAACTCGCCCAGGTCGACGCCGGCGCCTTCGTCGACGTCCTCGTCCCGATCACCACCGTGGAGGCCCGTGCGACCGCGGCACGCCGCATCCGTGAGGCGAAGTGCGGACGACATGTACGAAGTCACGAAAGAGTTCGCTCAGACGGCGCCGCGGGCACCGGGGGCCCGCCGCCCGCCACCCGGCGGCCGGCTGCCAGGGCGACGGCAGGCTGGACGACCGCCAGGACCACGCAGAGACCGGCCATGACGGACCACATCGCGGCAACCCCGGCGCGCTCAAGGAGCTGGGTGCCGAGCAGCGGTGCCGCGACTCCGGCGATGCCCCAGCCGGTGCCGTAGACGGCGAGGTAGCGGCCGGTGCCGCGGGGCGGTGCCAGGTCCGCGACGACGGCGAGGGCCCGGCCGACCAGAAGCAGGTCCCCCAGACTCCACACGACGGTCGCGATGACGTGGGCACTGAGGCTGTCGGCCACGGCGTACCCGGTCAGGCCGGCCGCCAGCAGGAGACCGCCGATTGCGAAGGCCGGGGGCGCGGACCGGGCTGACAACCACTCCAGGCGCAGCAACGGTTGGCCGGCGACGACGGTGAGCGCCGAGACCGCGAGCAGCATCCCGGCGTCGGCCGGCTCCAGACCCCGTTCGGCCAGGGCGAGGGGTAGTGTGACCGCGATCTGCAGGTAGACCACGGCGAACAGCGTGCCGGTGAAGAGCATCGCGAGGAGCATGCGGTCACGCCACGGCGCGACGTTCGCGGCGCCGTCCCCTTGCCCGCGCGCTCGCGGCCGGTCGGCGGGCAGGGCGATCCGGACGACCAGTGCACACAGCAGGCAGGTGACGGCATCGGCGACGAACAGCCACCGCAGATCCCACCGGCCGAGCCCTGCCGCGATCCCTCCGGCGGCCAGCCCGGCCACCGCGAGAGCAGCGTTGAGCAGGCTGTACGCACGTACCCGCGCAGCCTCCCCGACGGTGTCGGCGATCATTGCCTGGCTCGGCGGCTCGTACAGCTCGAAGACCAGCCCGAGCAGCAGCGTGAACCCCACCACGGCCGCCAGGCTCGGCGCGACGGCGATCCCGGCCTGCGCCACGGCGCAGCCGCCCAGGCCGGCGACCATCGTCGGGCGCCGCCCGAACCGGTCGGCCAGCCGGCCACCGGCCAGGCGCGAAGGAATCGTGGCGAGCCCGAAGACGCCGACCACCAGCCCCGCGGTCGCAGGAGCAGCGTCGTACCGCGCTGTGATCAGCACGGCGAGGAACGGCAGCGAGAACGCCCCGAGCCGGTTCACCGCACGGGCGGCGATGAGCACCCAGACGGTACGCGGCAAGCGGTGCCCGCCGGACAGACCACCCACGACCCACCGCCCGTCACTGACAAATCAGGTAACGTCAGTGATGACGCTAGACCTCGAAGGAGTGACCGGTCAAGTGATGTTCGACAGTCACGTTGCGATGCTGCTCGACGTATCGGCCGCTCTCGTGAACACGCTCACGGACGGCACCGCCCGCGGCCGCCCCTACACCGCACCGCGCGACGGTGACCTGCCCATCGCGGTCGCCACCGCCCTTCCCGGCGAAGCCCGGGTCGACCCCGCGGCGGCGGCCTACCTTGGCCGCACCGCCGCACAGCTACGCACCGTCTTCGAAGCCGTGGAGAAGCAGCGCATCGACACCGCCGCCGACCATCTCAACTCCCTCCTGCGCGCCACCGGCGCCCGCCCCCAACTGGACCGCGTACCCGGCGAACCCTGGCAGGTCCACTTCCACGGCGCCGACGACACCCTCGCCGTCGGCTGGAGCGCCGGCTGCGCCACCGCCCTCGCCCTCGCCGTCGGCAGCGACCTCGCCGGCCGCCTCGGCGTCTGCCAAGCCCCCCGCTGCGACCGCGTGTACGTCGACACCTCCCGCAACGCGGCACGCCGGTTCTGCTCCACCGCCTGCCAAAGCCGCGTCAAAGCCGCCGCCTTCCGCGCCCGCCACACCCCCAGCCGCTGACCCGCATCGGCCGGGCGGACCGGGGCTCCGCGGCGACATGCCGCCGCGAGGACCGGCGCAGGCGTCGCCGGGATAGACCCGCTGGCCTGGGCTGATCGGTTTCCGTGGTGGAGCTTGACCCCATCAGCGGCCGCCCAGACTTACCGCATGCCGTGCCTCGGGGGAGGCTGTCGAGGACTGTGATCTGGTGGTTTATCAGGTACAGCGAGTGTTGCTCAGGTCTGGTCATCTTTCGTGAGCAGAGATCGGGTTCGGTGAGCGTTGGCATGTGGCGATACGGGAGCGTCCGCTTGTGCCGCTAGCCGGGTTGCATCAGCGGATTTGCAGGAAGCGCAGCTGGTTGTCGTGGAGCTGGCGGGTGGCGTGTTCGGGAGTGAGAGCCCACTGGGTGGCGAGGCGGGAAGATCTGCCGGGCGGGCTGGTCGTCTGCCCTGGCGGGCGAAGGGGCCGTCGGTCTCCAGAAGGATACGGTCGGCGGGAACGGCGTCGATCAGAGTGCGGCCCTTGGCCGATGCGGTCATCGCGGGATTGATGGAGAACCACAGTCCTGCGGCCAGGGCTTCATCGACCAGGGCTAGAGGGCCGGTGTACCAATGCAGGATTGCCGCCGCGGCGCTGGCTTGTGCTAGGCGTGAGATGGTGTCCTCTTCGGCGCCGCGGCTGTGGACGGTCATGGGCAGGGCGCGGGCGCGGGGATCGGCGAGCACGGTTTCGAAGACCCTGAGCTGGGCGCGGCGGGTTTTGCGTCCGGTGGGGGAGTAGTCGAGGCCGATTTCGCCGATCCAGGTGGCCTCGGGCGGCATGCGCAGGAAGCGCGCCAGGTCTGCGGGGGCGAAGTCGCGGGCTCGTAGCGGGTGCATGCCCAGGGCGGCGTGGACGCCGGGTCGTCGGCCGAGTCGGGTGCGTAGCAGCCGATACTCACCGGGATCCTCGGTGACGGCCACGACATCGACTGAGGCGTCAGTGGCCTGGCGCAGGACGGCGACGGGATCGCTGTAGCCGGTCAGGTGGCAGTGGCTGTCCAGCAGGGGGGTCACGAGTGCCGCTCCAGCAGCCGGGCCAGTTGCCCGTGGGCGCCGGCCGTGATCCAGGTGCGGATCTCTCTGCCCCCGCGCCGCCAGACATCGATGAACGCCTGGTGCTCGCCGCGCGGCAGTGGGCCGTTGCGCAGGATGCCGTTCGCGGGTCGGCCGGGTCGGGTGCCGGCCGGCACGGCGCGCAGGCCGGCGCTGCGGTCGGAGCCCTGATCGAGGAGTGCAGGATCGGTCAATGCGTCCCACGCGTAGTGTTCGGCCCGATCCCAGCCGGCCCGGGCCATCGCTGCTCGGCGGATCAGGCAGGGGAAGCAGTAGCCGCAGTTTCCTCGGGGCCGCTCGGCGTACCGGGCGGCCTCCGGACGCGAGCAGGAGATGCTGTGCGGTGCGAGTTCGCGAAGAAGAGGCTGGTTACGGCTGCCGGTGAGCATCTCGCCCTTCGTCTTCAGGCGATAGGGGTTGACCAGGCGGTTGGGCATGCCGATCGCCTGTGTGACCTGGGCGAGCAGCCCCAGGTAGTGCGGATGGGTGGTGCGGGTGCTGAAGCTCCCGGCCCGGGCCCGGGTCAGGGGCACGTTGAGGCTGATGTAGCCGTTTTCGGGCAGATAGACCGGGATATGCGGGCCGATCGAGGAGGCGACCGCAAGGGCAGTGCACAAGAACATCAGCGACCGCGAGCGTGTGGTGGTCTCCCGGCCCTGCGGCAGCGACCGGGCCTGAAGCGGTTGTGCGGGAGCTGAGCCGGAGCGTCCGCGGACGCCCCGCGGGGCTGCGTCGCCGGCCGGCGCGTACGCTGCGGGGCGTGGACGACCTCACGTACGCCCCGGTCGGCGCCACCCGCGAGGGCCGCAGTCCCGCGGGCTTCGACTCCTTCGCCGTACGCACCCGCATAGGCGCAGGACCGGCGGCGTACCGGGCGGCGACCGAGGCGGTGCTGACGTTCCGGATGCACCGGGCGGTCGGGGTCACCATCGACGCCGAGGGGCCGCGCGCCGCGCCCGGCGTGCGGCTCGTCGTCGGCCTCGGCCGGCGGCCGCTGCGCATCCTCGCGCCCTGCCGCGTGGTGTGGGCGGAACGGGGCGAGCGGCGCGGCGGGTTCGGGTACGGAACGCTGCCCGGGCACCCGGAGACGGGTGAGGAGGCGTTCGTCGTGGAGTGGGCGGACGACGGCGCCGTCTGGCTCACCGTCACGGCGTACAGCCGTCCGGCCGCGCGGTGGGTGGCAACCATGGGACCGCTCCTCGGCGTCTTCCAGCGCGGGTACGCGCGGCGCTGCGGCCGGGTGCTGCGGCGGCTCGCGAACGTCGGCTGAAAACTGCCCTCATAGGTCCGATTCACCCTTTACCATCCGGTCACAGCTCGTTCTTGATCACGCAATACCCGTCCGGAAAGCTGGAGTTCATGGCCGATCACACCGCACCGAGGGGGCACGGCCCGCGGCGCGCGTCCGCGGCGCCCGGTCCGTACACGATCGCCGCCGTCCTCCGGGCGGGTGGCAGGGCCCACCCCGTGACGGACCGCCGTCCGGGGGCGCGCCCGCCGCGCCGCCGGGACGCGCCGGGGCCGCGGGCGGCCAGCCCCCTCACGGTCCGCGAGGCCGGGCCCGGGGACCACGACGCCGCGCTGGCGCTGCACCGGCGCTGCTCCCGGCGGACCCTGGCCATGCGCTACCAGGGCCCGCCCGACGAGGCCGACGGCTATCTGCGGCACCTGCTGAGCCCGCACTTCGGCCGGACGCTGGCGGTGCAGACGGCCGGCGGCCTGCTGGTCGCCCTCGGGCACCTGCTGTGGGACGACGACGAGGCCGAGTTGGCGGTGCTCGTGGAGGACGCCTGGCAGCGCCGCGGTCTCGGCACCGACCTGCTGCGCCGGCTGCTGACGACGGCCGCGGGCATGGGCTACGGCAGCGTGTACGTGGTGACGCGGTCGCTGGACGCCGCCATGGACGCCACCCTGCGCAAGGCGGGCGTCCCGCTGGAGTACCAGGTGGAGGGCGCCACGCTCGTCGTCACCGCGCGCCTCGACGAGCGGCTCACCTCCGCGGTGGGTCCCGCCGGACCGCGCTGACGGCGGCCCGGCCCGCCTCCGCGGCCGGGTCCGGCTCCCCGGCCGCGTCGAGCGCCGCGCCGAGGTCCGCCCACAGGTCGTCCACGTCCTCGAGGCCGACCGACATCCGCAGCAGCCGCTCGCCGATGCCGCCCGAGCGGCGGTCGGCCGGGTCGACGATGCGGTGGCTGATCGAACCCGGGTGCTGGATGAGGGTGTCGACGCTGCCGAGGCTCACCGCCGGGGTGATCAGCCGGACGGCGCCGATGACCGCGTGCGGGTCGCCGCGCACCTCGAAGGCGACCATCGCGCCGCCGAGCCGCGGGTAGCGCACCCGGGTCACCGCGGGGTGGCCGGCGAGCCGGCGGGCGAGTTCCGCGGCGGTGGCGGACTGGGCCCGTACCCGTACCGGAAGGGTCGACAGGCCGCGCAGCAGCAGGTAGCCGGCGAGCGGGTGCAGCACACCGCCGGTGGCGAAGCGGATCCGGCGCAGGGCGCCGGCCAGTTCCTCGTCGCAGGCGATGACGCCGCCCATCACGTCGCCGTGGCCGCCGAGGTACTTGGTGGCGCTGTGCAGCACGAGCCGGGCGCCGTGCTCGGCGGGGCGCTGCAGGACGGGGGTGGCGAAGGTGTTGTCGACGAGCAGCGGGACCGAGCCGCAGGAGTACGCGACGGCCCGCAGGTCCGTCTCGGCGAGCGTGGGGTTGGCGGGGGTCTCGACGAGCACCAGGCCGGTGTCCGGGCGGAGGGCGTCGGCGACGCCGGCCGGGTCGGTCCAGGTCACCTCGGTGCCGAGCAGCCCGCTGTCGAGCAGGTGGTCGCTGCATCCGTAGAGCGGCCGGACGGCGACGACGTGCCGCAGCCCGAGGCCGGCGCGTACCAGCAGGCAGGCGCTGAGCGCGGCCATCCCGCTGGCGAACGCGACGGCCGACTCGGTGCCTTCCAGCCGGGCCAGGGCCTCTTCGAAGCGGGCGACGGTGGGGTTGCCGAGCCGGCCGTAGACCTGCGGTCCTTCGAGCGGGGCGCCGGTGGCGGCGAACTCGTCGATACGGGCGGCCTCGCCCCTGCTGTCCGGGGACGGGTAGGTCGTGGACAGATCGAGCGGGGCGGCGTGCAGGCCGAGGGCGGCGAGGTCTTCGCGCCCGGCGTGCACGGCCTCGGTGGCGAGTGAACGCGTCGGGGTCTCCATGCCCCGATACTGAAGCTCGTACGGGCGCGGGCGGGCGATGCCCGTGCTACGTTCGGCCGATGCCCGATTCACCCGCTCTCGATCCGGTGGACCTGGAGATTCTGCGGGTGCTGCAGAACGACGCCCGGACCACCAACCGCGATCTGGCCGCCGCCGTCGGCGTCGCGCCCTCCACCTGCCTGGACCGCGTGGCCCGGCTGCGCCGCGCCGGTGTGATCACCGGCCACCGGCTCGCGATCGATCCCGCGCGCCTCGGGCGCGGCCTGGAGGCGCTGCTCTCGGTGCAGGTCCGCCCGCACCGCCGCGACCTGATCGGCCCCTTCGTCGAGCGGGTCCGCTCGCTGCCCGAGTCCCGCGCGCTCTTCCACCTCACCGGGCCCGACGACTACCTCCTGCACGTCGCCGTACGGGACGCCGCGGACCTGCAGCGGCTGGTGCTGGACGAGTTCACCTCGCACCGGGAGGTGGCCCGGGTGGAGACGCGGCTGGTCTTCCAGCACTGGGAGTGCGGGCCGTTGCTGCCGCCGTAGGGCACGAGGCCGTTTTGGTGATGACGGCACCCGCCCCCGTGTACGAGGATGGCCCGCATGCCCGACTCCACGAACCAGCGAATGCCCCGGCAGGTGGCGGACGCCTACGTCGACGACCTGATCGACCTCGACCCCATCAGCGGCACGATGCTCGGCGTGCCGGAGAGCTCCCGGACTCTCCCCGACTTCTCCCCCGACGGCCAACAGGCCGTGGCCGAGCTGGGCCGCGCCACCCTTGCGGCCCTGGACGAGGCGGAGCGGCAGCCCGGCGCGGACAGCGACGCGGAGCGGCGCTGCGCGCGGCTGCTGCGGGAGCGGCTGAGCGCCGAACTCGCCGTGCACGACGCGGACGAGGGCCTGCGCGCCGTCAGCAACATCCACTCCCCCGTGCACCTGATGCGCGAGTGCTTCACGCTGATGCCGACCGCGGGCGAGGACGACTGGTCGGACATCGCCGCCCGGCTGCGCGCGGTCCCGGCGGCGCTCGACGGCTACCGGCGGTCACTGGCCGCGGGCGTGGACAAGGGCCTGTTCGGCGGGCCGCGGGCGACGGCGACGTTCGTCGGCCAGCTCACCGAGTGGTCGGGCGGGGAGCGCGGCTGGTTCGGCGACCTGACCGCCGCCGGGCCCGAGTCGCTGCGCGGGGAGCTGGACGCGGCCGCGGGCGAGGCCACCGCCGCGGTGAGCGCGCTGCGCGACTGGATGCGCGATGTGTACGCGCCCGCCGCGGCCGGCTCGCCCGACGTCGTCGGGCGCGAGCGCTACGCCCGCTGGTCGCGCTTCTTCAACGGCGCGGACCTCGACCTGGACGAGTCGTACGCGTACGGCTGGTCGGAATACCACCGGCTGCTCGGCGAGATGAAGACCGAGGCAGCGAAGATCCTGCCCGGCGCCGCCACCCCCTGGGAGGCGCTGAAGCACCTGGACGAGCACGGCACCCACATCGAGGGCGAGGACGCCGTCCGCGAGTGGCTGCAGGGGATCATGGACGAGGCCATCGAGGCGCTCGACGGCACGCACTTCGACCTGGCCGGTCCGGTGCGGCGGGTGGAGTCGCGGATCGCCCCGCCCGGCGGCGCCGCCGCGCCGTACTACACGCCGCCCGCCGAGGACTTCTCCCGCCCGGGGCGCACCTGGCTGCCGACGATGGGCGAGACCCGCTTCCCGGTCTACGACCTGGTCTCCACCTGGTACCACGAGGGCGTCCCCGGGCACCATCTGCAGCTCGCGCAGTGGGTGTACGTCAAGGACCGGCTCTCCCGCTACCAGTCGACACTCGGCTGGGTGAGCGCCAACTGCGAGGGCTGGGCGCTCTACGCGGAGCGGCTCATGGACGAGCTGGGCTTCCTCACCGACGCGGAACAGCGGCTCGGTTACCTGGACGCGCAGATGATGCGCTCCACGCGCGTGATCGTCGACATCGGCATGCACCTGGAGCTGCCGATCCCGGACCACTCCCCCTTCCACCCGGGCGAGCGGTGGACGCCGGCCCTGGCGCAGGAGTTCTTCGGGATGCACAGCGGGCGGCCCGCGGACTTCGTGGAGAGCGAGCTGACGCGCTACCTGTCGATGCCGGGGCAGGCGATCGGCTACAAGATCGGCGAACGCGCCTGGCTGCGCGGCCGGGACGCGGCGCGCAAGGCGCGCGGCGCGGACTTCGACGCGAAGGCGTGGCACATGGCCGCGCTGTCGCAGGGCTCACTCGGTCTCGACGACCTGGAGGCCGAGCTGTCGGCGCTGTGACGCGGCGGTAGGACGGCGTACGGCCGCGGCCCTCGGGGTCGCGGCCGTACGCGCGCCGGGGCGCGTGCACGGGGTGGGGCGGGGCGGCGGCGGTCAGCGGTCCGCGGCCGTGCGGTGCCGTACGTACGAGCCCGAGCGGCCCTTGACAACCTCCAACTGCGTCGGGATGCGCCGCCGCAGCTCCGGTACGTGGCTGACGATGCCCACCGTGCGGTCACGCTCGCGCAGCGCGTCGAGGACGTCCAGCACCTCGTCCAGGGTCTGTTCGTCCAGGCTGCCGAAGCCCTCGTCGATGAAGAGCGTGTCGAGCCGGACGCCGCCCGCCTCCTCCGCCACCACGTCGGAGAGACCGAGGGCGAGGGCGAGGGAGGCGAAGAACGACTCGCCGCCGGAGAGCGTGGCGGTGTCCCGCTCGGTGCCGGTCCAGGCGTCCACGACGTGCAGCCCGAGGCCGTGGCGCCCCCGGCCGTGGGCGCGCTCGTCGGAGTGCACCAGCGTGAACCGGCCGGAGGACATCCGCGCCAGCCGGGCCGTCGCGGCGGCGGCGACCTGTTCGAGCCGGGCGGCCAGCACGTACGACTCCAGCCGCATCTTCCGCTCGTTCTCCGCGGACGTGCCGGCCGCGAGCGCGGCCAGACGGGCCACCCGGTGGTGCTCCCTACGCAACGGTGCCAGCCGGCGCACCCGGTCGGCCGCCTCGGCGGAGAGCCCGGCGAGGGCGTCGCACCGCTCGCGCGCGTTGTCCCCGGCGGTGGCGGCGCTACGCAGCCGGGCGGCGGCGGCCGCGAACGCCTCCTCGGCGGCGCCGACCGCGGCGGGCGGCCGGGCGGCAGCGGCGGCGGCGCGCGGCTCGGCCAGCGCCTCGGCGACGGCCGCCTCCTCGGCCTGCCACGCCTCCAGCCGCGCCTCCACCTCCCGCAGCGCGGCCGGGTCGAGGAGCGCCGCGGCGGCCTCCTCGGGGGTTGCGAAGCGGGCGCGGTAGGCGGCGTCGGCGACGCGCGCGTCGGCGTCCTTGCTGCGCTCGGCGGCGGCCGCGGCCTCGCGGGCGGCGCGGGCGGCGACGGCGAGCCGGCCGGCCAGCGAGGTGAGCTGTTCCGCGCGCTCCTCGACGCCGGCGGCACCGCCGCGGGCGGCGCGCACCTCGGCGTCGCGCGCGGCCCGTTCGGCAGTGAGCGCGTCGGCGCGGGAGGCGCGGGAGGCGGCGCGGCTCTCGGCCTGCTGCCGGCCGCGCACCCGGCGGGCGTGCTCCTCGTGCGCCTGGTCCAGTTGCTCGCGTACGGCGAGCGCGCCGGCGGCCAGCTCGCGGGCCCGGCTCAGCTCGCCGGCCACCCGCGCGACGGCGGCGGCCAGCGCCTCCCTGCTCTCCTCGCCCGCCGCCTCGGCGGCGGCGTCGCGGGCCTGGCGCAGCGAGTCGAGCCTGAGGGCGGCCTCTTCGCGGACGCGCTCGGCGGCCCGGTACGCGGCCAGCGCCTCGTTCTCCTCGCGCTCGCCGACGTGGGCGCCGTCCACGGTGGCGGGGGCGGGGTGCGCGGCGGAGCCGCAGACGGGGCAGGGCTCGCCGTCGGCCAGCCGGGCGGCCAGCTCGGCCGCCATGCCGTCGAGGCGCCGCTCCTTCAGCTCCAGCCAGGTCTCGTGCGCCCGCCCGGCGCGCTCGCCCGCGTCGAGGTGCGCACGCCGGGCCTCGTCGGTCCTGCCGGCCAGCTCGTCGCGGCGTTCGGCGGCGTCGAGGCGGCGGCGCGCGCCCTCGTGTTCCGCGGCGAGCTGTTCCGCGCGGGTGGCCGCGCCCTGGGCCTCGTCGACGCGGCGCTGGAGGCCGCCGCGCAGGGTATCCCAGTCGTCGAGCCAGCCCGCGGCCTCGCGCAGCACGTCCTCGTCGGCACGGGACTCCTCGTCCAACGCGGCGAGTTCGCGGGCGATCGCGGCGCTGCGGGCCGCGGCGGCGCGGGCGGCGTCGAGGGCGCCCAGCTCCTGCCGGGTGCGCGCCTCGTGCGCGTCGAGCTGGTCCGGGCCGCCGCCGGCGACCGTGCCGGGCAGCGCGGCGCGGGCCGCCTCCTCGGCCGCGGCGGCCTGGCGGGCCGCGGCGGCGGTCCGGTCGCGCAGCTCCAGGGCGGGCGCCACGGCTGCGGCGTCGCGGGCGCGGCGCAGCTTCTCGCCGAGCGCCGCGCGCTCCTGCCGCCGTTCGGCGAGGGCCTGCTGCCGCTGCCGTGCGTCGGCGTGCAGCCGCTGGAGCCGGGCGAGTTCGCGTACATCCTGAAGGTGGCTCGCGGCCGCCGCGTGGGCGGACTCGGCGGTGCGCAGGCGCAGCTCCGCGGCGTCCGCCAGCTCGCGGGCGGTGGCGCGCGCGACGGCGGCGTAGCCGAGCACGCCGTCGGCGAGGTCGGCCTCGCCCGGCTTGGCATCGTCGGGCGACCAGCCTTCCGGGTCGCCGGCAGTGGCCGGGCCGCCGGCCTGCCGGATGCGGTGGGCGAGGTGCAGCAGCCGCTCGTCGCCGTCGCGTACCGCCTCCTGGGAGCGGCGGCGCAACTCGGCGAGGTGGTCCTCGACGGCGGCGAAGCGGCCGGTGTCGAAGAGGCGGCCGAGCAGCTTCGCGCGGGCTTCCGCGTCGGCGCGCAGAAAGCGCGCGAAGTCGCCCTGCGGGAGGAGGACGACCTGGCAGAACTGCTCGCGGGTCATGCCCAGCAGGCGGCCGATCTCCTCGCCGATCTCCTGGTGCGAGCGGCTGAGGCCGCGCCACTCGCCGGCCCGCGGGTCGTGCTCGCGCAGCAGGCTGGTGGCCCGCTCCGTGGTGACGCCGGTGCCGTTGCGCTTGGGGCGGGGCTGGGCGGGCCTGCGTGTGACCTCCAGGCGGCGGCCGGCGAGGGTGAAGTCGAGCGCGACCTCGGTCGGGGTGTGCGGCTCGGCGTGGTGGCTGCGCAGGGTGCCGCCCTGGCGGACGCCGGGCACGCCGCCGTAGAGCGCGTAGCAGACGGCGTCGAGGACGGAGGTCTTGCCGGCGCCGGTGGCGCCCTGGAGCAGGAAGATGCCGGCGCCCGACAGGGCGTCGAAGTCGACTTCCTGCGTGCCGGCGAAGGGGCCGAAGGCGGCGACGGCGAGCCGGTGGAGCCTCACCTGGCTCTCTCCTCGCGTGCGTCGGCGGCGCGCACGGCGTCGAACGCGGCGTGCAGCACGGCCCGTTCGCCGGCCGTCGCGGTCGCGCCGGGTCTGACGTGGGCCACGAAGTCCTCCGCGATCTGGCGGTCGTCGCGGCCCTTGAGCCGGTCGGCGTACGACGCGGCGGCGGCCGTGCCATCCGCGGACTCGGGGGCGAAGGCGAGACTGACGACGTGCGGGAAGCGCTCCGCGAGGCGGGCCATCGGCTCGTGCGGGCGGGCGGTGTCGGTGAGCGTGGCCTCGACCCAGGCATGTTCGAGCGGCGTGAGGGCCGGGTCGGCGAGCAGGTCGGCCAGCCGGCCGTGCAGCCGCGCCAGCGGCCGGGGCACGGGCGCGTCAATGCGCTCGGCGGTGACGGCGCCGGCGGCGTCGAGGTCCACCAGCCAGGTCGACTTGCGGTGGGCGGCTTCGGAGAAGGAGTACGCGAGCGGGGAGCCCGAGTAGCGCACGCGCTCGGCGAGGGTCTGGCAGCCGTGCAGGTGGCCCAGCGCGACGTAGTCGACGCCGGCGAAGACCGAGGCGGGCACGGAGGCGACGCCGCCGACGGTGATGTCCCGTTCGCTGTCGGAGACCTGGCCGCCGGTGACGAAGGCATGCGCGAGGACGACGGAGCGGGTGCCGGCCGGGCGGGCTGCGAGGTCGGCGCGCACCCGGTCCATGGCGGCGGAGAGAACGGCGGTGTGGCCGCCGCGGGGGGTGGCGAACTCCTCCCGTACCAGCGCCGGTTCGAGATACGGCAGCCCGTAGCACGCGACGTCTCCCGCGGCGTCCCGCAGCAGGACGGGCTCACCGACGCCGGCGGGGTCGGTGCGCAGATGGACGCCCGCGCGGTCCAGCAGCCCGGCGCCGACGCCGAGCCTGCGCGCCGAGTCGTGGTTTCCGGAGATCATGACGACGGGCACGCCGAGCGCCCCCAGCCGGTGCAGCGCCCGGTCGAACAGCTCCACGGCGGCCAGCGGCGGTACCGCGCGGTCGTAGACGTCCCCGGCGACGAAGACGGCCTCGACCCCGCGCTCGGCCACCACCGCGACGAGGTGGTCGAGGAACGCGGCTTGGGCGTCGAGCAGGCTCACCCGGTGGAACGAGCGGCCCAGGTGCCAGTCCGAGGTGTGCAGGAAGCGCATGTGGCCCGACTGTAGCGGCGGGGTACGACAACCCGGTCCTCGACAGGCGTCTCACCCGGTGCCGTACACCTCGTCGCCGGGCCGGAGTTCGGCGCTCCCCGCGGTGGCGTCGGCCAGCCAGGAGCGGAAGGCGTCCAGTTCCGCGGCGGGCACGGCGACCTCGATCCCGACGCTCTCGCCGTACACCACGCCCCGTACGTCGCGCCCCGCGGCGTGCAGGTGGCCGAGCACCTTGCCGGCCCGCCCGTGGTCGACGGTGACGGTGACCAGCCGCATCCGCAGCCTCGTCACGGTGCCGAGCGCGTCCACGGCGGCGCCGACCGCGCCGCCGTAGGCGCGGATGAGGCCGCCGGCGCCGAGCTTGGTGCCGCCGAAGTAGCGGGCGATGACGGCGACGACGTAGCGCAGCTCGCGGCGGAGCAGCAGTTGCAGCATGGGCAGCCCGGCGGTGCCGCCGGGTTCGCCGTCGTCGCCGGACCTCTGCACGCCGGCGTCGGCGCCGATGACGTACGCGAAGCAGTGGTGCGTGGCGTCGGGGTACGCGGCGCGCACCTGGGCGAGGACGGCCTGCGCCTCGGCCTCTGTGGCCGCGGGGGCGAGGGTGCAGACGAACCGGGAGCGGTTCACCTCGGTCTCGTGCACGCCCGCCCGGGCGACGGTCAGGTACCCCTCGCGCATCCCGCCACCCTAGCCGCGCTCCCACCGTCCCCCACGCCCGGCCGCCCGCGGGAATCCGGGCCGGGCCCGCGTCGTTGTGAGGATCATGTACGCAGACCAGGAGACCATCCGCAGGATTCTGACCTCGACCGGCGACACCTGGGCGGTGGTCGGTCTGTCCGACAACCCCTCACGTGCGGCCTATGGCGTGTCCCGGGTCCTCCAGCGCTTCGGCAAGCGCATCGTCCCGGTGCACCCGAAGGCGGAGACGGTACACGGCGAGCAGGGGTACGCCTCGCTCGCGGACATCCCCTTCCCTGTCGACGTGGTCGACGTCTTCGTCAACAGCGACCTGGCCGGCGGCGTGGCCGACGAGGCGGTCGCGGTCGGCGCGAAGGCGGTCTGGTTCCAGCTCGACGTGATCGACGAGGGCGCGTACGAACGGGTGCGCGCGGCCGGTCTGGACATGGTGATGAACCGCTGCCCGGCCATCGAGATCCCCCTGCTCGGCTGAGCGGAGGCCGGAGGACGGATCAGGCGCCGAGTCCGTCGAGGACCACGGCGCCCGGCAGCCCGGCCAGCGCCTTGCCGGGCACGATGAGCTTGCCGCGCCGCCGGCCGCTGCCGACGACCAGGTGCGGGGTGTCCGCGACCCGGGCGTCCACGAGGACCGGCCAGCTCTCCGGCAGCCCGACCGGCGTGATGCCGCCGTACTCCATGCCGGTCTCCGCGGTGGCGGTGCCGGCGGGCGCGAACGACGCCTTGCGCACGCCGAGATGGCGCCGCACGGTGCCGTTGACGTCGACGCGGGTGGTGGACAGCACGACGCAGGCGGCGAGGGTGACGTTCCCGCCGCGCTTCCCGGCTACGACGACGCAGTTCGCGGACTGCTCCAGCAACTCCTGCCCGTACGCCTCGCAGAAGACGGCCGTGTCGGCGAGCTCGGGGTCGGAGTCGACGTGCACCAGCTCGGCGGCGGGGACGGCGCCCTGCCAGCCGCGCAGGGCGGCCGCGACGGGGTCGGCGAGCAGGTCGAGGCGCTCGGTGGCGGGGGCGGCGTCGTCGAAGGCTCCGATGGGTGCGCGCATGTCCGTGACCTTAACCCGCCTCAGCGCGCGGGCGGTACCGAGACCGCCATCACCAGCTCCACCGGGTCCCGGCCCTCGTTCCGGTACGCGTGGGGGGCGCTCGCCTCGAAGCTCGCGGACGTGCCCGCGGGCACCAGGTGCGCGGTGCCGGCGACGACGAGCGTCAGCTCCCCCGCGGTCACGTGCAGCAGCTCGGTGGTGCCCGCGGGGTGCGGGTCGGAGCCGCTGCCGTCGCCGGGCATGAGCCGCCAGGACCACATCTCGAACGGGCCGGGGCTCTGCGTCCCGACGAGCAGCCGGCTGGCGCTGCCGGCCTTCGTCGTCCACATCCGCACGGCCCGGTGCGGCGGCACGAGCTGCACCTCGGGGCCGTGCTCGTAGTCCAGCAGCGTCGTGATGCTGATGCCGAGGGCGTCGGCGAGCTTGACCGTCGTGCCGACGCTGGGGTTCGTACGCGCCTGCTCTATCTGGATGATCATCCCGCGGCTGACGCCGGAGCGGCCGGCCAGCGAGTCCAGGGTGAAGCCGCGCTCGTTGCGCCAGTGCTTGAGGTTCCTGGCGAGCGCGTGGGTGAGGACGTCGAAATCCGCCAAGGCTCCGTCCAACTCCGTCCAATATTTTTGATGCAGTCGTCCAGTGCACTGAACTACACTGCAGAGAACCGCAGCGTTCATCACAGTGTACTCGGAGGGCTTCGTCGTGACCGCACTCTTCGCCTTGGCCACCAGCATCCTCTACGGGCTGGCCGACTTCGGCGGCGGGGTGCTGAGCCGGCGCAGCCCCGCCCTCACCGTGGTCGTGCTCTCGCAGATCGCCGCGACGGTGGTGCTGGGCGGCGTGGTGGTGGCGACCGGCGCCTGGAGCGAGGCCGGTCCGCTGCTGTGGTTCGCGGTCGCGGCCGGTGTCGCCGGGCCGGTCGCGATGATCTGCTTCTACAGCGCGCTGGCCCGCGGCCCGATGGGCGTGGTCTCGCCGCTCGCCTCGATGACCGTGCTGGTGCCGTTCGGCGTGGGCCTCGTGGCGTACGGGGAGCGGCCGGGCCCGGTGCAGTACGCGGGCGGCGCCATCGCGCTGGCCGGTGTGGTGCTGGCGTCCGGTCCGGTGCGGGGTGCCCCGGTGGCGCGGCGGACGCTGCTGCTGACGCTGGGCGCCGCGGCGGGCTTCGGCGCGGTCTTCGCCTTCATCGCCGAGGCGTCCACGACGGTCACCGGGCTCTTCCTCGCGCTGTTCGTGCAGCGCGCGGTGAACGTGGCGGTGGGCGGGGCCGCGCTGTACGCGGCGGTGCGCCGGGGCGGCGCGGCGCTGCCGGAGGGCGGCTGGGACACGATACGGGCGGCGGCGCCGGGGCTGGTGTTCGTGGGCCTGGCGGACGTGGCGGCCAACGGGACGTATGCGATAGCCGCGCAGCACGGCCCGGTGACCCTGGCGGCGGTGCTGTCGTCGCTGTATCCGGTGGTCACGGCGCTGGCGGCGCGGGGCGTGCTGCGGGAGAAGCTGCGCGCGGTGCAGGCGGCGGGTGCGGGTCTGGCGCTGGCCGGGACGGTGCTGCTGGCGTCGGGGTGAGGCGCTTCGCGGCACCGGGCGCGGCTCAGAAGTGGTTGCGGATCGTGTAGAGCAGCAGCCCGAAGGCGTGCAGGGACAGCACGACGGCCAGGATGATCCGCAGCTTGCGGTCCGTGCTCATGCGGCGCCCCTCCCCGGGTGTCGGCCGGTCGCGGTCATGTCGCGGTCTCCAGGGTGCCCGGTGGCGCCGGGCGCAGCGGCGGGTGCCACCCGGACTCGGGGTTCCAGCGGCGTACGATCCGGGCGGGCGCGCCGGCGACGACCGCGTGGTCCGGCACCTCGCCGCGCACCACGGACCCGGCGGCGACGACCACGTTGCGGCCGAGCCGCGCGCCGGGCAGGATCAGCGCACCCGCGCCCAGCCAACTGCCCGCGCCGATCTCCACCGGCGCGGAACGCGGCCACTGCTTGCCGACCGGCTCGTGCGGGTCGTCATAGCTGTGGTTCGTCGAGGTGACGTACACGTACGGGCCGCAGAAGACGTCGTCGCCGATGGTGACGGGCAGGTCGGCGATCACATGGCTGCCCCGGCCCAGCACGACGCCGTCGCCGAGCCGCACGGCGGTGTCCGGGCCGAGCGGGGCGTCGGGCGCGAGGCCGACGGTGAGCGTCACCTGCTCGCCGATGATGCAGTGCGCGCCCAGTTCGATCCGCCGCTCGCCGAAGATCGTGCCCTGCGGGAAGGCGAGGACCGTGCCGGCGCCGAGCCGCCGGAAGCGGTACGGGCCGGGGCGCGCCGCGCTCACCGCGCCGGCGCTCCGCACCCACCGCCAGCCGCGGTGCACGGCGCGCGAGAGCAGCCTGCTCGTCACGGAGTTGCGCTGCGGGTTCGGCACCCGGTCACCGTACCCCTCCCGTCTCTCGCCTACGCTCTGAGCGAGCGCGGCCGCGGCCCTGGACGGCGACGGGCCGCCGGCGGCTCACCAGGACGTATGACGGCGGGCGGCGCGGGCCGCCGCGAGCACCGGGAGCGGACGACATGTCAGGACGGCCGGAGCCGCTGATCGCGGCGGTGGGCGGGCGGGAGCCCGCGGTGGACCCGAAGGCGTACGTGGCCGCGACCGCGGTGGTGGTCGGGGACGTGACCCTCGGCGCGGAGGCCGGCGTCTGGTACAACGCCGTGCTGCGCGGCGACTGCGAGTCGATCTCCCTGGGCGCGGGCAGCAACGTGCAGGACAACTGCACGGTCCACGCCGACCCGGGCTTTCCGGTGATCATCGGCGAGCGCGTGACCGTCGGCCACAACGCGGTGGTGCACGGCTGCACCGTCGGCGACGACGTGCTCGTCGGCATGGGCGCGACGCTGCTCAACGGGGCCGTGATCGGCTCCGGTTCGCTGGTGGCCGCGCAGGCGCTGGTGCCGCAGGGCATGGAGGTGCCGCCGGGTTCGCTGGTCGCCGGAGTGCCGGCCAAGGTGAAGCGGCCGCTGACGGACGAGGAGCGCGAGCACATCCGCCTCAACGGCGCGGGTTACGTGGCCCTGACGCAGGTGCACCGTGAGTCCCTGGGCGGCTGAGCCGCGGGATCCCCGGGCGCGGGCGCCGGTACGGCCCCGGCCGCCGGCGCGTTCGGCACCCGCGGCGGCCGGGGCCGCGACCGCAGCCCTCAGTCGTTGGGGCGCAGCGTCCACAGCACCGTCATCCGCCCGCTGACGGCGCCGTCCCCGCGGACGATGTCGACCCCGACGGGGAACTCCGGCCGCTTTCCGGCGTCGAGTTCGGCCACGACCTCGGCAATCGGCCGGCCCAGCCGCGCCTTGGCGGTGACGTCGCCCCTGGCGACCTTCAGGAAGTCGATCTCGGCCCGCACCGGCAGCGGCACGGCCCGCTCCATCTGGTCGCCGAACGCGGCGAGTACGACGGCGCCCGTCGCCGACTCGGCCAGGGTGAACATCGCGCCGGCGTGCGGGCCGCCGACGTGGTTGCGGTACTCGGGCCGGTCGGGGAAGCGGAGGGTGGCGGCCTCCGGCGTGATCTCGTCGTAGATCAGGCCGAGCGTGCGGACCATGGGGACCGATGCCTGAAGGAGCTCGCCCAGCGGCGGCATGGTGTCTGACATGCGGCCACGTTACCAACGGGTAATAAGTGTGGCCACTCCCCGTCGCCAGCTATGTTGGTCCGCATGTGGCCAGGACAGCAGCCCGGGGGCGAGCAGCACCAGCAGCCGAACCCGTATCAGCAACAGCCCGCCCCGCACGGCCCGCAGGGCTACGACGGACAGCAGCAGCACCAGCAGCAGGAGCAGTGGGGCCAGAGCACGCCGCCCGGTGCGCCGGTGCCCGGCAAGAGCGGCACGACTCCCCGCGTCGCCGTCGCCATAATCGGTGCCGTGGCCGTGATCGCCGCGGCGGCCGTGACGGGCGTGGTGCTCCTCAACGAGGACGACGGCGGAGGAGGCAAGGCGAGTCCCGGTGGCGGCGGCGGTTCGCCCTCCGCGTCGGCCTCGCCGTCCCCGTCGGAGAAGCCCGTACTGCAGGACGACCCCGACAACCCGCGCGGCGTCGCCGCCGACCAGAAGATCGAACCGGTCGTCTCCGGCTGGAAGGCCGTCTACAACGCCAAGCGCCACAACGTCTACGACGTGCCGCCGGAGTGGGAGGTGCAGTCCCCGACCATGACCATCGGTTTCGAGGACGACTCGGGACCGCTGGTGTCGATGACGGGCGCCGCGCTCTACAAGGACGGCATCTGCAAGTACGCCAGCCGTGCGGGCGCCGGCACCAAGGGCGGCATCGGCGCGAAGAACACCAAGGAGGCCGTCGAGAACGAGGCCGGCGCCTGGGCCGAGGCCGCCTTCAACACCAGCAAGAAGGCAACCGTCAAGCAGACCGAGCCGGTGGCGTTCTCCAGCAAGCACGGCCTGAAGGGGCACATGGCCACCGCGACCGTCACCGGCGTGCCGCGCGAGACCAAGTGCTCGGCGGACGGCAAGGTCGTCGCGTTCACCTACACCGACGTCAACGGCGAGTTCGCCACCTGGGTGCTCTACACCGACACGGGCGTGGACGACGAGGTGCCCGAGGACACCATCGCCAAGATCATGGACAGCCTGCGCCCGCTGGAGGGCTGAGCGCGGCGAATTCCGGTTGCGGCGGGGCGGCGGGCCCGGCATAGTCCGCGGGTGCCCCGTCCCCCCGCGCCCGACGCCGGTTCCCCGCCGGATCCCGTACGGGCCCCCGCCGCCTCCGGTCCTGCACCCCGCCGCCGCTGGGCCGGGCGCAACTACACGCTGCTCTCCCTCGCCGCGGTGATCACGAACCTCGGCGCCTCCGGCGCGCTGATCGCCTCGGCGTTCGCGGTCCTCGAAGCCGGCGGCTCCGCCACCGACGTCGGCCTGGTGGCGGCGGCGCGGACGACCGCGCTGATCGTCTTCGTGCTCGTCGGCGGCGCGGTCGCCGACCGGATCCCGCGGCACCGCGTCATGGTCGTCGCGAACACCGTGAACTGCACCTCGCAGGGCGTCTTCGCGGCGCTGGTGATCACCGACCAGGCACAGGTGTGGCAGATGGTGCTGCTGTCGGCGGTCGGCGGTACGGGGCACGCGTTCTTCGCCCCCGCCGCCGAGGGCATGGTGCTCTCCTCGGTCACCGGCGAGCAGGCGGGCCGCGCCTTCGCGCTCTTCCGCGTCGGCATCAACGGCGCCGGCATCGGCGGAGCCGCGCTCGGCGGCGCCATGGTGGCCTCCGTGGGGCCGGGGTGGGTGCTGGCCGTGGACGCGGGCGCGTTCGCCGTCGCCGCGGCGCTGCGGGCGTTCCTCGACGTCAGCGGCATCCCCGAGCGCCAGCCCGGCGGCAGCATCGTCGCCGATCTGAAGGTCGGCTGGCGGGAGGTGACGGGGCGGCCCTGGCTGTGGTCGATCGTGCTGCAGTTCGCGGTCGTCAACGCCGTGGTGGCCGCCGCGGAGGCGGTCTACGGGCCGCTGGTGGCCCGCGAGCACCTGGGCGGCGCGGCACCGTGGGGCCTGGCGATGGGCGCCTTCGCCGCCGGGACGCTGGCCGGGGCGCTGGTGATGACCCGCTGGAAGCCGCGGCGGGTGCTGCTCGCCGGGGTGCTGTGCGTCTTCCCGCTCGCGCTGCCGCCCGCTGCGCTGGCGGTGCCGCTGCCGGTGGCGTGGCTCGCGGCGGTGATGTTCGTCTCCGGCGCGTGCATCGAGGTCTTCGCGGTGGCGTGGATGATGGCGCTGCACCAGGAGATCCCCGAGGACAAGCTGTCGCGGGTCTCGTCGTACGACTGGCTGGGCTCGATCGCGCTGATCCCGGTCACCACCGCGCTCGCCGGGCCGATGCAGGACCTCGTGGGCCGGTCGGCGGCGCTGTGGGGCTGCGCGGCGCTGGTCGTCGCGCTGACCGCGGCGGTGCTGTCGGTGCCGGACGTACGGCGGTTGCGGCGGCGTACGGAGCACGCGGCGGCCGGATCCGCGGGCACGGACCGCGGCGAGGGTACGGACGCCGGGAACGGTACGCGCGGCGCCGCAGACGGGGAGCAGCCGGTGGATCAGCCGATCGTGAAGGCGCCGTCCGGCGGCTCGGGCGACGGCACGGCGTCGGCGTCCCCCACCGGCTGAGCGCCCGCCATCAGCCGCCGCAGCGCCGGCCCGTACTCGACGCGGGCGGGGAACGGGTCGGCCGCGGTGCGCCGGGCCAGCTCCGCGAGCGGCAGCCCGCGACCGGCCTCCGCGCCGTGCTTCGCCGCCACCACCAGGATGTTGCCGAAGCGGCGGCCGCGCAGCACCGACGGCTCGGCGATCAGGCACAGCTCGGGGAAGACGGCCGCGGCGGTGGCCAGTTGGGAGCCGAGGAAGCGGAACGGCGCGCTGTCGGCGAGGTTCGCGACGTACAGCCCGTCCGGGCGCAGCGCGCGGGCGGCGGCGCCGGCGAACTCCAGCGACGCGACGTGCGCGGGCACCCGCGCGCCGCCGTAGACGTCGGCGATGACCAGGTCGCAGGCCGCCGCCGGGCGCCGTTCCAGCGCGGCGCGGGCGTCGAGGGCCCGTACGGTCACGCCGCAGTCCTCGGGCAGCGGCAGATGCTCGGCGACCAGGGCGATCACCCCGCGGTCGGACTCGGCGACCTCCTGCCGGGAACCGGGGCGCGTCGCCGCCACGTACCGGGGCAGGGTCAGCGCGCCGCCGCCGAGGTGCACGGCGTCCAGCGGGCGGCCGGGCGGGAAGCCAAGGTCCACGACGTGCGCGAGGCGGCGCGCGTACTCGAACTCCAGGTGCGTGGCGTCGTCGAGGTCGACGTACGACTGCGGGGCGCCCTCGACCGTGAGCAGGTACGCGCGGGGGCGGTCGACGTCCGGCAGCAGCCTCGCGGTGCCGCCGTCCACGGCGGCGACGACGGGGACGGGCTCCTCCACACCGGCCATTGTGGCGGAGGAGGCCCGCCTTCCGTACCCGGATGCGCGGATGCGCGGGTACGGAAGGCGGGCGGCGGGCCCGGCCCGGCCCGCACCGGGTCAGTCCAGCCCGGTGACGGTGCCCGCGCCGACCGTGCGCCCGCCCTCGCGGATCGCGAAGCCGAGCCCCACTTCCAGCGGCACCTCGCGGCCCAGCTCGACCGTCATCGCGACGGTGTCGCCCGGCCTGGCGACGCCCGCCGCGCCGAGGTCGACGTCGCCGACGACGTCCGCGGTCCTGATGTAGAACTGCGGCCGGTACCCCGTCGAGACGGCCGTACGCCGGCCGCCCTCGGCCGCGGACAGCACGTACACCTCGGCGGTGAACCGCCGCCGCGGCACGACGGTGCCCGGCGCGGCGACGACGTGCCCGCGGCGCACAGCGTCGCGCGCGACGCCGCGCAGCAGCAGCGCGACGTTGTCGCCGGCCTGCGCGGAGTCCCTCGGCTTGCCGAAGGTCTCCAGACCGGTGACGACCGTCTCGGCGTCGGCGCCGAGCACCTGCACCCGGTCCCCGACGCGCACCGTGCCGCGCTCGACGGCGCCGGTGACGACCGTGCCGCGGCCGGTGATGGTGAGCACGTTCTCCACCGGCAGCAGGAACGGCGCGTCCAGGTGCCGCTCGGGCATCGGCACGTAGGTGTCCACCGCGTCGAGCAGGTCCGCGATCGCCTGGGTCCACGCCGGGTCGCCCTCGAGCGCGCGCAGCCCGGAGACGCGGACCACGGGCACCTCCTCGCCCGGGTAGCCGTGCTTGGTCAGCAGCTCGCGGACCTCCAGCTCGACGAGGTCGGTCAGCTCCGGGTCGCCGGCGTCGGCCTTGTTGAGCGCGACGACCACGTGCCGTACGCCCACCTGGCGGGCGAGCAGCACGTGCTCCGCGGTCTGCGGCATGACGCCGTCGGCCGCGGAGATCACCAGGATCGCGCCGTCGAGCTGGGCCGCGCCCGTGACCATGTTCTTCACGTAGTCGGCGTGGCCGGGCATGTCGACGTGGGCGTAGTGGCGGGTCGCCGTCTCGTACTCGACGTGCGCGATGTTGATGGTGATGCCGCGCACGGACTCCTCCGGCGCCCGGTCGATGCGCTCGAACGGGACGAAGGTGCCGGTGCCGCGGTCGCTGAGCACCTTGGTGATCGCGGCCGTCAGCGTGGTCTTGCCGTGGTCGACGTGCCCCATCGTGCCGATGTTGACGTGCGGCTTCGTGCGCACGTACGCCTGCTTGGGCATGGTTCTTCCTCGCGGATCGCAGTGGCTGCGCGGACCCCGGGCCTGGCCGGCCCTCCCCCGCTGGGGTCCGCTGGTGCGATCACGGGAAGGGGCGGATTCGGGCGCCGTCGGCTGCGGCTGCCGGCACTGCCGCGAGTGCGGCCGGCACGGCCTTCAGCGCGTCCGCTGCCGCGGACGTGTGCGCGAGGAAGGCGTACCCGACCATGCCCGACATGATCGGGTACGGCTCCCCCGCACGTCGACCGGTTTTCCGGCCGCCCGCCGCGAGCCCGGTCAGAAGTGCCTGAGCGCCTCGCGTACGGACAGCGGGGAGAGATCGGCGCGGTGGGCGTCGACGAAGGCACGGACGGCCCGCGGGTCGGTCTTCGCGTACTCGCGCAGGCACCAGCCGATGGCCTTGCGGACGAAGAAGTCGCGGTGGCCGGCGCGGCGCAGACAGTAGCCGAAGAGCCGGCCGGTGTCGGTGGCGTTCTTGAAGCGCAGTTGGTGCAGCAGGGCGGTGCGGGCGACCCACAGGTCGCCGTCCTCGATCCACTCGTCCATGGCACAGGCAAGCGCGGGATCGGCGGCGACGAGGCCGCCGACGACGTGTGCGGCGAGCGCGTCGACGGTGTCCCACCAGGAGGTCGTGACGATGAGGTGGCGTACGGCGGGCAGCGACCAGGAGGAGCAGCGGCGCACGTGGCGGCGGAGGTAGTCGACGGCGAAGTAGTGGTACTCGCGCTCCGGCAACCGCCAGCAGCGCAGCGCGATCGCCACGCAGTCCGCCTCGGCGGGACGCGCCGTGCCGGCGAGGACGGCGCGGGACAGCTCACGGCGGCGGGGCGCGGGGATGCCGAGGAACGGGGCGACGCCGCGCAGGTACGCGGCCGACCGCGCGGCGCGCTCGGGGTCGGCGGCCCCGGGGTAGGCGGCGGTGAGGCGGTCGAGGACGGTGTCGGCGAGAGGACTCCCGGGGACCGCCGGGGCGCCTGCGCCCGCCGTGGCCTCCGGGGCTGCCGGGACGTCGGGGGCTGCGGCGGCACCGGGGTGCTGCTGGGGCATGACGCCCACGATAGCGACCGGAGTTGAGGGGGACGTCACGGTGGGGTGACGGCCCCGTCGGTAGACTCCCACCGTGCCCGAAACCGCAGAGGCGCCCGTCGCCGGCCGCGCCGTCCGCTGCGGCCGGGCCCTGTTGTCCCCCCGCTCCCGGCTCGCCCTGCTCCTCGTGCTGCTGGCCGGCGCGGCGGTCGCGGTGATCGTGTGGCGGCCGCACCGGCTGCTGACCGACGGCCTGCCGCCCCAGTTCACCGGCCTGTCCGCGGTGCTCCTCTTCGCCGTCGCGTACGGGCTGTGCACCGCGGCTCTCGTACCGCGGCCGCTGCTCAACCTCGCCTCCGGCACGCTCTTCGGCGCCCAGGCGGGCCTGGCCGGGTCGGTGTCGGGCACGGTGCTGGGCGCGGGCGTCGCGTTCGGCATAGGCCGGCTCCTCGGCCAGGACGCGCTGCGCCCGCTGCTGCGCGGGCGGCTGCTGACGGCGGCGGACCGGCAGCTCAGCCGGCACAGCTTCCGCTCCATGCTGGTGCTGCGCACCTTCCCCGGCGTGCCGTTCGCGGGCGTGAACTACGCCGCCGCGGTCTCCCGGATGAACTGGACGCCGTTCCTGGCGGCCACCGCCGTGGGCTGCGTGCCGAACACCGCCGCGTACGTGATCGCCGGCAGCCGGGCCTCCGACCCGCTCTCCCCCGTCTTCCTCGGGGCCCTCGGCTTCATCGTCGCCAGCATGGCGGGCGGCGCCGCGCTCGCCATGCGCCGCCGCCGGCGCTCGGGCCGCCGGACCGCCCCGGGCGGAGTGATCTCTTCCACCACGGCCACGGAAGAGCCCGCCGAGGGGCCCGCGGGCATGGCCGCAGCCGACCCTGGGGCCAAGCGCCTCATGTCGGGGCCTTAACATCTCCTCCAACCCGTCGGCCGAACTCAAGGACATGTGCAGCCCCGTATGAGCTGGATCGAAGCAGTCATCCTCGGACTCGTCCAAGGGCTGACGGAATTCCTGCCGATCTCCTCCAGCGCCCACCTCCGGCTCACGGCGGCCTTCGCCGGCTGGGAGGACCCGGGCGCGGCCTTCACCGCGATCACCCAGATCGGCACCGAGACCGCCGTGCTGATCTACTTCCGCAAGGACATCGCGCGGATCGTCTCCGCCTGGTGCCGTTCGCTCACGAACAAGGCGATGCGCTCCGACCACGACGCCAAGATGGGCTGGCTGGTCATCGTCGGCTCGATCCCCATCGGGGTGCTGGGACTGACGTTCCAGGAGTCGATCGAGGGCCCGTTCCGGGATCTGCGGCTGATCGCCACCACGCTCATCGTGATGGGCCTGCTGCTCGGCTTCGCCGACTGGCGCGCCTCCACCGGCGGCGGCCGGCACCGCGCGGCCGTGAAGCGCAAGGAACTGACGGACCTCAACACCCGCGACGGCCTGCTCTTCGGCTTCGCCCAGGCGCTGGCGCTGGTGCCGGGCGTCTCCCGGTCGGGCGCGACGATCACCGGCGGCCTGTTCCTGAACTACAACCGCGAGGCGGCAGCCAGGTATTCGTTCCTGCTGGCCATTCCCGCGGTGCTCGCCTCCGGGCTCTTCGAGCTGAGGAAGGTGCCCGGGGCGACGCACATGAACTGGGGCGCGACCGTGGCCGGGACCGTGATCGCGTTCCTTGTCGGATACGCCGTCATCGCATGGTTCATGAAGTTCATCACCACCCGCAGCTTCGCGCCCTTCGTGATCTACCGCGTGCTGCTCGGCATCCTCATCTTCGCCCTGATCGCGACCGGCGCCCTGGATCCGGAGGCCGGCGACGCGGCCCACTGACCCGAGCGGGCCGGCGGCCGTCCCGCGGGGTCAGAACGACGCCTCCGTCAGGCCGTCTTCCGCCGCGCCGCGGCTGAGGACGGCGGCCCGTACCCGCGCGTGCACGTCCGGGTACGTCTCGGGCGTCGCCGGCACCACGCGGAACGGGGGCCCGGTCTCCGCGTGCTGGGCCAGGAACTCCGCGCGGGTCACCCGCCAGCCGTCGCGGGCGGGGGTGAAGGTGAAGCGGGCGGCGGAGCCCTCGTTGCCGCGGTACATCGACGGGATGAAGCTGGCGACCTGGTCGCCGAGGCCGTAGACGACCCAGGTGCCGTTCACCTTCTCGTACGGCTGCGGGACGTGGTTGTGGGTGCCGACGATCAGGTCGATGTCCTTGCGGCCGCCGCTCCGCGAGCGCGTCAGCCGGTCGGCGAGCCGCCGTTGGGCGAGATCCGGTTCCTGCTGCCACTCGGTTCCCCAGTGCGCGCTGACGACGACCACGTCGGCCCCGGCGCGACGGGCCGCGCGGGCGTCGGCGACGACGCGGTGCGGGTCGAGCATCGCGAGGGACCAGGGTGCGTCGGCGGGGACGCCGGCGTTGCTGCCGTAGGTGTACGAGAGGTGGGCGACCTTGGCGCCGCCCGCGGACAGCAGGGCGGCGCGGCCGGACTCGGCGCGGGTGCGGGCGGTGCCGGCGTAGTGCAGGCCGGCGCCGTCGAGGGCGTCCAGGGTGCGGCGTACGCCGTCGGCGCCGGAGTCGAGCGCGTGGTTGGAGGCGGTGGAGCAGCCGTCGTAGCCGACGTCGTGCAGGGCCGTGGCGAGGCCGGGCGGGGACTGGAACGACGGGTAGCCGGTGAACGGTCCCTCGCGCGGCCCGAGCGGGGTCTCCAGATGGCACAGCGCGAGGTCCGCCTTGGCGACGGTGGGCGCGACGGCGGCGAACATGGGGCGGAAGTCGTAGTCCTTGTCCCCGGCGTCCGTGGCCGCCTGCGTCATGATCGAGGGGTACGGGATGATGTCGCCGGTCGCCAGCAGCGTGAACGGGCGGGCGCCGGACCCGGGCCCGGCCGCCGCGGGCGCGGCGGATCGGCCGGCGGACCCGCAGCCAGCGGCGAGGAGCGCCGCGGCGGCGAGTGCGGTGGCGGTGCCTGCGGCTGCGGTGAGCCGGATACGGCGCCGGGGCATGGGCGCCCCCTTCGTACGGTCGGAGCACGAACGGGAAGCAGCTTGCCCCTTTTCATATGATTAACCGCTCACCACTCCGGCCGTGTCCGGCGTACGGGTGGCGACATCAACCCGCCCGGCCCACCTCGCGGACGATGCGCTCGCACAGCTCGTGGGTGGCGAGCGCGTCCCGCGCGCTCAGCACCTCCCCGGCCCGTACCGCGTCCAGGAACACCAGCACCA
This sequence comes from Streptomyces sp. CNZ287, assembly GCF_007827615.1. Classification (NCBI taxonomy): domain Bacteria; kingdom Bacillati; phylum Actinomycetota; class Actinomycetes; order Kitasatosporales; family Streptomycetaceae; genus Streptomyces; species Streptomyces sp. CNZ287. The sequence continues at coordinate 651,387 of NZ_VISV01000002.1, read as the reverse complement.
CCTGCTCGATGCCGCGCTGCCGGGCCACCGGCACCCAGTCGCCGCGCCGCCGCACGCTGGGCTGGCCCGTGTGGTCCACCACCTCGGCGAGGTTGCGGACCTCGCGCTTGGTGTCCTGTCCCGACACCTCCAGGATCTCCTCGGCGGAGCCCGACAGCCTGTTCATCGCGCCGATGGCGGTGAAGCCGTCGCCGGACAACTGCAGGACGACGTGGTGCAGGAGCCCGTCGCGGACGCGGGCGCGCACGTCGGCCTGCTCGACGGGGCCGGGAGCGAGGAAGCGCAGCGTGTCCACGACGTGGATGAAGTCGTCGAAGACCATCGTGCGGGGATCCTCGGGGAGCCCGACGCGGTGCTTCTGCAGGATGATCAGCTCGCGCGGGTGCTCCAGGCACTGCGCGTAGCCGGGCGCGTGGCGGCGGTTGAAACCGGTCATCAGCGAGACGCCGCGCTCCTCCGCGAGCCGTGTGAGCCCTTCGGCGCCCGCGAGGTCGTACGCGAGCGGCTTGTCGACGTAGACGGGTATGCCCACCTCCAGCAGCGCGGTGGCCAGCTCGACGTGCGCTTCGGTGGGGGCGTGCACGAACGCGGCGTCGAGGCCGGCGGCGAGCAGCGAGCCGAGGTCGCGGTGGCGGTGCGCGTGCGGGATGCGGTGGGCGTCGCCGACGCGGTCGAGAGTGGCGGGGGTGCGGGTGAGCAGGTGCGGCTCGACGCCGGGCAGCGAGGCGAGCACCGGGAGGTACGCCTTGCGCGCGATGTCGCCCAGTCCGATCACGCCGGCCTTCAGGGGCATGGCTCCCGTGGTCATGTGCGCTCCCGTCCCCGGTCGTCGGCCCGCGGACCGCCGCGGCGCAGGAGAACCTGCGTCAGGGCGCCGCCTGTGCGGGGGAAGCATACGGGCCGCCCGGGTCGGCACCGCCGCCGGGCGGCTCCCAGTCCGCGATGCCGTCCAGCCCGCGCAGCACGACGCGGGGGCCGAGCAGCCCCACTCCGCGGATGAGGGCGTTGCGGCGCGAACGGCGAGCGGTCCCGTCAGGTTGATCACGCGGCCGGCGCGGGCGGAGCGCAGCGCCACGGTGCGGGTGCGCGGGAGGCGATCGCGGGTGTAGCGCTCCAGGGCCTCCGGTACGGCCGCGGGGTCGGCGGCGGTGTGGTGGGCGAGGACGACGCCGTCCTCGACGGCCTGGTTGCCGCCCTGGCCGAGGTTCGGGGTCATGGCGTGGGCGGCGTCGCCGAGGAGGGCAACCCGGCCGCGGTGGAAGGCGGGCAGCGGCTCGGCCAGCCAGCGCACGTCGTGGTGGAGCACCTGGCCCGGCTCGGCCGCGGCCAGGATGGCGGGCACCGGGTCGTGCCAGCCGGCGAAGCGGCGGCGGAGTTCGGCCAGTTCACCGTCCGGGGAGCGGCGGCCCGCGGGCGCGAGGGCGGCGGCGTAGGCGTACACGCGGCCGTCGGCGAGCGGCTGCGAGCCCCACAGCTCCCCGCGGCCCCAGGTCTCGTGGGGCGCGAACGCGAGGGCCGCGCGGGCAGGACCAGTCGCCAGGTGGTGAACCCGGCGTAGGCGGGGCCGGGGTGGCCGGGAAAGAGGGCGCGGGGGGCGGCGGAGCCGATGCCGTCGGCGGCGACGACGAGTTCGGCCTCCGGCGTTCCGTCCGGCACCGCGACGCGCGCGGGCTTGCCGGGGCCGCCCGGGTCCTCGACCTCGGCGGCGGCTCCGGTGCGGACGGCGCCGGCCGGCAGACTGGCGGTGAGCAGCGCCACGAGGTCGGCGCGGTGCACGAGGGCGATGCCGCCGCCGAAGCGCTCGGCCAGGGCCGCCGCGTCGGTACGGGAGAGCCAGCGGCCTTCGGGCGTACGCAGCCCGCCGCTCCCCTCCCAGGCGGCAAGGTCCCGCACGGCGTCGCCGACGCCGATGGCGTCGAGGGCGCGCTGGGCGTTGGCGGCGAGGGAGATGGCGGCGCCGACGGGCTCGATCGAGGCGACCTTGTCCAGCACGGTGACGGACCAGCCGCGGCGGTGCAGCGCGGCGGCGGCCGTGAGCCCGCCCGGTCCCGAGCCGATGACGAGGGCGCGCGGCTGCTTCAAGGGAGCCTCCCTGGAGGCAACCCGGCGCCCCGAACTGCGGGCGATCTACGACCGCGCGGGCACCACGTTCGCCGACGCCGCCCACGCGCTGCTCGCGGCCTGGGGATCGGCCGACCCCGAACGGCACGCGCAGGAACTCATCGCCTGGACCGACGGCATGATGTTCCTGCACGCCGCGGGCCGGGTGACCGGGTCGCGCACGCCGACCAGGGGCGCGGCTGCGCGCCGGGTACGAGGACCTGCTGCGCGGCATGCTCGGCGGCTGACCACCGGGCGTAGCGGCAACTCCGCGGCACCGGCATCACCCTTGCGGGGAGTACCGGTGCGGCGCCGGGCACAGCAGTGTGGCCGGGTGCACCCCACTCACGCCGCCGGCGCGCTGCTGACCGGCCTCACGACGCTCGCCGCCGTCGCCGGCTGCGTCACCGTCTCCCCCGTACCCGCCACCGGCTCCGGCACGGGGGCCCGCCACGGCCCGGGCGCCGGGTCGCCCGCCACCGCCGCGCCAGCACCCGCAGCATCGCCGCTGCCGGGGCGCGACGAGCTGGCGACGATCGGCCCGGTGCCGCGCCCGCGGCGCACTTCCGCGGCACCGGCACCGGCACCGTCCGCGGGCGCCGCGCGGCCCGACGTATCCGCCCCCGGCGACGGCCTCCCGCCGGCGCCGGAGACACCTGCTCCCCGTACGGGCCAGGGCCGCCCGGCCCGTACGGCACAGCCGGCCCCGCCTCCCCGGACGCCGGCCGCCTCCGGCGGGGCCGTCGATCTGTGCGGCCTCGCCGGGGACTACGGCCGCTGGGCCCCCGGCAGCCGGGAGGACGCGGCCTGCGCGGAGTACCTCGAGCGCTAGACCCTGTCTGACGAATCCCGCCTGCGTCTGGGGGTACCGCCCACGCGCGCGCAGCGCGCTGTGGGGGAGCCTGGCACGCACGCTCGCCGCATTGTCGGGATCGACCGAGGAGACCCACTATGCGGTCGACCCTCCGCCTTGCGACCGCACGCACCAGACGCCTGGGGGTACCGCCCACGCGCGCTTGCGCGCTGTGGGGGAACCCGCCCAGAGGGCGGACGGCGCCATGTGCCAGACAGGACCTAGCCGCCGCCCGCCAGGCCCCGGTCCGTACGGACGAGTCCCCGGCCGGGCCTCAGTCCCCGGCCGCGGCCAGGTCCGGGATCCGCCAGTCGATCGGCGCGTGGCCGTGCGCCGCCACCGCCGCGTCGATCTGCGAGAACGGGCGCGAGCCGAAGAACTTCTTCGCCGACAGCGGCGACGGGTGCGCCCCCTGGACCACTACGTGCCTGGCGGTGTCGATGAGCGGCAGCTTCTTGCGCGCGTACGCCCCCCACAGCACGAACACCGCCGGATCGGGCCGCTCCGCCACGGCGCGGATCACCGCGTCGGTGAACTCCTCCCAGCCCTGGCCCTTGTGCGAGTTCGCCTCGCTCTCGCGCACCGTCAGCACCGCGTTCAGCAGGAGCACGCCCTGCTCGGCCCACGGCATCAGATACCCGTTGTCCGGGACGGGGTGGCCGAGGTCGTCGCGCAGCTCCTTGAAGATGTTGCGCAGGGAGGGCGGGGTGCGCACCCCGGGACGGACCGAGAAGCACAGCCCGTGGCCCTGCCCCGCCCCGTGGTACGGGTCCTGGCCGAGGACGAGCACCTTCACGTTCTCGTACGGCGTGGCATCGAGGGCGGCGAAGACCTCCTCCCGCGGCGGGTACACGGGGCCGCGGGCGCGCTCCTCCTCGACGAACGACTCGAGGCGCGTGAAGTAGGGCTTTTCCAGCTCCTTGCCCAGGGCGTCCTGCCAGGACGGGGGCAGCATCGGGGACACGGGTGAGGGACCTCCGGTCGGTGCAGAAGATCGGTTCAGCGGGTCGTTGCGCCGCCGACAGTACCGCCGGGCACTGACAACTCCCCTACCAACTGGTCTTCTTGTACAGCTCCCACATCCGCATGATCGTCGAGGCGTCCAGGCTCCACTCCACCCCGGCCACGTCGTCGTCCGCCGCGATGTACTGCCGGGCCTGCCAGAGCGGCAGCAGCCGCGCGTCCTCGGCGAGGATGTCCTGCGCGCGCGAGAACTGCTCGTTGACCCCGGCCCGGTCCGCCTTCCGGCGCGATTCGGGCAGCAGTTCCTCGGTGATCTCCGCGTTCTCGTACGGCGTTCCGAGGGCGTTGCGCGCGCCCGTGAAGGGGGCGATGTAGTTGTCGGGGTCGGGGAAGTCGGGCGACCAGCCGCGGCCGAAGACGGGGTACTCGCCCTTGTTGTACGCGGCGGCGAACTTCTCCCACTTGCGGCCCTTGACCGTGACGTCGAACAGCCCGCTGTCCTCCAGCTGCCGCTCCAGCTCCTCGAACTCCCGGGCCGTCACCGAGCCGTACCGGTCGGTGGTGTACCAGAAGGTCAGCGGCACGGGCTCGGTGACGCCCGCCGTCTCCAGCGTGTCCGCCGCGGCCTCGGGGTCCGGCTCGCCGTACCGGTCGAAGAAGGGGGTGGTGTGACCGGTGATACCGCGCGGGATCATCGAGTACAGCGGCTCGGCGGTGCGGCCGTAGACCTTGCGTACGAGCGCGTCGCGGTCGATCACCTGGGCGACCGCCTGCCGCACGGCGAGGCTGTCGGCGTACTCGTGCTCGGGGTTGAAGACCAGGTAGTGGATCTCCGGCATGACCACCCGGCTGAGCGCGATCGAGCCCTTCTCGTCCGCCGTCTTCTCCAGCTCCGGCACCCGGTCCGGCGGCAGTCCGCGGTACGTGACGTCGATGTCGCCCTTCTTGAGGGCGTCGGTCATCGCGTCGGAGTCGTCGAAGTAGCGGATGCTGACGGAGTCGTTGCGCAGCTCCGCGTCGCCCGTATAGCTGGAGTTGCGCTCCAGCTCGGCGACCGACCCCTTCTTGTACGACGCGAGCGTGTACGGCCCGGAGCCGACCAGGGTCCCGGGTTCCGCGAGTTTGTCCGCCGGGTACTCCTCGGGGTCGACGAGCGAGGTGGCGGGCGCGGCGAGGATGAACGGGAACGTGGCGTCGGGGCGCTTGAGGTGGAAGGTGACGGTCCGGTCGCCTTCGGTCTCGACCTTCTCCAGGCTGTCCAGCAGCCCTGCGGGGCCGGTCTCGGCGTTGATGGCGAGCACCCGGTCGAAGGAGTGCTTGACGGCCGCGGCGTCGAGCGGGTTGCCGTTGGAGAAGGTGAGGTCCTCGCGGAGCTTGCAGCGGTACGTGCGGCTGTCGGCGCCGGTGAAGCCGCAGCTCTTGGCCGCGTCGGGCTGCGGTACGGTGCTGGTGCCGGCGTAGTGCATGAGCGTCTGGTAGACGTTCCGGTACAGCTCCCAACTGCCGTCCCAGGCGGCCGCGGGGTCGAGCGTGCTGGGCGCGCTCGTCGTACCGACGTCGATGTGCCGCTCGTCGTCGCCCGACGCCGACAGCGTGCCGCAGCCGGCCAGCATCGAGACGGGTATCAGCGCCGCGGCGACCCGCCGCGGGCCCGACCGGAAGAACACGTGCTTGTCCCCCTCCTTGCACCTGTTCGATGGAGTGCGCAGACCCTACCCCACGGCCGGTGGATCACGGATCCCCCAGAACAACGCTGTGGCCCGGGGGAACGCGTGAGGCGTGTGTGACTACTGGTTCAGCTCCAGCCGGCGTTGAGGAAGATACCGCCCTCGATGGCGAGCGTCTGCCCGGTGATCCAGCCGGCCTCGTCGGAGAGGAGGAACGCGGCGGCGCCGCCGATGTCCTCGGGCACGCCGAGCCGGCCCAGCGGGTAGCCCGCGGCGGCCTCCTCCTCGCGGCCCTCGTAGAGCGCGACCGCGAACTTCGTCTTCACCACGCCGGGCGCGATGGCGTTGACCCGGACGGTGGGCGCGAACTCGTGCGCGAGCTGCAGGGTCATGTTGATCATCGCGGCCTTGCTCATGCCGTACGCGCCGACGAACGGCGACGCCGAGAGCCCGGCGACGGAGGAGACGTTGACGATCGCGCCGCCGTGCTCGCGCTGCCACGCCTTGTACGTCTGCTGGGCGAAGCCCAGGGCGGACAGCACGTTCGTCTCGTAGACCTTGCGCACCGCGTTCAGGTCGACATCCGCGATGGGACCGAACACGGGATTGGTGCCGGCGTTGTTGACCAGGTAGTCCACCCGGCCGAACGCCTCCATGGTGCGCGCCACCGCCTCGGCCTGGTGCGCCTCGTCGTGGGCCTTGCCGGGTACGCCGATGGCCCGGCCGGCGCCGAGCCGCGCCACGGCCTCCTGCAGCGCCTCCTCGCCCCTGCCGGTCACGCACACGCGGTGGCCGCGGGCGACCAGGGCCTCCGCGATGCCGTAGCCGATGCCGCGGCTGGCGCCGGTGACCAGGGCCACCCGCCCGCTCTCCGCGGCCTGCGGCACGCCGGCTCTCTCCTGCTGCGTCATGTCCTCGTCCCCCGGCCTCAGTCGAGCGGCCCGCCGGCCACGTACAGCACCTGGCCGGAGACGAAGCCGGCGTCCTCGCCCGTGAAGAAGGCGATGGCGCCGGCGATGTCGTCGGGCTGGCCGACGCGCTGGACGGGGATCTGGGCGGCGGCCGCGGCCTGGAAGTCGGCGAAGTCCATGCCGACGCGGGCGGCGGTCTGCGCGGTCATCTCGGTGGCGATGAAGCCGGGTGCGACGGCGTTGGCGGTGACGCCGAACTTGCCCAGCTCCTTGGCGAGGGTCTTGGTGAAGCCCTGCAGCCCGGCCTTGGCGGCGGAGTAGTTGACCTGGCCGCGGTTGCCGAGCGCGGAGCTGCTGGAGAGGTTGACGATGCGGCCGAAGCCGGCGTCGACCATGTGCTTCTGGCAGGCCCTGGACATCAGGAACGCGCCGCGCAGATGCACGTTCATGACCGTGTCCCAGTCCTCCTCGGCCATCTTGAAGAGCAGGTTGTCGCGGGTCACGCCGGCGTTGTTGACGAGGATGACGGGCGGGCCGAGTTCGGCGGCGGCGCGGGCGACGCCGGCCTCGACGGCGGCGGCGTCGGAGACGTCGCAGCCGACGGCGAGCGCGGTGCCGCCGGCTTCGGTGATCTTCCCGACGGTCTCCGCGCAGGCGCCCTCGTCGAGGTCGAGCACGGCGACGGCGCGCCCCTCGTGGGCCAGGCGGACGGCGGTGGCAGCACCGATGCCGCGCGCGGCGCCGGTGACGATCGCGACCCTTCCGGTGGTGGACATGCTGGTGTTCTCCTCGCGCTGGCTGGGGCCGGGGTGCCGTCCGACGAGCGGTGAGCAACCGCTTAGTAGGTACGGCTCACGTGACGCTAGGAGTCCGGCCCCGCCGTGTCAACGGGGCGCCGCGGCGGGGTCCCCGTACACGGGTGTGCCCCGGCCCGTACGCCAGGTCAGACGGGTACGCGCACCAGCAGGCCCAGCAGCCGCTCCACCTCCGCCTCCGGATCCTCGGTCAGCCCGGAGTGCACCGGCCCCGGCTGCACCACCGTGCTGCGCGGCGCGACGAGCCAGCGGAACCGCCGCCCGGCGTCGTCCCCGGCCGCCTGCCCGGCCCGCTCACCGCCGCAGCCCACCTCCTCCACCGCGCGCAGCGCGGCCCGTACGCCCGCGAGGTCCACCTCGGGGTCGAGGGCCAGCAGCCGGCGCTCGTCGAGGTCGGTGCGCGCGCACAGATAGGAGTGGGCCCGGCAGTACACCAGCACCCCGGCGTTGATCTGCTCGCCGCGTTCGACCCGCGGGACGACACGCAGCAGCGCGTACTCGAAGACCTCGCGCCCGCTCATCGCGCCCCCTTCCGCGGTGGCTTGCCCGTCAGCCACGCCGGCGCCTTCGAAGGACCGTCCGCGCTGCGCTCGCCCACGACGACGCGTTCCAGCACCCGCGGCGCGCGGGCGGCCAGCGTCTCGACGTACGCGGCCCGCACCTCCGCAGGCGACCCGAACCCCGGCTCGTCCGCCAGCCACTCGTCCGGCACCGCGGCCACCACCTCGGTCAGCAGCCCGGCGGTCACCCGTGGCGCCAGCTCCGCCGCCGCGGCGGCCACGTCCGGGCCGAAGGGGGCGAGTGCGTGGTCGGAGGCGTCGTACGGCTTGTCGGCGGCGGCCGCGGCGGAGGGCCAGTTGTGGTGCCAGATCAGGGTGGCGCCGTGGTCGATGAGCCACAGGTCGCCGTGCCAGACGAGCATGTTGGGGTTGCGCCACGACCTGTCGACGTTGCCGACGAGCGCATCGAACCACACCACGCGGCCGGCTTCCGCGGCATCGACCGGGAAAGCCAGCGGATCGAAACCGAGCGACCCGGGCAGGAAGTCCATCCCGAGGTTGAGCCCCCCGCTGGCCTTGAGCAGCGCTTGCACCTCCTCGTCCGGCTCGGAACGCCCGATGACCGGATCGAGCTGCATCCCGACCAGATCCGGCACCCGCAGCCCCAGTCGCCGCGCCAGCTCCCCGCTGACCACCTCGGCGACGAGCGCCTTGCGGCCCTGCCCCGCGCCGGTGAACTTCATGACGTACGTACCGAGGTCATCGGCTTCGACGACACCGGGGAGCGACCCACCCTCACGCAGTGGCGTGACGTAGCGGGTCGCGGTGACTTCTCGCAGCATCATCCAAAGCCATCCAACGTTTCCACCTTGCAATCGAGGGAGGCGGTCGTGATGCGCCGATTGCCTCCGGCCTCCGGCATGAGGTGAGCATAGTAACTGAGGGTGACGTCGAAGCCGGCGCCCGGCATTTCCCAGGGAAGCTCCCCTTCACCGGCGAGAACATTTCGGCATGCCGGTCGGGGGCGTCGGCCACCCCTCCCTCAGCAGGTTCGTCGTCGGCGTATGGAAGCAGTCCATGACGGCCCCGTCCGCGAACGAGGGGGAGTCGGACCGTCAGACCCGGACATGCGCGGCCGCCCAGGAGGTGTGGTCGTACGAGGTGGAGCCGTTGGCGTCCCGGACGACCAGCCGGAGCAGGCGGACACCGGTGACGTCCACGTCCACCTCCCGCGGCCCGGTGGCCGGGGTGAGCGTGCCGCTCTCGTACAGCAGGCGGTCGTCACCCCACACCTGCGCGGCCGTCGCGCCGTTCGCGCTCTGGGACGCGGAGAAGTCGTCGATGCCGACGACCGCGGTCATCCGGGTCGCGACGGCGCCGAGGTGGTAGACGATCTCGGAGGGGGCGTGCACGCCCAGCCCTTTGGCGTAGGTCACCCCGCCGAAGCCGATCGGGGTGCCGTCGCCCGCAGCCTGGCGGCCGTTGCTGCGGTCCCGCTCCACCGGCCCCCAGCCGTTGCTGGCGGACACCCACTCCAGGTCGCTGAGGAAGCTGTCCCGCCGCGGCGCGGGCGGTGGCACGGCCACCGTCCGGGACTCGGGGTAGCGCAGGGCGGCACGGCCGTACGCCGCCGTGCCCTCGGCGCGCAGCAGACGCGGGCCCGCGGCGGCGTCGCCGCGGGCCGGGGTGACCTCGACCGCCGTCCGCAGGACGGCCCCCGGCGGGAGCACGGCGGCGCGGGCCGGCCCGGCGGGGCGCAGCCGCCATCCCGCGGGCGCGTACAGCCGGATCCCGGCGTCGGTCCAGGCGCGGTCGGAGCCGTTGGCGAGGGTTGCGGTGACGGTGAAGGGCTCACCGGGATAGGCGATTTCGGGGGACTCGATACGGGTCCCGAAGCGCTCGCGCTCGTACTCCCCGGCCCAGGACGACCGCAGCAGGCCGGTGAGCTCGGCCACCACGCCCGGGCACTCGGCGGCGACGTCCCTGGTCTCCCCCGGGTCCGCGGCCAGGTCGTACAGCTCGAAGTCCCACGCGGCGTCCGGCACCTCCCGGTCCCGGCCGGGCGCGAACCGCACCGCCTTCCAGTCGCGGCGGCGCACGGACTCGGCGAGCCGGAGGATCCGTCCGCCGTCCACCGCGTTGGCGCGCTTCGTGGACCCCGGGTCGTTGCGGTACCAGTACAGGTGGTGGTGGACCGGGGCCGGCGCCGGGCGTGCGGCCAGCAGGGACGCGGCGGAGAGCCCGTCGAGGTCGCGCGGCGCCGGGGCCCCGGCCACCTCGGCGAGGGTCGGCAGCAGGTCGGTCAGCGGCGTGGGCCGCTCGCTGACGCCGGGCCGTACGGTCCCCGGGCGCCAGGCGATCAGGGGGACGCGTACGCCGCCCTCGTAGAGGTTGCGCTTGTAGCCCCGCAGCGGCCCGTTCTCGTCGAAGAGGTCGGGGTCGACACCGCCCTCCTCGTGCGGGCCGTTGTCGCTGGAGAACAGCAGCAGGGTGTCGCGGTGCACGCCGAGCCGGACCAGGGCGTCCACGACCGCGCCCACCAGCGCGTCCAGCCTGGTGATCTGGGCCGCGTGGCCCTTGTCCGCCTCACTCCACGGGCGGTCGGCGTACTCGCCCTGGTCGGGGATGTCGCTGGGGGCGTGGGGCACGTTGGGATTGAGCATGAGGAGGAAGGGCTCGCCGGCGTGGGCGTCGAGGAAGGAGACGGCCCGTTCCTGGAGGAGGTCGATGACGAAGGCGCCGCGCGCGCCGTCGGCGTTCTCGGGGATCTGCTCCTGCGCGCCGTTGTGCCAGAGGTACTGCGGGTAGTACTGGTGTGCGTGTCCGTGCGTGATGTAGCCGTAGAAGTCCGTGAACCCGCGGGCGTTCGGGTGGCTCGGCTGGTCCGCCTCCTCGGGCCCGAAACCCCACTTGCCGATGCACGCCGTGCGGTAGCCGCGGCCCTGCAGCACCTCGGCGAAGGTCGTGTCGTCCGCGGTGAGGGAGCCCTGCGGGCCGCCGAACGGGTTCTCCCGTACCCGCGCGTGCCCCGCGTGCACCCCGGTCAGCGCTGCGCAGCGCGACGGGGCGCACACGGCCGCCGCCGAGTACGCCTGGGTGAACCGCAGCCCCTCGGCCGCCAGCCGGTCGAGCCGGGGCGTGCGGACGAGCCGCTGCCCGTACGCGCCGACACCGCCGTACCCGAGGTCATCGGCGAGGATCACGACGACGTTGGGCCGCCCGCCGCCGCCCTGCGCCGCCGGACTCCGGCCTTCGGCGCGGGCGCTTCCGGGGGGCAGCGCGGCGAGGCCGAGCGCGGCGGACCCGGCAAGGAAGTGACGACGGCTGGACACGGCGCAGCTCCTTCACAGAACACACGCCGCCCACGGGCATGTGGGCGGCATCTCCGTGATCGTGCGTGGTCACAGGGGTGCCAGGCCATACACGGCTTGTGAAGTACCCGTGAAATCCCCCGCCCGGGCGGCGCGTTTGGCGCTAACCGCGTGACGAACCGTCAGCTACGGGACCGCCGGAACCGCACGTACGGAGCACCGCCAGGAGCTGCTCGGTGTCCGAGGCGCCGGCCATCTGATCACGTGGCCCGGGTGGCGTCGGATGCCGGCTCTGGTCCTGGATCCGGGGACCCGGGGCCTTTCTCACATGTCGTGCACCATCAGGTCGGCGCCTTTGAGCTCGGTGGTCGTCTCGGCGTCAAGGATGTCCGCGTGTATCAGGTCGTATCCCTTGTCCAGCGCACGTTTCCTGATGTGGGCTGCGATCTCCGGACCCACGTGGTCTTCCCAGCCGGGCGCGTAGGTCGCCCCGCCGGCGGAACGCTGGCCTGCTTCGCCTCGGGAGTCGCGATGATGTCGCCGAGGGCGAACACGCGGGGCTGTCCCGGCAGCCGCAGGTCGGAGGTGACGGTGAGCCGGCCGTCCGGCCGGCGTGCGGTGAGCAGATCGTCGCCGAGGTAGTCGGTGGCGGGCGGGCCCCCGTAGCAGCGGAACCAGATGTCGGCCGTGAGACGTTCGCCCGATTCCAGTGCCGCGGTGAATGTCGTCGCCTCGCCGGGTTCCGAGGGGGGCTCCTCGCGCAGCCGGTCGCCGAGGATGACGCGGACGCCCAGGGCGTCGAGTTGGCGGTGCAACTCATTCCGGAACAGGTCCGGGTAGTCGCCGGGCACCCGTCAACGGCTCGACGCAGTCACTACCGGCGACGATCTCTCAGGGACCCCGTCAGATGGTCCAGGAAACCGCACTGAGGTAAGGACCTTTCCCGGACAGCCGGTTCTACACGTATCCGCGAGGCTGTTTGCAGCCGACTCAGCGGTTCGTCGGAGCTGGCGGCGCGACCACTTCGCGCAGCTCGGCGGCGGCCTGGGCCATGAGCTGAGCGAGGGTGGTGTCCGGCTCGGCCAGCCAGCGGGGCATGGCGCGCCGGTGGATCGCCAGCACCACGTCGATGATGAAGCGTGCTTTACCGGGCTCGACACCGCGGCGCTCGAGCGCCGGCGCCAGCGCGTCGGCGATGTCGGCGAGCTTGACCAGATCGCGCTCGGCCAGTGCCGGGTTGGCGGCGATCACTCTTCCCCGGCGCAGCAGGAACTCGCGTGAGCGGAAGACCTCCTCGGCGGTACCCAGTGCGGTCAGCAGCGCCTCGATCGGGGTGAGGCCCGGGTCGGCCGCCTCGACCTGGGCGACGAGGTGGGCCTCGAGTTCGTTGCCGGCGAAGAGGACTTCCCGCTTGTCGGGGAAGTAGCGATAGAAGGAGCGCTCCTTCAGGCCGGCGGCGCCTGCGATCTGCGCGACCGAGGTGCGTTCGAACCCCTGCGTCTCGAACAGCTCCAGCGCCGCGCGTTCGAGCCGGCCCTGTGCGTCGGATTCCCATCGCGGCATACCCACCAGAATACGACAACAGGAGCTGCTATCAGCTGATACAGTCAATGACAACAGATGCTGTCATCGACTGGGAGATCGCTGTGAAGGCTCTGCAGTTCGACCGGTTCGGTCCCCCGGACGTGATCGTGCTCCGCGACGTCCCACAGCCGGAGCCGGGACCCGGCCAGATCCGGATCGCCGTGCGGGCGTGCGGCCTGACACCGGCCGACTGGCACGTCGTCGACGGTCTCCTCGCCGACCATCTGCCGCCGCTGCCGCGCGGGCTCGGCCTCGAGGTCGCGGGCACCGTCGACGCGCTCGGCGAGGGCGTCACCGGCGTCCAGATCGGCGACCGCGTGTTCGGCCCGGCCACCTTCGACGGCCCGACGGCCGGCGCCGCCGAGTACGCGCTCATGCCGGCCTGGGCACGCATTCCCGAGGGCGTAACCGCCGAGCAGGCCGCCGCGCTGCCGATGGCGGCCGAGACGGCGTGGCGCGCGCTCGACGATCTCGGCGTCCAGCCGGATGAGCTGCTGCTCGTCCACGGCGCGGGGACCACCGTGGGTGAGGCGGCGGTGCGCTTCGCGCTGCACCGGGGTATCCGGGTGATCGCCACAGCCGGGCCGACTCGGGCCGCCGCCCTGGAAGAGATCGGCGCCCAGGTGACCGCCTACGGCGAGGGCATGGCCGAACGCGTCGGCGCACTCACCCCGGGCCCCGTGGACCGCGCCCTGGACACCACGCCGACCGGGGGCCGGATCGACCGCGCCGACCAGCCCAGCCCGGCCGGCGGCTCGCTACCGACCTTGATCGAGCTGACCGGGGATCCCGACCGCGTCCTCACCGTCTCTGACTTCGCCGCCGCGGCCGAACTGGGCGTCCGGATCACCACCGAGATCCGCTACGACCAGATGAAGGAGTTCGCCAGGCTCGCCGGCGAAGGCATCCTGGTCGTACCGGTCGCCCGCACCTACACCCTCGACCAGATCCAGGAAGCGGCCAAGCTCAGCCAATCCCGCCGCCCCGGCGGCAAACTCATGCTCGTCCTGTGATCACCTTGCCGGCCTGGTCAGCCGAAAGGGGCCCACACAACCCGATGATCACACGGTGACCGCACCGTTCCCGGCCAAGGTCCCTACAAGATGGCGAAGTCACACTGGAGTGCTAGCTGTCTCCCATGAAGATCCGCTGAAAGTCGGCGGGGTCTGCGGTCGTGATCTGGTCGGCATCGGGAGGGGTGATCGCCCCCGCGACGCCGAAGTCCCAGAACTTGGTGACCTTCCAGCTCTGACGATTGCCGGCGGCGTTCTGGATCGCGATCCGGCGCGCTAGGCCCGCGTCGTCCAGCCACACCTCCGTTGGCAGTTCGCGCAGGCGACGGAAGGGTCCTCCCGGCACTCTGATCCCCGTGGACAGGAGCGCGTCCGCCGCCGCGATATCGACGGTGAGCCGATAGTGAGTGGTGGCGGCGTCACGGAAGGTGTCCGTACCGGCCTCAATGATGTCCTCACCGGCACCGAACAGGGCATCCAGTGGCCAGAGCGGATCCTGAGGGCCGCGTGGGCCATCCCGGTCACCGTCGGTGAAGGCTAACCAGGAATCACCCGAACGCAGACGATCCACGCCATTGCAGAGGTCACTGACGACGGGTCACCGGCGCTGACGTCGTACCAGCGCGTGATCATCACCGTCAGGTGAGCCCGGTGCACTGGTGATCCATCCGCAGACTGCTACCGCTTCTGGCCCGGACGCTCGGCGTCCCGGTGTCTCTCTGCTGTATCGGGTGCTCTACCGCGTCATAGTGCGCGGAGTCGGGCAGCGGCGGATGCCGCGAGGTCCTTCGCCATCCCGCAGAGATCCTCGGTGGGGCGCTCGCCGTGGACGTCGAGGCGCACCATCTCGGCGGCGGTCACGGCATCCTGGCCCTTGTACCTGTGGTGCTCGACAAGCGCGCTGCAGGTGTCGCCTTCGTCGTTCGTCTTGACGACCGTGCGATATCCGCTGAGTGTGAGGACCGTGCCGTCCTGAGCGGAGCTGGGCTGGTCCCGGAAGAAGCTCACCTCTGCGTCGAGCTCGTCGACGGTGCTGGACCACTCGCAGCCCCAGTTCGCGATTGCGGCGTCCGGCACGTCGGCCCTGAGGCCGGGAACGACGGACAGCGCGGTGGCGTCGAGGAGTGTGCACGCATTCCCCCAGACGAGCGAGGTTTGCGGGTAGGCCGATGCACGGCGGGGGATCGGACCGGCGTCGAGGATCTCGGCCGCGCTCGCAGCGGCTCTTTCTGCGACCGTACACAGGGCCGCGTTGCCGCCGTTCACTGAGCCTTCGCCCATGTTGACGCGGACCTGGACCACCGTTTCCTCGGTGCTGCCGCCGGTGGTGAGCAGCCGGCTGCACTCATCGCTCTCCGCCTCGTCTTCGACGATGTTGATCCTCCCGATCGTGCGGAAGGGTTCGGCCCCCTGGGGCGGCGAGCTCTGCAGGAGGCGGATCGACACGTCGATCCGGGTCTCCTCGTCGACGCCTACCAGCACGTCGCAGCGGTCGAAGTTCCCGTAGTCCACATCCTTGCGGACGTCCTCGCCGGCGAACTGATCGAGAACGGAGGTGTCGGCGAGGGCACACACGTCCGCCGTGTGCGGGCTGCCGATCAGGGCCCGCGCCCCCGGTTGCCCGCTCTGGCCGTCCTCGGACGCGGGCTTTCCGTCCTCGCCGTCGCCGCCGAGGATGAAGACGAGCGCCAGGGCCATCACAGCACCGACACCGAGGGCGGCTGCGAGCAGTGGCCGGCGGCGGCGCTTGGTGAGGGTGTCGAAGTCGGCGGCGTCCCCGAGTGCGGTAGCCGTGTCCTTCGAGGCTCGAGGGCCGGCCGCGGCGACGTCCTCCAGCAGTTGCTTGGCCTCGGTGGCATCGGGGCGCTGCCGAGGGTTGCGTCGGAGCATGGCGGCGAGCGCGGGGTACAGCGGCCCCACGGCGTCGGGGTCCAACTCGACGAAGCCCTGCTCGGCCTGTAAGTGCCTCAGACTCCGGGTGTTCTCCCAGGTGTCCGCGTCCTCCGGGCGGCCGGTGCGCTCCCTCTCCCCCGGCTCGCTGCCACGCGGCGGCGTACCGGTGACCAGGGCGTAGAGGGTGGCCGCCAGGCAGAACACGTCCGATACCGGCCGCGGGACACTGCCTCGGGCCAGTTCGGGAGCCGCGTAGTCCGGTGTGTAGCTGAAGGGGCCGTTGAACGTGATGGTCTCGCTGCCGCCGACCCGGTAGGCCGCCCCGAAGTCCAGCAACTTCGCGTCACCGCGCCGCGTGAGGCCGATGTTCGCGGGCTTGACGTCGCAGTGAACGATGCCCTCCTCGTGGAGGGCGACCAGCGCGTCGGCGAGTTGGGACCCGATACGGGCCGCCTGTTCGGGGGAGACCCGTGGGTGCCGGTCCAGGCCGCCGCCGGGCACATACTCCATGACGAACCAGTACGTCTCCGCGTCTCCCCCGTCACCCTCCGGCGCCACGGTGACGACGTCGTACAGGGTCACGACGTGGGGATGATCGCGGAACTTGGCCATGGCCCGCGGCTCGCCCAACAGCCGACGCACCGCTGTCTCGCCCTCGCCGTCCGTCCGCTCCGGCTTCAGTGCCACGTCCTGGCCCACCACGGTGTCGTGTGCCAGCCACACATCGCCGCCGCGCCCCGCGCCGATGACCTCCTTGAGGACGTAGCGGTCGGCGAATTCCTCTCCGGAACGCAACATCTCCCCCTCGCTCGACCGTGGACCCCGACCAGCGCCACACGCCGGATCGAATCTACTGCGTAAGGAAGACTGTGCGCAGAGCTACCAGCGCTTTCAACAGCCGCCCTTCTCGGTGGCCGCAGTCTGGCCGGAAGTGGGCGGACGACTGACTGGATGGCAGCTTCGCCAGCCACACGGTGCCGCGTTTCAGGAGCGTTCCGCCGGGTTCGTCATCGCCCGGCCACGCCCGCCGGCACCCGCGTCACCGTCGTCGCCCTGTCGGCCGGACCGGCACCCGCTGAACTCGCCGGCGTGCGGTGAGGGACCAGGACGGCGTTCGCCGCTCCCGGAGCGGCGGGGAACGAAAGCAGCGGGATCGGCCCGTCGCCGAGCAGGACCCCGGTCACCTCCGCGCTACACTCCTGAGCAGATTGCACCATTTTGTCGGTATATGTGAGCTCTCAACCCGCCACTGACACTGCATCCTGTAGGGGATACCTGGATGACTGCCGTGACGCCGAGCGCTATCCGCGCAATTCTGGTCCCCCGAGGACCTGCGCTGAGCAGCAGGCTCCTTCCGGCGACGGTGGCGGTGACGTTCACGCTGGCACAGCTGGCCCTCGTACGCCCGGGGATGGGGCTCGGCTGGGACGAGTCGGTGTACGTCAGCCAGGTCAGCGGGCACGCCCCGGCTGCCTTCTTCAGCGCCCCGCGCGCTCGCGGCGTCTCTCTGCTGGTGGCGCCGATCGCGGCCTGGTCGTCGTCGACTCCGCTGCTGCGGGTCTACCTCGCCGTCCTCTCCGGCATCGGGCTCTGGCTGGCCCTGCGCGCCTGGCGCGGTCTGCTCCCCGCGAAGGTGCTCGCACTGAGCGGTGCCCTGTTCGCCTCGCTGTGGGTGACGCTCTACTACGGCCCGCAGGCAATGCCCAACTACTGGGTGGCGATCGGGGCACTGGCCGGTGTCGGCTGCTTCCTGCGCGCCCAGGCGGACCGGACCCGCCGCGCTCCGGTGTGGGGGCTCGCGGCGGCCGCGGCGCTGATGGCGTTGATGAGGCCGATGGACGCGGCGTGGGTGGGCCTGCCGCTGCTCGTGGCAAGTGCCGTCGTCCGCCGATGGCGGTACAGACGGCTGTCGCTCGCCCTCGCCGCGGGGCTCGCGGCCGGTGCGGCCGAATGGGTGATCGAGGCGTACACCGGTTACGGCGGTCTGGGCCGGCGGCTCCACGACGCCTCGCTCATCCAGGGCGGACTGAGCTGGAACGTCGCCGTTGACGACCAGATGCGCAGTCAGATCGGTCGCACACTTTGCCGGCCGTGCACGGGTGAGATGCCGAATCCGGTGGTGTTCGCCTGGTGGCTCGTCTTCTCCGTGCTGGCCGCGGGCGGGCTCGTGCGGGCGGTCCGGGCCCGACGCGCCGTCGGCGCCACCGCGTTGCCGCTTGGCTGCGCGGCGGCGGCGGCGTTCCCGTACCTGTTCCTGATCGGCTATGCCGCTCCCCGGTTCCTGCTGCCGGCGTACGCCCTGCTGGCGATTCCGGTCGCCCACGGCCTCGTCTCCCTGGTGCGGGCCACCCCTGGCGGTGCCTGGCGGGCGCCTGCGGTGGCGCTGGCCGCTGTCACCCTCGCCGGGCATCTGGCGGTGCAGTTGTCCGTGCTGCACCAGCTCGTCGGTCGCGCCACCGAAGGCCACCGCGACTGGGCCAGGACCGCCGCCGCACTGCACACCGCGGGAGTCCGGCCGCCGTGCGTGCTCACCGGTGACGAGGTGATCGCACCGCACATCCCGATCGCCTTCGCCGCCGCCTGCTCGTCGGCCGACACCGACGGCCACAACGGCAACACCACTGCGGCGGCGCTGGCTCGTGAGGCGGGCCGGATCCCGGTAGCGGTGCTGACGACCCGCAGGACGCCGCCGCCGTCCTTCGCCCGCGACTGGCGGAGGATCCACGTCCACCGGCACGTCTACGCATATGTCGGCCCGGCCGTCCAGACATGACAGAGGTGTCGACCCGGCCGGCGAGCCGCAGGCCATCGGCGGCAACGGCGACGAGTTCCAGGGCGCCGCACAGGCCCCCGCCGGAGGGGCTGGCGTCGAGGGATGGCAGGAGTGGGCCGGCCACCCGGCATCGCGGCTGAACTGGCGTCCCCACGGCTATCTGTTCGTCGCCGGCGCGCGCGACGTACGCGATCTCGCCGCCGATCTCGACACCCGGCAGCGCCGCGACGTCGACGCCGAGTGGCTTGAGCCCACGCGGCTTGCCGAGCGCTACCCGCAGGTGCACGTCGCCGACCTGGCCGGCGCGGTGCTCTCGGTGCGGGACGGGTGGCTCGACCCGAAGGCGTTCTTCGCCACCGTCCGCGCCAAGGCTGCCGGTCTGCGTGCGGACTTCGTCACCGACCGCGTGGAGGACTTCGATCTCACCGGCACCGCAGTCCGCTTCGTCACCCTGGCCCCGGGCCGCGTCCTGGCTGCCGACGCGGTCGTGAACGCTGCCGGCATCCGGGCACCGGAGTTGGCGGCACGGTTGCACATGCGGCTGCCGATCGAGCCCATGCGCCGGCATGAGCACGACGTCGAGACCTCTGCGGACCTCGGCCATCTGCCCTTCGTCAAGGACGTGGACGGCTTGGCCGTCCACCCTCACTTGTCCGGCCTTTCGGCGGGGCTGGTCGAACTCGGCCACCCGGGCGGCGAGGACTTCACCGCCGATTCCTCGTACGACGCCCGCAGTGTCGCGCCCGCCCTGACCCACCGGCTGCGCCACCTCGGCGTGCTGACGGAGCAGCGCACCTGGACGGGTCTGTACGACCAGAACCGGTTCGACGGCACCATGATCCTCGGCAACTGGCCCGGCCGCCTCGACAACTTACCCGGAACACGGCATCCCCTCGCCCCGGAGCGAGGGAGACGGGGTCAGGCTCGGCGTATTCGACGTCGGGACTCCCGGCGTTGCGGGAACGCGGCAAGGCCGCCGCCACTCCCCCTCCGGTCATGCTCGGCTGGGGATACGGCGGCCTCGTCGCGTCGACGGGTGTCAGGCCCGACCGCTCAGAGGGCGCCCTGGCGCCAGGGCCCGGTGATCGCGAACGTGATGCCCGGAGTCTGGATGTTCACGAACAGCCAGTTGCCGTTCTTCGGTTCGAACACCGAACCTGCCCACTCCGAGCCCCGGTGGTCGTCGGCGGCGACGTTCTTGCCCGCGGTGCCGCCCCGGAGGTCCACGTTGTTGGCGGCGAAGCGGAAGATCTCGCCGCCGGTGGTGAGACCATGGACGTACTCGGTGCCGCCGCCGTCCTCGCAGAGCACCAGGCCGCCGCGCGGGCTGACGCACATGTTGTCCGGTGCGTTGAGGACCTCGGCGCCGGGCGAGGCGAAGAGGACCCGCAACCCGTCGGTGGCCGGGTCGAGTTCGAAGACCTGACCCTGGCGGGCGGGACCGCCGTCGGTCGTGATCACGTAGATGCGGTCGTTGCCGTACCAGGCACCCTCCAGGCGGCTGAACACGGCTGCGCCGTTCGCCTGCGCCTGGAGTCGCACCGTGTCCGCCGCCGGGTCGACGTCCTCAACGGGGACCCAGGAGACGGTCCCGTACTCCCTCTCCCCGTCGAGGCGGGTGTCGTACGACGTGCTGCCGATACGCAGAGCCTCCAGCCGGCCGCCCTTGGACAGATCGCCGCGCACGGCCGGGACGAAGCGGTACAGGGATGCGTCGCCGCGGTCCTCCGTCTCGTACACGTAGCCGGTCGCCGGGTCGACGGCGATCGCCTCGTGGTTGAAGCGGCCCATGGCCTTGTACGGCTCGGGATTGCCCTTGCCCTCCGAGGCCACCTCGAAGATGTAGCCGTGGCGCTTGCCGGCCGTCGTGGAGAAGGTCTCCTCGCAGGACAGCCAGGTCTTCCACGGAGTGGGCCCGCCGGCGCAGTTGCGGATGGTGCCGCCCAGGCTGCCGTAGGACTCCAGCCACTGGCCGGCGTCCGGATCGAAGACCAGGGTGGTGGTCCCGCCACCGGCCTCGGGGTTGTAGGCCGGGGCGGTGAAGGCGGGCCCGGCACCGCGCTCATGGTTGCGGACGAGATGCACCTTGTCGCCGTAGCGGAAGGCCGCCATGCCGTCGTGCGCGCTCGGGGTGCGCACGCCGTCGTCCATGACGTCGTTGGTCCAGCCGAAGGAGATGTACTCGAACCCGCGCGGCAGCTCCAGCAGTTCCAGGCCGGTCGCCTGGTCCTTCACCGGGCTCAACGGGCCGTATCCGGCGTCGAAGTCGAACTTGACCGGGGCGGCCGCCGCGGTGCGCGCGGCGAGGGCCTGGAAGGGGACGGAAGCGCCGGCGGCCACCGCCGCTCCGCGCAGGAGCGTCCGTCGTTCGAAACCGGAACCGTTGGGTCTTTCAGCGGGCGTGCCTGTCATGGGGAAGTCCTCTCGATGCAACGGACCGGGGCGCGGGGGGCCGCCGGTCAGCCTAGGAACGAACCGTTGCCTCGATTCCCAAGAGAAAGTGATCGTTGGAAGAACCTCTGCCGGCGACCGGGCGGTATCCGCCGGAGCCACGCCGCCGCGGTCGCGGACACCGGCCTGCTCATCCGGGCCGCTATAGCCTGCCTGACCTCGACATCGAGTTCGGTGTCGGTGACGGCCGGGGGCTGCACGCTGAACACCCCGTAGGCGCCCTCGCCCGCCGGGCAGGCTGGCCGCGCTGCCGCCGGCGCAGGCCGATCAGGCGGCCGCGGCAGACCGGGCGTTCGAGGCGCTGGTGGATCGCGCGCACCACAGCGGAGGGCTGCGCGGGGGGCGTGACGGCCACCGACATCCTGCTGCTGATCGAGCAGTTGGGGCGCTCACCGCTGGTCGAGCAGGCCCAAGAGCCGGGGGATGCCGAGCTGACCGCGCAGGCACGGGCCGCCCGACGCCGCATGATCGCGCTGGCGTTGGGCGGCCTTGCGGCCGAGCCGCGGGACGATCTGCCCGGCCCCCCCCTCCCGGGGAGCGGCTGCTGACCGCGCGTTGGCGGACGTGACTGGAGCGTCAGCGGGCGGATGGGGCACGACCGCTGAACGCGGACCGGGTGAGGCAGGCTCTATGTCACACAGCGCCTCCCTGCCAGGACTGACGACGCGCCGGATCACGGTCGGCCAGGGAGCCGAATCGGTGTGACGGGCTCAGCCTGGTTCGCTCGCCGTCAGCCGGCGGCGGATCCAGTCGGTGACGGAATCGTGTGCGGGCTTCCAGCCCAACTGGTCGCGGGCCCTGGTGCCGCGCACCCGGCTGTTCGAGCCGAGGGCGTAGACCGCCGGCTCGTATCCCCACTCCTGGATCGCCGCGTCGATGTCCCAGGGCTGGGCGGTGCCGAGCCCCAGGGTGTCGGCGATGGCCTGGGCCATCGCGGCGAACGGCGCCTCGCCGTTCTCGGCGAAGTAGAACGATCCGGGCGGCGCCGATTCGAGCGCCAGGACGTACAGATCGACGACGTCGTCGATGTGGACCGTCGACCAGATGTTGCCGCCTGTACCGATGTACCGGACGACGCCGCTCTTGCGGGCCTGGTCGACCAGGCGGGGAAGCTGCACGCTGTCGCGCGCGATCCCGTACCCGTGCCCGTAGATCAGGCTGCTGCACAGCACGGTCGAGCGAACGCCGCGCTCCGCCGCGGCCAGGACGAGCCGGTCGATGGCCACGCGGGGGGCCTTGTCCGGCGCGGGCCGCCACGGGCCGGCGGGGGAAACGGCGGCCTCGGTGAAGGTCTGTTCGGCTGCCTCGCCACGGGCGTCGTCTCCGACGATGCTGGAGCCGCTGGCGTGCAGGAAGGGTTTCCCGGTTCCGGCGAGCGCATCGGTGAGGGCTTCGACCGCGCCCCGGTGGTCGCTGTCGGCGGCGTTGATCACCGCGTCGGCCTCGTGCGCGGCCCTGGCCAGCACCTCGTGGTCGTCGAGGGTCCCGAGCACAGGGGTGATCCCGCCTGCCCGGAGCGCCTTCGCGCGGTCCTCGGTCCGTGCCAGTCCGATCACCTCATGCCGGGCCTGGAGCAGGCGGGCGGAGACGGATCCGCCGATGTATCCGCTCGCTCCGGTGATGAATATGCGCACGGCCACCGTCCCTCAGGCTGATTGTATGAGCTGTATACGCTTGCACACAATAATCAGCGTCTGCAACTAGTTCACCCTGAACACCCCGTAGCCGAAGCCCGCCGCTCCGATCTCCCCGGCGTCGGAGAGGGTGACACCGGATACCTCCAGTGCGGTGCAGCGGACTCCCGCCGGAAGCGCGGCTGTGGCGGGCGTCCGGCCCGGGTTGACCACGACCAGGTAGCGACCGCCGCGGACGTAGACCAGCGGATACCCGGCGTAGAGCACCTCCACCCCGCCGGAGACGCCCAGTTCCGGGGCGGCCTTGCGCAGGGCGATCAGGCGCCGCACCAGGTGCATCAGGGACTTCTCGTCGGCCTGCTGCGCGGCCACGGTGGGACGGTCGGGGTCCGGGTCGAGCGGGAGGTACAGCCGGTCGGCGGCGGCGGTGGAGAAGCCGGCGTTCGCGCTGCTGTCCCACTGCATCGGGGTACGTGAACCGGCCCGGTTGTAGCGCGGGCCCAGGGCGCTGCCCTCATGGTCGGGCAGTCCGGGGAGATAGCGCATGCCGATCTCGTCGCCGTAGTGGATCGCCGGCAGGGTCGGCCAGGTGAGCTGGAAGACGAACGCGGCCGGCAACTGCTCCGCCGTACGCGGGCCGCAGGCCAGCCGGGAGAAGTCGTGGTTGGACGACGGCAGGACGGCGAAGCCGGCATCGCCGATCGCGTCGGCCGCCGCCCGCCAGGCGGTGAGGAAGGTCCGGGGGGTGCCGGCGCCCTCGGCGTCGAAGTAGGGCCTGGCCGGGGCCCATTCCTCGTTGACCGTGCCCGCGTCGTTGTTCCACAGCGAGCGCAGGGGCAGGCCGTCGTCGTCTCCGCCGAACTGCAGGAAGAAGTCGCCGTGGAAGCCGGCCGGGACCGCGGTCCCGGGATCGCCCCACTCGGAGAGCAGCACGGCCCGCGGGTGCGCGCCGTCCAGCCAGCCGCGCAGTTCGGTCCAGAGCTTCGCCGTCTCGGCGTGCCCGGGGTCGTCTTTGACCAGGGAGGCCGCCATGTCGACGCGGAATCCGGCCAGGCCCAGGGCCAGCCAGTGGTCCATGATGTCGCGCAGGGCCTGCCGGTTGGCGCGCGGGCCGTCGGCGTCGACCGGAAGGCGCCACGGTTCGGCGGGGTCGGGGCGTGCGTAGCCGAAGTTGAGGGCCGGCTGGCTGGGGAAGAAGTTCGGTCTGTACCAGCCGGGGCGGCTGCCGGGTGACGGCTGGAAGCCCGGCGGGCGCAGGTCCTCAGGGGCCCAGATGTAGCGGTGGTCGCCGGGGTCGCCTGCGGAGGCGGTGAACCAGGGGTGCTGGTCGGAGGTATGGCCCGCGACCAGGTCGAGCAGCACCCGGATGCCCCGCCGGCGGGCGCTGCCGACGAGAGCGGCCAGGTCGTCGTTGGTGCCGTAGCGGGGTGCGACGGTGAGGAAGTCGGCCACGTCGTAGCCGGCGTCGTGGAACGGCGAGGCGAAGCACGGGTTGATCCAGACGGTGTTGATGCCCAGCCACGCCAGGTGGTCAAGCTTCTGCTCGATGCCGGCGAAATCGCCGATGCCGTCGCCGTCGGAGTCGGCGAAGCTCTGGGGGTAGATCTGGTAAAGGACGGCGTCGGCCAGCCAGGCCGGCGGGGAGGGGGTCATGCGGCCGCTCCTTCGGGCAGGTGCCCGTCCGGGGTGTCGCCGACGTCGCGTTGCAGGGTCGCGAGCCGGACGGTGAGGTCGCGTACGACATCGGCGCAGCGCGGATCGTCGTAGAGGTTGTGCAGCTCGTGGGGGTCCGTCGTGAGGTCGAAGAGTTCCCAGGCCGCGGGGCGCGGGTCGTCCTCGGCGCCGGCGGCGCCGGAGCCGTGGCCGGGGTAGTGGATCAGCTTGTGCGTCGCCGTACGGAGGCCGTAACTGGCCTGGACGTTGTGGCAGTCGTCCAGATGCATGTAGTAGCGGTAGTAGACGGCGTCCCGCCAGCGCGCGGGTTCCTCCCCCCGC
Organism: Streptomyces sp. CNZ287; assembly: GCF_007827615.1. Lineage (NCBI taxonomy): Bacteria > Bacillati > Actinomycetota > Actinomycetes > Kitasatosporales > Streptomycetaceae > Streptomyces > Streptomyces sp. CNZ287. The sequence continues at coordinate 626,924 of NZ_VISV01000002.1, read as the reverse complement.
AGCAGCGGCACCAGCGACTCGCCCTGCATCCGCGGGTGCGGGGCCACGCCGGCCAGGTCCAGCAGGGTGGGGGCGAAGTCGACGTTCGCCACCAGCTCCCGCCTGCGCGATCCCGCTGCCGTACGGCCCGGCCAGCGGACCACGAGCGGGATGCGTATGCCCTCCTCGTACATGAAGCGCTTGTCGAACCAGCCGTGTTCACCGAGGAAGAAGCCGTGGTCGGAGGTGTAGGCGACGGCGGTGGCGCCGTCCAGGCCGCTGACGTCGAGGTAGTGCAGGACGCGGCCGACGTTCTCGTCGAGGGCCGCGATGACCCGCAGGTAGTCCTTGATGTAGCGCTGGTAGCGCCACTCGCGCTCTTCAGGCGGCGGCATACCCGGCGGCACCGGCACGCCCTTGAGGTCCTCGGAGGTGAGGTCCTCCATGCTCATCCTGGCCTCGCGGGCCGCGGGGGCACGGCCGGCCAGGTCGTCGTGGAGCGTGGGGGGCGCGGGGACGTCCTCGTGCTCGTACAGACAGGCGTGCCGCTCTGCGGGCTCGAACGCCCGGTGGGGCGCCTTGTGCTGGACGAGCAGGCAGAACGGCTTGTCCGGGTCCCGCTTGTCCAGCCAGTTCAGGGCGAGGTCGGTGATGATGTCGGTGACGTAGCCGGGGTAGGTCCTGCGGCCCCCGGCGGTGAGGAACTCGGGGTCGTGGTAGACACCGTGCTCGGGCAGGATCTCCCAGTAGTCGAAACCCCGCGGGTCGTGGCCCGCGCCGTGGCCCAGGTGCCACTTGCCGACGATGGCCGTCTGGTAGCCGGCGTGCTGGAGCATCCCGGGGAACGACGGCTGGGCCGCGTCGAATCTGTGGGTGGGACTCTCCAGCGAGGTCATGCCGTTGACGTGGCTGTAGGTGCCCGTCAGCAGGGTGGCGCGGGCCGGGGAGCAGATGGCGTTGGTGCAGTAGGCGTTCTCGAAGACGGTGCCCTCGGCGGCGAGGCGGTCGACCGCCGGGGTCTTGTTGATCACGCTGCCGTACGCGCTGATGGCCGCCGACGCGTGGTCGTCGGTCATGAAGAGGATGATGTTCGGCCGCCGGGGCGGGGTCATGCTGGCGAACCTCCGTGGGTGCAGGGGCGGACGCGGGTGCCTCAGGCGATCGTGAGCGTGCAGCGCGCTTCGGCCAGGGAGCTGCTGCCCGCGTACACGTCGATCCGGCCCGGCTCCACGACGTACCGTCCGGCCGTGTCGTTGGTCCAGAAGCCGAGGTCCTCTGCGCCGAGTGTGAAGCGCACGGTGCGCTTCTCCCCGGGGCCCAGGGTGACACGGGAGAAGCCGCGCAGCCGGCGCACCGGCTGGGCGATGCTCGCCACCGGGTCGTGCACGTAGAGCTGCACCACCTCGTCACCGGCGCGCTCGCCGGTGTTGGTGACGTCGACCTCGATCCCGATGCGCTCGCCCCGTTCGAGGGCCCCGGTGGTGACCGTGTCCCGGACGGGCCGGGGCTGCCCGGTGCGGAAAACGGTGTAGCTGAGGCCGTGGCCGAAGGGGAACTGCGGCCCGTCGGCCACGTCGAGGTACTTCGAGGTGTACTTCTCCGCCGGGTCGTACGGACGCCCGGTGCTCTCCCGGTTGTAGTAGAGAGGGATCTGCCCGACGGAGCGGGGGAAGGTCACCGGGAGCTTGCCGCCGGGGTTCACCGCGCCGAAGAGCACGTCGGCGACGGCGTTGCCCGCCTCGATGCCCGGGTGCCATGCCTCCAGCAGGGCCGGGACCTCGCCGGACCAGTCGCCGATCGTCAATGGCCGTCCGTTGACCAGGACGACCGCGAACGGCTTGCCGGTGGCCGCGACCGCGGCGATGAGCTCCCGCTGCCCGGCGGGCAGCGAGATGTCGCTGCGCACGGCGGCCTCGCCGCTCAGTTCCGCGGCCTCGCCGACCACGACGACGGTGGCGTCGGCGGCCCCGGCCGCGGCAGCGGCCTCCGCGGGGTCCGCACCGGCGTGGGCGACCTCCGCGCCGGGGGCAGCGGCACGTACCGCGTCGAGGACGCTGACGGAAGGGAACCGCCGGCAGCCGGGACCGGCCCAGGTGCCGTGCAGGTCGGTGGAGTCCGCGAACGGGCCGACCACGGCGAGGGAGCGGAGGCCGCGGTCCAGGGGCAGGACGCCGTCGTTCTTCATCAGCACCATGGAGCGGGTGGCGGTCTCGCGCGCCGCGGCGCGTGCCTCGGGGGTCGGCCCGTCGATGGCCGCGTCCTCGTCCGTGTACGGGTCGTCGAAGAGGCCGAGCGTGAACTTCAGGTGCAGCACGCGCGCGACCGCGTCGTCGATCCGGTCCTCCCTGATCCGTCCGGCCGCGAGCAGTTGCGCGCCGTGGGTGGCGATACGGGTGCTGACCATCTCCATGTCGATGCCCGCCGTCAGGGCCAGCCGCCCGGCGTCGGCGCCGTCAGCGGCGTACCCGTGCGCGATCAGCTCCTCGACGCCGGTGTAGTCGCTGACGACGAGTCCGTCGAAGCCCCACTCCTCCTTGAGGATGCCGGTGAGGGTGTGCGAGTTGCCGTGCGCGGGGACGCCGCTGACGGTGTTGAAGGCCGCCATGACGGTGGCCACGCCGGCGTCCACGGCCGCCTTGAACGGCGGCAGGTAGTGGTTGCGCAGCCGTTGTTCGGATACGTCCACCGTGTTGTAGTCGCGCCCGCCCTCGGCACCGCCGTACGCCACGAAGTGCTTGGCGCAGGCCGCCAGGCTGCCGTCGGCGGCCAGGTCGTCGCCCTGGTAGCCGCGGACCTTGGCGGCGGCGAGCTCACCGTTCAGGTACGGGTCCTCGCCGCAGCTCTCGGCGATCCGGCCCCAGCGGGGATCGTGGGTGACGTCCATCATCGGCGAGAAGGTCCAGCGCACTCCGTTGGAGCGGGCCTCCTTCGCCGAAACCACGGCGTCGCGCTCGACGACCGCGGGATCGAACGCGGCGGCCTGCGCGAGCGGGATGGGAAAGGTGGTCCAGAAGCCGTGGATGATGTCCTGGGCGAACAGCAGCGGGATCCCCAGCCTGGACTCCTCCACGGCCATCCGCTGCAGGGAGTTGGTGTGCCGTGCCCCGTGCAGGTTGAGCACCGAGCCGAGCAGGCCGGCCCGGGCCGCCCGCTCGACCTCCTCCGTCTGGCCGCCGCCGGGGCCGGTCGCCCCGGTCCAGGTCAACTGCTGGAGCTGGCCCAGTTTCTCCTCGACGGTCATCCTGCTGATCAGGTCCTTGACCTTGCCTTCGTGCGGTCCGAGCATGTGAATCCGAAGTCCTCTTGCCTTGGTGACGCGCCCCCGCGGGGTCACCGCGGGGTTGCGAGCGCATACATACGGAAGTCGTGGCGCCCCCGTGGGCCCGCGCATCTGGATGCCGCGGGCCCACGGGGCCCGTCAGCCCCGGTGCACGGTGAACTCCCGCCGTCCCACGCGCAGCAGCGTCCGGCCGCCTTCCACCGAGACCTTCGCCCCCGTGCAGCGGGCGGGTCCGTCGACGGCCACGACCGCCTCGTCTCCGAGCGCCCGGGAAGCCACCCGCCCGTCCGCGATCTCGCTGATCTCCGCGGTGGCGTACGCGATCCGCAGGCCGCCCGCCCGGACCCCGAGCGGCAGCATCGCCGCGCCGCGCCCCGGCAGGTGCAGCCGCTCACCGCCGAAGAGGGGCTTGCCGCGCTCGGCGGCGGTGACGTCCTGCCCGTATCCGGGGGAGATGTTGAAGGCGTGCAGCAGCCGCCCGCGGTCGCCGTCGGCCGTGGTGAGCAGGAAGACGCCGGGCAGCTTCGCGTCGTGCGTGAAGCGCGGCTCCGCGCCGAGCCTGCGCAGCGCCGCCGTCCAGAACCCGAGGTCGCAGCGGTACGTGCTGGTGACGACGACCGCCCGGCCCGCCCCGACGGGAATGTCGAATCCGCAGCCCTGGCCCGTGGACAGCTCACGCAGCACGGCGTCGGCGCCGCTCCCGGGACTCGCCGTGCACAGTTGCGCCTTGGGTACCCGGATCTCGGCGCGCGGTGCGGCCCTTCCGTGCGCGGTCACCGAGGGGGAGAACCGGTTCGCGTCCGTCAGGGTCCTGCCGGGCGTCAGACCGAGCGCGGCACGCAGGCCGGTCGACGGGCGGCCGGACATGTCCTTGCCCGGCAGCAGACCGGAGAGCAGCAGCTTGCCGCCCGCCCGGAGATAGCGCACCAGGCGCCGCTGGACCACGGTGTCCAGGTACTCGCCGGTGGCCGGCCCGGGGACGGGTGTGCGGGCGGGGTCGAGATCACCGGCCTGCAGGTCGACGCTGCGGTAGCGGTAGCCGCCCAGCAGCATGCCGCGGATGGGCGCGCCGCGGGGGCCGGAGCCCCGTACGGGTTCGACGTCGCTCACCACGGCCCGCACAGCGTCGGTGTCGGGGTGGTACTCGGTCAGGTAGTGGTCCGGTACGAAGCCGAGCGCGAGGTCGTCGTACTCCGCCCGCATTCCAATCTCGTTGTCGAGCTGGCAGGCGATGATGCCCGGCCGGCCGTCGGCGCGCAGCCGCCGGGCGATGACCGGCATGACGGCGTCGTACCAGCGGCGGGCTTCCTCCAGGAACGCGGGCGCGAGGTGGTCGACGGCGGGCGTGGTGGCGTCAGCGCCGTGCCAGCCCTTGGGGTTGATCTCCGGGTGCTCCCTGCGCACCCGTTCCGGCACTCCCCCGCCCTTCAGCTCGGCCATGGTGAACGGGCCGGGCCGGACGACGGCGTCGAAGCCGTTCTCGATGCACAGGTCGGGGAAGGCGCCGAGGTCGCGCTCGGGCCGGGTGCGTCCGGTGACGTCGATGCGGCCGTCCGGTGTCTCGTGCCACATCCAGGGGATGTACGTGGCGATGGCGTTGAGCCCGGCCGTCTTGGCCTTGTCGAGCCGGGACCGCCAGTCGCCGCACTTGAGCCGGAAGTGGGGGATCTCCCCGCCCAGGACGAGCGCGGGCCCGCCGTCGATGTGGATCTGCTTGTTCCGGTACGTGACGGGGCCGGCCGCACGCCGCGTACCGGCCGCGGCGGCGGGCGCGGGCGACGAGGCGGCGGCGGCCGACGCCTCCGGGGCGCCGCCGAGGACGCCGGGCGTGGTCACGGCGGCGGCGCCGAGGCCGCCGAGGACCGTTCTGCGGCTGGGGGTGATGGCCGGCGGGGTGCTCATATCCCGAAGTCCTCCTTGGCCAGCAGCGGCTTGAGGGTGCGGCGGAAACCGCCGGTGCGGAACGGGCGCTGGAGCAGGCCGGGCCTGAGCACCTGGGCGAGCGCGGCGGCGAACATGCCCTGGTCCAGGGAGAGCATCCGGTCGCTGACCCTGCCCGTGCCGACGTTGACGGAGTCGTAGAAGCCGTAGCCGTCCTCGTAGGCGTCGAAGTCGCGGGCGATGCGCCTGAGGTTGTCGAAGGCGTACCGCGGCGCGACCATGAGCGCCATCGCGGCGGCGTGCGGGGTGACGACCCCGTTGGTGTAGGCAGAGGGGTCCGGCTTCGGCTCGCCGTACGGCACGTAGGTGCGGTCGGTGTTGGAGCAGTAGCCCTCGGGCGAGATACCGAAGTACTGCACCCCGTACTCCTGGTAGCCGCCCTCGGGCACGTTGGCCGGCGAGAAGCCCCAGTAGCCGTATTCGGCGTCGAGCAGACCGTGGTCGCGGTGCCCCTGGACGTGGTGGGTGAGGTTCGTGCGCCACGAGGGGGACCACTGGGCGGAGGGCACGAACAGCTCCGGCATCAGGGCACCGAACATCGAGCCGCCCCAGCCCGGCGCGTGACGGCGGCCACGGTACGTGTAGTGGCCGTTGAAGTACCGCACTCCGTCGCGCACGACCCAGTCGCCGCCGGGTGGCATCTCCTGTGCCTGGTCGGGGGTGAAGGTACGCAGCATGTGCCAGTAGTGGTCGCCGGGAACGGTGCCGTCGGCGATGCCGAGGTAGCCCGCGATGCGGGTCTCGGAGACGAGGGCTCCGTAGAAGTGGGGGGTGAGCGCGTCGTCGGCGACCCGGAAGCCGGTGGACATGTGGCCGGGGCGGGCGACGGGGTCGGCCGGGTCGTAGGGGACGTACATGAAGGACCAGTCGATGTCCTTGCGGAGCTTGCGGATACGCCCGCGCAGCAGGGGGTCGGCGTCCTCGGCGATGCGGAGGGCCACGTCCAGCCAGCCGTTGTCGACGGTGGAGAGCAGGTGGTCGACGGGGGCGCCGCTGCCGGGCCACTCGTCGAGCACCTCGCCGGTGAAGGTGTGGTACCAGTTGAACCAGAAGCCGTGGATACGCTTCATCCGCTCAATGGTGGACACCGTGCGCGCCAGGCGGGCGTGCATCTCGCGCTCGCTGATGACGCCGAGGCCGGCGGCGGCCACGGTGGACCAGATCCAGCAGCCGATGTTGGTCACCGAGGTGTTCTCGGTGAGGACGGGCTCGCCGCCGCTCAGGTCGATGTTGTCGGCGGGCAGCCCGTTGTCGGCGACCATCGCGTCGAGCGAGCGGTAGGTGTCCCTGAACCAGCCGGTGAGCACCGGCTCCGGGTCCTGCGGGGAGCGCACGGCGGCGTGCCCGGGGGCAGCGCCGAGACCGGCGGAGCCCGCGGCTCCGGCGGTGACGGCGGCGGCTGCGAGGAACGTGCGGCGGTCCATGAGCGATCCAACTCCCTTGACAGCAGGTGTCTGTGTGCAGGCAGATGCATGGGGTGCACTGATCGGTGTGTGCTCTGCGGTGGGCGGGCCGTAAGAGACCGCGGGCCGTCAGGCTGTCGGCGGCCCCTTACGGCCCGGGCAGCGGCCTACTTCAGCCCCGCGGTGGCGATGCTCTGGGTGAAGAACCGCTGCAGCACGATGAAGACGACCAGCACCGGCAGCACCACGAGGAAGGCGCCGGCCATCAGGACGCCGTTGGAGCCGTCAGCCTTGGTGGGGTCGGTGGCGAAGGTGGCGAGCGCCACGGGCAGGGTGTACTTGTCGGCATCGTTCGTCGCGACCAGGGGCCACAGGAAGTTGTTCCAGGAGCCCAGGAACACGAAGATCGAGAGGGTGGCGAGTGCGGGCTTGACCTGGGGGATCACGATGCGCCAGAAGATGTACCACTCGCGTGCGCCGTCCACCCGGGCGGCCTCCAGCAGTTCGTCGGGGACAGCCGACATGAACTGCCGCATCAGGAAGACGCCGAAGGCTCCCGCGGCGAACGGCAGGATGAGCGCCGCGAAGGTGTCGATCAGCCCCAGCTTGCTCATCATCACGAACTTCGGCATGAGCATGAGATTGCCGGGCACCATCAGGGCGGCCATCACGATGCCGAACACGAGCTTCTTGCCGGCGAAGTTCAGTTTGGCCAGCGCGTACCCGAGCATCGAGCAGAACAGCAGGTTGCACAGGGTCACGCAGACCGCGACCACGGTCGAGTTGAAGAAGTACAGGGGCGCGTCCAGCAGGTCCAGCAGGGTGCGGAAGTTGTCGAGCGTCCACTCCCGGGGAATCCACCGGGGCGGGCTGGCGGAGAGCTCCTGCTCGGTCTTGAAGGCGGACAGGGCCATCCACAGGAACGGAGCCGCCGTGATCAGCAGACCGAGACCGAGGAGCACGTAGGTGAGGACCTTGCGCCGCCGGATCCGGGCGTCGCGTTTCGCATGGCTGTGGTGCGATGCGCTCGTGGTGCTCATTTCGTCCTGTCCTTCAGCAGCCTGAGCTGCAGCAGCGTGACGGCCAGAATGATCACGAACAGCGTGTACGCCATCGCGCTGGCGTAGCCCATGTGGAAGAAGTTGAAGCCTTCGCGGTACATGTACAGCGAGACGGTCAGGGTGCTGTCCGAGGGACCGCCGTTGGTCATCACGAACGGTTCCTCGAAGACGTTGAGGAAACCGATGCTGGTCATGATGGCGACGTAGAGCATGGTGGGCCGCAGCAGCGGCAGCGTGATCCGGCGGAACTCCTGGAAGGCGCCCGCTCCGTCGATGCGCGCGGCCTCGCGCACCTCGGTCGGGATGGACTGCAGCCCGGCGAGGAAGAGCACCATGGCGGTGCCCATGTTGCGCCAGACCGCCATCACGATCAGCGAGGGCATGGCGAGTGTCTCGGACGCCAGGAAGTCCGGAGCGGTGAGTCCGACCTGGGCCGCCAGCCCGGCGATCAGGCCCTCGGTCGGGTCGAGCACGAAGCGCCAGACGACGGCGACCGCGACGATGGCGGTGACCACGGGGGCGTAGAAGCCGACCCGGAAGAAGGTGCGCAGCCGGTCGATGCCGGAGTTCAGCAGCACCGCTGCGACGAGACCGCTGCCGATGGTGAGCGGCACGCCGAGGACGACGAAATAGCCGGTGTTGAGCAGCGCCCGCACGAACTTCTCGTCGCCGAAGAGCTTGCTGTAGTTCTCCAGGCCCGTGAAGTCGGCGGAGAGCGGGTCGGTGACGTTGCGCAGCCCGAAGTCGGTGAAGCTCATCAGGAGCGTCGCGACGATCGGGAACGCCATGAAGGTGAAGAAGAAGGCCAGGAACGGGGTGGAGAACAGCCAGCCGGAGAGGTTGTGCCGGGACAGCCGGTCGCGGCGCAGGGACGCCCGGGACGGCGGCGCCTGGCCGCCGTCCCCTGCCGGGCCGACCGCCGGGGAGGCCGGCCGCTCGGCGACGCCGGGCTTGGCGGTGGCGGAGGTCATGCCTCAGCCCGCCAGACCCTCAGTATTCTCCTGGAGCTGCTTGGCGAGTTCGGCGGGGTCGCCGCCCTTGCCCAGCTCCTCGAGGGTGAGGTCGATCTCGTGGGCGATCTCCTCCCACTTCGCCAGCGGCGGAATCGTACCGGCGGTGTCCAGGGCCTCCTGGAAGGCGCCGACGTCGGCGTTCTGGAGCGCCGGCTCGTCCCAGGCGGCCGTGTTGGCCGGCAGTGACTTGGCCATCTCGTACCAGTCCGCCTGCGTCTTCGGGTCGGTGAGGAACGACGTGAACTCCTTCGCCGCCGCCTTGTGCTCGCTGTCGCCGAAGGTGACCAGGGAGGCTCCGCCGATGATGGAGGCGGGCTCGTCGCCGGCCGGCAGCGGCACGACGTCCCACTTGCCCTTCAACTGCGGGGCCTGGTCCGTGATGTTCTGGACCATCCAGGGCCCGGAGGCGAACATCGGCACGCGGTCCGCCCCGAAGTCCTTGATCACGTCGTAGCCGGGGGCTTCGGGAGTGCTCTTGGACAGGCCCTTGTCGAAGTACTTCCGGTACTCGGTGAAGGACTCGACCGCCTCGGGCGAGTCCAGGGTGAGGTTGCCGTCGTCGTCCAGCAGCGAGCCGCCCGCCGAGAACAGGTACGGCATCCAGTTCTGCCAGGCGCCGACGCCTCCGGCCGGGAGGGAGAAGCCCCACTTCGTGCTCTCCAGCCCCTTGTACGCCTCGGCAAGTGCGAGCTGGTCGGCCCAGGTCTCGGGGGCCTCGTCGACACCGGCCTTCGCGGCCAGATCGGTGCGGTAGTAGAGAACCCGGGTGTCGACGTACCACGGGACGCCGTAGACCTCGCCGTCCCGTTCGTTGCCCTCCCAGGCGGCGGCGAAGAAGTCGTCGGCGGAGAAGGTGCCCGTGTCGACCGGCTCCAGGACCCCGAGGTCGATGAACTCACCGACCCAGGTCGAGCCGAGCTGCGCCATGTCCGGCAGCTTGCCCGCGGCCGCGGCGGAGACCAGCTTCTGATGGGCGACGTCCCAGCCGATGGGGGTCACCTTGATCGTGATGTTCGGGTGGTCCTCGTTGAACTGCTTCGCTATTTCCTGGATGCGCGTGCCCTCCTCCCCCATGGCCCAGACGGTGAGGGTCTGTTCGGCGTCGGCGCTCACCTCGCCGCCCCCGCCGTCGCCGCAGGCGGCCAGTCCCAGCGCTGAGACGACGGCAAGGGCAGTGGCGATCCGGGCTCTGCGGGCCATGAGGAGCTCCTATCGAGGGCACACGCGGGTTTGTAAGCGCATACATGACCCTGGCGGAAACCCGTCGCCCCTCACAAGGGTCGCTCCCGTAACGCTTCAGTAACGGTGAAGTAAAACCGGGCCGGATTCCTGCCGCGGACCCCTCGGCAGGTCAGGCAGGGCAGCCGCAGCTCGCCCGGCGGACCAGGACCGTGGGCAGGGTGCGGGACTCGACGGGCAGGGTGCGGTCCGCCAGCCTGGCGAGCAGCACCTCCACCGCCTCCTCACCCAGGCGTCCCATCGGCTGCCGGACCGTGGTGAGCGGAGGGCTGACCGCCCCGCTCAGCGGGATCCCGTCGAAACCCGTGACGCTCATGTCCCCCGGGACCGCGATCGACCGCTCGGCCAGCGCCTGCAGGGCGCCCACGGCCATCTGGTCGTTGGCGCACACCAGACCCTGGGGGCGGGGCCCGTCCCGGTCCAGCAGTTCCGCCACCGCCTTGCGGCCGGCGGCCAGGGTCAGGTCTCCCCGCGTGTCCGGCCGCTCGGGCACCTCCAGACCCTCCTCCAGGAGGGCGGCCTGGAAGCCGCGGAACCGGGCCTCCGCGTCCGGGGAGTCCTCGGGGCCGCCGAGGAAGGCGAGCCGGTGGCGCCCGTGCTCGGAGAGCAGGTGCCGGGTGAGCGCCAACTGGCCGTCGAAGTTGGCCACTTCGACCCGGTCGAGTCCGGGATGCCGCTGCCCGGCGAGCACCACCAGGGGCAGCCGGCGCGAGACGACGTCGAGCTCGGCGGCGGGCCACTGCTGGGCGAGCAACGCCAGCCCGTCGACGCGGCCGGCGATCTCCGCCATCGACTCTCCCGCCCGGCCGGCCGGTGACGCCGAGATCAGCAGGGCGTAGCCCCGCCGCCGGGCGGCTCGCTCCATGCCCCGTATCACCTCGTCGCCGTAGAGGCTCAGCTCCGTACCCTGGGCGTCTGAGGCATCGTCGGCCGCGGGTTCGGCGAAGTCGGGGAAGCACAGCCCGAGCACGCCGGTGACCCGGCTCGCCAGCCCGCGCGCGCTCGCGCTCGGCACGTACCCGAGCTCACGGGCGGCGGACAGGACCCTTTCGCGGGTTTCCGAGCGGACGCTTTCGGGGCTCCGGTACACACGTGACACCGTCGCGATGGACACGCCGACGCGTTCGGCGACGTCATACACGGTGGGACCGCCCATGGAGAGCCCATCCTCGGCCTGCGGGACTGACAAATGGAAGCGCATTCAGGGTACCGCAGCTCTCCAGCCGTCCGGGGCAGGTCCGGCCGCGGCCGGAACGCGGGACTGCACCGCACGTCAACGCGTTGGCCGGCGGTGCCGGAAAGACCGTCGCCGGCCGAGTGCAACAGTCGGTGTGCCTGCTCCCGACCGACCGCCCGTCGCCAACATGAGCGTGCCGTCGTTGGCGAGTGCGGCCGTGACCGTCGCCATCTGCAGTGGCGTCATGGTGAGGCTCCCGGCGGATCGTCCGTTCACGGCGCCCCCATCGCGTCCGAGACCACGGCGGCGGCCTTGGCGATGAGTTCGTCGTCGGGCTCGGCGTCCCGGTCGGTGCCGTGGGAGAGCACCGCCACTACCAGCGGCGCGGCATCCGGGCGCCAGACGACGGCGATGTCGTTGCGGCCGCCGAAGGTGGCTGCTGTGCCGGTCTTGTCGCCGACCTTCCAGTCCTTCGGCACGCCGGCCCGGATCGACGCGTCCCCGGTGGTGTTGGTGCGGAGCCACTCGGCCAGCCGCGCCCGCTCCGGCGCGTCGAGCACGTCCCCCAGCACGAAGGCGCGCAGGTTCCCGGCGAGCGCTCGCGGGGTGCTGGTGTCCCGGACCGCATCCGGCTCCCAGTCGCTGAGCGCGGGCTCGATCCGCTCCATCCGCGAGGTGTCGTCACCGGTGGTCTCCCGCAGGAACGACTGCAGCGCCCTCGGTCCGCCGATCTCCTCGAAGAGGAGGTTGGCGGCGGCGTTGTCGCTGTAGCGCACGGCGGCGTCACAGAGCTCGCCCAGCGTCATCCCATCGTCCACGTGCTTCTCGGTGATGGGGGAGTTCGCGACGAGGTCGCTCCTGTCGTACGTGATCTCCTTCTTCAGGCCGGCCAGCTTCCGCTTCCGCAGCACCGCCCCGGCCTCGAACGCCTTGACGGTGGACGCGAACGCGAACCGCTCCCCTTCGCGGTACGCCACCTCCTGGCCGGTCATGGTGTCCACGGCGTACACCCCGAGGCGGGCGTCGTGGGCGCGCTCCAGATCCTTGAACTCCCGCGTCGCGCGCTGCTGCGCGGCCCCGGCGGCGGGGGCGGACGGTGCGGCCCGGTGGTCCGGGGCGGCCGTCGTACGGCTGCCGTCCGAGCACGCCGCCGACGTCATCGCCACGAGGGTCGCCGCCGTGAGGCCCAGCAATCGGTTCGTGAGTGGCTGCATACCGCGTCATCCTCGCCACCAGCACTCATACCGTCCAATACGCTCTTGTGCTGTTCGATGCACTTTCCACATACCCTCTGGTCATGGACCTCGTCGGAGCCTGCCGCGCCTTCGCCGGCGTCGGCACGCGGGAGAGCTTCACGGCCGGCGCGGCGGCCGCCGGCCTGTCCCATCCCGTGGCCAGCCGCCGCATCGCCGCCCTCGAAAAGCACCTGGGGCAACCGCTCTTCGAGCGCGCCACCCGCCGCACCGAGCTCACCGCCTCCGGCCGCGACCTCCTGCCCGCTGCCCGCCGGCTCCTGGAGGCCGCCGACGCGCTGGAGCACGAGGCCCGGATCGCCGGCCTGCGCCCCTGGCGGCTCGCCGTGCCCGCGATACCGCCGACCCTCGCCCTGGCCCGCCTGGTCACCGACGCCAGGGAGTTGGGCATCACCCTGGAGGTGCACCCCGCGGACCCGGCGGGCCGCACCGAATTGCCGCGCACCCAGCAGGTGCGGGCAGCCCTGCAGGCGGTGCCGCCCGACGAGGCCGCCTGGACGCTCCCGCTCGGCCTCGCCGACCACCACGACCCGGGCATCAGGCGGGTCCACCTCGACACCCTCCGCCCGGGGCGCGGCAGCACCGGGCCGCCGCGGCGCATCTGGCTGCAGCCCGAGGACGACGTACCGCACGTCCGCGACCCGCTGACCCGGCTGCGCGACGCCGCGGGGCTGCTGCCCGCGCAGCTCGCCGCCGCACCCGACCTGCCGACCGCCGCGGCGGAGGCGCTCGGCTCCGGGGGCCTGCTGCTCTGTTCCCCGGCTCAGGCCCGCGAACTCGGGCTGGCCTGGCGCCCGCTCGGCGAGGTCCCGCTGGCGCTGGCCACCGCCGAGCGGATCCGCCGCGGCGAACTCGACGGCGCCACCCCCGTCGACGTGCCGCCCGGCCGCAGCAGCACCCGGGCCCCACCGGCCTGGCGCGCTTCCGCCGCCCCGCCCGCATCGCGATCGACGACCTGCTCTACCGCAGCACCTGCATCAACGACGGCACCGCCGCCGACGCCCTCTTCGCACTCACCCCGACCGCCCGGGTCAACGAGCTGCTGCGGGGGTACGGCCAGCACGGCATCACTCTGCGCCACACCATGGCAGACCTCACCGACACCCCGGCCGAACACCTCGGCCCGCACGACACCGAGGACCGCCTCGCGCTCTCCCTCGCCATCGACGCCGCCACCGACTAACCCGGCCACCGCCCCACGGCCTTCCTGTCCACCGTCTTCCCGCGAAAGGCGCACCGTGACCACTCTCGCCCTCGTCGGTGCCGGCCCCGGTCTGGGGCTGGCGACCGCCCGCCGCTTCGGCCGCGAAGGCTTCGACATCGCCCTCATCTCCCGCAGCCAGGACCGCCTCGACGCCCTCGCCGCCGAACTGGACCGGGACGGTGTCCGCGCCCGCGGCTTCACGGCCGACGTACGCGAGCACCGGAGCCTGACCGCTGCCCTCGACGCCGCGACCGCCACGCTCGGCGTGATCGAAGTCCTGCAATACAGCCCCGTACCCCACGCCGATTTCATGAAGCCGGTCCTGGACACCACCACCACCGACCTGGACGCCCCGCTCGCCTTCTCCGTCAAGGGCCCGGTCGCCTGCGTGAACGCGGTCCTGCCCGGTATGCGTGATCTGGGACGCGGCACGCTGCTCTTCGTCAACGGCGGCACCGCGGTACGCCCCCGCCCCGACCGGGCCGGCACCTCGATCGCGTTCGCGGCGGAGAGCGCCTACGCGGCGATGCTCCACGACGCACTCGCCCCGGACGGCATCCACGCCGCCCAACTGATCATCCCCGGGGCCATCCGCCCCGACGCCGAGTACTCCAGCCCGACGGCGCTGGCCGAGCGCCTTTACACCATCCACACCGAGCGCGGCACCTTCCGGCACTACGCAGAGCCCATGCCCGAACCGCAGGACGGCAGCCCATGACCTTCCCCTTCCGCGGGACGTCCGCACACCACTGCTCGGCGCCACGGTCATGAACCCCACCTATGACTTCACCGGACAGGTCGCCTTCGTCACCGGCGCCGGCTCCGGCATGGGCCTCGCCGCCGCCCGGGCTTCGCCGCCTCCGGGGCCGCACTCCTGCAAGCACGGCGTGATCGGCCTGACGACGAGCGCCGCCCTCGCGTACGCACCGCGCGGTATCCGCATCAACGCCGTCTGCCCCCGCACCATCGGCACCCCGATGGTCAGCGACATGATCGCCAAGGGCGAACTCGACCGCGCCGGGGCCGAGGCCGACCAGCCCGTCAACCGGCTCGGCACCGCCGGGGAAATCGCCCAGGCCGTCCTCCGGCTGTGCAGCCCCGGAGCCGGTTTCGTGGTCGGCGTCGCCCTGCCGGTCGACGGCGGCTACACCGCCCAGTGACCACCGCCGGACCGGGACGCCAGCCGGCACCGCGTACGGGGAAGCGGACCGGAGCCCGTGCCGGTGACGGCTCGGGCTCCGGTCGGCGGCCGTCGCTTACGGGCGTTCCCGGAGGGCGATCGCGTCGTAGACCAGCCAGGAGCCGGTGGCGTTGGTGAGCGTGAGGACGTTCCGGCCGGCGCGGAGCCGGCTGGCGGGGAGCGTGACGTCGAGGGTGCTGGGGCGGATGGCTCCGTCCTTTCCGTCGCCCCAGTGGTAGCCCTGGCCGCCGCCCTTGGGGGCGGTGACGTTCGTGGCCGGGCCGTCGTTGAGGGAGAGCTGCAGGGTCGGCGGTCCGGATTCGTGGGTGTCGATGAGCCAGGCGGTGAGGGCCAGATCGGCGGCGGGTGCCTCGTCGAGGTCGAAGCGCAGGGTGAAGGTGTGCGGCTTGGCGCCCGCCCAGCCGTCGCTGGGGCCGGGGTGGATGTAGCTCCAGGCGGTCGCGGGGTCGCTGCTGCCGATCGTGAAGTCGACATCGTCGGGGAATGCCTTGGGGTAGTCGCCGTAGCGGGCGGGCGAGAGCGCGAACTCCCCCGTGGCCAGGTCGTTCTTGCCGACCAGTGCCACCTTGCGGCTCACGGTCGCGGGCAGCTCGCGGTCGACGCCGCCCTCCTCCCATGCGGCGGTGAGCGTCAGGGACTCCTCGCCGGACGCCTCCGCCGGCGGGGTGAGGGTGAACGTGGTCGTGGCTTTGTCGCCGGCGGGGACGTCGAGCGAGCGCTTCGCGGGCTCGACGGTCCAGCCGTCCGGCGCCTTCAGGCCGACGTCGACGGCGTGTGCCCGGTCGACGTCGTTGCTGTTCACCTGGACCCGGAAGGTCGAGGGGGTGTTTTGCAGCAGGATCAGCCGCTCCGGGACGGTCTCGATCGCGAGCACCGGTGCGATGTGGACGTACGTGATGGCGTCGGGTAGTTCGGTGCCGTCGGCGGCCTTTCCGGAGATGACGACGCGGTGCAGTCCCGGCGCGGCGTCGGGGCCTGCGCGGAGGGTGAGGTCGCGTTCGGCGGTGTCGTCGGCGGGTGCGGTGAGGCTTCCGCTCTCGGGCTGGAGGGTGATGCCGGCGGGGGTGTGGACGCGCCAGGTGGCTTTGACCGGACGGTTCGTGAGGTTGCGTGCGGCCAGCGTCAGCATGCCGCTTTCTCCGGCGTCGAGGCGCACGGTGTCGCGCGTGGCGTAGAGCACCGCGGGCGCCTCGGGAGACTTCGACGGCGGCAGTTCCGCCACGCCCCAGTCCTTGTTGGGCTCCGGGCCCATCCACAACTCCAGCGTGCCGCCCGCGGCGAGCCGGTCGTGGTGAAACCAGGCGTTGTCCTGCCGGCGCCCGTTCAAAGTCGCCCGCTGGATGTACATATGCTCGGCGGAGTTGTCATGGGTGACGATCCGGAACCGCCCGCCCGCGTAGTAATCCGGGTGCAGTCGAATCGTGACCGCGTCGAAGACCGGCGACGTGATGTCGTACACCGGCCGGGACAGACTCGCCCCCGTCACCTCGAACAACCCCATCGCCATCAGCGCACTCATCGACCCCATCTGGCCCTGGTCCTCGTCGAAGTGGCCGTAGCCGTCGGTGGTCGAGATCGCGCCGTAGGTCTTCTCCTTCACCTGCCGTACCCAGTACTGGGTCAGCCACGGATGTCCCACGTAGTTGAAGAGATGCGCCACCTGCAGTCCCGGCTGGTTGCCGTAGCTGACGTGGCCCTTCCCGTACTCGGCGATGAAGTTCGCGTCGGCGGACTGCTCGAAGGCGTAGTTGAGCTTGTCGGCGTACGCCTTCCGCCCGCCGAGCCTGTTGGCGAGGGCGATGACGTCGTGAGAGGTGAACCAGGTCGCCTGCCATGAATTCGCCTCAACGAAGTCCTCGTGCGACAGCGGGTCGAACGGTTCCTGCCAGCGGCCGTTCATGGCACGCGGCCGGATGAATCCGGTCGAGCGGTCGAAGAGGTTGCGCCAGCTCCCCGACCTTTCGATGAGGAAAGCGCCCATATCGGTGTCGTCCCACACCTCGAACTCGCCCAGCCCCACGTTCTCGCCGGTGCCGCCGGTCGCCTCGAACCTCACCCAGTTCACCCGCTTGGGCCGGAACTCCACCACCTTGTTCCGCCCGTCACCGGGAATGCCGTCCACCTTCACGGACGACCCGTCGCTGAACAGCAGCACACCGGAGTTCACCCGCGAGTCACCCTCGGTGCGGTCGCTGAGCACCACCTTGTGGACGCGCTTCTTCTCCGCCCAGCTCAGCTTGATCCACGGCTTCTGCTCCCTGGAGGCCCACTCCACGTTCACCGGCTCGGTCACGCTGGACCGCGGCGGCCGCCCGTCGACCGCCCGCACGCCCGCCTGCGTCGAGTCGTTCACCTCCGACGACACCGACACCTCGGCGAACTGCGCCACGTTCAGACCGGACTTCCCCAGCCGCCGCGCCAACTGGCCCAGCGTCCAGTCCTGGAACGCGTACTCCAGCGTCTGCCCCGCACCGCCCTCGAGCGGTCCGCCGCAGATCTCGTTCGGTACGTATCCGAGGTCGAAGTAGTAGCGGGCGCCGCCGCAGCTCCCCCACCGCCCGTACTCGAACGAGCCGGCCTCGAAGAGGCCGCCGAGGGAGTGGGCGTCGAGCATGGCCTCGTAGGCGAGGTCGATGTCGAAGTCCCGGATCCCCTTGTTCCAGGCGCCGCTGATGAACGACGTCACGGGCGATCCGGTCATCACCCACGAGTAGTCCCCGGCCACCGGGCCTCGCGGCAGTAGCCCGCCGTCCTGGTACATCCGGAGCTGCGACTTCACGATGCTGGAGTAGATCTCCGGATAGGCCAGCCCCAGCACGGTGTTGAGGTTCCACTGCGTCAGCCACAGCGCGTCGTAGTTGTACATCGCGTACCGCGGCACACCGCGGGCGTCGGACGGGATCTTCTGCACCTTGCGGTGCTGCCAGGTGTTGTCGAGGTACGTGCCGTCGGCGTCGCTGATCACGCTGCGGCCGCACAGCACGTGGAACAGGTCGGTGTAGAACTTCACCTGCTGCTGGTCGCTGCCCCCTTCGACGTCGATACGGCCGAGCAGCCGGTTCCAGTGCTCCTGTGCGGCCGTCTTCACCGCGTCGAAGTCCCAGCCCGGCAGCTCCGCCTCCAGGTTCTTCCTCGCCCCGGCGATCCCCGTGAAGGACAACGCGACCTTCACCTGCACCTGCTCCCCCGCGTCGAGACGGCCGTACCGGACGTAGAAGCCCGCGCCACCGCCCTCGACCTCGTCGACCGCGGCCCCGCCGTCGACCAGCTCGCCGTCCGCCCAGCCGTGCAGGGAGTCGAAGGCCCGGTCGAACCGGATGCTGAAGAAGAGCTGGTTGTGGTGATCGGGGTAACTGGTGCCGCGCTGGAAGACGTACCCCTCCACCTCGCGGTCACCCCGCCTGGTGATGCGGGCGTTCTTCATGATCGCTTCGCCCAGCGTCCCGCCGAGGTTGACGACGATCTCGCTCGCGCCGGCGGCGTCGTACGTGTAGCGGTGCAGACCGACCCGATCGGTGCAGGTCAGCTCGGCCGTGATGCCGTACCGGTCCAAGTGCAGCCTGTGGTAACCCGGTTCCGCCACCTCACCGACGTCGTGATTCACGTACGACTGCCAGCCGGTGTCACCCTCCAGCTTCGGCACCCCCTCTCCGGTCGTGGGCATCACCTGCACCCCGGAGATCTGCCAGCAGTGCAGATGGCTGAAGCCCTTGACCTGGTTCTCCTTGCGCATGTAGCCAGTCCCCCACGTCGCGTGGGTGCTGGTGTCCGGGCGCAGCTTGACCAGGCCGAAGGGGTTGCTCGCCGACTGGAAGAAGAAGAACCGGCCCCGGTCCGCCTCCACCCAGGGGTTCACGAGCTTCACGTAGTCCCGGCCCGCCTCCCCCGCGGCTCCCGGCGTCGCCGCCCAGGCGCTCCCGGGGCCGTACGCGCCCACCACACCGGCGCCGAGCATGCCGCCGGTGGACAGCAGGAGGCGGCGGCGAGACATTCCACCGAGGGCTTTCCGTGCAGGCATGGGCAATCCCCTGTCGATCGTTTGGACACGGTTGACGAGCTATTTGCGCGGTCGCACACGGTGGACCGGGGCTACGACGTCTCTCGGATGGCGACGGCGTCGTAGACGATCCAGGAACCGGCTGTGTTGGTGAGCGTGACGGTGTTCCGGCCGGCGCGGAGCCGGGCCGCGGGGAGGGTGACGTCGAGGGTGGCGGGGCGGATGGCTCCGCCGGTGCCGTCGCCCCAGTGGAAGCCGTCACCGCCGCCGCCGGGCAGGTTGACGGTGGTGGCCGGTCCGTCGTTGAGGGCGACCCGCAGGGACGGCCCGGACTGCTGGGTGTCGACGAGCCAGGCGGTGAGGGCCAGATCGGCGGCGGGCGGCTCGTCGAGGTCGAAGCGGAGGGTGAAGGTGTGCGGCTTGGCGCCCGCCCAGGCGTCGCTGGGGCCGGGGTGGATGTAGCTCCAGGCGGTGGCGGGGTCGCTGCTGCCGATGGTGAAGTCGACGTCGTCGGGGAAGGCGGCGGGGTAGTCGCCGTAGCGGTTCGGCGCCAGCGCGAACTCCCCCGTGGCCAGGTCGGCGTCGCCGAGGCGGGCGACGGCCCGGTGGACGGTGGCGGAGGGCTGGTGCCCGGCGCTGCCCCATCCGCCCTCGGCGAGCAGCGTGAGGGTCTGCGGTCCGGCGGCGCCCTGCGGCGGGGTGACGGTGAAGGTGGTGGTCGCGCTCTTCCCGGCGGCGACCTGCACGGCTCGGGTCTCCGGCTCGACGCGCCAGCCTTCGGGGGTCCGCAGGGAGACATCCGCGCCGAGGTCCTGGTCATCGTGGCCGGTGAACCGCACCTGGAAGGTGACGGGGGCGGATTCCAGCAAGTGCAGTTCCGCCGGCTCGGTCTCGATCGAGAGCGCGGGTGCGACGTGGACGTACGTGAGGGCGTCGGGTAGCTCGGTGCCGTCGGCGGCCCGGCCGGTGATCACGACGCGGTGCAGTCCTGCCGCGGTGCCGTCGGCGACTCGCAGGGTGAGGTCGTGTTCCCCGGCGTCGTCGGCGGGTGCGGTGAGGCTTCCGCTCTCGGGCTGGAGGGTGATGCCGGCGGGAGCGTGGGCGCGCCAGGTGGCTTTGACCGGACGGTTCGTGAGGTTGCGCGCGGCCAGCGTGACGGTGCCGCTCTCCCCCGCGTCGACCCGTACGGTGTCACGGGTGGTGTAGAGCACCGCGGGTGCCTCCGGTGACTTCGAGGGCGGCAGTTCCGCCACGCCCCAGTCCTTGTTGGGCTCCGGGCCCATCCACAACTCCAGCGTGCCGCCCGCGGCGAGCCGGTCGTGGTGAAACCAGGCGTTGTCCTGCCGGCGCCCGTTCAAAGTCGCCCGCTGGATGTACATATGCTCGGCGGAGTTGTCGTGAGTGACGATCCGGAACCGCCCGCCCGCGTAGTAATCCGGGTGCAGTCGAATGGTCACGGCGTCGAAGACCGGCGACGTGATGTCGTACACCGGCCGGGACAGACTCGCCCCCGTCACCTCGAACAACCCCATCGCCATCAGCGCACTCATCGACCCCATCTGGCCCTGATCCTCGTCGTGTCCCCCGTATCCCTTCGTCGTGGTCGTACCGCCGTACGTGATCTCCTTGACCTTGCGCACCCAGTACTGGCTCAGCCAGGGATGACCGACGTAGTTGAAGAGGTGCGCCATCTGGAGGCCGGGCTGGTTGCCGTAGTTGACGTACGCGTCCTCGTCGCCGTTCTGCCCCGCCCCCGTGAACTCGGCCTCCTCGGACCGCTCGAAGGCGCCGTTGAGCTTGTCGGCGTAGGCGGTCCTGCCGCCGAGCCTGTTGGCCAGCCCGAGGACGTCGTACGAGGCGTACCAGGTGGCCTGCCAGGAGCTGGCCTCGACGAAGTCGTCAGGGGACAGCGGGTCGAAGGGGTCCTTCCAGCGGCCGTTCGCGTCCCTGGGCCGGACGAACCCGGTGGAGCGGTCGAAGAGGTTGCGCCAGCTCCCCGATCTTTCGATGAGGAAGGCGCCGGCATCGGTGTCGTCCCACGCCTCGAACTCGTCGAGCCCCACGTTCTCGCCGGTGCCGCCGGTCGCCTCGAACCTCACCCAGCTCACCCGCCTGGGCCGGAACTCCACCGCCTTCCGGCCCCCGGCGGGAATGCCGCTCACCTTCACCGACGACCCGTCGCTGAACCACAGCACACCGGAGTTCACCCGCGAGTCACCCGCGATGCGGTCGCTGAGCACCACCTTGCGGACGCGCTTCTTCTCCGCCCAGTCCAGCCTGATCCACGGCTTCCGCTCCGTCGAGACCCACCCGGCGTGCCCAGGCCCGGTCACGCTGGACCGCGGCGGCCGCCCGTCGACCGCCCGCACGCCCGCCTGCGTCGAGTCGTTCACCTCCGACGACACCGACACCTCGGCGAACTGCGCCACGTTGAGGCCCGACTTGCCCAGCCGCCGCGCCAACTGGCCCAGCGTCCAGTCCTGGAACGCGTACTCGACGGTTTCCCCTGCGCCGCGGCTGCGCCATCCGGTGTGCAGGTCGTGGGGTACGTACCCGATGTCGAGGTAGGCGCGGCCGCCGCCCTGGTTCTCGCCCCAGGTGGCGTATTCGTACGGGGCCTTGTCGAAGAGGCCGCCGAGGGAGTGGGCGTCGAGCATGGCCTCGTAGGCGAGGTCGATGTCGAAGTCCCGGATCCCCTTGTTCCAGGCACCGCTGATGAACGAGGTGGCCGGGGAGCTGGTCATGACGAACGAGTAGTTGCCGGCCACGGGGCCTCGCGGCAGCAGCCCTCCGTCCTCGTACATCCGGAGCTGCGACTTCACCATGCTGGAGTAGATCTCCGGATAGGCCAGCCCCAGCAGCGTGTTGAGGTTCCACTGCGTCAGCCACAACGCGTCGTAGTTGTACATCGCGAACCTCGGCCGACCCGACCTGTCGACCGGCAGCCGGCCGATCCGACCGCGGCTCCAGGTGTCGTCCAGGTACGTGCCGTCGGCGTCGCTGATCACGCTGCGGCCGCACAGCACATGGAACAGGTCGGTGTAGAACTTCACCTGCTGCTGGTCGCTGCCTCCCTCGACGTCGATACGGCCGAGCAGCCGGTTCCAGTGCTCCTGCGACGCCGCCTTCACCGCGTCGAAGTCCCAGCCCGGCAGCTCCGCCTCCAGGTTCTTCCTCGCCCCGGCGACCCCCGTGAAGGACAACGCGACCTTCACCTGCACCCGATCCCCCGCGTCGAGACGGCCGTACCGGACATAGAAGCCCGCGCCCTCACCCTCGACCTCGCCGACGGCCGCCCCGCCGTCGACCAGTTCACCGTCCGCCCAGCCGTGCAGGGAGTCGAAGGCCCGGTCGAACCGGATGCTGAAGAAGAGCTTCGTGTGCTTGTTGTCGCTCCGGCCGTAGTAGTAGCCGTCGGTGAGCGTGCCGACCTGCGCCACGTATCCCTCGATCACCCGGTCGCTCACCCTGGTGACACGGGCGTCCCGCATCTCGGCCTCACCGAGGACGCCGCCGAGGTTGACGACGATCTCGCCCGGACCCGGTTCGTCGTACGTGTAGCGGTGCAGACCGACCCGATCGGTGCAGGTCAGCTCGGCCGTGATGCCGTACCGGTCCAAGTGCAGCCTGTGGTAACCCGGTTCCGCCACCTCACCGACTTCGTGATTCACGTACGACTGCCAGCCGGTGTCACCCTCCAGCTTCGGCACCCCCTCCCCGGACGTCGGCATCACCTGGACTCCGGCGATCTGCCAGCAGTGCAGATGGCTGAAGCCCTTCACGTGGGACTCGCTCCTGCGGTAACCGGTGCCCCAGACCGAGTGGGTGCTGGTATCGGGGCGCAGCTTGACCAGGCCGAAGGGGTTGCTCGCCGACTGGAAGAAGAAGAACCGGCCGACGTCTGCCTCCACCCACGGGTCGACCAGGCGTACGTAGTCGCGGGCGGGCCCGGCCGAGGGCGCATCCCCCGCCACCGCCGCGGCGGCGGTGGCTCCGCGGGCGCCCGCGCCCAGGGTGCTCACGGCGAGCAGCCCGCTGGTGGAGGCCAGGAAGCGGCGGCGGGACGGGGCCGGAGTGGACGGATCGGGCTGCGACATGTCTCTGCCTTGTCTTTGATTGCGGAGCTACGGAACCGTCCGGTGCCGTGCGCCTGCGGCGTCGATGATCCTGGTGGTGCCGGTGCTCCAGCGCCTCTGGCAGTCCGGCCGGCTCGGGGCCCGGCACGGAGCATCGCCGGAGAGCGGACTGCGAGCACGTTTCCGGGGCCGAAGGGCCCGGCGCGCCGGTCCTTCAAGTGACGGAGCTCTGGGTGAGTTATCGTTACCATGCGGCAGTGCGGTTGGAACGTAAGGGCCGGATGCGCCGGCGTCAAGGGGGTACGCTCCTCCTGATTGAGCCGCACTCGCCTGACCTGGCATGCAAGAAGATCGATGCGCCGCACCCGCCGAACTCCCCGCCGCCGAGCGCGTTTCAACGGTGCGCCGGCATCGCGCTCAGCACGAAGATAGCGTTACCATCGCCCTGTCGAACCCAGATCGATACGCTTCCTCACACGTTCCGTGCTCCCGGCGTCGCTCTCCGGCCTCAGTCCATGGGGGTTCGGTGCTAGCGTGGTGCTGCCCGGCAGGTCGACGGCAGGATCGCGGAATCTCCTCGTCCGTCGTCGTGCGGCGGGCCGGGCGCGGGGGCGCCTCGACGTGACACAGCGGGGGAGAAGACGGTGACCGAGGATTCTCCATCTCGTCGCCCTCCGACGATGCGGGACGTGGCCGAGCACGCGTCGGTGAGTCCCATGACGGTGTCCCGCGTGCTGCACGACGACCCCGGGGTGAGCAAGGCGACCCGGGCGCGCGTGCTCGCCGCCGTCGACTCCCTCGGCTACCGGCGCAACGAGGTCGCCCGCAACCTCCGGCTGGGGCGGACCAGCGGGCTGATCGGCCTCGTGGTCACGAACCTCGCGAACCCCTTCTACTCCCAGTTCGCCCTGGGCGTGGAGTCGGGCGTCAGCCGGCAGGGCCTGAAGGTCGTCCTCACGAACACGGACGAGGACGTCGAACGCGAGCGGCGGCTCGTGGAGGAGCTGACGGCCCGCCGCGTCGACGGCATGATCGTCGTGCCCGCCGGCAACGACCACTCCCACCTCGCCGCACAGCCGGGCTCGGTGCCCATCGTCCTGGGTGCCCGCCCCCCGTCCGGCGTGCCGCTGGACTGCGTGCTGGTGGACGACTTCGGCGGCGCCCGCGAGGCGACGGCCGGCCTCCTGGCAGCCGGCCACACCCGGCTCGGCTTCCTGGGCCTGCCCCCGTCCGTCTGGACCAGTTCCGAGCGGTTCCGCGGCTTCTGCGTCGCGCTGGAGGAGGCGGGCGTCGCGCTGGACGAGCGGTACGTGCGGCTGCGGCAGCGCACCATCCCGGCCGCCGAGGCCGCCGCCCGGGAACTGCTCGAACTCCCCCGGCCCCCGACGGCGCTCTTCTGCGCCAACAGCCGCAACACCCTCGGCGCCTTCCGCGCCACGAGCCGTCTCGGGCGCCCCGTCAGCCTGGCCGGTTTCGACGACTTCGAGCTGGCCGACGTGCTCGGGGTGCCGCTGATCGTGGCGTACGACCCGCGCGAACTCGGCCGGCGGGCGGCGGAACTGCTGCTGCGCCGCATGAACGAGTCCGATGCCGATCCGGACGACGCGGCACCGCTGCGTATCGTCGTTCCCACGAAGGTCGTGCGCTACGGCGACCCCGGTTCCGGCCAGCACTGAGGCGCTTCGCATTCCACCGCGATTTCCGTCAATGGCGGCGGCGAGGCGTGCACGATCCTGCCGCGCCCGGTGGTCGCGGACCACGACCCGCGCCGGCTCGGCGTGCGGCACATCGTGGCCCCGGCGCTCCGCCGGCACGTCGCCGTGCTCACCGCCACGGACCGCTACGAGCCGCTGCCGCGGACCGCTGGCCGGGCATCCGGCTGGCGGCACCCCCCGCCGCCGCGGACCCGCGGCAGGAGGTGCCGTAGCAGAGCGCCGTGCCCGGCCGGCGCTCAGGACGCGAAGCGGGCGCGCAGCGCCTTCTTGTCGAACTTTCCGGTGCCGGTGCGGGGCACCGCGTCCACGAGTTCGACGCGGTCCGGCAGTTGCCAGCGCGCGAAACCGCTCCGCTCCAGGTGCGTACGCACCTCGTCCAGGGTCACCGTCGCGCCGTGGCGGACGACGACGCACACCAGCGGCCGCTCCGACCACCTCTCGTCCGGCACCGCGACCACGGCCGCCTCGGCGACGGCGTCCATCGCCATCACCGCCGACTCCATGTCGACCGAGGAGATCCACTCCCCGCCCGACTTCACGAGGTCCTTGGCGCGGTCGGTGATGACGAAGTAGCCGTCGGGCGTGCCGGTCGCGATGTCGCCCGTGACGAACCAGCCGTCCTCGGTGAACTGCCCGCCGCCCTCCTCCCCCAGGTACGCGTCGGCCACCCAGGGCCCGCGCACCAGCAGTTCGCCCATCGACGCGCCGTCCCAGGGCAGCGGGCGCCCGTTCCCGTCCCGGATCTGCGTCTGCACCCCCGGCAGGGGCAGCCCCGCCATGCCGCGTACGGCGTCCGCGAGCCGTTCCTCGTCCCAGCCGCGCATGCGCTCCTTCGGCCAGGCGAAGCTGGCGAGCGGCGACGTCTCCGTCATCCCCCAGATCTGCACCAGCGGGATGCCGAACTCGGTGCGGTAGCGGTCGATGAGCGCGCGCGCAGGACGCGCCCCGCCGCACAGCAGGTGCCGCACGTCCGGCAGCCCGCCGCCGCGGGCGGCGAGGGCATCCGCCACGGCCATCCACACGGTCGGCACGCCGGCGGCGACGGTCACGCGCTCCTCGGCCATCAGCTCCACGAGCGCCGCCTCGTCCAGCGGCCCGCCGTAGAACACCTGCTTGGCGCCGTACGGGGTGGCGGTGTAGGGCAGGCCCCAGGCGTTGGCGTGGAACATCGGCACCACCGGGAGGACGGCGTCGCCGGGGCCGATGGACATCGCGGCTCGGGAGGATCCTGCGAGGGCGTGCAGCATGGTCGAGCGGTGGGTGTAGACCACGCCCTTGGGCCGGCCCGTGGTTCCGGAGGTGTAGCAGAGGCCGAGCGGCGCCCGCTCGTCGATCTCGCGCGGCTCGTACGTCACGGGCTGCGCGGCGATGAGCTCTTCGTAGGCCAGGGTGCCGGGCAGCGTGGTGCCGGCGGGCACCCGGTCGGCGAGGACCACCACGTGGTCGACGCCCGCGAGGCCGCCGCGCTCCGCGACCTGCTCCAGCAGCGGCAGCAGGTCGGCGTCCACGAGCACGACCCGGTCGTCGGCGTGCTTGACGATGTAGGCGAGTTCGTCCGCGGACAGCCGTACGTTCAGGGTGTGCAGCACCCGTCCGGTGCAGGGCACCGCCCAGTACGCCTCCAGGTGCCGGTAGCCGTTCCAGGCCAGCGTGGCCACCCTGGCGCCGGGCGGCAGCGCCAGGGAGTCGAGCGCGTGCATGAGCTGCTGCGCCCGGCGCCCGAAGTCCGCGTAGGTGTAGCGGTGCCGGCTGCCGTCCGGGAAGCGGGTGACGACCTCGGTGTCGTGGAAGTAGCGCGGCCCGTGGTCGAACAGCAGCCAACTGTTGAGCGGGATGTCCATCATCGCCATGGCGGACATGTTGACCGGGGTCCGGGACCCGGACCACGGAGGAAGACCACACTCCGGACCGCCTTCTTGTGGAGACCTTCTCTGTAGTCGCGCGTGCCGTCCGCTTCTACGTTCTCCCCGACGCCGACGCCCTGTCGGCACTCACCCCGCGGCATCCGAGGTCGGCATGACGAGCACGACGAGAACGACGAGCGGTGACACCACCGCGCTCCCGCGCGCCATCCTGTCCACCCGTGGCCTGACGAAGGCGTTCCAGGGCTTCCGCGCCGTCGACGGCGTGGACCTGGACGTCGCGGAAGGCACCGTCCACGCCCTTGTCGGCCCCAACGGGGCCGGGAAGACCACCCTGTTCAACCTGCTGACCGGCTTCCTGCCGCCGTCTGCGGGGCGGATCGAGCTGGCGGGGCAGGACATCACCGGGCTGCCGCCGGAGCGGGTGGCGCGTCTCGGTGTGGCCCGCTCCTTCCAGGTCACCAGCCTCTTCCCCGGCGTGACGGCACGCGCGCATCTGGAACTCGCGCTGCAGGCGGGCACGGACCTGGGACGCCGGTTCTGGCGGTCGGACAAGCTGCTGGCCCGGTTCACCGAGCGGGCGCGGGAACTGCTGGACCAGGTGGGCCTGGCCGAGCGGGCCGAGTCGCCGGCGGGCAGCCTGCCGTACGGGCAGAAGCGGGCGCTGGAACTGGCGCTCGCCCTCGCCCTCGACCCCCGGGTGCTCCTGCTCGACGAGCCCACGGCCGGCATGGGTCTCGAGGACGTGGACCGCACCGTCGCGCTGGTGGACCGTATCCGTGCCGGCCGCACGGTGGTGCTGGTCGAGCACAACATGAGCGTCGTCGGCTCGCTGGCCGACACCGTCACGGTGCTGCAGCACGGCCGGGTGCTCGTCGAGGGCGCGTACCGGACCGTCCGTTCCGACCCGCGGGTCGTCGAGGCGTACCTGGGGGCCGGCGTTGCTTGAGGTGCAGGGCGTGACCGCCCACTACGACGAGGCCGAGGTGCTGCGCGAGGTGTCGCTGACCGTCGGCGCCGGCGAGGTCGTGACCCTCGTGGGCCGCAACGGAGCGGGGAAGACCACACTCCTGCGCTGTGTGATGGGCCTGCACAGGCGCACCACCGGGACGATCCGCCTGGCGGGCCGGGACCTGGGTGCGGTGCCGCCGCACCGCAGGGCCCGCCGGGGCCTCGGCTACGTCCCGGACGACCGCGGCATCTACGCGGGTCTCAGCGTGGAGGAGAACCTCACCCTGCCGCCGGCGAAGGCGGATTCGGCCTGGCCGCTGGCGCGCGTGTACGAGGAGTTCCCGGCGCTCGCCGAGCGCCGCCGCAGTGCGGGCGGCAAGCTCTCCGGCGGCGAGCAGCAGATGCTCGCCCTCGCCCGGGTGCTCCGCACCGGCGCCGGGGTGCTGCTCTGCGACGAGCCGACCGAGGGGCTGGCGCCGATCGTCGTCGAGCGCATCGGCGAGATCCTGCGCGAGGCCAAGCGGCACGGCACCGCGGTGCTGCTGGTGGAGCAGAACCTGCGCTTCGCCACCACCGTCGCCGACCGCCACTACCTGCTCGACCGCGGCCGGATCGCCGAGTCGCTGGCCAACGACGACGTGCGCGAGCGCGAACACGAACTCCTGGGCTACCTGGGCCTGTAGCCCGGCCATCGCAAGGGCCCTCACGGCAACGTCGACCACTTCAAGGAGGAAGCATGGGACACCCATGGTCGAAAGCCGCGGTCGCCACGGCCACGGTGGTGGCGGGATCGCTGCTGGCGGGTTGCGGCGGCGGCGGACCGGGGTCCGGCGGCGGGAAGATCAGCGACGGCGGGATCACCCTCGGCGTGCTCACCGACCTCTCCGGCGTGTACGCCGAGCTGGCCGGCGAGGACGCGGTCACGGCGGTGGAGATGGCCGTGGCGGACTTCGAGAAGAAGCACGGCGGCGACGCGGTCACCGACGACATCGAGGTCATCTCGGCGGACCACCAGAACAAGCCGGACGTCGCCAACACCCAGGCGCGGGACATGTACGACCGCGAGAAGGCCGACGCCGTCTTCGACGTGCCGACGTCGTCGGCTGCGCTCGCCGTGGCGAACGTCGCCGCGCAGTCGAAGAAGCTCTACTTCAACATCGGCGCCGCGACCACGGAGCTGGCCGGCGAGTCCTGCAACCCGTACACGTACGCCTGGGCCTACGACACCTACATGCTGGCCAACGGGACCGGCACCGAGGTGACGAAGCAGGGCGGCGAGAGCTGGTATCTCATCTATCCGGACTACGCCTTCGGCCAGGACATGGAGAAGGAGTTCAGCACCGCCATCGAGGAGGCCGGCGGTGAGGTGGTGGGCAAGGACCCGACCCCGTTCCCCAACGACAACTTCTCCACGTTCCTGCTCAAGGCGTCCGCGAAGAAGCCGGCCCCGGACGTGCTCGGCACGCTCCAGGCGGGCGGCGACCTGGTCAACGTCGTCAAGCAGTACCAGCAGTTCAAACTGAAGGACAAGGACATCCAGCTCGCCATCGGCCTGATGTTCGACACCGACATCAAGGCGATCGGGCAGGACAAGCTCGCCGGGACGATGTTCACCTCCCCCTGGTTCTGGAACGTCGACGAGGAGTCGAGGAAGTGGGCCGAGCGGTTCAGGGAGAAGGCGGGCACGTGGCCGACGTTCGACCACGCCGCCAACTACTCCGCCGCCACGCACTACCTCGAAGCCGTGCAGCGGGCCGGGACCGATGACGCGGACGAGGTCAACAAGGAGCTGGAGGGCATGAAGTTCGACGACTTCTTCGCCCGCAACGCCGAGGTGCGCGCGGCCGACCACCGTGTCGTGCACGACGCGTACCTGGCCCGGGTGAAGGACCCCGCCGACAGCGAGACCGAGGGCGACTTCACCGAGAAGGTGGAGACCATCCCCGCCGCCGAGGCGTTCGGCCCGGTCTCACCCGACTGCTCGATGAACTGACCGGCGCACCCACGGCCGCGGCCCGCGGAACTCCAGCCCGGGCCGCGGCGGACGGACGGGACCACGATGACCTCCTTCCTGCAACAGGCGTTCAACGGCCTGGTCTCCGGCGGCTTCTACGCGCTGCTCGCCCTCGGCCTCGCCGTCATCTTCGGCATGCTCCACGTCGTCAACTTCGCGCACGGCGCCGTCTACATGCTCGGCGCGTTCGGCGCGGTGGCCCTGCAGGACTCCGCGGGTCTCGGGTTCTGGTGGGCGCTGCTGCTGGTGCCGCTCGCCGCCGCGCTGGCCGGCATGCTGCTGGAGCGGCTGCTCATCCACCGGCTCGCCGCCCTCGACCCGCTCTACAACTTCCTGCTCACCTTCGGCATCGCGCTGGTCTGCCAGGACCTGCTGCGCATGAAGTACGGCGCCCAGTCCACCCCGTACGACGAGGGCCCTTTCCCGGGCACCCTCGACCTCGGGCTCTTCGACTACCCCGCGTACCAGGTCTTCGTCCTCGGCGCCGCGGCCGTCGTCTGCCTGGCCGTCTGGCTGCTGCTGACCCGCACCCGCGTCGGCACGGTGGTGCGCGCCGCCACCGAACGGCCGGAGCTGACCCGGGCGCTGGGCATCGACACCGCCCGCTGGGTCATGCCCGTGTTCGGCTTCGGCGTCGCGCTCGCCGCGCTGGCAGGCGTGCTCGCCGCGCCGATGCGCGCGGTCAACTCGGGCATGGGCGCTGACCTGATCATCGTGGTCTTCGCCGTCGTCGTCATCGGCGGCCTCGGCTCCATCCCCGGCGCGGTGTTCGCCGGCTTCGCCATCGGGATGCTCCAGGCCCTCGGCAACCTCTACGTCCCCGTCCTCTCGCAGACGTCGGTCTTCCTGCTGATGGCCGTGGTGCTGCTGGTCCAGCCGGCCGGACTCTTCGGCAAGGAGGAACACGCCCTATGATCCTCGCCCTGCTCGACCGGCTCGGCGCCAGGCGCGCCTGGCTGCGCTGGGGGCTGCTGGCCGCCGGCCTCGTCTCCGTCCTCGGACTGCCGTGGGTCCTCTATCCCCCGGTGGCCGCCGACATCCTCTGCTGGGGGCTGTTCGCCGTCGCCTTCGACCTGCTGCTGGGGCACGCCGGGCTGCTGTCCTTCGGACACGCCGCGTTCTGGGGCACCTCGGCGTACACCACCGGGCTCATCGCCATCCACGCCGGCGTGCCGTTCCCGCTGGCGGTGGCCGGCGGCGCGGTGGCCGCCGCCGTCGTCGCCGTGCCCATCGGGCTGCTCGCGGTCCGCCGCAGCGGCATCTACTTCGCCATGGTCACCCTCGCCTTCGCGCAGATGATCTACTTCATCGCCAACCAGTGGGGTGACCTCACGGGCGGCGAGAACGGGCTGCAGGGCATCCCGCGCGAACTGCCGGGCCTCGACCTGTCGGACTCCTTCGTCTACTACTACGCGGCGCTGCCCCTGGTCCTCGCCGGCCTGGCTGCCGCCTGGCGCATCGTGCACTCGCCGTTCGGCCGCGTCGTCGCCGCGGTACGGGACAACCCGGCCCGCGCCCGGGCGCTCGGCTACTCCGTCGACCGCTACAAGGTGGTCGTCTTCACCGTCTCCGCGTTCCTCTCCGGGCTCGCCGGCGGGCTGTACGCCGTCAACCACGGGTTCGCCTCGCTCCAGGAGGTGTACTGGACGACCTCGGGGAAGGTGGTCGTCATGACGGTGCTCGGCGGCATCGGCACCCTGTGGGGCAGCCTGCTGGGGGCGGCGGCCGTCGTACGGCTGGAGGACTGGCTGTCGACGTCCGGGTTCGACGAGGTCGGGATCGTCACCGGCAGCCTGTTCATCCTCGTCGTCCTCCTCTTCCGCCGCGGCATCTGGGGCACCGTGTCGCATCTGCTCCAGCCCCGCGGCGACACCGCGAGCATGCAGTCCGCCGACTCCGGGAACGGTACGGTGCGTGACCCCGCCGCCGGCGACCGGCCGGAGCGCTCCCTGGTAAGGGAGCCGTGAGGGAGGAGGCAGCGATGGGCACGGACCTGCCCGCCACCGCCCATGCCGCGGGCACGGCAGGAATGGCGGCCGAGCGCCTGCTTCGGCTCCTGCGCGACGGCGCCTCCAGGCGCGAGTACGAGGAGCTGCTCGCCGGCGCGCAGGGCGAGGCCGCCGTGGCGCTGCGCCCCCTGGTCGACGACGCGCTGGCGGTGCGCGCGCAGTTGGAGGAGCGCCGCCGGCGCGAGGCGGAGCTGGCCGCGCTGTACGAGACGGCGGGCGACCTGTCCTCGCTGCGCGACCTGGAGGCCGTGCTGCAGGCGATCGTCCGCCGCGTACGCCAGCTCATCGGCACCGACGCCGCCTACCTCATGCTCAACGACGACGACCGCGGCGACACGTACATGCGCGTCACCGACGGCATCCGCACCGATTCCTTCAAGCAGGTGCGGCTCGCGATGGGCGCGGGGCTCGGCGGCCTCGTCGCCAAGACGGGCGTGCCCTACCACACCCCCGACTACCTCAACGACCCGCGCTTCGACCACACCATCGACGACGCCGTGGGCGGCGAAGGGGTCACGGCGATCCAGGGCGTGCCCCTGTCGCTGGGCGACCGGGTCATCGGCGTGCTCTTCGCCGCGAACCGCAGGGCCCGCCCCTTCTCGCAGGCCGAGGTGGCGCTGCTGGTGTCCCTGGCCAACCACGCGGCCATCGCCATCGAGAACGCCACCCTCTTCCAGGACGTGCGCCGCACCGTCGACGAGCTGACCGAGGCCAACGCGGTCATCCAGGCGCACAGCCGGTCCATCGAGCGGGCCGCGGCCCTGCACGAGCGGCTGACCACGATCGTCCTGGACGGCGGCGGCCTCGCGGACGTGGCCGAGACACTCGCAGAAGTGCTCGGCGGCAGCCTCCTGGTGCTCGACCCGCGCGGCCGCACCATGGCGGCGGCCGGCACCGACCCGGTCGTCGAGCAGGCCCGCGCCGAAGGCGCGCTGCCCGACTCCTGTCCGGCGGCGCGCGCCGTACGCGAGGCACGCGTGCTGAGCACCGACGCGCGCAGGACGCGCCGGTTGCCGGCCGCGGACGGCGGCGGTGCCGCCTGCGCCACCCCGGTGGTCGCCGGCGGCGAGGTGCAGGGCGTCCTGCTGCTGCTCTGCCGCCGCATCGGCGCCGACGACGTACGGCTGCTGGAGCGGGCGGCGATGGTCACCGCGCTGCTGCTGCTCGGCGAGCGGACGGTGGCGGAGGCGGAGCACCGGCTGCGTGGCGAGTTCCTCGACGACCTGCTGTCGTCCCCCCACCGCGACCCGGAGGGACTGCACCGCAGGGCCGCCCTGATGGGCATCGCCCACGGCCGTCCGCACACCGTGCTCACCGCCCGCTCCCGGGACGGCGCGTCCCGCCGGCGCATCGCGGACGCCGCGGCGCCCTACGCGGCCCGTCACGGCGGCCTGGCCGGGGAGCACCACGGCGACGTCGTGGTGCTGCTGGACGGCGACACGGACCCGGGGGCGCAGGCCCGTGCCCTCGCGGAGCACCTGCGGCGCACGCTGGACGCGGCGGTGACCGTCGGTGCCGCGGCCGCGGCCGCCGGGCTCGAGGCGATCGTGGAGGCCCACCCGGACGCGGTGCGCTGCCTGGACGTCCTGCTCGCCCTGGACCGCGACGGCGAGGGCGCGTCACCCGACGAACTCGGCGTCTACGGCCTGCTCTTCCACCAGACCGGCCGCGACGAGCTGCGCCGTTTCGTACGCCGGACGCTCGGTCCGGTGCTCGACTACGACGAGCGCCGCAGCGGCGACCTGGCCCGCACCATGACGACCTACTTCGCCTGCGACGCCAACCTCACCCGCACCGCGGCCGCCCTCTACGTCCACGTCAACACCCTCTACCAGCGCATCGACCGCATCACCTCGCTGCTCGGCCCGCAGTGGCGGCACGGGGACCACAGGCTGCAGACACACCTGGCGGTGAAGGTGCACGCCATACTCTCCGCCTCGGCGGAACCCGGCTGAGGCGGCCGCCCGGCTCCCTCACGACAGCAGCCCGCGGTTCCCGTCGCCCCACAGGGCGGTCATGACGATCCCGCTGATCCGCCAGCCGCCGGCGGTGCGTACGAGGTCGAAGCGGTAGGTGCCGCCCAGCGTCCACAGCGAGCCGCCGTACGCCTCCGCCCTGCGGTGCGTCGCCTGGAAGGACGCGGTGCACACGGCCGAGGCGCCGGTGACGGTGACCAGGTGGTTGCCGAGCAGGTGCTGGGTGGTCTCGTACGCGCCGAGCAGCTCCCGCCAGCCGTCGGCGATCTGGCCGGGGGTCATGACGGCCGGCTCGCCGCCGTCGAGGCTGGTGTAGTCGAGGGTGACGTTGTCGGCGAAGACGCCGGCCAGGCGGTCCCCGTCACGTTGGTCGGCGTACCAGGCCATCCGGGTGCAGGTGTCGATGACGTCCAGTCGGTCCATGCAGACGATCATGTCCGCGCCGCGGCGCCGCGGGCCGCCGGACTCGCTGCGCGGGAGGGTGCGCCGTCGCGGATGCCGCGCGAAGCCTACAGCCGGCCGCACTCCTTGGGGGCCGCCCGGGCGAAAATCGTCACTCTGTGGTGATGGGCGGGGCACACTGAGGTACATGCCCGACAGCACCGACCGCGAGCCCCGGCGGGTGACCATCCGCCTTCCCGACCCGGACGACCCGGTCGGCCGCGTCACCGAAACGGACGCCGCGCGGTACGCGATGCGCTATCCGTACATGGTGGTACGCGGCCCGCTGTTCGGCGTCGCCGAGCAGCGCCCCGGGGACGCGCCGCGCTGGCGGCTCTGCTCCGACATGGACTCCGGTATGCCGCAGGACGCCCGCGACGCGCTCAACTCGCGGTTGTGGTTCACCGCCCGGGACAAGGCCGGCGACCGCGAGCAGCGCCGCCGGCTGCTGGACGCGGTGGCGGTGCTGGAGCGGGAGCCGGTCGACGAGGTCAGGGTCGGCGACGTCCGCCACCGCATCGTGCGCGCCGACGAGTTCACCCGTACCGACGGCCGGCGCCCCGAGCCGCCGCGCCCGACGGACCCGGACTCGGACGGCTGGGAGGACGACGGCACCCCCTCGCGCACCGAGGGCTTCGTCATCGACCCCGACGCCGCGACCGGCCCGGCGGCAGCGCTGCTGCGGATGGCGCTGAAGGACTACGCGTACTCGTCCCCCCGCTTTCCCCGCCAGGTGCTCGACGACTCCGCGGCGGCCGTCGTCTCCCACCCGGACGTGGTGATGCTCCCCCCGGCGTTCCGGGTTCTGGAACAGCACGAGACGTCGTGGGAGATGATCGGCAACCAGCACGCCACGCCCCAGCAGGCGCGGCGCCTGCTGGCCGACTTCCTCACCAACGAGCACGGCCTCCCGCCGCCGATGGGCCCGCCCGCGGCGGATGCGGCGGCCTGCCGGCGGGCCGCGAACGCCTACCGCCGGCGCCGCCGGGGCAACGAAGCCGACGTGTGCGGGCGGCGGTTCGTGATCGCGCGGGTGGAGCGGACGATGCGCGTCGGAGCCGACGGTCCTGAGACGCCGCGCCCCTCGGACGTGGACGACTACGGGCCGAGCAGGATCCATCCGACCATGGACGCGGACGGCACCGTCACCCCCGGCTGAAGGCAGGCGGGCGACCGTCCGCACCCGGTCGGCCCAGCGGGACGAACGGCAGGTTCAGGTGCGCCGTGGCGAGCACCGCGCCGCGCTCGCGGGCCCGTTCCAGCAGCAGGCGCCGGGTGCGGTGGGCGAGGCCGGGATCTTCTTCGAAGAAGTACCGTACGGCCGGATCCGCGAGCTGCACCGCGTGGACGAGGACGTCGCCGGCGATGACGATCTGCCGGCGGCCGCCGTCCACGACCACCGACTGGTGCCCGGGGGTGTGTCCCGGCGTCGGTACGAGCGTCACCGCGCCACCGCGGTCGCCGGCCAGCCGGGTGCCGCCGTCGACGACGTGGAGCCGCCCGGCGGCGCGCAGCGGGTCGACGGCGTACCTCACCGCGGAGTCGCCGGGGGCGAGGGCCGCGAGTTCCGCGGCCTGGACGACGTAGCGGGCGCGGGGGAAGGCGGGCCGGCCGTCGGGGGTGACGGACCAGCCGTAGTGGTCCTCGTGAAGGTGGCTGAGGACGACGGCGTCCACGTCCCCGGGCGCGATGCCGGCGGCGGCCAGCCGCCCGGGGAGCAGTCCCGGCACCGGCGCCCAGCTCGCGGCGGGGCTGCCGGCCGCGCCGATCCCGGAGTCGACGAGCACGACCCGGCCGCCGGGCCGCCGTACGGCGAAGCAGCGGAAGTCCAGCTCCCAGGAGTCGCCGGGCCCGAACGCCCGCGGGTCGACGCGCCGCGCGTCCGCCCACGCACCGGCGGAGGCGCCGGGGAAGGCGTCCGTACGGGACAGGGGGAACGTCCCGTGTGCGTCGAGCAGCGCCACCACCTCGAACTGCCCGGCCCGGCACACGGCCACCCCGGCCACCTCCGGCCAGGCGGGCGCCGCTGCGCGGGACCTGTCCGGGCCGTCCGACGCGGGGTCGTCCGACGCGGCATCGGACGCACCGGAACCGGCTGCCGGGCCGCCCGCAGGCACGCGGCGCGACCGGGGCGCGGCGGCGGCCGCCCCGGTCGCCGATGCGGCGACCGCCCCCGCGGCCACCGCCCCCACCCCCCGCAGCATCCGCCGGCGCCCCCACCCGCCCGCGGCGGCCGCTCCTCCCCGCGAGCCCCCCGCCCCGCGGGGCACGTCGCCGGTCGGGTCCCCCGCGCCACCGGCCGCCTCGCCGCCCGGTACGGGCCTTCCCCCACCGGCCCCCGCGTCCGCCCGGGCCCCGGGTCCCGCGCCCCCGTCGTACGTCCGTCCCATCTCCGCTCCCTCCTCCGCCGGCCGCCCCTCGGGCCCTGTGGCGGCAACCCTCCCGCCCATCGCCCGCCCGCGCTTGTAAATTCGTGCGCGATCCCCGCCCCCGTGTGCAAGGCTCAAGCGCATGGCCGTGATCCGGCACCCGCTCCTCACCGCCGACGACCTCTGCGTCGCCGACGTGCGCTGCGACGATCCGCCCGCCGGGTGGACGCCCCTGCGCGCCGCGGACGTCTTCGGGCTCGTCCTCGTACGCGACGGTGTCGTACGGGCGCGGGTGGACGGGGTGGAACAGACGATGGACCCGGCGTCGGTGTACGTCGAACGGCTCGGCAGCGAGCAGCAGTTCGCGCATCCGCGCGGCGCCGACCGGTACACCGAGCTGGTGCCCTCGGAACCGCTGCTCGCCTCGCTGCTGGGCGGCGATCCCGCCGTACCCGAGGGGCTGGTGTTCACCACGCCCGCGATGGCGCTGCGGCACCGCCTGCTGTGCGCGTCCGCGGGCCGCGGCCCCCGGGACGCCTTCGGCGCCGCCGAGTCGGCCGTCGCCCTGACCGCCGCGGCGCTCGCGCAGCTCGACGCGCGCCGGGTGGCGAGCGGCGCTCCGGCAACAGCCGCGGCCCGGCGGCGGCTCGCCGACAGCGCCCGGGAGGCGCTGGCCGCGGACCCGCGGCTCGGGCTGCTCACCCTCGCCGCAGAACTGGGCTGCTCGCCGCACCACCTGAGCCGGGTGTTCCGGGCGGTGACCGGCGCCACGCTGAGCCGCTACCGCAACCGGCTCCGCGCCGCGCGGGCGCTGGAGTGCCTGGCCGCGGGCGAGCGCGATCTCGGCGGCCTCGCGGCCGCACTCGGCTTCGCCGACCAGGCGCACATGACGCATGTCGTACGCGCCGAGTCCGGACTCCCCCCGGGCCGTCTCCGCACCCTCCTCGCACCCGCCGCCCCGCCCCGGAGGGCGTGAACGCCGCGCGCGGCGCCGCCGTCCGCCCCGCGGGTGCCCGCCGGGCCCGCGGTGAGGTGCGGCCGCAAAGGGCAAACCCCTGGTGGTCGCGGCTGATCTATGGGCATGGTCTCGGCATGAACGCAAACCCCACGCCCGAGTTCCCCCGCCACCTCGCCCGCACCCGCAAGTTCACGCTCGGCCTGCCGCACGGCGTGACCGTCTCGCCGGACGGCGAGCGCGTGCTGTTCCTGCGCACCGGGAGCGGCACGGATCCCGTGGCGCGGCTGTGGCTGTACGAGGGGGATGCGGAGCGGGAGTTGGCGGATCCTGGGGGGCTCGTGCCGGGCGGGGCGGACCCCGTGGCGGAGCGGGTCAGGCGGGAGCGGGCGCGGACGCGGACCACGGGGGTGACCTCGTACACCACGGACGCCGCCGTGCGGCTCGCGGTCTTCGCGCTCGGCGGCGAGCTGTGGGCGGTACGAACCGACGGCTCGGCGCCGTTCCGGGTGCCGGCCGCCGGGGCCGCCGTCGACCCGCGCCTCTCCCCCGACGGCACGCACGTCGCGTACGTCACCGGCGGCGCGCTCCACGTCGCCGCGGTCGCGGACGGCGCCGGCCGGCTGCTGGCGGCGCCGGAGGGGCCCGACGTGACGTACGGGCTGCCCGAGCACGTCGCCGCCGAATCGATGCACCGCGACCGCGGCCACTGGTGGGCACCGGACGGCGGCGCGCTGCTCGTCGCGCGCGTGGACGAGTCCGGGGTGCGGCGCTGGCACCTCTCCGACCCCGCGGACCCGGCGGCCGAGCCGCGGACCGTGCGCTACCCCGTCGCCGGCACGGCCAACGCGGACGTCTCGCTGCACGTGGTCACGCTCGACGGCCGCCGTACGGAGGTGCGGTGGGACCGGGCGGCGTACGAGTATCTGGCCACCGTCCGCTGGGACGCCCACGGCCCGCTCCTCGGCGTGCAGAGCCGCGACCAGCGCACCCTGCTCACACTCGCCGCCGACCCGGACACGGGCGCCACCCGCGTG
The DNA here is from genome assembly GCF_007827615.1 of Streptomyces sp. CNZ287. NCBI lineage: Bacteria > Bacillati > Actinomycetota > Actinomycetes > Kitasatosporales > Streptomycetaceae > Streptomyces > Streptomyces sp. CNZ287. The sequence goes on along the minus strand of NZ_VISV01000002.1, from coordinate 588,771 downwards.
CTCGCCGAGACGCGCGACGCGCACTGGACCCGGCTGGTGCCGGGGACCCCGGCCAGGACCGCGTCCGGCGCGCTGCTCCAGGTCGAGAACGACACCGCCACGGACACGTACCGCCTGCTGCGCGACGGTGAGCCCGTCTCGCCCGCCGGGCTCCAGGTGCGCGCGGTGCTGGGGGTCGCGGGCGAGCGGGTGCTCTTCACGGCCGCAGAGGACCCGGCGGAGCGGCACGTGTGGTCGTACGAACCGGGGCCGGGCTGCGCGCCGCTCACCGAGGAGCAGGGCCACCACACGGCGGCCGCCGGCGGCGGGACGACGGTGCTGGAGAGCGTGACGCCCGCGGGTCCGGCGACGTGGGTGCTGGCCGCGGGCCGCCCGGCCGCGGCGCTGGCCTCCCGCGCCGAGGAGCCGGGGATCCGGCCGCGCCCGCAGCGCCTCGACGGGCCGGAAGGGCTGCGCAGCGACCTGTTCCTGCCGTCGTGGCACAGCCCGGGCGACGGCCCGCTGCCGGTGCTGTGCAACCCGTACGGCGGGCCGGGGCTGCGGCTGGCGGTGCCGGCGCGCGGATGGTGGACGCTGGTCTCGCAGTGGTTCGCGGAGCAGGGCTTCGCGGTGCTGGTCACCGACGGGCGGGCCACGCCCGGGGCGCCGTCGTGGGAGCGGCTGAACACCGGGGACAAGCGGGACAAGGCCGTCGCGGACCAGGTGCGGGGGCTGCAGGCGGCGGCGGCCGGCAATCCGGACCTCGATCTGGACCGGGTCGGCATCCGCGGCTGGTCGTTCGGCGGCTTCCTCGCCGCGGCGGCGGTCCTCACCCGGCCCGACGTCTTCCACGCCGCCATCGCGGGCGCGCCCGTCACCGACGCCCGGCTCTACGACACTCACTACCAGGAGCGCTTCCTCGGCCACCCCGAGAAGTACCCGGAGAACTACGACCGTTCGTCGCTGGTGGGGCTCGGCGACCGGCTGCGCAGGCCCCTGCTGTTCGTCCACGGCCTCGCGGACGACAACGTCGTCGCGGCCCACACCCTGCGGCTGTCCGGCGAGCTGCTGGCCGCGGGCAAGCCGCACAGCGTCCTTCCGGTGCCCGGCGCGTCGCACATGATCTCCGACGACGCGATCGCCGAGAATCTCCTCTGGCTTGAGCTGGAGTTCCTGCGGCGGGAGCTGAACGCCGGCCCTCCGGCATACGTATGAGGGGCCTGAGGCACACGAACAGAACGCCGGGCCCGCCGGCCCAGGGCGGACGACCGGCGCACCAGGAAAGGGCCCCACCATGACGCGATCCCCCCATCCGGCCCGGCTCACCGCCCGCCGCACCGTCGTGGCCGCCGTCGGCGCCGGCGGCCTCACCGCCGCGCTCGCCGCCTGCGGCGACGACTCGGGCGACGGCGGTTCCGGCGACTCCGGCAGCACGGAGGTGCGCCCGCAGGAAGGCGGCAAGGACGACGGCGCGCAGCTCGGCACCACGGACGAGGTGCCCGAGGGCGGCGGCAAGATCTTCAAGGACCGGAAGGTGGTCGTGACGCAGCCGGAGCCGGGCGAGTTCAGGGCGTTCTCGGCGGTCTGCACGCACCAGGGCTGCCTGGTCAGCAGCGTCGAGGACGGCACGATCAACTGCGCGTGCCACGGCAGCAGGTTCGCCCTCGCGGACGGCAGCGTCGCGCAGGGCCCGGCCACGCAGCCGCTGCCGGCTGAGGACGTGCGGGTGGACGGAGACGTCCTGCGCCAGGGCTGACGGCGCACCGGCAGAGGGCAGAACGCAGGGGGCGTACGGGGACGGGCGGCCGCGGGTGGGGCGGCCACCGGTCCCGGGGCCCCGGCTCGCGCCGCCCTGCTCCCGGCGTCCCGCGGGCCGCGCTCAGAGGGCGCGGCCCGCCGCCTGCAGCGCACGTACGGCCTCCCTGATGGACGGCCGGCGGTCGGCGTCGGAGCGCCAGATCGCGTAGATGTGCCGCTGCATCGCGCCGCGTACGGGCAGGATGCGTACGCCCGCGGGCACCGCCCCGCGGCCCAGCCGCGGCGCGACGGCCACGCCGAGCCCGGCGGCGATGAGCGCGAGCTGCGTGTGGTGCTCCTCCGCGGTGTGCGCGATGTGCGGTTCGATGCCCTTGGCGCGCAGGGTGAACACCAGCCAGTCGTGGCAGAACTCGCTCTCCGGCCAGGAGATCCAGTCGTCGGCCGCGAAGTCCTCCAGGACTACGTCCGCGCGGTCCGCGAGGGGGTGCCCCTCCGGGACGGCGACGTCCGCGAGGTCGTCGAGCAGCGGCGCCCGGGAGAGCCCCGGCGGCAGCGGGAGGGGCTTGTTGTACCAGTCCAGGACGACGCCGAGGTCGTGGTCGCCGCGCATGACGCCGGGCACCGTCTCGTCCGGCTCCTGCTCCCGCAGCCGTACGCGCAGCTCGGGATGGTCGCGGCGCAGCGCCGCCAGCGCGGCGGGGAACAGCCCGCGGGCGGCGGTCGGAAAGGCCGCGAGCCCCAGCTCCCCGACGGGCCGCCCGCGGTGCGCCTCCAGCTCGGACTGCGCCGCCTCGACCTGCGACAGGATCCGGGTGGCGTGCTCGGCGAGCAGCCGGCCCGCGTCGGTGAGGCGGATGCCGCGGCCGTTCTTGGCGAGCAACTGCTGCCCGGTCTCCCGCTCCAGCTTGGCGAGTTGCTGGGAGACGGCGGAGGTGGTGATGTGCAGCCCTCCGGCCGCCGCGCTCACGGAGCCGTGCCGGGCGACGGCGGCCAGGGTGCGCAGGCGTTCCAGGTTCAACATGTAAGTGATGCTACGAGACAGGGGCCATAAAGTCTCGCTTGTGCTACGAGGAACGCGTGGCGCACCGTAGCTCCATGACCACGGCACAGGCAGCAGCCACCGACACGGCAGCCGGCACGGCCCGGGCGCCGCGGCGCGCGTTCCTCGACTGGCGCGTCCGCTTCGCCGCCCTGTCGGTCGTCTGGGGCTTCAGCTTCCTGCTCATCAAGGTCGGCACCGACGGCTTCGCCCCGCTGCAAGTGACGCTCGGCCGGATGGCCTTCGGCTCCGCCGTCCTCGTCGCCGCGCTCGCGATACGCCGGGAGCCGCTGCCGCGCGGCGCCCGTACGTGGGGCCACATCGCGGTGGCCGCGTTCTTCATCAACGCGCTGCCCTTCTCGCTCTTCGCCTACGCCGAGCTGCACATCAGCTCCTCGCTCGCCGGGATCTGCAACGCCACCTCGCCGCTGTGGGCGATGCTGCTCGCCCTCCTCGCGCTGCGGGAGGACCGGCCGACGCGCCGCCGGGTCGCGGGGCTCGCGCTCGGGTTCGCCGGGGTGCTGACCGTCCTCGGCGCGTGGCGGGGGTTCACCGGCCAGGACCCCCTGGGCACCGTGCTCGCGCTGCTCGCCGCCGCCTGCTACGCCGTGGGCTGGATCTACGTCCGCCGCACGCTCGCCGGCCTCGGGCACTCCCACCTGTCGGTCGCGGGCACGCAACTGCTTCTCGGCACCGCCCAGTTGGCCGTGGCCACCGTGCTCTTCACCTCGGTGCCGACCGCGCTCCCGGCCGGACCGCTGCTGGCGGTCGTGACGCTGGGGGTGCTGGGCACGGGGCTGGCGGTGCTCGTGCAGCACGGGCTGGTGGCGGACGTGGGGCCGACGACGGCGCACACGGTCACGTATGTCATCCCCGTCATCGCCACCGCCGCGGGGGTGGCGCTGCTCGGCGAGGAGCTGACGTGGAACACGCCGGTGGGCGCGGCGGTGGTGCTGGCGGGCGCGGCGCTCTCGCGCAGCCGCCCGCGGGAGGAGCGGAGGTAGCGGCCTGCGCGTTCTCCGTACGGGCGTTGCGTACGCCCGCCGGACGGGCGGCCGTACTCCCCTCAGACCCACCGCCGTCCGGGCCCGGGCCGAACCGCCTCCGCCACCGCATCCGCCAGCGGCTCCACGTCCTCGCCCGCCAGCGGCGAGACGGTCAGCCGGATCCCGGGCGGCGAGGCGAGGCGGAAGCGGGCCCCGGGTGCCGCCGCCCAGCCGGAGCGCAGGAGCTGGGTGACCGCGGAGGTCTCGTCGGGGACGGGCAGCCACACGTTCATGCCGCTGCGCCCGGTGGCCTCGACCCCGCGCCCCCGCAGCGCCGCCAGCAGTGCCTCGCGCCGCTCGCCGTACGAGCGGGCGACCGCCGCCGGGTCGAGGACCCCGCTGCTGCGCAGGTGGACGACCGTGTCCTGGAGCAGCCGGCTGACCCAGCCGGGGCCGAGGCGCTGGCGGCCCTCGACGCGGTCCACGGTCACCCGGTCCCCGGTGAGCACCGCGAGCCGCAGGTCGGGGCCGTACGCCTTGGCGGCGGAGCGCACCGCGAGCCAGTGCCGCGCGGCGCCGGCCAGCGGCTGGAACGGCAGGTCGACGATCGCGTGCCCGTGGTCGTCCTCGACGAGCAGCACGTCCGGGTGCCGGGCGAGGACGGCGCGCAGTTCGTCGGCGCGCGCCGGGGTGAGCGCGGCGCCGGTCGGGTTCTGGGCGCGGGAGGTCACGACGAGGGCGCGCGAGCCGGAGGCCAGCGCCGCCGCGGCACGCTCCGGCAGGGGCCCTTCGTCGTCCAGCTCGACCGGCACCGGCCGCAGGCCGAGCGCGGGCACGAGGTCGAGCAGGCTGCCCCAGGCGGGGTCCTCGACCGCGACGGCGTCGCCGGGGCGCAGGTGGGCGGCGAGCGCGCGCTCGATCGCATCGAGCGAGCCGGAGGTGACGGCGACGGGTCCCGGCGGGACACCGTCGGCGTCGAAGTCGGCGCGGGCCAGGCGGGCCAGCTCGGGGGCGACGCCCTCGTCGCCGTAGAGCACGGGGGCCGCGGCGTGCCGGGCGGCCGCGGCGGCGAGGGCGCCGGCGAGCGGGGGCAGCAGGGCGGGATCGGGGTTGCCGGTGGACAGGTCGCGGGCGCCGGGCGGCACCGCGACGCTGATCTGCTCGCGGGGCGAGGTGGCGGGGCGGGCGCGCACGCGGGTGCCGCGCCGCCCCGCGGTCTCGACGACGCCGCGCTCGCGCAGCATGCGGTACGCGGCGGCCACCGTGTTCGGGTTGACCGCCAGCTCCGCCGCCAGCGCACGCAGCGGCGGCAGCGGGGCGCCGGGCTGCAGCGCACCGGCGCCGATGCCGCGCTCGATGCTGGCGGAGATCTCTGCTGCGCCCCGGCCTTCGATCCGATACTCTCCTAGCACAAAGAATATATTGCACTAGTGCAATGAGGATCGCAACTCGACACCGCCGCCGCGCAGCCGGCGGCACGTACCACCGAGCACCGCCGAGCAGAGAGGGAGCCGCCCGTGTCCGCCACGCCCCCCGCCGCCTACCGCCCCACCGACCGCACCGTGCCGACGCGCTCCCGCGAGCGCGCGTCGTACGACCGCGCAGTGGTGCACTCCGTGCTCGACGCCGGCTACGTCTGCCACCTCGGCTTCCTCCGCGAGGGCCGCCCCGTCGTCCTGCCCACGCTTTACGCGCGCGTCGGCGAGCAGGTGTACGTGCACGGCTCCACCGGCTCCCGCCCGCTGCGCACCGCCGGGCGGGCCGAGGACGCCGGGCTGCCGGTGTGCCTGACGGTCACGCACGTGGACGGACTGGTGCTGGCCCGCTCCGCGTTCCACCACTCGATCAACTACCGCTCCGCGATGCTGCACGGCGACGCGTACGCCGTGACCGACCACGACGAGCGGACCATGGCCCTCGACGCGATCGTCGACCACATCGTCCCCGGCCGGGCCGACGACTCCCGGCGCGCGAACGCCAAGGAGCTGGCCAAGACGGCGGTGCTCCGGCTCGCCATCGAGGAGGTGTCGGTGAAGACGCGCACCGGGGGCCCCGAGGACGAGCCGGAGGACCTGGAACTGCCGTACTGGACGGGAGTGGTGCCGGTCGCGCCCGTGTACGGCGCGCCCGTACCGGCCGCCGACCTCGCCCCGGGCGTCGAGCCGCCGGGCTATCTGCCCGCGGACTGACCGGGCGGCGGCGCGTCGGCGGCGGATGCCGCGGGCGCGCCGCCGGACGGCTCCTCGCCGCCCTCGCGCGGCCGCGGTACGTTCCCGGCGACCGGCTCGCCGCGCTCGCCGGGACCCGGCGCGGGCGCCGCCAGTTGCGCCGTGAACGCGCCGATCAGCACCAGCGCGCCGCCCACGATCTGCGCCGCGCCCAGGTGCTCCGACAGCAGCACCCACGCCAGCACCGACGCGACGACCGCCTCCAGACACGCGACGACCCCCGCCACCGGCGGCGAGAGCCGGCGCACCGCGAGGACGCCGAACAGATACGCCAGCACGGTCGTGACCAGGACGATCCAGACGATCAGCGTCCAGGCAGGCGGCCGCATGCCGCCGAGTTCCGCGCGCTCGCCGAGCAGCGACCACTCCAGGTTCCAGGGCCGGGAGACGAGGGTGAGCACGACGGCGCCGACGATCAGCCCGTACGCGATGACGCCCAGCGGGTTCGGCGCCTTGCCGTCGGCGGAGTCGGTGCCGTGTCCGGCGAGGACGAAGTACGCGCACTGGCAGCAGGCCGCGCCGAAGGCGAGGAGCAGCCCGAGCGCGTCGAAGCCGAGGCCGGCCCAGACCTCGACGACGCAGGCCAGCCCGGTGACCGCGAACAGCACCCCGACCGCGGCCTGCCGGGTGACCGGCCGCCGCTGGACGAACCGCACCCAGCCCAGCACCAGCGCGGGACCGAAGAACTCGATGAGCAGCCCCACCCCGACCGGGATCCGGGCGATCGCCGCGAAGTAGAACGCCTGCACGCCGGCGACCGCGAGCACGCCGAACCCGGCGAGCAGCGCGGGGCGCTCCCGTACCAGCGCGCGGTGCCGCCAGGCGAGCGGAAGCAGCACCAGCGCGGCCCCCGCGATACGCAGCCACACCACGTGCAGCGAGTCCACGCCCTGCTCGATGAGCGGCTTCGCCGCCACCCCGGAACCGCCGAACGCGAGCGCGGAGGCCAGCGCGAGCCCGAGCCCGGCGCGCCTGTCGAATGACTGCTGCATGCGGGCGATTATGTCAGCGGCCGTACATGAGTGTCATCCTTTGTTGCTACTGACATGAGGCGCGCGGGCGCAGAGCGCGCATCCCGCCCTCCGCCCGCGGGCATCCACTCGGTGGAACCGATCGCTCCCCGCACGGGTCCAACGACCGACACCCCACGATCTGGTCACTCCGAGCAGCCAGGGGGAAGACATGAGACGACAGCCCGGCCGCGCCCGCACCCGCATCGCCCTCGCCGCCCTCGCGGCGGCGGGGCTGCTGGCCGCAGGCTGCGGCGCGAGTTCCGGCGGAGCAGCCGGCAACACGGACAACGCGGGCGACTCCAAGCCCCTGCCGGCGCAGAGCGCCGACGGGAACGACAGCGCGCGGAACGGGGACGGGGCGGAGCAGGACGCGCCCGCGAAGGACGCCGCAGAACCGGAGAAGGCAGCCGGCACGGAGGCGGACGGCAAGACGGACGAGGACGCGGCCGTGGAGCCGCTGAAGGCGGAGCCGAAGACGGAACCGAAGACGGCGGCCGACGATTCGGCGGCGGCTCCTTGGTGCCGTACGGGCGACCTGGCGGCCTCCGTACGGCCGCTCAACTCGGCGGCGGGCAACCGCTACGCGGCGCTCGTCCTCACCAACGACTCGGACACCACCTGCCGCACCCGCGGCTGGACCGGCCTGCAACTCGTCAGGGCCGACGGCACGAAGGTTCCGACCACGGTGGTACGGGACCGCAGCCGCACACCGTCGATGCAGACACTCGCACCCGGCGCCTCGGCGTGGAGCCGGCTGCACTGGACCGTGGTGGCCAGCGGCTCGGACAACGTGAACGGCGCCTGCCGCCCGAAGCCGGCGGAGCTGCAGGTCATCCCGCCGGATACGTACCACCACACGGACACCGCGTGGCCGCTGGGCGAGGTCTGCGACGCGGGCCGCATCGAGTCCCTGCCGCTGGCGAAGGGAGCGGGCCCGGCGCGCTGACGGCTCTGCGCGCGGCCGAGCCGCGGCGCCCGCCCGGTCCGGCCGGCCGGGCGCCGGGGCTCAGCTCTCCTCGGCGAGGATCAGGTAGAGCTTCTTCCGGGCGTCGTTGACGACGGCCAGCGCCTCCTGGCGCTGCTCGGGCGTGCCAGTGGTGTACACCTGCCGAAACGCCTCGGCAAGCGCGAAGCCCGACTGCCGGACCTCCTGCAGCGCCTCCCAGTCGACCCCGCGCCCGGCGTCCTCCCAGGGCGCCTCGGGCCCGGACTCGGCCTCCTCGCGGCCGGCGTCGGTGAGCGAGAACAGCTTCTTCCCGCCCTCGGTGGCGCTGACGATCAGCCCCTCGTCCTCCAGCAGTTGCAGCGTCGGATAGACCGACCCTGGGCTGGGTTTCCAGGCCCCGCCACTGCGCTCGGAGATCTCCTGGATCATCTCGTACCCGTGCATGTCCCGGTCCTTGAGCAACGCCAGGATCGAAGCCCGCACATCCCCCCGCCGAGCCCGCCCCCGCGGCCCCCCACGCCCCCGCCCGAAGGGCGGCCCGAACGGCGGCCCGAACCCCCCGAAGGCCGAACGCCGCCCGCCACGCGGGCCGTATCCGTGTCCATGCCCTCCCATGGTCATCACCTCTTCCGGATTCCTTCTACGATCGATTGCGACACGTCAACGATATATCGCTACTACTCGCAAGGCAAGCCGCCACCGGCCCGGCTCATCGCGCACACGGCACCTGCGTCGGACTGCACCCGCCCACTCGTCGAGGGCCCGCATGAAGAGGGGACCGAAGGGCTCGAAGCCGGGAAAGGTCCCGGCTTCGCCCTGCGTCCAGGGATGTCGACCCCTGTCACGGTCAGCTCACCCCGGACACACCGAACCCCCGGGGGCCGGTCGCTCCCCGGGGGTCTGCTGCTGCCGTTACGGGACTGCTCGGCGTCAGCGGATGTTGACGTCGATGCAGGCGTAGAAGGCGTTTGCCGTGTCGTACACGTTCCACACGGCCAGGACCTTCTGACGGCCGGTGATGTTGCCGAAGTTGACCGTGTGGCTGAACTGCGAGGGCGGCTGCGCGCCGCCGTCGTTGAACTCCGCGACCTTCTGGCCGCCGACGAAGTACTGCCACGTGCTCGTGCGGTGGTTGGCGGTGATCTGCCAGTTGAACGACTGGGTCCTGTTGATGTCGGTGACCGCCCAGCCCTTGCTGTCGTCGTTGAGCTCGGCGAAGCGGCTGTTGCCGCCGTGACAGCTCGTCAGGCCCTTGGGGCCCTCGACGCTCTGCGGCTCCCACTGGATCTGGCCGCACGAGACCGTGCCCGCTTTGCACTGCTGCTGCCGGCTCGGGGGCGAGGTGATCCAGCCGTGTGCGCTCGCCTGCGGGGCCGGGAGGGCGAGCACGACCAGCGGGGTCACGGTCGCGGCGACGATCGCTGCACGCTTTTTGAGACTGCGCATCTTGTCTCTCCCTGCATGGGGGGCATTGGTCTAGACTTTATCCATTGTCAGACCACCGTCAAGACCGTGGAGCAGGGAGAATTGGCCGCCGGCACCGGCCCACCGGGCCGGAGCCGTTCATTCCGTAGGCAGCCACCCCACCTTCCCCGCCAGCAGCGCGTACCCCACGAACGCCACGATGTCGATGAAGGCGTGCGCCGCCACCAGCGGCCCGACCCGCCCCCACCGCCGGTACAGCAGGACGAACAGCACGCCCATCACCGCGTTGCCGATGAAGCCGCCGATCCCCTGGTACAGGTGGTACGTGCCGCGCAGCAGCGAGCTGGCCGCCAGCGACGCCTTCGGGGTCCAGCCCAGCTGGTCCAGCCGGCGCAGCAGATAGCCGACGACGATGACCTCCTCCACCACGGAGTTCTGCACCGCGGAGAGGATCAGGACCGGGATCTTCCACCAGACGTCCGGCAGCGACTCCGGTACGACGGTCAGGTTGAACCCCGCCGCCCGCGCGCCCAGGTAGAACGCCAGTCCCGTACCGCCGACCACCGCCGCCACGGCCGCGCCCCAGCCCAGGTCGAAGCCCGGCCGCCGGCCGTCGAGGCCCACCGCGCCCAGCCCGCCCGCGCGCTCGCGCACCAGCAGGTACGCCACGAGCGCCACCGGCACCAGCGCGGTCGTGATCCCGAAGAGCTGCCACGCGAGATCCAGCCACGGACGCCCAGGCGCGGCCGAGGAGTTGAGGTTGGCGGACTGTTCCTTCAGCCCGCCGGACCTGGTCACCGAGCCGATGAAGCTGATCAGGGCCGAGACCGCGCTCGCGCCCAGGGACAGCGCCAGCACCAGCAGCGTTTCGCTGCTCAGCATCCGGCGGGACTGGTCCTGCACTCGCTCCTCCAATTGGTCAATCCCTCCCCATGGGACCCACCGTGTCGCTAGGGTCACGCAAAAACACATGACCAATATGCGGCTGTCCGGGGGGACGACCATGGGACGACACAGCTTGCCCGATGCGTACGGAACGGACGAAGCCGTGCTGCGGCGCAGCGTACGGGGCCGCACGGTGGTCATCGCGACCGCCCTCGTCCTGGCGATCGGGGCCGGAGCGGTGGTCGCCGTGCAGACCGGGCTGCTGCCGCAGGACGACCCGTGCGCGGGTGCGGACCTCGAACTCGCCGTCGTCGCCTCGCCCGACATCGCCCCCGTCGTCCGCAGGACCGCACAGCGGGCCCGCGCCACGGGGGTGAAGACGGACGGCCGCTGCCTGGACGTCGAGGTGAGCGCGCGGCCCGCCGCCGAGGTCGCGCAGGCGCTACGCGGCAAGGACACCCGGCCCGGCTTCCAGGTCTGGATACCCGACTCCAGCATCTGGACGGGCATGGTCACCGCAGGCGGCGGGGGCGCGAGCATCGACGAGGTGACCCGGCTGGCCAGCTCACCCGTCGGGATGGCGACCCTCCAGGACGGCGCCCGCAAACTGGGCTGGCCGGAGAAGACGTACGGCTGGGCCGAGCTGACGGACGCCGCGCTGGGCGACGGCGCCGGCCTGCGCCTCGGCACCGCGGACCCGGCGGTGAGCGCCACCGGCGCGCTCGCGCTGACGGCGATGCACCGGGCCGGCGGCAAGGACGCGGACACCCGTACCGCCGCGACCGCCAAGCTGCTCTCCGAGCGCGTCGAGCCCGGCGACGCGGCGGTGCTGGCGTCCCTCCCGGACTCCGGTCTGGACGACCCGAAGGACAACGACGCGCTCTTCCTCTCCGAGCAGGCCGCCTTCCGCCACAACGCGGGCGCGAGCACCGGCGGGCGGCTCGACATGTTCTACCCGGAGGGCGGCACGGTCGCGCTCGACTACCCGTACACGATCGTCGACAACGACGCCATGGCGATGGACCGGGTCCGCGCCGCCAGCCGCTTCCAGCGGCTCCTCACCGATGGCAAGACCACCGACCAGCTGCGCCGCCAGGGCTTCCGCGCCCCCGACGGCCGCCTCGACGCGGACCTGGCGATGGCCGCAGGCGGCGCCGCCCCGCAGCCCTTCGACGCCCCGCCCGCCGAAGCGCCGGCCCCCGACGAGGTCGCCTCGGTCCTCGGCATGTGGACGGTCACGGTGCAGAGCGCCCGGCTGACGACGGTCGTCGACGTCTCCGGCTCGATGGGCGAGCTGGTCCCGGGCGAGGCCGGGCAGACCAGGATGGACGTCACGAAGAACGCACTCATCCAGGCGCTCTCCCAGTTCACCGGCGAGGACGAGATCGGCCTGTGGCGGTTCTCCACCCGGCTCGAAGGCGAGCAGGACTACGAGGAGGTCACCGGCACCACGCGGCTGGCCCAGCGCACCGACGACGGCGCCAGCCACCGCGAGCTTCTCGCGAGCGCCTTCGGCAGCCTCCAGCCGGTGCCGGACGGCGCGACGGGCCTGTACGACACGGCGCTTGCGGCGTACGAGCGGCAGGTCAAGGAGTACGCGCCGGGCCGCTTCAACGCGGTCGTACTGCTCACCGACGGCACCAACGAGGACCCGGGCAGCATCTCCGCGGCGGATCTCGCCGCGCGGCTGCGGAAGACCGCGGACCCGGAGCGGCCGGTGGGCCTGATCGCGATCGGCATCGGCCCGGACGCGGACATCGAGGCGTGCGGGCGGATCGCGGAAGCCGTCGGGGGCGAGTCGTACCGGGTGACGGACCCGAAGGAGATCCACGCGGTGCTGCTGCGGGCGGTGACGGACGCCGGCGCGAAGGCGGCGCTGTCCTGAGCCGTGCGGGCCGGGGGGGATGACCCGTACGGACCGGGGCGCAGCACCCATGGCCGGGGCGCAGGCCGTACGCGCCGAAGCGCCGGCCCTGCGCGCCCGGCCCGCCGCCTCCGCGACCCGGCCCCGCGTCAGTCCGCCGGCCAGCGGTGCACCGGCTCCTCCGTACGCGTCAGCTCCACGTAGCGCCGCGTCATCTCCGCGAGCGCCGCCCCCCGGTCCAGCCCGCGCCCCAGCGCCCGGTGGAACGCCGCCGCCTGCCACGACGCCCCGTTGACCCGGCGCCGGCAGCGCTCCTCGATGACCCCGAGGTAGCGGTCCCGGTCGGCCGGGTCGACGCCCCAGGCGTCGAGCCCGGAGGCGGCCATCGGCAGCAGTTCGTCCCGTACGAGCTTGGCCACCGGCACCCGCGCGACCCCGCCGAGCCGCCGCCTGCCCGGCCACACGAGCGTGGCGTCGATCCCGTCCCGGCAGGCGGCGGCGAAGTTGGCCGCCGCGCCGTCGAAGGGCAGCCGGCCCCAGACGGGCCGCTGCTCGTCGGCGAGGGTGCGCACGAGGCCGTAATAGAACGCCGCGTTGGCGACGACGTCGGTGACGGTCGGCCCCGCGGGCAGCACCCGGTTTTCGACCCGCAGGTGCGGGACGCCGCCGGCGAGGTCGTACACGGGCCGGTTCCAGCGGTAGACGGTGCCGTTGTGGAGCACCAGTTCCGACAGCTCCGGCACCCCGCCCTCGTCCAGGACGCGCAGTGGGTCCTCCGCGGAGCAGAGCGGCAGCAGCGAGGGGAAGTAGCGGAGGTTCTCCTCGAACAGCTCCAGCGGCTCGGTGATCCAGCGCTCGCCGAACCAGACGCGCGGGCGCACGCCCTGCGCGCGGTACTCCGGCGGCCGGGTGTCGGTGGCCTGGAGGAAGAGTTCGGGCCGCGACTCGCTCAGCAGCTCCCGGCCGAAGACGAACGGCGCGTTGGCGCCGAGCGCGACCTGCACGGCCGCCGCCGCCTGCGAGGCGTTCCAGACGTCCGCGAACCGGCTGGGGGTGACCTGGAGATGCATCTGGACGGAGGTGCACGCGGCCTCGGAGGCGATGGAGCCGGTGGTGTACGTCAGCTCCTCCACCCCGCGCAGGTCGAGGTGGATCTCCTCGCCGCGGGCCGCGAGGATCTGCTCGTTGAGCCGGTGGAAGCGGTCGACCTCGGAGAGGTTGCCGGAGACCAGGTCGGCGGCGGTCAGCGTCGGCAGGATGCCGATCATCACGATCCCGGCGCCCACCTCGCGCGCCTGCCGGTCCGCGTACCACAGCCCGGTCCGCAGCTCCTCCGCGAGCTGGTCGAGCACCCGGCCGGCGAGCCGGTGGGGCGCGATATTGACTTCCAGGTTGAACTGGGCCAGCTCGGTCTGGAAGTCGGGGCTCGCGATGCGCTCCAGCACTTCCGTGTTCATCATCTGCGGCATGCCGTCCGCACCGACGAGATTCAACTCGATCTCCAGCCCCATCAGGTTCTGCGGGCGGTCGAATCTCTTCTCCTCCAGCAGTCGCTCCAGCCCCACGAGACACTCGCGGAGCCGCTGCCGATAGCGGCGGCGGTCGGACAGGTCGAACCCGCCGGCCACGACCTTCTCGCCCATCGAGGTTCCTCCTCGGCTCGGCTGCCCGGGATGATGCCCAGACGCGGGTACCCTGACGCCCGCAGCCGCCGTGTCGTCGGCTACGCTGACCGCCCCGCCGGACGGCGTCGTTCCGACCGCACACCGCCGGGCGCGCGCGCCACCGCCCGCCGATCGGCCGCAATCCCCGGCGAGATCCGGCCGACCCCGGGTGCCGGCCGTTACCGCGCCCGCCAGGTGATTCTCGCTGATGTTCCGGAAAGACCAGCGGATATGCGACCGAGAATCCTCTTGCGGAATTCACCCGGACGGCTAGGCGGAAGGACTCCTACCGGGAGTCGTATAAAATTCGCGAACGAGGCAGAGAGTTGGCGCCCCCTTACACGGATGCGGTCCCCTCTGACCCCGCTAGCAGACAGCGCCGTCCGCATCTTGCCCCCTGCTCTGCTCCACGTCTGTCGAAAGTAGGCGACCCCTATGCCGCTCAGCGTCCTTACGCCCCCCTCCCCGGCTCTGCGCAGCGTCAACGCCGCGCTGAAGTCCCCGACGGCGGTGCGCGGGACCCGTGCGCTCGCGCCGGTGTCCGGGAGCCCGGCGGACGCGACGGACGCGCTGCCCGTCCACGTCCTGGCGGGGGTCGGCGCCGCGGACGGCACACCGCGCGCGGCGCTCACCGGCTGGCGGTTCCACCTCGCGGCCGAGGGCCGCGTCGTCGCCGCCGCGGAGGCGCGGATCACCCCGGACGGCTGGGCGTTCTCGCACTTCTCCGAGGGCCCGTACGTCGCCTCCACCCAACGTGCCCTGCGCCAGGCCGAGTCACTGCCCGCCCTGCTGCAGCCGCGGCTGCTGTCCGTACCCGAGCTGTACATGGTGACGCTCTGGCTGCGCGCCGACGTCACCGCGCCGGCCGAGTCGGGCACGGTCGACCCGGCGGATCTGCTGGTGCCGCTGGCGCCCGCGCCGCCCGGCATCCGGGCCCACCGCGCGCACCGCGCCGGCGATCTGCTGCCCGCGCTGCGCGACCGGCTGGCGGGCGTGCGGCTGCTCGGCTCCTCCGCCTGATCACGGCGAGGTCACGGTCTGATCACCGCTGTGGACTAGTCCACTCCCCGCCGGTGCACCCCCCGAAAGGATGGTCCGGCACCGAGCAACCGCCCGCGAGGGTGATGCGTCTTCTGCCCCGGAGACCACCTGCCGGTAAATCCCTGCGAATTGACGCGCGCGGGGGAACACTGGTTGGGGAACGAGTCGACACGGGGGCGGCGATGACATCTGCAGACCGCAGGACCGAGACCACGAAACGGCGAGAGTACCCAGCCATGTGCCAGCACCAGCCACCCTGTCCCACCGCCCAGTCCACCGACCGGGAGGCGGCGCGCCCGGTGGCGCACCATCCGGAGCAGGGCTGGAGCCTCCTCTGCAACGGCGTTCTGCTGTTCGAGGACACCGGCGAGCTGCTGCCCGACGGCCGGATCATCGCGCCGCACCGGCCGCCGAACGCCGACGACGTGACCGCCGCGGCCTGACCTGCCCGGGCGGCGGCACCGGCCGCCGCCCGCCGGCGGGCTCCCGCGGCCGTCCGCACGCTCCGCACGCCGCCGGCCCGGCGCGGGGGCGCCGGGCCGGGTGCCGTACGCGCGCGGGCGTACGTCAGTCGTCGTATTCGTCCAGCGGGGGGCACGAGCACACCAGATTCCGGTCGCCGTAGGCGCCGTCGATCCGGCGCACCGGCGGCCAGTACTTGTCCGCGGGCGTCACCCCGGCCGGGAAGACGGCCTCCGCACGCCCGTACGGGTGCTTCCACTCCCCCGCGAGCTGCGCCGCGGTGTGCGGCGCGCCGACCAGCGGGTTGTCGTCCTTGTCCCACTCCCCCGTGCCGACCCGCTCGATCTCCCGCCGGATCGCGATCATCGCCTCGCAGAACCGGTCGAGTTCGCTCAGGTTCTCGCTCTCGGTCGGCTCGATCATCAGCGTCCCGGCCACCGGGAACGACATCGTCGGGGCGTGGAAGCCGTAGTCGATCAGCCGCTTGGCCACGTCGTCGATGGACACGCCCGTCGCCTTGGTCAGCGGCCGTACGTCGACGATGCACTCGTGCGCGACGAGCCCGCCGGGACCCGTGTACAGCACCGGGAAGTGCGGCTCCAGCCGCTTGGCCACGTAGTTGGCGCCGAGCACCGCGACCTGGCTGGCACGGCGCAGCCCGTCCTCGCCCATGAGCTTCATGTACGCCCACGAGATCGGCAGGATCCCGGCCGAGCCCCACGGCGCCGCCGAGACCGGGCCCACGCCCGTCCCGGGGCCCGCGGCGGGCTGCAGCGGGTGGTTCGGCAGGTACGGGGCCAGGTGCTCGCGGACGGCGACCGGGCCGACACCGGGGCCGCCGCCGCCGTGCGGGATGCAGAACGTCTTGTGCAGGTTCAGGTGCGAGACGTCGCCGCCGAACTTCCCGGGTCCCGCCAGGCCGACGAGCGCGTTGAGGTTGGCGCCGTCCACGTACACCTGGCCGCCGGCGGCGTGCACGGCGTCGCAGATCTCCGTGATGTGCTCCTCGAACACGCCGTGCGTCGAGGGGTAGGTGACCATGAGCACGGCCAGCTCGTCGCCGTACTGCCCGATCTTCGCGCGCAGGTCGTCCACGTCGACCTCGCCGTTCTCCGCGGTCTTCACGACCACGACCTTCATGCCGGCCATCACCGCGGAGGCGGCGTTGGTGCCGTGCGCGGAGGACGGGATGAGGCAGACGGTGCGGCGCTCGTCGCCGTTGGCGCGGTGGTACGCCCGTACCGCCAGCAGGCCCGCCAGCTCGCCCTGCGATCCCGCGTTGGGCTGCAGGGAGACCTTGTCGTAGCCGGTGACGGCGGCCAGGCCCTCCTCGAGCTCGCGGATCAGGGTCAGATAGCCAGCGGCCTGGTCGGCGGGCGCGAAGGGGTGCAGCCCGGCGAACTCGGGCCAGGTGACGGCCTCCATCTCGGCGGTCGCGTTGAGCTTCATCGTGCAGGAGCCGAGCGGGATCATGCCGCGGTCCAGCGCGTAGTCCCGGTCGGCGAGCGTGCGCAGGTAGCGCAGCAGGGCGGTCTCGGAGCGGTGCCGGTGGAAGACCGGGTGGGTCAGGTACTCGTCGGTGCGCAGCAGACCGGCGGGCAGCGCGTCGGCGGTGGCGGCGTCCAGCTCGCCGACGTCCCGGCCGGGGACACCGAAGGCGTCCCAGACGACGGCCAGGTGCTCGCGGACCGTGGTCTCGTCGCAGGAGATGCCGACGTGGTCGGCGTCGGCGAGGCGGAGGTTGACGCCTGCGTTGCGGGCGCGTGCGGTCACCTCGGCGGCCCGGCCGGGGACACGGACGGTGACGGTGTCGAAGAACGCGTCGTGCACCACGTCGGCGCCGCCGGCGCGCAGGCCCGCGGCGAGGACCGCGGCGAAGCGGTGGGTGCGCCGGGCGATGGCCGCCAGGCCCTCGGGGCCGTGGTAGACGGCGTACATCGACGCCATCACGGCGAGCAGCACCTGCGCGGTACAGATGTTGCTGGTGGCCTTCTCGCGGCGGATGTGCTGCTCGCGCGTCTGGAGGGCCAGCCGGTACGCCTGCGCGCCGTCCGTGTCCCTGGAGACGCCGACGAGCCGCCCCGGCAGGCTGCGCGCGAACTTCTCGCGTACGGACATGTAGCCGGCGTGCGGCCCGCCGAAGCCCATCGGAACCCCGAACCGCTGGCTGGAGCCGACCGCGATGTCGGCGCCGAGCGACCCGGGCGAGGTCAGCAGGGTGAGCGCCAGGAGGTCGGCGGCGACGGTGACGACGGCGCCCAGCTCGTGTGCCCGCTCGATGACGGGCGTGAGGTCCCGTACGGCACCGGAGGCGCCTGGGTACTGCAGCAGCACGCCGAAGACGCCGCGCTCGGCGGCCTCGGCGGGGATGCCGCGGGCGAGGTCCGCGACGACGACCTCGACGCCGGTCGGCTCCGCGCGGGTGCGCAGCACGGCGACGGTCTGCGGCAGGGTGTCGGCGTCGACCAGGAAGACGCCGTCCTTGACCTTGCCGACGCGCCGGGAGAGGGCCATCGCCTCGGCGGCGGCCGTGCCCTCGTCGAGCAGGGAGGCGCCGGCGGTGGGCAGCCCGGTGAGGTCGGAGACGACGGTCTGGAAGTTGAGGAGCGCCTCCAGACGGCCCTGGGAGATCTCCGGCTGGTACGGGGTGTACGCCGTGTACCAGGCGGGGTTCTCCATGACATTGCGCAGGATGACCGGCGGCGTGTGGGTGCCGTGGTAGCCGAGGCCGATCATGGAGGTGAGCACCTCGTTGCGCGCCGCCAGGCCGCGCAGCTCGGCCAGCACCTCGGCCTCGGAGCGGGCCGCGGGGAGCGTGAACGCGCCGGTGCCCTTGATCGAGCCGGGTACGGCGGCCTCCGTCAGCTCGTCCAGCGAGCCGTAGCCGACCTGGGCGAGCATCTTGGCCCGGTCGCCCGCGTCCGGTCCTATGTGGCGCTGCTCGAAGGGCGTGCCGCGCTCCAGGGCGGACAGCGGGATGCGGTGGGCGTTCGTCTCGGACAAAGGGGCCTCCTGGTCGCGCGGACCTTCGCGGATGCCCCTGGGCCGGGCACCCGTACGGCCTCCCCCTCTGTCATCCGGACCTGAGAGCTTCACCGGCACGCCCTGACCGGGCGCGGCGCGGCTTGCACCGTCGGTGAGGAGGGGCCGCGCGGCGGCCCGCCCTGCTTTCCAGAGTGACCTCGTCCGTGCGGTACGGGGGCCTGAGAGATTCCGGGGAGGAGTTGCTCCTTCGGCGCCTCCGGCTGGCGGGCGGAGGACTCTCCCGCACGGGGTCTGCAGCCACGATCAGCGTACCAGCGCACGCCCCCGCGCATCCCGGCGCGGGCACCGGCTCCCGTGCGCCCGGGCGGCGCCCGCCGAGTGGCCGCGGGCCGGGTTGTGCCGTTACGTGGAGGCAGCGGAGCTGTGACGAGACGTGGGAGGCACCGTGCAGACCGACATCGACCCCCGGAGCCTGATCGGCGTGCGCGCGTACGACAGCAACGGCGACAAGCTCGGGACCGTCGACGAGGTGTACCTCGACGACGCCACCGGCGCCCCGCAGTGGGCTGCGCTGCGCACGGGTCTCTTCCACCGGGACGCGTTCGTGCCGCTGGGGCCGAGCGAGCTGGCGGACGAAGGGCTGCGGGTGCCGTACGAACGGGAGCTGATCAAGGACGCGCCGGACTTCGGCGTCGGCCGGCATCTCTCCCCCGAGCAGGAACTCCAGCTCTACCACCACTACGGCATGACGCTGCCGCCCGAGGTCGCCAAGACCCGGCCGCAGCAGCCGCAGGACCGGGACTTCGGCGAGGTCGCCGGCTCCGACGACTGACATCCATAGGAGCATCCGGGCCGCCGGGCGTCGGCCGGCGGGCGTCAGCCGCCCGGCACCAGCGGCAGCGGGTCCGCGGGCACAAGCGCCGGGTCGTCCGCGGCGAACGTGCGCACCCGCCCGGGCGCCGAGCCCGGCACCTCGAACCGCACCGTGACCCGGCCGACGCCGCTGCCCTGCACCCAGCCGGGGCCGTGCTCCGCGTGCCGCACGTCCAGCCCCGGCAGCCAGTGCGGCGCCGCCGGCTCCGGCTCCGCCGGGGCGGGCGGCGGGGGCGGCTCCGGCGGCGGCAGCGCCACCGGACCGTCGGCGTCCACCGGACCGTGCTGCACCTCCGGCGCCTGACCGGCCTGCGCGAACAGGTCCTCCTGCGTGAAGTCCGCGAGCCCGCTCACGCCGACGCCCAGCAGCCGCACGCCCGCGGTCGTCTCCACGCTGTCCAGCAGCCGCAGCGCCGCCTCGGTGACCACGGCCGGGTCGTCCGTGGGCCCCCGCAGGGTCTCGGAGCGGGTGAGGGTGGAGAAGTCGTACCTCCGGACCTTGAGGACCACCGTGCGGCCGGAGCGCCCCGCGCCGCGCAGCCGCGTCACGCACCGCCGTGCCAGCCGCTCGACCTCGGTGCGGATCCGGACCCGGTCGGTGAGGTCGACGTCGAAGGTGTCCTCGACGGAGACGGACTTGGTGTCCCGGTCCGCGACCACCGGCCGCGCGTCCAGGCCCAGCGCCATCACGTGGATCCCGGTGCCGTGCGCCTTGCCCAGCAGCCGCACCATCTCGTCCTCGCCGGCGTCCGTGACCTCCCCGACCGTGGTGATCCCGGCCCGGCGCAGCGTGTCCGCCGTCGCCGGGCCGACGCCGGGCAGCGTGCGCACGTTCATCGGCCCGAGCAGCGCCCGCTCGCCGCCCGGCGGGACCACGACGAGCCCGTCGGGCTTGGCCAGCTCGGAGGCGACCTTGGCGAGCATCTTGGAGGCGGCGAGCCCGACGGACCCGGTGAGGCCGGTGGCGGCACGGATGCCGGCGCGCAGCCGGCGCGCCACGTCCCGGCACGCCCCCTCCTCCGCGGGCGTGCCGCCGGCTTCGAGGTCGACGAACGCTTCGTCCAGGCTCAGCGGCTCCACCAGCGGCGACAGCTCCCTGAGCAGTGCCATGACCTGGCCGCTGACCTGCTGGTAGAGCCGGAAGCGGGGGATGAGGAACGCGGCGTTCGGGCAGAGCCTGCGGGCCATGCCCATGGCCATGGCCGAGTGCACCCCGAAGACCCGGGCCTCGTACGACGCGGTGGCCACCACGCCGCGGGGGCCGAGGCCGCCGACTATCACGGCCTTGCCCTGGAGGCTCGGCTTGGCGGCCTGCTCGACGGCGGCATAGAACGCGTCCATGTCCAGGTGCAGGACCGACGGCGCGCTTCTCACACGGTGATGGTCCCCCATGGGTACGACATCGGCCCCGCAGCGGTCGTCAGGCGACCGTGACGGCGCCGTACGGGCCGGGCGCGGGACGCCGCCGGCAAGGCTGCCGGAGGGGCATCAGCCGGCGCGGCTGCGGCGGCGCGCCAGCTCGTCGGCCGCGTTCTGCCCGACCAGCGTCTCGCCGGTGTCGATGTGCTCCGCGTGCAACTGCGCGAGGGCCGCCTGCACGTCGCTCCAGACCACGCCGACGGCGATCCCGAAGATCCCCTGGCCGCCCTGGAGCAGTTCGACGACCTCGTCGGGTGACGTGCACTCGTAGACCGTGGCGCCGTCGCTGATGAGGGTCATCCGCCGCAGCCCGGCCGGTTCCGCGGCGCGCAGGTGGCGCACGGCCGTCCTGATGCTCTGCAACGAGACCCCGGCGTCCAGCAGCCGCTTGACGATCTTGAGGACGACGACGTCGTGGGAGCCGTAGAGCCGCTGGGCGCCCGAGCCGTTCGCAGGCCGGACGCTCGGCTCCACCAGGCCCGTGCGGGCCCAGTAGTCGAGCTGGCGGTACGTGATGCCGGCCGCGGCGCACGCCGCCGGTCCCCGGTAGCCGACCTCGTCCGGGGCCGCGGACGCTGCCTGCGGCCGCCTCGCGGGCTCCGCACCGTGCCCGTACAGCGGCACCGCTCCGCCCCCGCCGGCCCATCTCCCGCCGTCCGTGACCACCACGCCGACCTCCCGCTCCCAGACCTGCCACCCGACGGTAGGCAGTCGCCCCGGGCGCGTCAACGAACGCCACACGGGGCACGCCGGGTGCTCATCACCCTACGGGTGGTTTAGCCGACGGCACCCGTACGGTAGGCCCGGGCGGGCTACCGGGGGGCGCCTCTCACTGGGGGTTCGTACCGAAGTCCTCGGGCGTGATCTGGTCGAGGAACTCGCGGAACTTCTCCACCTCGTCCTCCTGCTCGTCCGGGATCGAGATCCCCGCGTCGTTGAGCACGCCCTCGCTGCCGTAGATCGGCGTGCCGGTACGCAGCGCGAGCGCGATGGCGTCGGAGGGGCGGGCGCTCACCTCGGCGCCGCCGGAGAAGACCAGCTCGGCGTAGAACACGCCCTCCCGCAGGTCGGTGATCCGGACCTCGGACAGCTCCTGGCCGACCGCGTCCAGCACGTTCTTGAACAGGTCATGGGTCAGCGGGCGCGCGGGGGTCATGCCCTGCTGCGCGAAGGCGATCGCCGTCGCCTCCCCAGGACCGATCCAGATGGGGAGGTACCGGTCGCCGCCCACTTCACGCAGGAGAACGATCGGTTGGTTCGAGGGCATTTCCACCCGGACACCCACAACGTCGAGCTCGTTCACACAGCAACCCTAGGCCGACCCCGGCGGTTTTGGGTAGTCGAGCACGGGACCGGTCAGTTGCCGGCGACCCGCAGTGAGGACCGTACGAGGGTCGTGTGCAGCCGCGCGGACAGCTCGATCAGCCGTTCGGCGGTGGATTCCGCGTGGGCCCGCGTCTGCGGGCTGCGGTGCCGCCGCAGCGGGCCGATGACCTGTTCGACGAGGCCGGCCTCGCGGTCCGCGGCGGCCTTGAGGCCGCGCAGGTGGCGCGCCTGCACCCCGTAGCTCCCCAGCTCGGCCACCAGGCGGGCGACCGAGGCCGCGTCCGCGTCGTAGAGCCCGTCGGCGTCCGGGGCGACCAGACCGAATTCTTCCCAGGACGCCAGCTCGTCCTCGCCGACGGCGGCGGTGCGCAGCAGCGTCTCCCGGTCGATACGGGGATCGTGCGGGGCCTCCGCGACGGCGGAGGCCCCGGTCCCGGCGCCGGCCACGGGGTCGGCATCCAACTGCTCACGGATGACCTTGAGCGGCAGGTAGTGATCCCGCTGCATGCGCAGGATCCGGGCCAGCCGCTCGATGTCCGCGGCGCCGAACTTGCGATAGCCGCCCGGCGAGCGCTGCGGCTCCACCAGGCCCTCCGACTCCAGGAAGCGGATCTTGGAGATGGTGACCTCGGGAAACTCCTCGCGGAGCACGGCGAGGACGCCCCCGATGCTCAAGTGCCGGTCGCGCGCCCGGCGTCGGTCCGGCCGGTCCGCTTCCGGAGCGGCGGTGCCGCCCCTCGGGGTGTCGCCCATCGCTTCCGTCCCGTGGTCGTGTGCTCCCCGCCGTCAGGCGGCGCGCCGACTGGCGAAGAACACCAGCCGGAACTTTCCGATCTGCACCTCGTCCCCGCTGGTCAGCTCGAATTCGTCGATCCGCTCGCGGTTGACGTACGTGCCGTTGAGACTGCCGACGTCGGCGACCGAGAACCGGCCGTCAGGGGTCCGGCGGAACTCCACGTGCCGCCGGGAGACCGTGACGTCGTCCAGGAAGATGTCGCTCTGCGGGTGGCGCCCGACGGTGGTCAGCTCGCTGTCCAGCAGGAAGCGCGCCCCGGAGTTGGGGCCGCGGCGGACGACGAGCAGCGCGGAGCCGGGCGGCAGCGCGTCGACGGCCGCCTGCGCCTCGGGCGACAGCGGCGGCAGCGTCTGCCCGCCGCTGGCGACCTCGGCCTCGTATGCCTCGATGCCCGAGATGGAGATCGTGGTGGTGGTCTCCGAGGGACGCTCGGCCACACCGGCCCGCAGCGGGGCGCCGCAGTTGGAGCAGAACCGGCTCGCTTGGGCGTTCCGGGCCCCGCACCTGTTGCATACCGGCAGGTCCATGGACTGTGCCTCCTGCTGCGGAGCGCCCGCAGCGGCGTCGGGCGGATGCGAGCCGGGGGCGAACCCTCCACCCGCACTTGAGGTTGACGGTTCCCCGAAACCTATGCGGCCCGACGCGGCAGGGTCAACATAAGACTCGCCCTGACCACCCGAAATGTCGCCGGGCGGCGGAGGCGCCTGATCCCGGTACAAGGCGCGCTCGCCGGCCTCGCCGCCCTGGGACGCGGCGCGGTGCCGGCCCGGCCGATCCGCCGAGCCCCTCCCGAACAACTTAGCGAACAACTTCACGGGCGATTTCCCCTTGACCGTCGGACAGGCCCGTGTACGAGCAGGTCACTCGACACGCGCATCAGCGGCACCGGACATTCACTGAACGTCCACAACCCCCGGACAGTTTCCCCTACGCGACCGCAGCCGATGCGTCGACCCCCCGTAACCTTGAGGTCACGACGACGACCGAGCGTAGTCAGGCCGCTTCTCCCGCCGCAAGGCGTCCACGAGGACCGTGTCCCGGGGCTCGATGGACACCGTAGCCTGCTCCTCCTCCATGGTCTGAACCACCCCACCGGGGATGTTCAGCGCGGGCTCCAGATCCTCGGCCCGGCCGATCACGCGGAAGACGTACGGCTGGGAGACCCGGCGGCCGTCGATCTCCACGTCGCTCTCGCCGGCGTCCGCGAAGTGCGTGCCCGCGACCACGCGTACGCCGTTGATCTGGATCGCCTCCGCGCCGGCCGCGCGCAGCTCCTGGATCGTGTCCAGCAGCATGTCCGCCTCGACGGCGCCCTCGGGGCCGCGGACGGTGATCTCGATGCCGGGGCCCTCGGCGGCGACCGTGCCGGCCAGCACGCCGAGCTGGCGCTCCTTGGCCTCGGTCTGGCGGCGCGCCTCCTCCGCCTGGTCGGAGCTGTTCTCCAGCTCCGCCTTCTGGTCCTCCAGCCGCTCCCGCTCGTCTTCGAGGCGCTGGGTGCGGTCGTCCAGCTCGTCGAGGATCCGTACCAGGTCCTCCTGGCGGGCGCCGCGCAGCGCGCTGGACTCTCCTGTGGAGCGGACCTGGATGGCCAGGCCCAGGCCGAGGACGAACAGCAGCAGGGCGACGATCAGTTGCGAGCGGGTCAGCCGGAGCGGCCACACGGCGTCGACCAGGCGGCGCCGGCCGGCGCCCAGCTCCGGCTCGGGCGGGGAGGACGGCTCGGGAGGCGCGGAGCGCTCGGCGGGCGCGGTGCGCTCGGGCGGCGCAGGAGGGCCGGGGAGCTGCGGCGCGGGTGGCCGCCGCTGCATGGGCGGACGCTGCTGCGGCGCCGGGGGGCGCGGCTGCCCGGGAGGCTGCTGCTGACCCGGAGGCTGCTGCGCCCGGGGCTTCCGGGGCGGCTGCTGGGCCGGCGGCCGCTGTACGGGCGGCTGCGGCCCCTCGGACCTCTGCTGCGGCGGCTCCGGCCGCTGCGGTGGCGGCTTGCGCGGCGGCTGGTCGCGCGGGTGGCGCGGCGGCGGGTGCTCGCGCGAGGCGTGCCGCGGCGGCTGGTGCCGGGGCGCGGGCGGGCGCGGCGGTGTGGGCGGTACGCCCGGCGTGCCCTGCGGGTACGCGGCGGGCGGGTCGCCCGGGCGCGGGGACTTCGGCGGAGTCTCGTCGGACACGGGCATCACGCCTGGAAGACGTGCCGCCGGATGGCGGCGGCGTTGGAGAAGATCCGGATTCCGAGGACGACCACGACGCCCGTGGAGAGCTGCGCGCCGACGCCCAGCTTGTCGCCGAGGAAGACGATCAGCGCGGCCACGACGACGTTCGACAGGAACGACACCACGAAGACCTTGTCGTCGAAGATCCCGTCGAGCATGGCCCGCAGCGCTCCGAAGACCGCGTCGAGCGCGGCGACGACGGCGATGGGCAGGTACGGCTCCAGGCCCGCCGGCACCACGGGCTGGACCACGAGGCCCATGACGATGCCCGCGACAAGGCCCAGTACGGCGATCACGAGGGGTTGTTCTCCTTCGGTTCTGCGTGGCGTAGGGACAGGCCGGTGGCGGCCGGCAGCCGGAGGTCGTCGCGTGCGGAGACCCCGGCCCTGATGCCGTAGTTGTCCCGGAGTACGTCCAGGTAGTGGCCGTCGGCGTTCTCCCGGAACCGCTCCAGGAGGGCTTCGCCGTCGCCGATGGCGAGCACCGTGTACGGCGGCGCCAGCGGGCGGTTGTCGACGAGGATGGCGTCGCCGGCCGCGCGGATCGCGGACAAGGCGGTGAGCCGGCGGCCGTTGACGGAGACGGCCTCGGCGCCGGCGAGCCAGAGGCCGTTGACGATGCGCTGCAGGTCGCGGTCGCGCACCCGGCCGTCGTCGGCGAAGCTCGTGGAGCTGCGGGGGCCGCCGGTCGCGCCGGTGCCCGCGTCGGCGGCGTCGTCCACCACGAGGCGTACGCCGGGGCCCCGGGCCTCGGCGGCGCCGGCCAGCAGCGCGAGCAGCGCCGCCTGGTCGCTGCCGTTCTCCTCCAGCGCCTCGCGCTGCCGGTCGGCCACCTCGCCGTGCAGTCGCTCGACCGCGCGGTCGAGGTCGTCCGCCGCGGCGGTCCTGTCCTCGACCCGCTCGATCAGCTCCTCGCGCTCCCGGGCGAGGTCGGGTGCCTCGATCCGCGCCTCGGCGGCTCCGACGGTGAGGACGAGGGCGGTCAGCACCAGGCCGGCGGCGAGCCAGGCCCGCCCGCGCAGGCGCTGCGGAAGCCGCTCGCCGCGCGGGCGGGCACCGTGGCGCGCGGCGGCCTCGGCGTACCCGTCGTCCAGGCTGTGATCCATCAGCCGGGTCAGCAGCGACATGGAGGCGTCCGGACGGGGGCGTGCCGGTGCGCTGCTCCGTTCGGGGGGCTGCTGCGGCATGCCGGACATCGTTGCACGCCGGGAGCCCCTATGGTGCCGCGACCCCTGGGTTGGGTGAACTCTCGCTCCGCTGTGCCCGCGTCAGTCGCCGCTCCCGTCGACGACCGCCGCCCACTCGTCGAGCAGGGCTTCGGCGGACGCCTGGTCGGGTCCCTCGGCCCACAGGTGCGTGACCGCCTCGGCGCGGTCCGGCAGCACCAGCACCCAGCGGCCGTCGGGCTCCACGACCCGTACGCCGTCGGTGGTGTCGACCTCGCGGGAGCCCGCGGCCTCCACCACCCGGCGCATGACCATCCCCTTGACGGCCCACGGGGTCGCGAGGTCGCGGCAGAGCACGTACGCCTGCGGGATGCGGGCGTCGATCTGGCTGAGGGTGAGCTGCGTGCGTGCGACCAGGCCGGTGAGCCGGGCGAAGGCGGCCGCGCCGTCGAAGACGGAGGAGAACTCCGGGATGATGAAGCCGCCGCGGCCGTCGCCGCCGAAGACGGCGTCGTCCATCCGCGCCACCCGCGCCAGGTCGTCAGGCGAGGTCGTGGTCCACTCCACCTGGGTGCCGTGGTACGCGGCCACCTGCTCGGCGATACGCGTCGTCGTCACCGGCAACGCCACCCGGCCGCTGCGCCGTTCCGCCGCGACCAGGTCGAGCATGACCAGCAGCGCCCGGTCGTCCTCGACGATCCGGCCCTTCTCGTCGACCAGCGAGATGCGCTCGCCGACCGGGTCGAAGCGCACGCCGAAGGCGGCCCGCGCGGAGGACACGATCTCGCCGAGGCGGACGAGGCCGGCGCGGCGCGACTGCGGTGTCTCGGTCGGCCGGGACTCGTCCAGGCCCGGGTTGATGGTGAGCGCGTCCACGCCGAGGCGGCCGAGGAGGCTCGGGAGCACCAGGCCGGCGCTGCCGTGCGAGGCGTCCACGACGACCTTGAGGCCGGCCTCGGCGATGCCCGCGGTGTCCACGGCGCGCAGCAGGGAGCCGGTATAGGAGTCGAAGACGCTGGCGGGGAAGCTCAGGTCGCCGATCTCGCCGGGGAACGCGCGGCGGTACTCCTGGCGGGCGTAGACGCGGTCGAGCTTGCGCTGCGCGGCCTGCGAGAGGTCGGCGCCGCGCTCGTCGAGGAACATGATGTCGACGGAATCCTGTACGCCCGGGGTGGTGCGGATCATGATGCCGCCCGCGCTGCCGCGCGCGGTCTGCTGCCGGGCCACGGGCAGCGGCACGTTCTCCAGGTCCCGTACGTCTATGGCGCTGGCCTGGAGCGCGGAGATCACCGCGCGCTTGAGCGCCCGGGCGCCGCGGGAGTGGTCGCGGGCGGTGGTGACGCTGGAGCCCTTCTTCAGCGTGGTCGCGTACGCGCCCGCCAGCCGCACGGCGAGCTCGGGGGTGATCTCCACGTTGAGGATGCCGGAGACGCCGCGGGCGCCGAAGAGGTGGGCCTGACCGCGCGACTCCCAGATCACCGAGGTGTTGACGAAGGCGCCCGCTTCGATGGTCTTGAAGGGGTAGACGCGCACATTGCCCTGGATGATCGATTCTTCGCCGATCAGGCACTCGTCTCCGATGACGGCGCCGTCCTCGATCCGCGCGGCGCGCATGACGTCGGTGTTCTTGCCGATGACGCAGCCGCGGAGGTTGGTGTGGCCGCCGATGTAGACGTTGTCGTGGACGACGGCGCGGTGCAGGAACGCGCCCTGCTTGACGACGACGTTGGAGCCGAGGACCGAGTGCTCGCGGACCTCGGCGCCCTGCTCGACCTTGGCGTAGTCGCCGATGTAGAGCGGGCCGCGCAGGACGGCCTCGGGGTGCACCTCGGCGCCCTCGGCGACCCAGACGCCGGGCGAGATCTCGAAGCCGTCGAGATCGAGGTCGACCTTGCCCTCCAGCACGTCGGCCTGGGCCTTCACGTAGCTCTCATGGGTGCCGACGTCCTCCCAGTAGCCCTCCGCCACGTAGCCGTAGATGGGCTTGCCGTCCTTCATCAACTGCGGGAAGACGTCGCCCGACCAGTCGACAGAGGTGTCGGCCTCGACGTAGTCGAAGACCTCGGGCTCCATCACGTAGATGCCGGTGTTGACGGTGTCGGAGAAGACCTGGCCCCACGTGGGCTTCTCCAGGAAGCGCTCGACCTTGCCCTCCTCGTCGACGATGGTGATGCCGAACTCCAGCGGGTTGGGGACCCGGGTGAGGCAGACGGTGACGAGCGCGCCCTTCTCGCGGTGGAACGCGATCAGGTCGGTGAGGTCGAAGTCGGTGAGCGCGTCGCCGGAGATGACCAGGAACGAGTCGTCCTTCAGGGCCTCCTCGGCGTTCTTCACGCTGCCCGCGGTGCCCAGCGGACGGTCCTCGTTGGCGTACGTGAGCTCCATGCCGAGCTCCTCGCCGTCCCCGAAGTAGTTCCGCACCAGGGAGGCGAGGAACTGGACGGTCACCACCGTCTCCGTCAGCCCGTGGCGTTTGAGCAGCCGCAGGACGTGCTCCATGATCGGCCGGTTCACCACCGGCAGCAGGGGCTTGGGCATGCTCGCGGTCATGGGGCGCAGGCGGGTGCCTTCGCCCCCAGCCATCACGACGGCCTTCATATCGGAAGCGTCCTCCTTGGACGTGAGACGGCGATGCGGCTGCCGCCTAGTCGGGGGTGGTGTCCGCGCGGGCGTCCTCTCGGATGAGACGGCGCACCTGGATGAGGTAGAGGCCGCCGGCCCACCAGTACAGCGCTGTACCCCAGCCGGCGAACGCCCATCCGAAAATAGCAGAGAGTGACGACACCCATCCACTTGCGTCACTGAGGAGGAGCAACGGGAAGGCGTACATCAGGCAGAAGGTGGCGGACTTGCCCAGGAAGTTCACCTGGGGCGGCGGGTAGCCGTGCCGGCCGAGCAGCCAGACCGCCACCCCGACGATCGCGTCGCGGGAGAGCAGCAGGATGGTGAGCCACAGCGGGAGGATCCCGCGCCAGGTCAGGCCGACGAGGGTGGCCAGGATGTAGAGCCGGTCGGCGGCCGGGTCCAGGATGCGGCCCAGGTTCGAGACCTGGTTCCAGCGCCGCGCCAGCTTGCCGTCGAGGTAGTCGCTGACGCCGCTGAAGGCGAGGATCGCCAGCGCCCAGCCGTCGGCGTTCGGGCCGCCGAACTCCGGCCAGAGGATGAGCCACAGGAAGACCGGCACCAGGACGAGCCGGGACATGCTCAGGAGATTGGGGACGGTGAAGATCCGGTCCTTCGACTCAGCCGTCTCCTGGGCCTCCACCCGCGTGCCTCCCCGTCCGTTCCCGCCGGTGCCGCCAGACGCGCCGACGATGCGCTCTGACCTTACCCGTCGGCGGGAACGGGCCCGCGCCCAGGCCGGTTCGGGAGGCTGGGCACCGGGCCGCGCGGGGGGCGGTTCGGCGGACTGCCCGGAGGACGGGAGAGGGCTGGGCGCGGTCGGCTTCCCTCCGCACGGAATGACAAATTCCGATTGGTTACGCTTCAGGAGCGGCGCGGACCCCACGGACGCGGGCGGCGCCGACCCCCCGCTGTTTTCTGGAGGCCCCGGCATGACCCAAGTCTCGTCCCCGCTCACCGGCCGCGCCATCGGGCTCGCCGCCGTGCCCGACCCGGTCTTCTCCGGGGGGATGGTCGGTCCCGGCACCGCCGTGGATCCCGAGCGCGGGACTTCCGAGGCGGTCGCGCCGATCGGCGGCCTGGTGCTCTCCCTGCGCCCGCACGTCTTCGTCGTCGTGGACGACGAGGGGCACGGGGTGCTCATCCACCTCGGCATCGACACCGTGCAGCTCAACGGCGAGGGCTTCGAACTGCTCGTCGCCAAGGGCGACCGGGTCGAGCGCGGGCAGCCCGTCGTCCGCTGGGACACCGTCGCCGTCGAGGAGGCCGGGAAGTCGCCGATCTCGCCGGTGGTGGCGCTGGAGGCGGCAGAGGGCGCGCTGTCCGCGGTGGCGGAGGACGGGGAGATCAAGGCCGGTGAGACGCTGTTCACCTGGGGGTGACGAGCCGGAGCTGACCGATCGGCGGGCCCCGGCGCCGCGGCCCGTGCGCGTACGACAGCCGCGGCGGGACGCCGCCGCGCACTTGCGGAAGACTGGTGACATGGAGACGACCCTGCAAGGCGTCGGCGTGAGCCACGGGGTGGCGATCGGCGAGGCACGGCACATGGGCACGGCGGTGCTCGAACCGCCGGCGAAGCAGATTCCCGCGGCGGAGGCGCCGCGCGAGCAGGAGCGGGTGCGCAAGGCCGTGGAGGCGGTGGCCGCCGATCTGGTGGCACGCGGCAACCTGGCCGGCGGCGAGGCGCAGGCCGTGCTGGAAGCGCAGGCCATGATCGCGCAGGATCCGGAGCTGGCGGCGGACGTGGAGCGGCGGATCGCCGTCGGCTCCTCCGCGGAGCGCGCGGCGTACGACGCCTTCGCGGCGTACCGCGAACTGCTCGCCGGAGCCGGGGAGTACATGGCCGGGCGGGTCGCCGACCTGGACGACGTGCGCAACCGGATCGTCGCCCGGCTGCTGGGCGTGCCGATGCCGGGGGTACCGGACAGTGACGAGCCGTACGTGCTGATCGCCCGCGACCTCGCGCCCGCCGACACCGCGCTCCTCGACCCCTCGCTCGTCCTCGGCTTCGTCACCGAGGAGGGCGGGCCGACGAGCCACAGCGCGATCCTCGCCCGCGCGCTCGGCGTGCCCGCGGTGGTGGCGCTGCCGGGCGCCGTCGAGCTGGCGGAGGGGACCGTCGTGGCCGTCGACGGCTCGACCGGCGAGGTGTTCGTCGCACCCGGTCCCGAGAAGCGCGCGGAGATGGAGCAGATGGCGGCCGAGCGTAAGGCGGCACTGGCGGCGGCCTCCGGCCCCGGGGCGACCTCCGACGGGCACGAGGTGCCGCTGCTGGCGAATATCGGCGGCCCGGCGGACGTGCCGGCGGCCGTCGCGGCGGGCGCGGAGGGCGTGGGGCTGTTCCGCACGGAGTT
Organism: Streptomyces sp. CNZ287; assembly: GCF_007827615.1. Classification (NCBI taxonomy): domain Bacteria; kingdom Bacillati; phylum Actinomycetota; class Actinomycetes; order Kitasatosporales; family Streptomycetaceae; genus Streptomyces; species Streptomyces sp. CNZ287. The sequence goes on along the minus strand of NZ_VISV01000002.1, from coordinate 557,737 downwards.
CCTGTTCCTGGACGACAGCAGGACGGCGCCGTCGGAGCAGGCGCAGATCACCGCATACCGCCAGGTGCTGGAGGCGTTCCCGGAGGGGCGCGTCGTCGTACGCGTCCTGGACGCGGGCGCCGACAAGCCGCTGGAGTTCCTCACTCCGGCCGACGAGCCGAACCCGGCGCTCGGCGTCCGCGGGCTGCGGTCCCTCCTGGCCCACCCCGACGTGCTGCGCACGCAGCTCACCGCGCTGTCCAAGGCGGCGGCCGGGCTGCCGGTGTACCTCGAAGTGATGGCGCCGATGGTGGCGGACCGGCAGGATGCCGCGGACTTCGCGGCTGCGTGCCGGTCCGCCGGGCTGCCGGCGAAGGCCGGGGCGATGGTGGAGATCCCGGCGGCGGCGCTGCGGGCGCGGGCGATCCTCCGGGAGGTCGAGTTCCTTTCGCTGGGCACGAACGACCTGGCGCAGTACGCCTTTGCCGCCGACCGGGAGGTGGGGGCGGTGTCGCGGCTCCAGGACCCGTGGCAGCCGGCGCTGCTGGACCTGGTGTCCTTCGCGGCGGAGGGAGCCAAGGCGGAGGGCAAGAGCTGCGGGGTGTGCGGCGAGGCGGCGTCGGACCCGCTGCTGGCGTGCGTGCTGACGGGGCTGGGGGTGACGTCGCTGTCGATGGGCGCGGCGGCGATCCCGTACGTCCGGGCGACGCTGGCGAAGCACACGCTGGCACAGTGCGAGCGCGCGGCGTCGGCGGCGCGGGCGGCGGACACGGCGGAGGAGGCCAGGGAGGCCGCGCGGGCGGTCCTGTCGGGCGAGTAGGGGCCGTTCCCCGACCCCGCCACTTCCCGAAACCGGGGCTATCGCCCCGGACCCCGCACGGCGCGGCCCTCGGGGGCCCCGGCAGCTCGCGGGCAGCCACCCCCTCCTCCCCGCCCTCATCGGTGGCAGCCCTTCTCCGGGCGGGGCAGCGGGGTGCCGGCGCTGTAGGTGACGCCGGGTTCCGGGGGCAGGGGGGCGCCCGTTCTCGCGTTGGTGCAGTACGCCGCGTAGACCTCCTTCTCCGTCAACGGGGCCAGCCAGCCGTCCCGCAGCCGCCAGCCCCGGACCGACTCCCCGCCGTCCGACCCCGTCGTACGGGCCACCACCCCGCCCGTGCCCGACGTGGCGATGCCCGCCGCCAGCACGAGCCGCAGCGCCTCGCCGTCCGGCGGGCGGAGGCGCGGCGGGCCCGGCGGGTCCGCGCTGCGGGCCACCGCGACGAGCGGGAAGCCCGCCGAGCGGACCGTGGCCACCACGTGCTGCCCGCCCGGGCCCAGGGCCCCCGTCAGCCGGTCGACCAGCAGGCCCGCGCGGGCCAGTGCCGCATCGGCCCGGTGCTCGCCGCAGTCCTCGCAGCGGCCCGCCGCCGCCAGCAGCGTCGCCGCGCGCTCGCGGGAGCGGCTGCGGGCCGCCGCGTCGAGGAGTTGGGGCACCAGGCGGTCCATCGGCTGGCCCCCGTACGCCACCGCCGGGCCGCGGGCGGCGGACTCCGCCACGTAGCGGCAGCGGCTCGCCGGGGTGTCCGGCTCCAGGCCCCGTTCCGCGCAGAAGCGGGCGAAGCCCGGCGGGTCGAAGAGCGCCACCGTCGTGTACGCCCCCTGCGTCGCCCGGGCCCGCAGGATGCCCTCGACCTGCCGCAGATACGCCGCGTGGTCGTCGAAGAGAAAGCTCGCATACCGCCGCATCTCCGCGAAATCCGCCGCATCCGCCAGCAGCCCCACCGCACCCGGCATCTCCCGGCGCAGCAGCCGGGCATCCGTCCTCGTACGCACCATGACTCCCCCTCTACGGAACGCAACCGATCACTACGCACCGTAATCGAGGGGTCTGACAATCCCCGCGGGATCAGCTCCGCGACCGCGCCAGCCGCTCGTAGAACCTCAGCAGGTCCACCCGGTCCACCGATCCCGGATTGACCGCCTTCTCCAGCGGCGTGCCCTGCAGCATCCGCTTCACCGGCACCTCCAGCCGCTTGCCGGTCAGCGTGTGCGGCACGCCCTCCACCTCGATCACCTCGTCCGGCACGTGCCGCGGCGAGAGCTGCTCGCGGAGCGCGGCGCGGATCCGGCCCCGCAGGCCGTCGTCCAGCCGTGCATCCGTGGTCAGTTGGACGAAGAGCGGCATCCAGTAGCCGCCGTCCGGCTGCTCCACGCCGATGACGAGGGACTCCCGCACCTCCGGCAGCCGCTCCACCACCTCGTAGATGTCCGCGGAACCCATGCGCACGCCCTGCCGGTTCAGCGTCGAGTCGGAGCGCCCGTGGATGACGACGGAGCCGCGTGACGTGAGCGTGATCCAGTCGCCGTGCCGCCACACGCCGGGGTACGTGGAGAAGTAGCTGTCCCGGTAGCGCTCGCCGTCCGGGTCGTTCCAGAACCGTACGGGCATCGAGGGCATCGGCTGCGTCACCACCAGCTCGCCCACCTCGTCCGTCACCGGCTCACCCGCCGGATCCCACGCCTGGAGGTCCGTGGCCAGACACGCCGCCTGCAACTCGCCGATGTGCACCGGCAGCGTCGGCACCGCGCCGGCGAAGCAACTGCACACGTCCGTGCCGCCGCTGACCGACGCGATCCACATGTCCGCGGGACCCGCGGGTCCCGCCCGGTGGAACTCGTCGTGGATCCAGCGGAATCCGTCCGGCGGCAGCGGCGAGCCCGTCGTGGCCACGCACCGCACCCGCGTCAGGTCCAGGTCGCGGCCCGGGTGCACGTCCGCCTTGCGGCAGGCCATGACGTACGCCGCGGAGGTGCCGAAGAACGTCGCCTCCGTGCGCTCCGCGACCCGCCACTGCGCCGCGACGTCCGGATGGCCGGGGCTGCCGTCGTACGTGATCACGGTGGCGCCCACCAGGAGGCCGGAGACGAGGAAGTTCCACATCATCCAGCCGGTGGAGGTGTACCAGAAGAAGCGGTCGCCCGGGCCGAGGTCGCAGTGCAGCGCGAGCTGCTTCAGGTGCTCCAGCAGGATGCCGCCCTGGGACTGCACGATCGCCTTGGGCAGTCCTGTGGTGCCGGAGGAGTACAGCACCCACAGCGGGTGGTCGAAAGGCACCTGCTCGAAGACCGGTTCCGCGCCCGTGGCCACCAGCGCGTCCCACTCCAGCGCGCCCTCGGGCGGGACCGTGCCGAGCAGCGGGACGTGCACGACGGCGCGCAGGGTGGGCAGTTCGCGGCGGAGTTCGGCGACGGTCTCGCGGCGGTCGTGCTCCTTGCCGCCGTAGCGGTAGCCGTCGACGGTGACGAGCACCACCGGCTCCACCTGGCGGAAGCGGTCCAGGACGCTGCGGGCGCCGAAGTCCGGTGAGCAGGAGGTCCACACGGCGCCGACGGCGGCGGTCGCCAGCAGCGCAACGACGGCCTGCGGGATGTTCGGCAGGTACGCGCCCACGCGGTCCCCGGGCCGCACGCCGAGCCGGCGCAGCTCCGCCGCCAGCGAGCCGACCTGCGCCCGCAGCTCCGCCCGGCTCACGGGCTGGGGCCCGGCGCCCTCGGCGACGTGCAGCAGCGCGGGTCCCGCTGCGGTGCCGGCGTCGCGCAGCGCGTGCTCCGCGTAGTTGAGCCGGGCGCCGGGGAACCATGAGGCGCCCGGCATCGCGGCATCCGCGAGGACCGTCTCGTACGGGCTGGAGAACCGGACGTCGAACCACTCGGCCGCCGCCCGCCAGAACCGCTCCAGGCCGCCGTCCGGCGCCACCGACCAGCGGTGCAGCGCCGCGTAGTTCGCCTCCGGGTCACCGGGTACCGGCGCCGGCGCGCCGTGGTGCTCCGCGGCCCAGCGGTGGAAGCGGGTGAGCTGCGCGTCGTCGATGCGCTCCGGACCGGGCCGCCACAGCGCCGCGGGCGGCTCGGACGCAGCGGAGCCCGCGGACGGCGCGGACGGAGCGGACGGTTCGGTGGGCGGCTGGCTCGGCATGGCGTGACTCCCGTGGTACGGCATCCGCATGAGGGACTGCGCCGCCGCCGGCCCGGTGGGGCGGCCTCGGCGCGCACGGAGCACCCGGCGAGGGTGGCCGGTGCTCCGGTGAGACGATGCCACGTGATCGAAAGCGGCACCAGTACGACCCGTCCGTGCCGTCGTACGACCCGCGCGGGGGGCTCACGACCGCACTCCCGGTGAACAGCGGTTGAACTCTCTCGCCCGCCGTGGTGTGCGATGGCAGGCTGATCAGCATGGATCCCTCCGCCCTCACCCGGCGTGCCCGCGCCCTGCGTGCCGCCGTGCGGAACCGGCGGGCCGACGCCACCGCGCTCCCCCGCCGCCGCGCGGAACGGGCCCGGGTGCCGGGGCTCGCGACCGGGGCCGAGGCGGTACCGGGCGGCGGCGTGATCCGCTTCGCCCGCTCCGCGCTGGAACTGCGGGTGACGACGACCGGCGCGGTGTTCTGCGGCTGGGACGGCGCGGAGCCGGAGCCGTCGTACGCACTCGCCCGCGCGCCCGAGACGGACGCGCGCGTGGAGCTCGAACCGGACGCGGCGGGCGGGGGCTGGCGGGTGGTGTCGGAGCGGGTCACGGTGGCGGTGTCGCGGCGCGGGGCGGTGGAGGTGCGTACGCCGGCGGGCGTGGTGCTGCGCCGGGAGCAGCCGCCGCGCTGGTGGGAGTCGCCGGCCGGCGCCCCGGAGGAGGACGTGCGCGAGGAGGTGCGGCGCTGGGTGCAGCGCGCCCACGTCGCCCCCGACGCCCGGTTCTTCGGCCTCGGCGGCCGCGCCGCGGGTCCCTCCCTGCCGGACGGCCGCTACCGGCTGTGGAACAGCGACCCGGGCGGCGCCTTCGCCCCCGGCGACGACCCGCTGTCCCTGACGATGCCCGTGCAGTTCGTCGTCTCCGACGCCGGCTGCCATCTGCTGTTCCACGACAACTCCTGGGACGGCAGCGTCGAGCTGCACCGCGGTGCGGAGGGCGGGGGCTCCGGCCACGACCGGCCGGGCCGCGTCGAGATGCGCATGGCCGGCGGCCCGCTGCGCTACTGGGTGATGGCCGGCACCCCCGCCCGCGTCCTGCAGAGCTGGACGGCGCTCACCGGTGCCCCCGCCGTCCCGCCCGCCTGGGCGCTGGGCTACCAGCATGCGCGCCGGGACTTCGGCGGCGCCGAGGGCGTACGCCGCGTGGTGCGCGGCTACCGCGAGCGCGGCCTGCCGCTCGCCGCGGTGCACCTGGACATCGACCACTACGACGGCCACCGCGTCTTCACCTCCGACCCGCACCGCTTCCCCGACCTGCCCCGGCTGGCCCGCGAGCTGGCCGCCGACGGCGTGCGCATCGTCTCGGTCGTCGACCCTGGCGTGAAGGCCGAGCCGGGCTATCCGGTGTACGACGCGGGCGTGGCCGCCGACGCCTTCGTACGGGACGCGCGCGGCCGCCCCGTACGCGGCGTGGTGTGGCCGGGCGACGCGGTCTTCCCCGACTTCACCGACCCGCGGGCGCGCAAGTGGTGGGGCGGGCTCTACGCGGAGCGGCTGCAGCAGGGCTTCACCGGCTTCTGGCACGACATGAACGAGCCCGCGTCCTTCACCGCCTTCGGCGAGAAGACGCTGCCCCGCTCGGCCCGGCACGCCCTGGAGGGCCGCGGCGGCGACCACCGCGAGGCGCACAACGTCTACGCCCTGCAGATGGCCCGCGCCGCGTACGGTGCGCTGACCGGACTGCAGCCCGACCGCCGCCCGTTCCTCTTCTCCCGCTCCGGCTGGGCGGGCCTCCAGCGCTACGGCGGCACCTGGTCGGGCGACGTGGCCACCGGCTGGCCCGGCCTGTCCGCGTCGCTGGCGCTCGTCATCGGCCTGGGCCTGTGCGGGGTGCCCTACTCGGGCCCGGACATCGGCGGGTTCAGCGGGCGGCCGGATCCCGAGCTGTATCTGCGCTGGCTCCAGCTCGGCTCGTACCTGCCGCTGTTCCGCACCCACTGCGCGCTCGGCGCCGGACGGCGCGAGCCGTGGGAGTTCGGGCCCGAGGTGCTGGAGCACGCCGGCGCGGCGCTGCGCGAGCGGAAGCGCCTGCGCCCGTATCTCGCGACGCTCGCCCGGCTCGCGGAACGCAGCGGCGCGCCTTTCGTCCGTCCGCTGTGGTGGTACGACCCGGCGGACCGGGCGCTGCGCGAGACGGAGGACGCCTTTCTGCTCGGCGACGCGCTGCTGGTGGCCCCGGTACTGGCCGCGGAGGCCCGCCGCCGCGCGGTGCGGCTGCCGTTGGGGCTGTGGTACGACACGGCGACGGGCCGCGCCCTGACGGGCCCGGGCACCGTGGAGCTGGAGGCGCCGCTCGCCCGGGTGCCGGTGCTGGCCCGTGCGGGCGCGGTGCTGCCGGTGGCGGGCGCGGACGGCGGTACGGAGCTGGAGGTCTGGGCGCCGCCGCCCGGCGCCACGGGCGGCGGTGTGGTCGTACGGGACGACGGCGACGGCTGGGAGGCGCCGCGGCTGGAGCGGTACGTGACGCGGTGGGCGGGCCGGACGACGGTGCTGCGCGAGGACGGCACGGAGCCGGACCTGCCGGTGCGGGTGCGGGGCGAGTAGTGCGACCCGGATTCGCGGCGAACATGCAGGGGGGTGGTCTGGACGTCTCGGGCCTCCTCTTCGGTGCCGTCGGCCGCCTCGCCTTCGGTGAGGCATTCGCGAGGTGCATTCGCGGAAGGTGATTGCGAGGGTAATCAGAACGAAGTCCCGGGGCGAATAACCATGAGCCACCGGAGCCGGCGACCTCGAAACTGCTCATTCCTGCGAACACATAAGGTGACTCCTTCACTACCGTGGCTGATCACAAATTGACGCTGCCCGTGCGGGTTCCCAGGCTGGAAGGAGAGGCTGGGAATGGAGTGGGTCGTGAGCGATGGGCAGAGCGGACTTCCCCGGCTGCTGACGGCAGTGGAGACAGCGGCGCCGATGGACGCCGTCGATGTGGTCGCAAGGCACCTGCGGCGGCGGTTCAATGCTACGAAGGTCTCTTTCCTCATCGTGGACCTGACAGGAAAATCGGTGGCACGGCTCTCCACCGCCGGCGAGGCGGAGAGCGGGCGGGAGACGGAGCGGATCCCCCTGGCCGGCAGCGTCTACGAGCAGGTGATCCGCACCCAGCGGCTGTATCAGGATGCCTGCGGCCGGGAACAGCGGGTGATCGTTCCGGTCACCAACCGGGGGGATGCCATCGGGCTGCTGGAGTTGCTCCTGCCGACCGATCTCGGCGAGGACGTCCTCGCCGAGATCGGGGACGCCGCCCACATCCTGGCCTACATCGTGATCGCCAACGGGCGGTTCACCGACTTCTACACCTGGGGCAAACGCTCCAGGCCTCCCAGCCTGGCTGCAGAAATCCAGTACCAGCTCCTGCCCATGTCACTGTCGTGCGAGGCTGCACAGTTCACGCTGTGCGGGAGCCTGGAGCCCTCCGAAGACCTCAGCGGCGACACCTTCGACTACGCCCTGGACCGCGACACCTTGCACCTGTCGGTGACCGACCCCATGGGTCATAACACCGACGCCGCCTTGGCCGCCACGGTCCTGGTGGGCGCGCTGCGCGGCGCGCGCCGCGCAGGAGCCGACCTGGCCGAGCAGGCCGGCCTGGCAGACCGGGCGCTGGCCGAACACGGCCGAGGTCATGCCACGGGGCACTTGCTGCGCATCAACCTTCGCACCGGGCGGGCCCGGTTCGTCAACGCCGGCCACCCCTGGCCGCTGCGCCTGCGCGAAGGAGTCGTGGAATTGATCACCTGCGAGGTGGACCATCCTTTCGGGCTGTTCGAGCCCACGCCCCACCCCTACCGCCTTCAGGATATGGATCTGCGCCCCGGCGACCGTCTGCTCGTGTTCACCGACGGCATGCTCGAACGGCATGCGGAGGGCGTCGACCTGCCCACCCTGCTGGAACGCACCCGGGACCTGCATCCCCGGGAGGCCGCACTGATGCTGACGTCCGCGGTCCTGGACGCCGCAGGTGGCCGGCTCGAAGACGATGCCACCGTGATGTGCCTGGACTGGCACGGCCCCCAGGAAACCCAGCGGCACGTTAGCTCCGGCGCGGACACCCGGCAGGCCTCAGCCGCCCGCACGAAGCCACAGCCCTCACCGTGACCAGGGTGCACTCGGTCAGCTCCATCTGACGTTCCGCGTAACCGAGCGGTCCCCGCCGAAGCCTTCCCCGCGCGTCTCCGGTGCGGTAGTGAGAGGGCCATGTCAATGAACGCCGCCCTCGCGCGCCCACTTTCCCGGTTCGCCGTCCTGGCCGCCGCCGCGGCCCTCGCCGTCACCGCCACCGCGGCACCCCCGGCCACCGCGAAGCCGGAGCCGAAGGCTCCCAAGGAGTTCGTCGCGCTCTCCGACGTGGACCCGACGATCCTGCACGACATCCGCTACGTCACCCCGCACAACTTCACCGGCGAGCGCATCGACGGCTACCGCAAGCCGATGTGCATCCTCACCGAGGACGCCGCCCGGGCGCTGAGGAAGGCGCAGCGGGCGTTCCTCCGGGACGGCTACACCCTGAAGGTCTACGACTGCTACCGCCCGCAGCGTGCCGTGGACCAGTTCGTCACCTGGGCCGAGGACCTGGGCGACCAGCGGATGAAGGACGAGTTCTACCCGCGTGTCGACAAGTCCCGGCTCTTCGAGGACGGCTACATCGCCGCCCGCTCCGGCCACAGCCGCGGCAGCGTCGTGGACCTCACCCTGGTGAAGCTGCCGGCCGGGAACACCCGCCCGTACGTGCCGGGCGAGCCGCTCGTCGACTGTGCGGCCCCACAGGAGGAGCGCTTCCCCGACAATTCCCTTGATATGGGCACAGGCTACGACTGCTTCGACACCCTCAGCCACACGCTGGACGAGCGGGTCCAGGGCGAGCAGCGCGCGAACCGGCTGCGGCTCAAGGACGGCCTGGAGGCCGCGGGCTTCGTGAACTACGCGTACGAGTGGTGGCACTTCGCTCTCGCGGGAGAGCCGTTCCCGGACACGTACTTCGACTTCCCGGTCCACCGCCGCTCGCTGTCCGGTAACGGTCGCTGACGGAGCGCGGCCGGCGGCGTACCGACCGAGTCCGCCCTTGTAGACTGGGCGGATTATGTTCGACCACATTCGGCATCGGCCGCCGGCCACGCTCGCCAGAGAGCGTGAAATCGTCGTGGCCTGTGCTCCGCTTCGCACCCGCGCCAATCTGTCCAGCATCGTCCGCACCGCGGGATGCTGCGGAATCACCAGAGTCATCGCGTGCGGTAACGCGAAAGTCGACCCCGACGTCACGCGGGACAGCACGGACCACGTCACGATCGAGGTCCGCCGGACCCTTCCCCCGGTGCTGAAGGATCTCCGCACGGCCGGTTACCGGGTCGTCGGCCTGGAGCAGACGACCAACTCCCACAATCTGCACAGCTTTTCCTTCCCCCGGAAAACGGCCCTCGCCGTCGGTAACGAGCGGCTCGGCCTCACCGAGGAGGAGTTGAAGTTCGTCGACGACTGCGTCGAGATTCCCGTCTGGGGAATGCCGCACAGCTACAATGTCGCGACCGCGACGGCGATGGCGCTCTACGAGTACTGCAAGCAATACCCAGAAGGCTGATCCGGAACCCGCCCGAATTCAATGAGAGACATGCAGATGACGGTGCCCAGTTGGCGGGAAGTCCGCGACTCTTCTGTGCTGCTGGAGGACGAGTCGGTCCTGGTGCTGAACAAACCCGCCGGGATTTCCGTGATGGGTGAACGGCACGGCACCGATCTCGTGGAACTCGCCGCGGAGGCGGGAGAGCAGCTCTATCCGGCCCATCGCGTCGACAAGGTCACCTCAGGCGTCATCCTCTTCGCCAAGGACCTGGCCACGCACGGCGGCCTGACCCGGCAGTTCAACAAGCGGACCGTCGACAAGGCATATCTGGTCGTCACCGCGACCACCGGCCTGCCCGACCGGGGCACGATCGAGCTGCCGCTCGGCGTCGGGCGGAAGAACAGGGTGCGTATCGCCGCGGCGCGCGAGGCGATCCGGGCCGACGAGGCGGACGGCCGCTGGTGGGTCGCGGAGGAGGACGTACTCGACGGGAAGAATTACCCGTCGATCACCCATTTCCGGACGCTCTGGAGCGACAATGGGCACTCGGTGCTGATCGCCCGCCCGGTCACCGGCAGGCGCCATCAGATCCGCGTCCACCTCGCCTGGATCGGCCACCCGATCCTGGGCGACCCGCTCTTCGACAAGGCCGCCGCGGCGGCTGGGCTGCGGACGCATCTGCACTCCTGGCGGCTGGGCTTCGACGCCTCCTGGCGCGACGGCAGCCGCGTCGACGTGGTCGCAGAACCGGACGACGGCTTCTGGGAGCCGCTGGCCGGCACGCTGACCCCGGACGCGATCGACCGCCTGCTCCGCGACGGCGCGCGGCTCCTCCGCCCGGCGTGACGCGCGGTCCGGCCCCCGACCAGCGGTGTCGAAAATACATTTGAGGCCGTCGTGTCCAGTGTCTTGACGGCCCATCAGGGCAGGTGAACACTGCCGGATGTCAGTCGGGCATCGCCGCACGACGGCCCCCGCCGCTCTGTCTCCCACCGGCGATACGCCTCGCTGACGCGCGCTCGCAGCGACGCCGGTCGGGGTGTGTACCTCTCTCCCCTGCCGGCGCTCGACGTCATGGCAACAGCCAGGGAAAAACGCACCCTTCGTCTCGGCCGGGACGGTGATCCCGGTGGTTGATCGAGGAGCCGCAGTGGACTATCCCAATGGGGACATCTTCGCCGGTGAAGTGATCGGCACCGCCATTCTGATCCTGTTCGGCGCGGGCGTCTGCGCCGCCGTCACCCTGGAGAAATCGAAGGCCAAAGCATCCGGCTGGGTCGTCATCGCCTTCGGGTGGGGCTTCGCCGTGCTGGCCGGCGCCTACACCGCCGCGCCGCTGTCAGGCGGGCACATCAACCCGGCCGTGACCCTCGGCGTGGCCGTCGAGAGCAACGAGAACTGGGGGAAGGTGCCGCTGTACATCGCCTCGCAGATGCTCGGCGCGATCATCGGCGCCGTCCTCGCCTGGCTCGTCTACTACGGCCAGTTCGCCCGCAACGCGAACCGCGAGACGTCCGTCGAGACACTCGGCATCTTCTCCACCCGCCCGGAGATCTACCAGCCGTGGCAGAACCTCGTCACCGAGATCATCGCCACCGTCGGCCTCGTCCTGCCGATCCTCGCCTTCGGCCTCACCGAGGGCCTGGCCGAGTCCGGCACCCAGGTGCTCATCGTCGCGCTGCTCGTCGTCGGCATCGGCCTGTCGCTCGGCGGCCCCACGGGCTACGCCATCAACCCGGCCCGCGACCTGGGCCCCCGTATCGCCCACGCGCTGCTGCCGATACCCAACAAGGGCACCAGCGAGTGGAACTACGCCTGGATACCCGTGGCCGGTCCGCTGATCGGCGGCGTGCTGAGCGCGCTGATCTACAAACTCGCCTTCTAGCAGCAAGGGGACGTCATGACGGACAAGTACGTCGCCGCCATCGACCAGGGCACCACATCGAGCCGCTGCATCGTCTTCGACCAGAACGGCGCCATCGTCGCCGTCGACCAGCGTGAGCACCGCCAGATCTTCCCCAGGCCCGGCTGGGTGGAACACGATGCCACCGAGATCTGGGCCAAGACCCAGGCCGTGGTCGCCGGGGCGCTGGCCAAGGCGGGACTGCGGGCCGACGAGCTGAGCGCCGTGGGGATCACCAACCAGCGCGAGACGACCGTGCTGTGGGACCGGGCCACCGGCAAGCCGGTGCACAACGCCATCGTCTGGCAGGACACCCGCACCGCCGCGCTGTGCACGGAACTCGGCGGCGAGGACGGCCAGGACCGCTTCCGCGACCGCACCGGGCTGCCGCTCGCCAGCTACTTCTCAGGGCCCAAGGCCGCCTGGCTGCTCGACAACGTGCCCGGCCTGCGCCGCCGCGCGGAGAACGGCGAGATCGCCTTCGGCACCGTCGACTCCTGGCTGATCTACAACCTCACCGGCGGTGTGGACGGCGGCGTCCACGTCACCGACGTCACCAACGCCTCCCGCACCATGCTGATGAACATCGAGACCCATCAGTGGGACGAGTCCATCCTGTCGGCCATGGACCTCCCGGCCGCGATGCTGCCGGAGATCCGCTCCTCCGCCGAGATCTACGGCACCTGCACGGGACAGCTCGGCGGCGTGCCCGTGGCCTCCGCGCTGGGTGACCAGCAGGCGGCGATCTTCGGCCAGACCTGCTACGGCGTCGGCGAGGCCAAGAACACGTACGGCACGGGCAGCTTCCTGCTGCTCAACACCGGGACCCGGCCGGTGCCGTCGAAGAGCGGGCTGCTCACCACCATGGGCTACCAGATCGGCGGCGAGGCGCCCGTCTACTGCCTGGAGGGGTCCATCGCCATCACCGGGGCCCTGGTGCAGTGGTTCCGCGACCAGCTCGGCATCATCTCGGCCGCCGAGGAGATCGAGACGCTGGCGGCGAGCGTCGACGACAACGGCGGCGCGTACATCGTCCCGGCGTTCTCGGGGCTGTTCGCCCCGTACTGGCGCGGCGACGCGCGCGGCGTCGTCACCGGTCTGACCCGGTACGTCACCAAGGCGCACCTGGCACGCGCCGTGCTGGAGGCGACGAGCTGGCAGACGCGCGAGGTCGTCGACGCGATGTACGAGGACTCGGGGGTACGGCTGACGGACCTGAAGGTGGACGGAGGGATGACCGCCAACAATCTGCTGATGCAGCACCAGGCGGACGTCCTCGGCGTGCCCGTGATGCGGCCGGTGATCTCCGAGACCACCTGCCTCGGCGCCGCCTACGCCGCGGGCCTGGCCACGGGCGTGTGGCGGGACCAGGACGAGCTGCGCTCCCACTGGAAGCGCGACACCGAGTGGACGCCGCACATGGACGAGGGCACGCGGGAACGCGAGTACCGCAACTGGCGCAAGGCCGTCGAGCGCAGCTTCGGCTGGCAGGACGACCAGGAGGCCGGCGCAGGCTGACGCAGCGGCGCCGCGGCGCGGCCGTCCGCCGTCAGGACCTGCTGCCCCGCGGCGCCGCCGCCAGATGCTCGCCGACCCGCTTGACCAGCAGCGTCATCTCGTACGCGATCTGCCCGATGTCGGCGTCCGACGCGGCCATCACCGCGAGGCAACTGCCGTCGCCCGCCGCGGTGACGAAGAGGAACGCGTCGTCCAGCTCCACGAGCGTCTGCCGTACGGATCCCGCCTCGAAGTGCGTGCCCACGCCCTTGGCCAGACCGTGGATGCCGGAGGCGACCGCCGCCAGATGCTCGGAGTCCTCCCTGCTCACGTCCTCGGAGACACTCATCGGCAGCCCGTCGGAGGACAGCACCAGCGCCATCCGCACGCTCGCCAGCCGCCCCACCAGATCGTCGAGCAGCCAGTTCAACCGGCCCCCGGCCGGGTGCCGTCTGTTCCCACCCTGCACAACCATGCCCGCGTCCCTTCCCCAGTCGGCAGAGCCTACTACCGTCGCCCCGGCAACTCGTAGCCCCCTTCGAACGTTGACACATCGGAACGTGTGAACATGGGTACCCGGGGCTTTCGTCACCCCGCGTGCGGGGCAGTGACCCCGGGCACCCGGCAGTCGAGCGGGAGAGGAACCTGATGGCTGCGGAGGAGGAGCTGCGGCGCCCCGAATCGCCGCTCTGGGTCGAGGAGCCGGTCGGCACACCGAGGCTTCCCGACCCGGTGCGGACGGCGGCCGTACGCGCCGTGATCATCGTGGCCGTGACCCTGAGCCAGGCGATGGCCGCGCTGCTGTTCACCGTCAGCGGGTCGTGGCCGGCCTTTCCACTGCTGCTGAGCACGGTCGTGAGCACCGTGGTCGCGACCTGGGGCGTGCTGGACGTGTGGGTGACACGGCAGGTGTGGAAGCAGCGGTACGGGGTGGAGTCGCGGCCCAGCAGCGCCGCCCGCCGCGCCCGCAGGGAGCGCCGCGGCGGCCGCCGTACGCAGCGCGGCCGGCCGCCCGGAGCGGTGGCCGCGGGAGTCTGACCGGGCCCGGGGCGGCCGCAGCGCCGCCGTGCCCCGTACGGTGACCGGATCCGAACCTCCCCGGGCCGTATCGGCCTGTTGTCGCTGCATCCGCCAACGACGCTTCTGCCGCCAGGTGTCGGTGGAGCCGGGCCGCCGAGTGCGGCGCCCGGCTCCGTACCCGAGGGGGTGCCGCTACGTGACCGCGGGCGGGCGGCGGAAGATGCGGGTGGCCGTCACCTCGCCGACCGAGGGCTCCTCCCCGTCCCGCTGGGCCGGCAGTCCGGGGCGCAGGTGCTCCTCGACGGTGATGTACTTCAGGCCCGCGCGCAGGTCCGCGTCGTTGCGCAGCCGGATCACCAGGGGGAACTCCGCGAGCGCCGTGGTGTCGAACAGGCCCGTGGTGTAGAGGAGCTGCACGCCGAGGGCATCGGCCACGGCGCGTTGCAGCTCCAGCAGATACGTGGCGTTGGCGCGGCCGATGGGGTTGTCGAGGAAGAGCGTGCCCGCGTGGTGGTGCCGGTCGTCGCCGCGGTCGTTGCCGCGGAGGGCGGCCATCGTGCAGTACAGCGCGATAGCGGCGGTGAGCAGCTGGCCGCCCGAGAACACGTCGCCCATCTGCCCGACGGGCACGCGCTCCGCGCGCAGCACCGCGTCCGGCTTGAGAATCTCCACCGCCACGCCCTTGGGCGCCATCGCGGCGTCCACGCCGCGCAGCAGGAGGGTCGTGCCGTCGCGGCGCAGGTCGCTGTTCTTGCGTACGGCCGCACGCGTGGCCTCGTCGATCACCTCGCCCAGGCGCTCGGAGAGGGTCGCCTGGTCGGGGTCCTCGAAGCGGATGCGCAGGAACTCCTGCCCGGACCACTCCCCCAGCCCTTCCGGCAGCCGGGACAGCCGCTGCGCGGCGCGGAGCGTGGCCAGGCCGGACTCGACCAGGCCGCGCAGCCGGTCGACGATGCCGTCGCGGTTGCGCTCCAGCTGCGCCAGCTCGTCGGTGAGCACCCGCAGCCGGGGCGCGAAGGCCGCGGCCCAGGCGGCGGCGTGCTCCGGGAGGGCGGCAGCAGGCAGTTCGCGGATCTGCTGCCGGGCGGGGGTGCGGACCTGCTCGTAGCGGGTGGAGTTGGCGTGCCGTACGAGGATGTCGCACGCGTCGCGCAGGGCGGACTCGGCGGTCGCCAGGTCCGCGGCGCAGCCGCGCAGCGAGCGGCGGGACTCGGCGGCGGCCTGCCGGGCCCCGTCCAGCCCGCCGGGGAACGGCTCCGCCTCGCCCGCGTCGTCCTGCTCCTCGCCCGCGGCGGGGCCGCGAAGCAGGTCGCGCAGCATGGCGGCGGTCTCGGCGAAGGCGCCGGCGGCGTCCTCGGCGGCGGCGCAGGCGCGGCGCAGCCCGGCGTGCGCCTCGGTGGCGGCGGCGAGTTCGTCGGCGCGCTCGGCGGCGGTGGCGGCGGCGGACCGCAGCAGCGCCTGGGCCTGCTCGGCGCCGGCCGGCACGAGGTCCTCGGGCAGCTCGGTGTGCGCCTCGCCCGCCGCGGGCGCGAGCCGTTCCGCGTCACCGCGCAGCCGGCCCAGGGTCTCGCTGGCGGCGGCGGAGCGGGACTCCAGCAGGTGCACGACGGACTCGGCGCGGACGGCGGCGGCCTGCCGCGACGGCGCGTCGGCGCCGTCGGGCCCGGCGAGGAGGGTGGCGGCGCGCGTACGGACCTTGTTGCTGAGCCGGTTCAGCTCCGCCAGCGCGGCGGACTCCTCGCTCTCGGCCCGCGCCTGCTCGGCGCGGAGATCGGCTCCGACGCCGACCTTCTCGTAGACCTGGGAGGCGGCCCGGTACGCCTCCCGCAGCGCGGGCAGCGAGGCACGGGCCGCGTCGGCGGCGACGGCCTGGGCATGCCGGGCCCGGCGCCGGGCGCCGCCCTCGGCGCGGGAGGCGTCGCCCTCGGCAGGGTCGGTGTCGCCGTCCGCCGCCGGGTCCGGCTCCTGGAGCGTCCCGGGTGACGGGCCGCCACCGGCCTCGGCCGCCTCGTCCGCCGCCTCGGCCTCCAGTTCCTCGGCCACGCCCGCGATCTCCGCGCGCTCCGCGCGAAGGGCGCGCGCCGTGCGGCGGGCGTCGTCGGCGGCGCGCTGGGCGTCGCGGCGGTCCTCGTCGGCGGCGCGGGCGCGGGCGGTGCAGTCGGCGGCCCGGGCTTCGTACTCCAGGGCCTCGTCGGCGAGTTCGCGGAGGCGGGCCTGCCAGCCGGAGCGTTCGCGGAGGCGGTGGGCCAGGCCCGCGAGGGCGTCGGCGCTGCGGCGCGCGCGCTGGGCCTGGTCCTGGCGCTCCTCGCGGGCCCGCGCGGTCTCCTCGGCGGCGGCCGCGGCGTCCTCGGCCTCGACGCGGGCGCGGGTCAGCGTCTCGTCCGCCGCGGCCGATGCCGTACGGGCCGACTCCGCGGCGGCGGCCAGTTCCGCCAGCCGGCCGGCGGGGCAGCCCGTACGCCACGAAGCCAGCCGGGCCGCCAGCGTCCGGTCGGCCGCCAGGCGGGCGGCCAGGACGCGGATCTGCTCGTCGCGGTCGGCGGCGCGGGCGCGCAGGGCGTGGCGTTCGTCGTCGGCGGCGCGCTCGTCGTGCATGGCCGGGTTGGGCGGCACGAGGAACACGCCGCCGTCGCGCTCCCCGGTGGGCGGCGGCGCGAGGAGCGCGGCGGCCGTGCCCACGGCAAGGGCCGAGCGGGGCAGCAGCGCCGCTTCGCGCAGCACCTCGCGGGCGCGCGCGTGGGTGTCCGGGTCGGTGATGACGACACCGTCGACCAGCTCCGGGCGGGCGTCGAGCACGGCTGCGTGGTCGGCCGGGTCGACGGCCTGCGCGAGGTAACGCCATCCGGGCAGCGCGGGAATGCCGTGCTCGCCGAGGCAGTCGACGACGGCCAGCACGTCGGGACCGGGCGGCAGCAGCCCGCCGTCGCCGAGCGCGGCGAGGATCCGGGCGTCGTCCCCGGCGGCGGTGCGCAGGTCGAAGAGCCGCCGCTCGTCGTCGGTGACCCGCGCGTCGAGCAGCGTCCGCAGCTCGTCGGCCGCGCGGTCGAACTCCACGGCGCTCAGCGCCCGTTGCTCTCCGCCCTCGCCCTCTGCCTCCGGCAGGCCCAGCAGTTCCACCAGCCGCCGCTCCCCCGCCAGCGACTCCGCCGCGCGGCGCTCCGTGCCGTACGCCGCCTCGGCCGCCTCCGCCGCGTCCGCGGCGCGGGCCGCCGCCAGCTCGGCGCGGGCCAGGGCCGCCGCCGTCTCGCGCGCGTGGTCCGCCGCCGTACGGGCCGCTTCGCGGGCCTCATCCCAGGCGGCGACCGCCGCCTTCTCGGCGTCCCCGGCGACGAGGGCCGCGCGGGCCGGGTCCGTGTCGGGGGCGGCGGGGTCGGTGTCGAGCCAGCCGGCCCGTACCGCCTCCGCCGTCTCCTGCTCGACCTCCGCGAGCCGCTGGCGCAGGTGGTCGGTCTCGCTGCGGGCGCGCTGCGCCCGGGTGGCGGCGGCGACCGCGTCGGCGTGCGCCGTCTCCGACTCCTGCTGGAGGACGGCCGAGCGCTCCTCCTGCTCCGCCGCCAGCGTCTCGCCGTCGCGGGCGGCGGCGTGCAGCGCGCGTACGAGCCCGGTGGCCGCCGTCGCGCGGGCGGCCAGCGCCGGGGCGGCGTCGCGCTCGGCCTCGCGGATGGCGGCGGAGACGCGCGCCGCGCGGTCGGCGGCGGCGCGGTGCCGCAGCACCGCCTCCGCGGCCTGCCAGGCGGCGTGCAGCGTACGGGCGTCGGTCAGCTCCCGGCGCTTGCCCGCCGCGCTCTTCTCCGCGGCGGCCAGCGCCAGCGACGCGTGCCGGTACGCCAGCTCCGCGGCGATCAGTTCACTGTCGCGCCGGGACGACTCCGCCGCCGTGACCCGCTCCGCGGCCGTCCGCTCCTGCCCGGCCAGCTCCGCCGCCCGGGCACGCTCCGCGCCGGCCCGCGCCGTGAGCCGTGCGGCCAGCGCCCGGGCCCGGCGCTCGGCGCCGCCGAGGATGTCGCGGGCGCGGGCACGCTGCTCCGCGCCCGTGACGATGTGCTCGAGAAGGTCGAGCGAGCCGGCGGTGAAGTCGCGTTCCGCGGTCAGCTCCGCGCGACGGCCCAGCTTGTGCGCGAAGCCGTGGACGAGGTCGGCGAGGCCGTCGGTGTCGCGGGTGTCGGTGACGGCGCGGAGCAGCAGGTGGGTGAAGTCGGAATCGTTCTTCACCGCGAACAGCCCGGCGGCCTCGCCCTCGTCGGCGTTCATCTCCCGCTGGTAGCGGAAGAGTTCCGGGTCGAGGCCGAGGCGCGTCAGGTGCTCGTTCCACCGCTCGTGGATCTCCTCCCACACCACGTCCAGGTGCGGGTACGCCTTGCCGGCCTCGGTCAGTACGTCCCGGAAGCCCTTCATGGTGCGGCGCCGCCCGCGCGCGCCCGAGGCGCCTTCAGCGGCGGGGCGCACCGCCGCGGACTCGGCGACCGGCAGCGCGTCCAGGCCCATCCCGGGCCCGGGACGGAACGAGTACCATGCCTCGGCGAACTTCCGCGGGTCGCCGGAGACCTGCCGGCCGCGCCACTCGCTCACCTTGCCGACGACGATCTGCTCGCCGGTGACGGTGTGCTGCCACTCCAGCGCGACGTGCCCGGTGTCGTCGGCGAGCAGGAACTTGCGCAGCACGCCGGAGCTGGCGCCGCCCAGGGTGTTGCGGTGGCCGGGCAGCATCACGGAGAAGATCAGCTTCAGCAGGACGGACTTGCCGCCGCCGTTCTCCAGGAAGAGCACGCCCGCGGGCGCGGGCCGGCGCGGCGGCCCGGTGGGCTCGGCGGCGAAGAAGTCGCCCTGGGCGGGCGCGGGCTGGGGCACCTCGGCGCCGACGCCGCGCAGGTCGAGCACGGTGTCGGCGTACCGCGCACCGGCGGGTCCGATGGAGTAGAGGCGGATGCGGGACAGCTCGTACATGCGATTGCGGCCTTCGCTCGTGACGTCTCGACCGGCCGTCAGGCCCGCTCGTGCTGGCTGGGGAAGAACGGCAGCGCGCCGCCGGCGATCTCGCCGTCGTCGTCGGCGGCGGGCACCAGGGTCGCACTGCCGTCGGCGACGGGCACGACGCCCAGCTCCAGCAGCTCGGACATGGCCGCGCCGCCGGCCATGTCCCGCACCTGCAACTGGTAGCGGGCGGTGGTGCGGTACGTGCCGCCGGCGTCGTCCGACGTGCGCTGGAGGAAGCCGGAGTCGGTGAGGAACGCCATCGCCTTGCCGATGATGCCGGTGGTGGAGCCGGCGAGCCGGCGGGCGTCCTTCGTGGCGCCGGTGGCGCTGCGGCGCGCGTACACCCGCCAGGCGGCCTCCAGGCCGCGCTCGCCCTCGGCCGGGTCGGTGTTCTCACCGGCCTCCTCGGCGCGCTCCTCCAGGCGGCGGCATGCCTGGCGGACGAAGGCGTCGACGCCGTTGACGCTGACGCGGCCGATGTATCCGTCGTCCGCCAGATCCTCGGGGCGCGGGAACGCCATGGCGGCGACGGCGAGGTGAGCCAGGCCGTGCAGGAAGCGGTCGGCGGAGTCGGTGGCGGCGCGGCGGGCGTAGTCGCCCATGCGGACGGCGAAGACGGAGTCCTCGGAGGCGGTGACGGCCATGCCCGTACGGGCCGAGACCTCCAGCACGACGAGGCCGAGGCCGGTGGCGACGGCGTCGGCGAGGCGGGCGAAGGGCGGGTCTTCCCGGTAGCGCCGGAGCAGTTCTCCGTACTCCAGGTCGCGGGCGGGCAGCAGCTTGGGCTGGAGGCCGAAGGAGACCAGGCGGGCGGCGTCGGCGGCGTCGGCCGGGGTGACCGCGGGCGGGTGGCCGTCGGCGCTCCCGGTCGCGGCGGCCGTCCCGGGGGCGGTCGCGGGGTCGGGGGTCACGAGGCGGCCTCCGTCCGGCCTGCCGCCATCCCGGCGGCGTCCAGCAGTGCCGTGCCGACGATGAGGTCCGCGCCGCCGAACTCGGCGTCCTCCATCTGCGTCCCGTCGTCCACGGCGAAGAGCAGCCGCTCGTCACCCTGCCGGTACGCCGTCCCCACCGCGGGACCCGCGGCGTGCACCGCGAGGAGGGCGACCAGATACGGAAGCTCGGGGTCGCGGCGGCGGGCGTCGGCGAGCAGCCCCGACAGCCGGCGCGGCGCGTCCGGCGGCAGGTCGAGCAACTCGCCCGCGGCGGCGAGCTGCTCCTCGCTGAACCGGCTGTCGTCGGGGGTGGCGACGAGGTCGGGCTCGGGCATCTCGGCGCCCAGGTGGGCCCGTTCCAGCGGGGGCGTCAGCAGCAGCTCCGCGAGGTCGGCGAGGCGTACGGCGTGCGGGGCGCGCAGCCCGGTGCCGCGGGCGAAGAAGGCATCGGTGACGCGGTGGGCGGCGGAGACGGGCAGCGGCAGCACGGGGGCGAGGAGTTGGCCGTAGAGGTCGACTCCGGTGCGGGCGGCGGGCGGTGCGAACGCCTGCCGGTCCTGCTCGGCGCGGAACAGCGGGCCGGCGTCCAGCAGCCGGGTCTGGAGCTGGGTGTGGCGGCGGATGCAGTCCTTCACGATGTCGACCAGCTCCGCGGCGCGGCGCTTGTGGTCGGGGTCTTCCGCCTCGTCGCGGGCGCGGCGGATGTTGGTGAGGATGGCGTTCTCGTGCCGGTACCGGTCGGCGACGTGGTCCAGCGCCTCGTCGATCATCGCCGGGACGGTCTGGAGCCAGTCGACCGCGCGCACGTTGCGCCGGGTGGCCTCCAGGGCGCGGCGCAGCGTCTCGGCGTACTGCACGGTGCGGTAGCGGGCCTGCTCGGCGGCGAGCTGGGCGTCGGCGAGCCGGCCGCGGCTGATGAGGACCTCGAGCTTGACCTCGGCGGCGATCTGCGCGCTGGTGACGTCGGTGTCGAGGGCGCCCACCAGCACGTTGACCGCCTCGTCGGTGGTCCGCAGATAGACGGCGCCGCCGGGTCCCGGGACCTCTTCGAGGAGCTTGAAGTCGTACTCCCTGCGGACGTACGCGCCGTCGTGGCCGAAGGTGCCGTACACCGCGCGGAAGCCGCGGTCGACGCTGCCGACGTTGACGAGGCTGTCCAGCACCCAGTGCGCCACCCGCTCGTGCTCGGCGCGGGGGCGCAGCGGCGCCTGGGCGGCGACGCGCGGCAGCAGCCGGGCGATGACCTCGTCGGGCTCGGCGCCGGTGTCGAAGTCCATCTGCAGTGTGATCAGATCGATGGCGGAGAGGGCCACCTCCGCCATCGCATACACCCCGAACTCGCCGGCGAGCATCGCCTTGCGGGCGTCCAGGTCGTGCAGCGGAGCCGTGCACGCCAGGGCGCGCAGCCGGCGGGCCAGCCCTTCGTCGGCGGCGGGGCCCGGAGCGGGCCGCGGCGCGCCGGGCGCAGGCGTCGCGGTGGTCGGAGCAGTCACGACGGACAGATTAGGCGGTGCCACCGACATCGGCCGAAACGGCACGGCCGGCCGCCGGCCCGGACGGCGCGGAGGGGCGGCGGCCTGGGCCCGGCGACGCCGGGACTCCGCGGTCGCTCACTCCGGTGCGCCGTAACCGCCGCCGCCGGGGGTCTCGACCACCAGCGCGTCCCCCGCGGCCGCCTCCACCGTGTCGCAGCCCTTCAGCGGCTCGACGGTGCCGTCCGCGCGCTCCATGGCGTTGTGGCCGAGTGCGCCGGGTGCGCCGCCCGCCATCCCGTACGGGGCCACCCGGCGGTGGCCGGTCAGCAGCGTCACCGTCATCGGCTCCAGGAACCGGATGCGCCGGACCGCCCCGCGGCCACCCTCCCAGCGGCCCCGGCCGCCGCTGCCGTCCCGTACGGCGAACTCCTCGACGCGCACCGGGTAGCGCCACTCCAGCACCTCGGGGTCGGTGAGGCGGGAGTTGGTCATGTGGGTCTGCACGACGTCGGCGCCGGCGAAGCCGTCGCCCGCGCCGGAGCCGGAGGCGACGGTTTCGTAGTACTGCGCCTTGTCGTTGCCGAAGGTGACGTTGTTCATCGTCCCGGAGCCCTCGGCCTGTACGCCGAGCGCCGCGTACAGCGCGCCCGTCACGGCCTGGGAGGTCTCGACGTTCCCGGCGACGGTGGCCGCGGGGAACTCCGGCGCCAGCATCGAGCCCGGCGGGATGCGCACGTCCAGGGGCTTCAGGCAGCCGCTGTTGAGGGGGATGTCCTCGGCGACCAGGGTGCGGAAGACGTAGAGCACGGCGGCCATGACGACCGAGCTGGGCGCGTTGGCGTTGCCCGGCTGCTGCGGCGAGGTGCCGGTGAAGTCGACCAACGCGCCGCGCGCGTCGCGGTCGACGCGCACGGCGACCTCGATGACCGCGCCGGCGTCGGTCTCGTAGCGGTACGTGCCGTCCCCGAGGGCGGCGATGACGCGCCGCACGGACTCCTCGGCGTTGTCCTGCACGTGCCCCGTGTATGCCTGCACGACGTCCAGGCCGAACATGCCGATCATGCGGCGCAGTTCGTCGATGCCCTTGTTGTTCGCGGCGATCTGGGCGCGAAGGTCGGCGAGGTTGGCGTCGGGCGCGCGCGACGGGTACGCGCCGGAGGTCAGCAGCCGGCGCGTCTCGGCCTCGCGCAGCTCGCCGTCGCGGACGAGCAGCCAGTTGTCGAAGAGGACGCCCTCCTCCTGGATCGTGCGGCTGAACGCGGGCATCGATCCGGGCGTGATGCCGCCGATCTCGGCGTGGTGGCCGCGGGAGGCGACGAGGAACAGCAGTTGTCGCCCTGCATCGTCGAAGACGGGCGTGACGACGGTGACGTCCGGCAGATGGGTGCCGCCGTGGTACGGGTCGTTGATCGCGTAGACGTCACCCGGCCGCAGCCCGTGGCCGCCGTCCCGGTTGCGCCGCAGCACCTCTTTGATGGACTCCCCCATCGACCCCAGGTGCACCGGCATGTGGGGCGCGTTGGAGATCAGGTTGCCCTCGGCGTCGAAGAGGGCGCAGGAGAAGTCGAGCCGTTCCTTGATGTTGACGGAGTGGGCGGTGCTCTCCAGCCGTACGCCCATCTGTTCGGCGATCGCCATGAAGAGGCTGTTGAAGACCTCCAGCATCACGGGGTCCACGCCCGTGCCGACCGCCAGTGTCGCGGGCCTCGGCCGGACGCGGGTGAGCGTGAGGTGGCCGCGGTGGTGCACGGCGGCCTGCCAGCCGGGGTCGACGACGGTGGTGGAGCCCTCCTCGGCGATGATCGCGGGTCCGGTGACGGTGTCGTCGGCGCGCAGTTCCGCGCGCTGGAACAGCCCGGCCTCGCGCCACTGCCCGTCGGTGAAGATCCGTACGCAGTCGGCGGGTTGCGGCGCGCCCCCGGTGCGGGCGGCCTCGCCGACCTCCTCCCGCGTGGTGGGGGCCTGCTCGGCGGCGGCCTCCACGGACGCGGCCTCGGCGACGATCGGCTTGTCCATCGTGAACGCGAACCGCCTGCGGTGCACGGCGGTGAACTCCGCCCGCATCTCCGCCTCCGCCGCCAGCGGCACGGCGATCGCCGAGTCGGTGCCCGCGTACCGCAGGTGCACCCGCGCCGCGGTGTCCACCGCGGCGGCCGGGATGCCCTCGTCCGTGAGGTCCGCCGCGGCCCGTTCCGCCAGCTCCGCGCAGACCTGCCGGATCCGCGGCATCGACTCGCCGGTCAGCTCCGCCTCCACGGCCTGCTCCCGCATCGCCGTCGCCGCGGCGACCCCGATGCCGTACGCGGAGAGCACCCCCGGGTGCGGCGGGACGACGACGGTGGAGATGCCGAGCACGTCGGCGACGGCGCAGGCGTGCTGGCCCCCGGCGCCGCCGAAGCTGGTGAGCGCGTAGCGGGTGACGTCGTGGCCGCGCTGCACGGAGATCTTCTTCACCGCGTTGGCCATGTTGAGCACGGCGATGTCGAGGAACCCGGCCGCGACCTCCTCCGGCGAGCGCCGGTCGCCGGTGGCCGCGGCGGACGTCTCGGCCAGCTCGGTGAACGCCCGCCGCACCGCCTCGCCGTCGAGCGGCTGGTCGCCGCCGGGGCCGAAGACGGCGGGGAAGTGCTGCGGCTGCACGCGGCCGAGCATGACGTTGGCGTCGGTGACGGTCAGCGGCCCGCCGCGGCGGTAGCAGGCGGGCCCGGGGACGGCGCCCGCGGAGTCGGGGCCCACCCGGTAGCGGCGGCCGTCGAAGTGCAGGACGGAGCCGCCGCCGGCGGCCACGGTGTGGATGCTGAGCATCGGCGCGCGCATCCGTACGCCCGCCACCCGCGTGTCGAAGTCGCGCTCGAACTCGCCCGCGTAGTGCGACACGTCGGTGGACGTGCCGCCCATGTCGAAGCCGATGACGCGGTCGTGGCCCGCCTCCGCAGAGGAGCGGACCATGCCGACGACCCCGCCCGCGGGCCCGGAGAGCACGGCGTCCTTGCCGCGGAAGTGCGTGGCCTCGCGCAGGCCGCCGTTGGACTGCATGAACTGCAGCCGGATGCCGGGCAGTTCGCCGGCCACGCGGTCGACGTACCGGCGCAGGATCGGCGACAGGTAGGCGTCGACGACGGTCGTGTCGCCGCGGGGCACGAGCTTCATCAGCGGGCTGACCTCGTGGCCGCAACTGATCTGCGTGAAGCCCGCCCGGCGGGCCTCCTCGGCGACGGCCCGCTCGTGATCCGCGTAGCGGTAGCCGTGCACCAGGACGACGGCCGCGCTGCGGTACCCGTCGCGGTACGCCTCCGCCAGCGCCGCCCGCGCGGCATCGAGGTCCAGCGCGCGGACGACCTCGCCGTGGGCGCCGACTCGCTCGGGTACCTCGATCACCCGCTCGTACAGCGCCTCCGGCTTGAGGATGCGGCGCTCGAAGAGCAGCGGCCGGTTCTGGTACGCGATCCGCAGCGCGTCCCGGAACCCCTCGGTGACCACGAGGACCGTCGGCTCGCCCTTCCGTTCGAGGAGTGCGTTGGTGGCGACGGTGGTGCCCATCTTGACCACCTCGACGCGCTCCGCGGGCACCGGCTCGTCGGGCCCGAGCCCGAGCAGCAGCCGCACGCCCGCGACGGCGGCGTCGTCGTGGGCGCCGTAGCGTCCGGGGTCGTGCGAGAGCAGCTTGCGGGCGACGAGGGTGCCGTCGGGTCGTCTGCCCACCACGTCGGTGAACGTGCCGCCGCGGTCGATCCAGAACTGCCAGGGCGCCGTCATGCGCTCATTGTCGCAGGGTGCGACCGTACGTGAAGGAGGCGTGACGGGTCAGCCGGCGGCGCCGTCGGGGGTGATGCGGGTGCGCACGGTGCTCTGCACGTCGCCGTCCTCTGCCGGGTCGGCGGCCAGGCTGCGCAGCCGGGCGACGACACGGGCGTCGGCGGTCTCGGCGTGCCGGGCGCCGATCTCGCGGGTGGTGTCCTCGCAGTCCCACAGGCACTCGACGGCGAAGGAAGCGGGGAACGACGGGTCGGTGGCGGCCAGTGCGCGGGCGGTGACTCCGCGGAGCTGCGAGCTGCCGGTCTCACGGTAGATGTGCCGCAGCACGGGCGCCGCGGAGGCGATCGCCAGCCGGCCCGCGCCGGCGACGAGATCGCACAACTCCGGCGCGTCGGGCCCTCCGTCGCGCACGCGGCGCAGCAGCACGGCCCGTACGGCACGGGCGTCGCGCGCGGCGCCGCGGCGGGCGAGCATCACCCCGGCCGCGGTGCCGAGCGCGTCCTCGCGGCCCGCCCAGCTGCGGGCGGCGCCGAGGGCTGCGGTGGAGCACATCCGGCCGAAGGTGGCGAGCGCGGCGTCGGCGAGGATCTCGGAAGGACCGCAGACGGCGGCTTCGATGAGGTCGTACGTCTCGGGGTCGCCGGTCGCCGCGAGGTGCGCGACGGCGGCGGCGCGGGCGCCGTCGCCGCCGGCGCGGGCCGCGGCGAACAGTTCCGGCCGGTCCTCGGGCCCGGCGACGGCGGCGAGGCAGCGGGCCGCGGCGGCGTGCCGGGGCTGCGCCGGGTACTGCTCCAGGCCGTCCTGCGCCCACTGGAGGATCTCGGCCACGCTCCAGCCGGGCCGCGGGCCGCGGGAGCGGAGCTGGCGCTGCCAGCGGTCGAAACTCTCCTGCTCCTGCGCCGCGCGCACGCGGGCGCCCAGCTCGGGGTCCTCGGCCCACAGCCGCCAGGGCCGGGGCTCGAACGCGCCGCGCATCTCCGCGGCCAGCTCGCGCTCGCCCTCGGGGGTGCGCGGGAAGCGGGCCAGCACGTGCGGGGCCAGGGCGCGCAGCCCGGCGTCGTCGTCACGCAGCGCGAGCTCGTCGAGCGCCCACTGCCAGCAGCCGCCGGCGGCGGCGTAGCGGCGGAGGAGCTTCAGGGCGTCGTCACGGCCGTACGAGGCGAGGTGGCCGAGGACGGAGAGGGTGAGCCCGGTGCGCTGCTCGTCGGGGCGCAGCACGTCGTCGGGGGCGAAGAGGTGGTCGGCGAGGGCGTCCACGGGGGCGTCCAGCTCCAGGCAGAGCCGGGCGTAATAGAGCGAGCGGTTCTCCACCTGCCAGTCGTGCCTGGGGTCGTCGATCACGCACTCGTACAGCGCCTGGAGGGCTTCTGCCCTCGGCGCGGCGAGTGCGTGCAGGGTCCCGTCCCCCCGGCCTCGCTGGAGGAGGCCGAGGAGGGTGCCGCTGGGCGCTATGGCTGGCTCGAACATGACGTCAGCATCCGGGGTGGTGGGACCGCTGGCAACGGAATTTTCCGCGGAACGGACAGACCGGGCCACCGACCGGCTGCCGGCTCCATTGCCGCGGCAGCTTACTGGAGTGCGGAGGTCGGGTGAAGTGCGGTCGTGAACCGGCCGGGGTGCATATGCCACAAGCATCTGCTCGGGTCTCGCGAAACGCCTTACGCAGCGTCGCCGCCTGTGCCACAGTCGTAACGGCGAACCGCAGGCCGGCAACGACGCCGGAGCCCGGGCCGGAAGGTATCGGAGATCACGCCATGGCCGCCGCCTCACGACTCCCCCGCGCCGCGGGCCCGCACGCACCCGAGCAGCCGGAACGCAGCCCCGTGGCCACCCTCCTCGCCCAGATCGCCCGGCTGCGCGGCAGCCTGGAGGCGGTGCAGCGGGAGACGATCGCCGCCGCGGGGGACGCCCAGGGGGCCGAGCTGCGCTGGCAGCGCGCGCTGTGCGACCTCGCCGCGCGGCAGCTCGACTCCCTGACGCTCCAGCTCGGGCAGTTGCGCGCCGGTCACCCGGTCGACGCGGACCGCGAGGACGGCGAAGGACCGGCGGGGGAGTTCCCCGCCGGTCCGCTGGACCGTCCGCAGCCCCGGGTGGGCAGCGCGGAGTGGCATCTGCTTTCGGACATCGTCGACTGGTCGGACGACCTCTTCGACATCTTCGGCAGGGACCCCGGCGACGGCCCGCTGTCGCTGGACGAGCTGCCGTCCTGGTTCGACCCCGCCGACCAGCCGCGGCTGACCGCGATGGTCACGGACTGCCTGGTCGACGGCAAGCCGATCGACGGCGAGTTCCGCATCCGCCGCCCGGACGGGGCGCCGCGCACCCTGCACGTCGTCGGCGAGCCCGTCCTGGACGCCGGGGGCGCGACCGAGTCGATGTGGACGGTCGTACGTGACGTCACCGAGCTGCGCCGCAGCCGCCAGGCGGTACGGGAGTCGGAGTCCGCGCTCCAGCGCGAGCGGCACTTCGCGGCGGCCGAGCGGCGCATCGCCCGGGAGCTGCACGAGTCGGTGCTGCCGCCGTGGCGCGGCGCCGTCCACCTGCCGGCCGGTGACCCGGCCGCGTTGACCGTGGCCGGACATCACTTTCCGGCCGCCGCCGACACCCCTGTCAGCGGCGTCTGGTACGACGCGCTGCCGCTGCCCGGCGGCGACACCTTCCTCGGCGTCGGCGACGTCGCCGGCCGCGGCGTCCCGGCCGCAGCCGGGATGACGATGCTCCTCGGCGCCCTGCGCGGCATGGCCCTCGGCGGTGCGGATCCCGCCGCGCTCCTCGGCCGGGCCAACGAGCTGCTGGAGGTGTCGGCGCAGCCGGTGCTCGTCGGCACGGTCTGCTGCCGCTACGACCCGGCGGCGCGCACCCTGCGCTGGGCCCGCGCCGCGCACGTCTCGCCGCTGCTCTTCCGCGACGGCGCGGGCCGTCCCCTGACCTCCCCCGAGGGCGTGCTGCTCGGCGCCACCGCGGACACGTCGTACGCGCAGGTCAGCGAGGTCTTACAGCCCGGCGACCTGCTTCTGCTGCACACCGCGGCCCTCGGCGCCCGCAGCCCGGAGCCGGCCCGCGAGCGGCTGCTCGCGCTCGCCCCCCGGCTCGCCGCCGCACCCGGTGCGCAGGAGTGCCTGCGCACCGTCGTCGAGGAGTTCGGCGGCGGACGCCGCGGGGACGACGCCTGCGTGCTCGTGGCCAGGGTGACGGGCTGAGCCACCGTGCCCCGGCGGCCCGGCCCGTCACTCCCCACCCGTCCCCGTACGGCAGCCTCCGGCAGCGCCGGAGCGGCCGTCAGATGGGGCTCGTGCGCCCCTTCGGCGCCTTGGCCAGCGTCTCGCTCATCTCCTCGCGCAGCGCCTTGACCACCGGATCGTCCGAGAACGGCGCGGTCAGCCGGCACGTCTCCCGTAACCGGTCCCAGGTGCGGTGCGAGGAGTTCTCGCCGATGCGCTCCAGCGCGAGCCGGGCGTAGTCCTCGCCCCGGTCCGGGTCGTCGGCGAGGAAGCCCGCCGCGGCCAGGGACACGTAGTCGAGGATCTGGGAGCGCTGGCGCCCGTCCGGCCGCTTGGCGAGGGCCAGTTCGCCGTGCTCGCAGGCGCGGAGCGCCGCGGACGGGTCGTGTTCGGCGAGGGTGCGGTAGGCCAGGGCCTGCATGCCGTGCAGGTCGGCCTCGTCGAAGAGCTGCATCCAGGTGGGCGCCGCCGCGTCTTTGCCGTCGGCGGCGAACAGGTCCTCCGCCTCGCCCAGCGTGCGCTGCACCGCCCCCGTGCGCCCCTTCGCCGCCTGCGCCCACGCCTCGATGGTGTGGAGCATCGAGCGCGTACGCGGGTGGGTCCCGGTCCCCGTCCCGGACTTTGCCAGTCCGATCAGTTCCAGCGCGTCGTCCGGCCGGCCCAGGTGGATCATCTGGCGGGCGGCGCGCGACAGCGCCTCCGCGGCGCGCGGCCGGTCGCCGCCCTCGCGCGCGGCGTGCGCGGCGATGACGAAGTACCGCTGGGCCGTGGGCTCCAGGCCCACGTCGTGCGACATCCAGCCGGCCAGCACGGCGAGGTTCGCCGCGACGCCCCACAACCGGCTCTGCAGCGGCTCCGGGTGCCGGTACGCGAGCATGCCGCCGACCTCGTTGAGCTGGCCCACGACGGCCTTGCGCTGCAGGCCGCCGCCGCGCTCGGCGTCCCAGGCGCGGAACACCTCGACGGAACGTTCCAGCGCGTCGACCTCCTGAGCGCCGACCGGCGTCGCCTCGTATCTGCCGTAGCGCGCCGGCTCGACGGTGGGGGTGCCGCTTCCGGCGGCGGTGCCCGGGGCGGCGGGATCGGAGTGCAGCCACTCGTGCAGGGAACTGGTCAGGGCGGAGCCGGCCGCGAGCGCCGATCCCGCGCCCACCAGGCCGCGTCGATTGAGCATGAGGTCCATTCCCGTGAATTCGGTGAGGACCTCAGCCGTCCGCTCGGGTGCCCAGGGCAGTGCGTCATCGGACTGCCGCCGGACCCGCCCGGGCCCTCCGGCCCGTTCGAAACCGAGATCCTCGGTGGTCACGACACGGCCGAGTCGCTCGGTGAAGAGGACCGCCAGCACCTTGGGCACCGGCTCGCGCGGGATCTCGCCCGTCTCGATCCAGCGCCGCACCCGCGAGGTGTCGGTCGAGAGCTGGGGGTGGCCGGTGGCCGCCGCCTGCCGGTTGACCAGCCTCGCCAGCTCGCCCTTCGACCAGCCGGTCATCCCGAACAGGTCGGCGAGCCTGGTGTTGGGTCCCTTGCTCACGTCAAGCCCCCAGGGTCTCGGCTCACTTGACAGTACCGACGGGCCGCAGGCCCGGCGACAATTCGCCAGGGTTCGCCAGGGTCCGCCAGATGGTGTGCCACCCGTATAGCGGTGTGGGCTATGACTGCGCCAACCGGCCCCGGAAATCGGGGCACATGCCAGCCGCACTGTCCACCCGCATATCCCGGGCTCAGCGGCCGGAGACCGGACCCCCAGCCGGTCACCCGGACGAGTGACCAGGGAGGGTACGGCAGCGGACGGTGGCCCGCGGCGCGCAACCGGCCCGTGCCTGAAGGGATCTGTCTCGCCCATGTACGCAGCATCGGCATCCGTGTCCGCACCCGTCCGTACGGTACGCCCCCCGGCCCCGCACCGGACCGCGGCCGGCGGCGCGCCGTTCCTCGACCCGGGCCGCGCGCCGGCCGCCGGCGCACGTCTGCGACAGCTTCCCGCCACCGCACGCCGTCCCGTCAGCGGCCGGCTCGACCTGACCGGCCCGCACGGCGCGCTCCTGCGCGCCGCCGTCGACTCCGTGCACCGCGTCGTCCCCGACTTCCACCCCGTGCAGGTGCTGCGCCGCAGCAGCCGCACGGTGCTGCTGGTCGGCTCCGCCGGACGGACCACGGCGGTGGCGAAGTGCCTGGTCGACCGGTCGGCCGCGCGGGTGGAGAAGCTGCAGCAGGAAATAGCCGCCTACCGTACGTTCGTCCGGGCCCGGCCGCCCGTGCGGGTGCCGCGGCTCATCGCCGCCGACCCGGAGAGCTGCACGCTCGTCATCGAGCGCACCCCCGGCCGCGCCGCCGCCCTCCAGCGGCATCCGCTGGAGGTCCCGCCGCACGCCGACGTGCGCGCAACGCTCGCCGCGCTGGTACGGATCGGGATGTGGCGGCCCCCCGCCGGGGCGTTCGGCGCGCCGCTGGACTACGGCGCGCAGCTCGGCCGGTTCCACGAGCTGGGCCTGCTGACCGACCGCGACATGGGCGACCTGCAGACGCTGCTGCACGGCATCGGCCCGGGGCACCTGCAGTTCTGCCACGGCGACGCCCTGCTGTCGAACGTGCTGCTGTCGCCCGCGGGCCCGGTGCTCGTGGACTGGGAGCAGGCCGGCTGGTACCTCCCGGGTTACGACCTGGCGACGCTCTGGGCCGTGCTGGGCGAGGGCTCGCCCGCGCGCAGGCAGATCAGCCAGCTCGCCCAGGCAGGCGGAACGGTTCACCGGGACGGGTTCCTGGTCAACCTGATGCTGGTGCTGGTACGGGAGGTCCGTACGTACGAGGCCGCCGTGCAGCGCGCGATGAGGGACCCGGCGCCGCCGGGCGGCGTGCACAGCGGGATGAGCGCCGGGGAGGAGCACCGGCTGCTGCTGCGCCGGCTCCACGACGACGTGCAGATGGCGCGCCGCGCGGTGCGGGCGGCGGTCGGAACACGGTGACCCGGCGGGGTGGCGCGCCGTGACTGCGCCACCCGCCCTCTCGCCGGGGGGAGGGGGCCGCGGGCCGCGGTTCCGCGCAACTGCCTGACGTGCGGCGACTCGCCATACACATGATTGACGGCCTGTCAGTCTGCCGATAGTGCTGGGTGATCGTTCGCCCACGCACCTCGGAGGACCCCGTGCCAGGACGTCTCGCGCGCTGCGCCGCCGCCACCGCCGCCCTCCTGCCGCTGCTCGCCGCGGGCTCGCCCGCGGCGGGCAGTGCGCGCTCCGGGGCCGGTGGGCTCCAGGAGTCGTTCGCGGCGGCCGCGCGGCAGTACGGGGTGCCGGAGAGCGTGCTGCTGGGGGTGGCGTACCTGGAGTCGCGCTGGGACGCGCACGGCGGGGCGCCGAGCGTGGCGGGCGGCTACGGGCCGATGCATCTGACGGACCTGCGCGCGGCGACGGGAGGGCCCCACGGCTCCGGCGCCGTCGGCCTCCACACCCGTCCCGCCTCGGGCGCCCCGCTGGTCGGCGACCCCGGGCTGCACGGTGACGCGCCCGCCTCCACCGGCGTCAACGACACCGGAGCCCGCGCCTCGACGGGCCAGCAGTTCGCCGTCGCCGGCCGCCGCGGCGACTGGACGGCGATCTGGTACCTGGGCCGCAAGGCGTGGTTCCACAACCCCGCCGCCGCCCTCACGGCCCTCCCGGACGACGGCGCCACCCTCAGTCCGCGCCCCGGCGCGGGCCCGGTCCGGGTCTACGGCCGGGCGCTGCCCGAGGCGTCCGCGTACCCCGAGGGCGTCGAGCCCGAGGAGCCCCGGCCCCTGCCGTACGAACTTCGCCCCGGCCAGCGCTACGTCGTCGGCGACACCATGCCAGGCGAGCACTTCCACGCCCCGGGCCTCACCGACGAGACGGGCGCCGCGAGCCGCGTGATCCGGGGCCGCACCCTGTGGCACCAGATCCAGGTGGGCCACCGGACCGGGTACGTGCGGGCGGCGGACGTGACCGTGGTGCGGCCCCGGAGCGACGGTCAGCCGAACGTGTAGCTGCGCCCCGCGCGCGCGTTGACGATCTCCTCCCCGCCGGGGAGCAGGTCGCTGCGGAGGGTGAGCCGGCGCGTGCGGCTCGCGTGCAGCACGATGCGGGTCGCCCGGCCTTCGTCCCACGTGATGTCGAGCGTGGCGCCGCCGCGGGCGCGCAGCCCGCGTACGGAACCCGAGGGCCAGGCGCCCGGAAGGGCGGGCAGCACCTCGATCGGGCCGTGCTGGCTCTGCAGCAGCATCTCCGCGATGCCTGACGTGGCGCCGAAGTTGCCGTCGATCTGGAACGGCGGGTGGGTGTCCCACAGGTTCGGCAGGGTGGACGACTTGAGCTGTTCGCTGAGCATCTTGTGCGCGTGGTCGCCGTCCGTCAGCCGGGCCCAGAAGTTGATCTTCCAGGCTTTGCTCCAGCCCGTACCGCCGTCACCGCGCGCGGTGAGCGACACCTTCGCCGCCTCCGCCCACTCGCTCCCCACCTCGATCTGCCGCCCGGGGTGCAGGGCGAAGAGGTGGGAGACGTGCCGGTGGTCGTTGTTCTGGTCGTCCAGGTCCGCCTTCCACTCCTGCAACTGCCCCCAGGACCCGATCCGCAGCCCCGGGTCCAGGTCCCGCAGCGCCCGCTCCAGCCGCCCGCGGAACGCCCGGTCGTCTCCCAGCGTACGGGCGGCTTCGAGCGTGGAGGTGAGCAGGTCGTACACGATCTGCTGCGACATCGACGCCCCGGCGGTGAAGTCACCCTGCTCGGGCGAGTAGCTGGGGGTGACCACCAGTTTGCCGTCGCGCGGGTCGGTGCGCAGGTTCGCGAGCCAGAACCGGGCCGCTTCCTTCATCACCGGGTACGCGGTGTTCCGCAGGTAGTCCGTCGAGCCGTCGAAGCGGTAGTGCTCGTACATCTGCTGCGTCAGCCAGGCGGCGGCCTCCGGGAACCAGAAGGCGGTGGCCCAGTTGTGCACGCCGGTGAAGCCGTACGGGTTGGTCTCGTTGTGCACCACCCACCCGTCGGTGCCGAACAGTTCCTTCGCGCTGACCCGGCCGGGGGCGCGCAGGGCTTCCACGAACTCGTCGTACGGGACGGTGGTCTCGGCGAGGTTGGTCACCTCGGCGGGCCAGTAGTTCATCTGGAGGTTGATGTTGACGTGGTAGTCGGCGCTCCACGGCGGGTTGGTGACGTTGTTCCACACACCCTGCAGATTCGCCGGCGTCGACCCGGGCCGCGAGGAGGCGATGAGCAGGTAGCGCCCGTACTGGAAGAAGAGCGCCTCCAGCGCCCGGTCGGCCGCAGAACCGCTGCCGTACCCCGCCAGCAGTGCGTTCGTCGGTACGTCCGGCGCCTGCCCGCCGACGTCGAGCGCGACGCGGTCGAACAGCTCGCCGTGGTCGGCGACATGGCGCTGCACCAGCTTGGTGTACGGGGAGCGTGCCGCCCGGTCGACGGCGAGCATGACCCGCTCGTGCGGGTCGGCGGCGCGGTAGTCGGGGTAGGTGTCGGCGTAGTCGGTCCCGGCGGCCAGCACGAACCAGGCCGCGTCGGCGCCGGTCACGGTCAGCGTGCCGTCCCCGGCCGTGACCTTGCCGCCTTCGGTGACCAGGCGGATCTGCGTCTCGAAGACCAGCCCGTTGTCCTGGAGAGCGCCGCGGATCGTGAGGCGGTCACCGCTTGCGGTGGCGGTGTAGTCGTTGCGCGGCGAGGTGTAGCGCAGGGTGAACGCCACCCGCCCGGGGTGGTCCGCGCTCAGCCGGCCCACGGCCACGCCGTCCGGGTACGAGACGAAGAACTCCCGCAGGTGCCGGGCGCCCTCG
The DNA here is from genome assembly GCF_007827615.1 of Streptomyces sp. CNZ287. Lineage (NCBI taxonomy): Bacteria > Bacillati > Actinomycetota > Actinomycetes > Kitasatosporales > Streptomycetaceae > Streptomyces > Streptomyces sp. CNZ287. The sequence continues at coordinate 523,633 of NZ_VISV01000002.1, read as the reverse complement.
TGCTCGTACGCGACGGTGGCCACCGCCCGCCGCAGGTCGAGCCCGCGGCGGTAGGAGGCGTCCGGGGCGCCGGGGGCGGCGGGCAGGTCGAGCCGGAGGTGGCCGAGCACCTGGTACGCGCCGAAGCCGTGCTTGGGCTGACCCAGCTCCGCGGCGACGGTCTCGGGGCTGAGCCGCCCCTCGGCGTCGATCCGGTCCTGCACCGCCTCCAGCGCGCCCGGGCGCGGTTCGGTCCAGTTGCCGAAGTCGTAGCCGGGGGAGCCGGGGCCGCCGGTCCACAGCGTCTTCTCGTTGAGGGTGAGTTGCTCGGAGGCGAGCGTGCCGAACACGCCGACGCCCAGGGCCCCGTTGCCCAGCGGCAGCGATTCGCGCTCCCAGTCGGCGGCGGGCTTGTCGTACCAGAGGCTCAATTCATCGGAGGAATCAACGGACTCGGAAGCGAACGCCTCCCCGGAGAAGACGGCCGGTCCCATGGCTATCGCGCCTGCGGCGCCGATAGCGGTCTTGACAGTGGTTCTTCGTGAGATCCCCTCGGTCATGACGCGTCACGCTAGAGGTCCGATGACTGCATGACAAGACATCGCGCAACGCCGGACGTTGCCGGTGGGAGGGATGAGGCGGGAGCGGGGCGGATTTCAGCCCTGCTGGAACAGCTCCGCGGGCAGCGGCTTGAGCAGCGCGTACAGGTCCTCGGAGATCGGACGGTCCCACGCGGCGATGGTGACGAGGACGTTGTCACTGCGGTCGAACTGCACGCACGAGACGCGGCTCTCGGAGAGCTTCAGCCTGCGCACGATCAGGAGATTGTCGCCCTGCATCACGGGCGCGTCCTCGACCTCCGTGACGGTCACCGGCTCCTCGTGCTCCAGCGCCAGCAGCAGTTGCGCCACCTCGAAGGGCGGCTGGCCCTCCGGCACGTCGCGCGCGGGCGAGCCCTCGGGCAGGTTCCCGATGATCATCGCGGGGCCGCGACCGCCGAACAGGTCGTACCGCAGGAAGACACCCTGGCAGGTCCCGTCGGGTCCGGGCAGCAAGCCGGCGCCGAGGTCGCCGGGCCAGTCGCCCGGGTCCATGGCCAGGACGTCGAAGTCCGGGCCCGCGGGCTTGGCGGCGCTGCTGCGGCGGCGGAGAAATGCCATGGGCCAATCGTACGGGTCCCGCGGCACCGCCGGACGCCGGGGCGGCCTCCCCCGCGTTGCCGATCCGGCATAGCCGGAAGAGGCGTACACCCGGTGCTACGCGAGTAGTGTCTCCCCGTCGACGACAGAGGAGGGGTCGGATGGCGGAAGCCGGGGGCTTGCTGCGGGGACCGGAGGTGTGGGCGTACGTGCTGGACGGGCACGAACGGCTGCGCATCTCGCTGGCAGAGCTCACCGAGGGAAGGGAGCGCGAATCGTCCAGACTGCCGGGCTGGACGCGCGCGCACGTGCTGTCGCATATCGAAGGCATCTGCCGGGCGCAGACGCGCCAGGCGCGGTACGCCCTGAAGGGCGAGCTGATCGAGGTGTACGACGGCGGGCGGCCGGCCCGCGACGCGGGCATCGAGGCCGGTGCGGTACGGAGCGCCGCGGAGTTGACCGCGGCGGTCACGGCCACCCTGGCGGAGGCGGAGGCCGTCTGGGGGTCGGTGGGAGACGCGGACTGGGACCGCCCGGTGCGCTATCGCGACGGCGACCTGCTGGGCGCCCTGTACTGCTGGTGGCGCGAGCTGGAGGTGCACACCGCGGACGCGAAACTGGAGACCTGCTCGGCGGCCTGGCCGCGCGAGTTGTGCCTGCACCTCTTCGACTTCCTCGCGCCGCGCGTGCCCGCGGGGCTGACGCTGGTCGAATCGGACGGCCCCGTACGGCACACGTTCGGCGCCCGAGGCGCCGGCGGCGGTGACGACTCGGCCGGTCGCGCCCCGGTGGTGAGGGGCCGGCTCACGGACCTCGCCTCGTGGCTCGCGGGCCGCGAGCCACACCATCGGCTCGACGGCCGGCTGCCCGACCTGGGGCCCTGGCCGTGACCCGAGTCGTGAACCTGTGGCGGGCCGGCCTCAGCGCCGTACCGCCGCAGGTGTGGCAGGAGACGGACGCCGAAGTGCTCGTCCTGGCCGAGAACGCGCTGACGCACGTCCCGGACGACATCGCCGCCCTGACCCGGCTGCACACCCTGGACCTCGGGCACAACGCACTCGTCGCGGTGCCCGAGGCCATCGGGGAGCTGACGGCCCTCAGCGGCTGTCTGTACCTGCACCACAACCACCTGACCGTGCTCCCCGCCGCGCTCGGCCGGCTCCACGCGCTCGGTTACCTGAACGTCGGCTCGAACCCGCTGCGTGCCCTGCCCGAGGAGGTGGGCGACATGGCGGGGCTGGTGGAGCTGCGCGCGCAGGAGTGCGGGACGAGCGGGCTGGCCTTCCTGCCGGAGTCGATCGGGCGGCTGAGCGCCCTGCGCGAGCTGTGGCTGCGCGGCAACGCGCTCGGTTCGCTGCCCGACTCGGTGGCGGACCTCGGCGAGCTGCGCGAGCTGGAGTTGCGCGAGAACGCGCTGCCGGAGGTGCCCGAGGTGCTGGCGGAGCTGCCGATGCTGCGCCGCCTGGACCTACGGGCCAACAAGATCCGCGACATCCCGCCGTGGGTGGCGCACATGCCCGCGCTGGAGAAGCTGGATCTGCGCTGGAACGAGGCCGCAGGCACCGAAGCCCCGCTCGTGGCGCTGCGCGAGCGGGGCTGCGTCGTGCTGGTGTGACGGGACGGGACCGCCGGCGTGACGGACGGGTCGGGTCACGCCGGGGGTCCCGGATCCGGCATGCGGGAGCGGCGTCAGGTCAGGTCGAACTCGCCGTCACGGGCGCCGAGGACGAAGGCGCGCCACTCCCCCGGGGTGAAGATCAGCGCCGGCCCTTCCGGGTTCCGCCCGTCGCGCATGGCGATGTATCCCTCCACGAACGCGATCTCGACGTCCCCCACCCCCTGGCTGCTCGACTGCCACGTGGCGCCTGTGAGATCGAGCTGCGGTTTCCCGCTGCCCGCCGCCGGCTGCTGAGTGGTGCTGTTGGCCACGTCCTGCTCCTCCCAGTGAGCGTCGTCCGCAGCCAGGGTATCCACGACGACGGGCGGCGGAACAGGCCACGATAGGGGGACCGGAAAAGGTGGTAGGGGCCCCGAGCGCGCGGTTCAGCCGGCGGGTCCTCCGGCCTCGGTGGCAAGGTCCGCGACGACCGCGCAGTGGTCCGAGGGCCACACCCCGTCGACGGGCCCGTCCCCCGCCCGCCGCACGTCCCGTACGTGCCCCTCCCCCACCGGTCCCGGCGGCCCGACGAGCACGTAGTCGATCCGCGTGTGCCACTCCAGGGTCCGCGCCGCGTACGGGTTGGCGAGGTCCCAGGTCGCGCCGACCGCGGTCGGATGGGCGTAGCGCCAGGCATCGAGGAGGACCTGCCCCCGGACGGCGGGCGCGGTCTTCGTGCCGCAGAGCAGCCGCATCTCGTCGGAGTCGGGCTCGGCGTTGAAGTCGCCGGTCACCACCGGCGGGAAGTCGCCGTCCCCGCGCCGCTCGTGCACGAACCTGGCCAGCGCCGACACCTGCGCCGTGCGGGTGGCGGAGGCGTGCGGATAGGAGATCAGGTGGGTGGTGAAGAACGGCACCGTCACGCCCCCGGGCGCGGCCACGCGCGCGTACAGCGCCTGCTGCCCGTCCGGCTCCTCCTCGCCCGCGGGCAGCACGGCGGTGTCCTGCTCGGTGATCGGCCAGCGGGAGAGCACGGCGTTGCCGACCTCGACCGTGGGATCGTCGATACGCCGCTGCCAGCGGCCCGGTTCGGGTGACGGCGCCCAGGCCCAGTGCATGCCCAGCTCGTTGGCGAGCCATCCCGCCTGGTTGTCGGCGCCCCGGCCCCAGACCTCCTGCAGCCCGACGACGTCGGGGCGTTCGTCGCGGAGGGTCTCGAGGATGGCCTTGCTCCGCTCCTGCCACGGCCCGAAGCGCCACCAGAGATTCCAGGTCATGACGCGGATCATGCGTTCGTATCCCAACCACGGGCCGACTTTGTGATCAGAGGCTATCTCTACGGGCCCGGAATGATGTGCGAGAGTCAGGCGGATGGAGCTGATCGGGCGGGGACGAGACGCGGACGTGTACGCGCTGGTCGAGGACCGCGTGCTGAGGCGCTACCGCGCGGGCGGTCCGCGCAAGGCGGCCGCGGAGGCCCGGCTGATGACGTACCTCGGCGAGCGGGGCTTCCCCGTGCCGCACGTGTACGACGCGAACGCCACGGACCTCGTGATGGAACGCCTCGAAGGCCCGACCATGGCCGCCGCGCTGCGCCGCCGCCCCTGGCGCTGCGCCGCCTACGGCCGGATGCTCGCCCGGCTCCACGACCGGCTGCACACCGTGCCCGCCCCGGAGTTCCTGCCGCCCTCCGCCGCGTCCGGGAGCGGCGACCGGGTGCTCCACCTCGATCTGCACCCGGAGAACGTGGTCCTCACCGCGCGCGGCCCGCACGTCATCGACTGGTGCAACGCGGCCGCGGGCGAGCCGGCGTGCGACGTGGCGATGACGGTGTGCGTCCTGCGCGGCGTGGATCTCGGCCCCGGTGCATCCCTGGCCGTACGCATCCTCCTCCGGGCCCTGCTCCGCACCACCGCCACCGACCCCACCCCGGGCTACGCCCAGGCGCTCCCTGCCCGCCTCTCCGACCCCAACCTCACCCCGGCCGAGGCCGACCGCCTGCGACGGGCGCTGGGCTGATGATGACCCAACCCCGTGCGGGTGAGGGGGCGTTGGGCTGATAGCACAGTGACGCCCCGGCCTGTCTGCTCCCGCAAACACAGGAAGAACTTCACACCGGGGATCACTCGGGCGGCGGAGGAGAGTCGTCCCGGTCCCGGTCCCGGTCCCGGTCCCGGTCCGGGCCCTGCTGCTGGGGCCGGCTGGGGGCGCCGGCGATGGCGTTCTGGAAGCGGGTGCGCAGGCCGCTCCAGCGGGCGTCGTGACGGGCCGCGCGGCGGGTGGCGCGGGCGAGCTTGTGCGGCCGGCGGGCGTAGAAGCGATGCGCCCAGGGCGATGCGGGGCGGGCCAGGCGGATCGCGCCGACCGCTCCGGCCAGGGGGATGACCACGCCGAGCACGCCCATACGGAACTTGCCCTTGGCGAAGGAGACCACGGCGATGAGGGCGCCGACGACGATGTTGACCGACCACAGGAGCACCCCCTGCTCCTGCAGTCCACCTTGGTCGTCCACGTCGAAGGGGGACGAGCCGATCAGCACCATGCCGACGACCACGGCCGTCAGCACGGTGACCTCGACCGAGGCACGGCCCTGCTCGCTCCAGTAGACGTCGTGCAGGTGGACGATGAGGGCGAACTCGTCGAGCACCAGACCCGTGCCCACGCCGAACACGACGGCGACCACGGACTCGGCGACCACGCCTCCCTCCACGAAGACCGCGCCGAAGCCCCCGATCACCATGAGAACGACCCCCGGCACCACGTGGTGGATGTGCATCCCGCCAGGATCGACGTCCCGGAACGGTCCCCGGCCCGCGCGGATCATGCGGGTGACACCGCGGGTGACGAGGAAGGTGACCACCAGGGCCGCCAAGGCCAGCAGCGGGGGCACCCGCGCGGTGTCGACCATGGTGAGGGTGAGCCGGCCGTCGCCCATGCCGCGTTCACACCTTTCGCCTGGATTCAGAGGTCTTCCAGGTTATTGCCCCGAAATGTTCAGCAGAGGAACCGCCGCCTCGCGAACGCGGCGGGTTCATGGACGTTCACCACGGGATGAGGGGATCACGATCCTCTTACGAGCTCTGAAAACGAAACACCCGTGCGCATGTTCTCTCCTTCGTGGTGCTCCCCTCGGGAACGGGCAGATACGGTAGAGAACCACGCGCAATATCGATACATGAGGAAATCCATCCTTTGATCACTCACCCGGCCTACGAATCACCGGGTACCCCCAGGTGGCTTGCGTGTACGAACCCGCACGTCACCGGAGGGCGAGGAGGAGGGCGAGACCGCTCATCGCCGGAGCCGAGGTCTACTTCGGCGTCGCCTACGTATGCGATCGCCTCGGCCTGAACTCCGAGCCGCCGCTCGGCCAGCGACAGCCCGTCCGGCGCGGGCTCGGGCCGGTCTACCTCATCGCCGGCGACGACCACGGCGGCAACGAGCACCAGTACCTCCTGTGTCATCGGTCGACAACCGACAGTAGTCAGTACAGGTGACCCGGCATTCCCAATAGTCCAATCGCGGTGCCTACAACCGGCGTTGTGCGCTGGCCTTGACAGGCCGAACCCCCTGGCAGAAAGTTTCACCGTTCCCGCGCGTTCAGAAGGATTCTTTCAGGAGGGGTTGGGATCATGACGGGTCAGTTGGGCCGGCGGCGCTTCGCCGCCGGTGTCGTTGCTACTGGAGGTGCGCTCTTCGTGGTCCCCGGCTCCACCGGACTCCCCGCTCACGCCGCAGAGGCATCGTCCGGCGCGCCTGTGCTGCGGCGCGGGAGTGGTGCGCGGGCCGGGTTGCTGGAGCCGCATCTGCGGCAACTGGTGGCCGATGCCGAGACGTTCCTCGGTCCTTCGCCGAAGTATCCGTGGTACGCGGGGGCCGTCATCCTCGCCGGGCGCGGGCGGACGGTCGCGTTGGAGCGGGCGATCGGGAAGGCCGTGCGCTACGAGCGGTACGACGAGGCGACCGACACGGGTGTCGAGCTGCCGCCCGAGCAGCAGGTCGACATGTCGATGGACACCGTCTTCGATCTCGCCTCCGTCTCCAAGCTTTTCACCTCGCTCCTCGCCGTGCAGCAGATCGAGCGCGGTGCTCTCACGCTCGAAGTGCCCGTGGCCTCCTACCTTCCCGAGTTCGGCGCCGCAGGCAAGCAGGACGTCACCGTCCTTCAACTGCTGACCCATACTTCCGGTTTCGCCTCCTGGATCCCGCTCTACGCCGAGCCGACATGGGACGCGAAGCTCGCCCGGCTGTGGCGGGAGGCGCCGGTCAACCCGCCCGGGACCAAGTACCTGTACTCGGACCTCAACCTGATCAGCCTCCAGCTCGTACTGGAGAAGATCACGGGCAAGACCCTCGACCGCCTCCTCGCCGACGAGATCACCGGGCCCCTCGGCCTGGAGCACACGCGCTACAACCCGCCCGCCGCCTGGCTGCCCCGCATCGCCGCCACCGAGGACGCGCGCAAGCCGTGGTCGGGGCTGGACCGCGGAATGGTGCGGGGGGAGGTGCACGACGAGAACGCGTACTCCTTCGGCGGGGTCGCCGGGCACGCCGGGCTGTTCTCCACCGCGTGGGACCTGGCGATCCTCTGCCGGACGCTGCTCAACGGCGGGGCGTACGGGCGGACGAGGATCCTGGAGAGGGAGTCGGTGGAGCTGATGTTCACCGACTTCAACACCGACTTCCCGGGCGACGAGCACGGGCTCGGCTTCGAGCTGTACCAGCACTGGTTCATGGGCGCCATGGCCACCCCGGAGTCCGCCGGGCACACCGGCTTCACCGGCACCGCGCTGGTCATCGACCCGACGACCGACACCTTCCTCGTCCTCCTCGGCAACTCCGTCCATCCGGTGCGCAGTTGGCGCAGCGGCAGCGCGCCGCGCGCGGCGGCGGGGACGAACCTGGCGCGTGCGGTGGCGGTGCGGCCGGAGGACGGGCGCACGGCGTGGTTCAGCGGGACGGCGAGTCAGAAGGCGTCGACGCTGACGCTTCCCGAGGTGACGGTGCGGGACGCGGCGGCGGGGCTGGAGTTCGCGCTGTGGTGGGACACCGAGCCGCAGTGGGACAAGGTGTACCTGGAGGCGTCGGCGGACGACGGCGGGAGCTGGGAGCCGGTGCCGTTCTCGACCCGCCGCCCGCGGGGCGGGGGTGTGCGGGAGCACGCGGAGGGCACGGCGGACGGGTGGTCCGGGCGGGTGTGGCACCGGGCGTCGGCGGAGCTGGGCGCGTGGCGCGGGCGGCCGGTGCGGCTGCGGTGGCGGTATGTGACGGACCGGCAGTACGTGGGTCGCGGGGTGTACGTGGACGACGTACGGGTGACGGACGGACGCCGGGTGCTCTTCGACGACGGACGGCGGGGGGACGCGGAGCGGGTGGAGACGGACGGCTGGACCGCGTCGGCGGACTGAGCGCCGGGGGCGCGGGCGCGAGGGCCGTTCGCGGCGGCCCTCGCGCCCGCCGCGTCACCGCATCGGGCGCGCCCCGCCCTACCTGCCCAGCGCCGCCATCGCCGCGTTGTGGCCCGGGATCCCGCTCACTCCCCCGCCGCGCACCGCGCCCGCCCCGCACAGCAGCACGTTCGCGTGCCGCGTCTCCACGCCCCAGCGGCCCGTCTCCTCCGTGGCGTACGGGAACGCCAGCTCGCGGTGGAAGATGTTGCCGCCCGGGAGCCGCAGGTCGCGCTCCAGGTCGAGCGGGGTCTTCGCCTCGATGCAGGGGCGGCCTTCTGCGTCGGTGGCGAGGCAGTCGGCCAGTGGCTCGGCGAGGTGGGCGTCGAGCTGGGCGAGGGTGGCGCGCAGCAGCTCGTCCCGGGTGGCGTCGTTGTCGGCGGCGAAGAGGCGGGCGGGGGCGTGGAGGCCGAAGAGGGTGAGGGTCTGGTAGCCGTCGCGGACCAGGTCGTCGGCGAGGATCGACGGGTCGGTCAGCGAGTGGCAGTAGATCTCGGACGGCGGCGCCTGCGGCAGCCCGCCGGCGGCGGCCTCCCGGTAGGCGGTTTCCAGGTCCGCATAGCCCTCGGCGATGTGGAACGTACCGGCGAATGCCTGCCGTGGGTCCACGCGCTCGTCGCGCAGCCGCGGGAGGCGCCGCAGCAGCATGTTCACCTTGAGCTGCGCGCCCTCGGGGGCGGGGTGCGGCGGGGCCTCGCCGAGGAGTGCGGCGAGGGCGGCGGGTGACGCGCCGACGAGGACGGTGCGCGCGGCGACGGTCCCCTCGCCCTCCGCGTTCCGGTACGTGACCTCCGCCTGCTCGCCGTCCGTGTCCACGGCGACGGCCTCGTGCCCGGTGGCGATCTCCGCACCCGCCGCGCGGACGGCATTCGCCAGGGCGTCGGTGAAGGCACCCATGCCGCCGACGGGGACGTCCCAGTCGCCGGTGCCGCCGCCGATGACGTGGTAGAGGAAGCAGCGATTCTGGGCGAGGGACGGGTCGTGGGCGGAGGCGAAGGTGCCGATGAGCCCGTCGGTGAGCACGACGCCGCGCACGAGGTCGTCGGCGAAGGTCTCCTCCACGGTCTCGCCCAGGGGCCGTTCGAAGAGCGCGCGCCAGGCGTCGTCGTCGCCGATCCGTGCGCGCAGTTCGCCGCGGGTGGGCAGGGGCTCGGTGAGGGTGGGGAAGACGCGCCGGGCGACGTCCTGCGTCATGCCGTAGAACCGCTGCCAGGCGTCGAACTCGTGGTCACCGCCGGTCAGGGCGGTGAAGGACTGCCGGGTGGCGGAGCCGGGGTCGGTCTCGACGAGGAGCCCGGTGGGCCGGCCGGCGCGGACGGCGGGGGTGTAGGAGGAGACGGCGCGCTTGCGCACGCCGAAGGCGAGCCCGAGGTCGTCGACGATGGTGCGCGGCAGGAGGCTGACGAGGTACGAGTAGCGCGACAGCCGGGCGTCGACGCCGGGGAACGTACGGGCGGAGACGGCGGCACCGCCGGTGTGGTCCAGACGCTCCAGCACGAGCACGGACCGCCCGGCACGGGCGAGGTAGGCGGCGGCGACGAGCCCGTTGTGACCGCCGCCGACGATGACGGCGTCGTAGCTGCTACGGAGGGACATGGCTCTTCGTAACACGGAAGATCGCGACGGGCCAGGGGGACACGGTACGCCCCGCGGGCGGCGACCGGGGAGGCGCCGTGGGGAGGGTTGCGAGGCTGAGGGCTCGCCGGACGGGGGCACGGGGGTACACGCGAGCGGGCGGCGGTGCGAAGCACGGGACCGGGCCGCTACGGCCCGTGCGTGGAGCGGCGGGGACGGAGAGGGCGGAGGCGCATCGCCCGGGCGCGGCCACCCGGATGGTGCCGCACCGCCGGAGCGGCGGCGGGACGGAGCGGCACGGCCGGGGCGGTGAGGCATGCGGCGTGAGGGTCACTGCGCGGAGGACCGCGCAGGGGGTCGTCCGCCGTGGCCCAGCGCGCAGCCGCCGCGGACGGCCGCCGCAGCGCCCGCGGCCGGGGGGCCGCGCCTGCCCCATGCCCGCTTCCGTACCGCCGGCTGCCTGTCTCAGCCCGACGCGCGGCGGGAGGCCGCCAGGCGGTAGACCCCCGCCGCCTCCGCCGTGCGGCCCAGTTGCTCCAGGCAGTGGGCCTCGTCGTGGCGGCTCGACAGGGTCTCCGAGTGGGCCGCGCCGAGGGTGCGTTCGCGGGCGCGGGCGACCTCGCGGTGGACGGTCAGCGCCTCCGCCCAGCGGTTCAGCCAGCCCAGCGCGACGGCGATCTCGCGGCGGCCCGCGAGGGTGTCGGCGTGCTCGGGGCCGAGGGCCCGTTCGCGTACCGCCGTGACCTCGCGGGCCTCCGTCAGGGCCTCCTGCCAGCGGCCGAGGCGGCCGAGGGTGACGCAGCGGATGTGGCGGGCGCGGAGCGTCTCGGGGTGGCGGGTGCCGAGGGTCTGGGTGCGGTCGGCGATGAGGGTCTCGTAGTGGCCGAGGGCTTCCTCGTGGCGGCCGAGGCGGCCCAGGCAGATGCCCGCCTCGTAGCGAGCTGCCTGGGTGTCGGGGTGGTCGCGGCCGAGGGTGGTGGCGCGGGCGGCGGCGACCTCGCGGTACGTCGCGAGGGCCTGCTCCCAGTGGCCGAGGCTGCCGAGTGCGTGGCCGACCTCGTAGCGGGTGACGAGGGTGTCGGGGTGGTCGGCGCCGAGCACGCGGGTGCGGACGGCGGTGACCTCGCTGGCGACGCGGTAGGACTCCTCGTAGCGGCCGAGGCGGCTGAGCGTGTACGCGAGGTTGTGGCGGCAGCGCAGGGTGTCGGGGTGTTCGTAGCCCATGGTCCGCTCGCGGTCCGCGAGCACTCCGCCGTAGACCTCCAGCGCCTCGGCGTGCCGGTTGAGTTGCCCGAGGGCGTACGCGGTCTCCTGCCGGACGGCGAGCGTGTCGACGTGCTCCCGGCCGAGCCGCCGCTCCCTGCCCGCGGCGGCGGTCCTGAACTCCTCCAGCGCCTCGGCCGTGCGGCCCAGCCGGGCGAGGCACAGGCCGGTCTGGTGGCGGGAGGAGAGGGTGTCGGGGTGGTCGCCGCCGAGCGCGGCTGCACGTTCGGCGGCGAGGGCGCGGTGGGCGGCGGCGGCTTCCTCCCACCGGCCGAGGCGGGCGAGGCTGACGGCGGCGTCGTGGCGCCCGGCGAAGGCGTCGAGGACGTGCTGGGGGGTGGAGGGCCGGCCGGGCTGGGCGGTGGGCGGCGCGTAGGGGTGCGGCGGGTGGGTGGAGTGGGGCGGGGTGTGGAAGGACGGGGGCGCGTGGGAGAAGGGGTGATGCCCGGTGGGGGCACCGGAGCCGTCGGGGAGGGGTCCGTGCACGCTCACGGCGCCGCCGGATCCGTACCGCCCGCCGGGGCCGTGAGCGCCACCGGAACCGGGCGCGGGCGCGCCGGGGCCGTGTCCGGCGCCGGGGGCGCCGCCCGGGTGGTGCGCCGCGGCGGAGCCGTGGGCGGGATCGCTGGAGGGACCGGCACCGGCCGCGGGCCCGCCGTACGCCCCACCCGGGCCCGGGCCGTAGGTGCCGTTCGTGGGGATGCCCGGGCCGGTGCCCCGCTCCGGCCACGTGGGCGGGGACGTGCCGTTCGTCGGGGGCCAGGTGCGTAGCAGCGCGTCCTCCGGGCGGCCGTGCGCCGGGGTCGCGCGGGGCGCGCGTACGGAGCGGGCGCCCGCCGTGAGGCCGGCCGTCCACGCCGGCGACCCGGCCTCACCGCTCCCGCGGCTCTCCCCCGGGGTCGCGCCCTTCTCCCGGGCCTGTCCCTCCTCCCCGCTCTCCCGGCGGCTTCCGTGCTCCCCGCTCCCCTGCCCCGCCCCGTTGCCCCGGCCCGCGGCCTCCGCCGCCGCGCGGCTCCCGCGCAGCCGCGCCGACAACTCGCCCGCGTTCGCGGGCCTGTCCTCCGGGGCCTTCGCCAGCAGGTCGAGCACCACCCGCTCCAGCGGCTCCGGGATCTCCGGGCGGTGCGTGCGCAGCGGTTCCGGCGGGGTGTCGCGGTGGCCGACGAGGATCGCCCAGGCGTCGTCCATGTCGAACGGAGGGCCGCCGGTGGCGAGTTCGTACAGCACGCAGCCCAGCGAATACAGGTCGCTGCGGTGGTCGATGCCCCCGCCGCCGGAGATCTGCTCCGGCGACATGTAGTGCGGCGTGCCCATGGCCATGCCCCCCGCGCCGGTCAGGCGCGAGGTGAAGCCGATGTCGTGCGCGAGGCGGGCGATGCCGAAGTCGAGGATCTTCACCGTGCCGTCGCCGAGGCGCATGATGTTCGCGGGCTTCAGGTCCCGGTGCACGACCCCCTGGTCATGGGTGTACGCGAGCGCCGCCGCGACCTGCTCCGCGATGTCGATGATCTCCCCGACCGGCAGCGGCCGGTGCCCGCCCGCCTCCAGCAACTGGCTGAGGTTGCGGCCCTGCAGCAGCTCCATGACGAGGTACAGCACGCCCTCGTCCTCGCCGAAGTCGTGCACGACGGTGACGCCGCGGTGCTGGAGCAGCGCCGCGACGCGGGCCTCGCGACGGAAGCGTTCCTGTATCGCCGTGGCCAGCGGGTGCCCTTGGCGGTGCTGGCCCGCGGGCTTCAGGCACTTGACGGCCACGCGGCGGCCCAGGGACTCGTCGCGGGCCTGCCAGACCTCGCCCATGCCGCCGCGGCCGAGGAGTTCGAGCAGCCGGTAGCGGCCGTGGATCAGCCTGGTCTCCGCCATCTCCCCCTGCCGCCCCCGCTGTCGCTGCCGCCGCCTCGTCGTCACTCGTGGCTGTTACCCGTGGCCATATCCCCCGACTCGTCCAGTATGGCTGCCGTTCGTACGAGCGTGGAAGGCGAGGGCCGCGATGCGGGACCGAGGCGGTCCATGGCTTTCAGTATGTTTCGCGGCGGGAGCCGCCAGCGCAGCCCGGCGGGGACGGCGCGCAGCAGCGCGGCGGTCGCGCGCAGCCTGCGGTCGACCACGGCGGGCGGGGGCGCGGGGCGGCCGTAGAGTTCGTGCGCGATCGGCGGCAGCGTGGCGTACGCGAGGCCGGCGACCCGGCGCCAGAGCAGGCGGCGGGCGGGGACGAGGAGCGCGTTGACGGGCGGGCGGCGCAGGAAGTCGTCGACGTCGGCGGCCTCGGGGGTGGCGGCCAGTTCTGGGGCCGCGTCGGAGAAGTACGCGGCGAGGGCGGCGGTGTCGCCGGGGACGGTGACCGGGTCGAGGCCGACGAGGCGGGCGGCGGTGCGCTGTTCGCGTAGGTAGGCGTCGGCGTACGCGTCGGGGATCGTCAGGCCGGAGCGGCGGGCGACGTCGAGGTAGGAGCCGACCTCGGCGCAGTGCACCCAGAGCAGCAGCGCGGGCTCGTCCACGCGGTAGCTCTCGCCGGTCGCGGGGTCGACGGCGCGCAGCCGGCGGTGGATGCCCCGCACGCGCGCGCCGGCGCGTTCCGCGGCGGGGGCGGCGGCGTAGGTGACGGTGCCGACGAAGGCGGCGGTGCGCATGAGCCGGCCCCAGGCGTCGGCGCGGAAGTCGGAGTTCTGCATGACGCCGCGGACGGCGCGCGGGTGCAGCGCCTGGAGGTAGAGCGCGCGGACTCCGGCGATCCACATCACCGGGTCGCTGTGCACCTGCCAGGTCACGGACGCGGGCCCGAACAGCCCCGGATCCGGTTTTCCGTCGGGCTCGCCCATACGGACCCCTCCCCAACGGCGCGCGGGCGCCCGCCGTGCGCCGGATCCATTGTCACCCGCCGGGCGCGCACGCCGGAGTTCGGGTCCCGGCCCGGTTCGTACGGGCGACAGGGGTAGGAGGGGTCAGGCGGCGGCCGGGGGGCGTACGCGGATCTTGGACTGGCCGTGCGGCAGCTTCTCCCAGTCCGCCATGAACTCCGCCCGCAGCCCATGCTTCTCCGCGAGCGCCACCAGGGTCTCGGTGCGGTAGTAGAAGTCCTCCCGCAGCACGTGGTGTTCCTCGGTCTCCGTACGGTCGAAGGTGAAGTCGAACCAGCCGTCGGGCCGCAGCACGCGGCCGACGTGCGCGAGGCACTCGTCGATGACGCCCGGCGGGGAGTGCGAGAAGACGCTGTGCGCGTGGACGACGCGGAAGTGCGCGGCCGGGAGGAAGGCGAAGGTCAGGTCGCGTACGGGCGTCAGGCGCGGCAGCTTGTCCTGCAGGTCGTGCCGCACGATGGTGTCCTGGGCGGCGAAGAGGATGTCCGGGGAGATGTCCAGGCCGTAGTAGCGGCCGCGCTCCAGGTAGTCGATGAAGCGCCAGCCGGCCCGCAGGTTGCCGCAGCCGATCTCCAGCATGGGGTCGCCCGGCCGCAGACCGTGCTCCACGAGGTAGTCGAACTGCATCTTGCCCAGCGCCAGCCAGCGGTCGTGCGACTTGCTGCCCACGGCCGCCTCCGGGTCGGCGGCGGAGTCGGAGCGCATCACGGCGCGGTAGTACGCGACGTGGTCGCGGGGGTGGCGCAGCCGCAGCCAGGCATCACGGCCGGCGCGGGCGAGGTAGCGGGGGACGCGGTCCGGGTGGCGGGCGGCGTAGCGGACGCGGTGGGTGAGGGTTGTCCGGTTTGCTGTCAGGTTCTTCCGCGGCAAGGTGCACCCCTGGTGAACTGCGGTGGAACGATCGTGGGACGGATGAAGGACGTCAGTCGTACGGGCCGGACGGTGGCCGCAGAGTCTAGGTGCCGAACACGCATGCGCAAGCGGGCCGCACCGACGAGCGTCCGTTCGGGCGACGGCCGCCGAACCTCCCGTACGGGTGTACCTCCGACGCCTGCCCAGGGAGTGACCGGGACCGCCGCTGCCGTGATACTGGGCAAGCCAGAGCCGATCGTCACCAGGCGCGAACGCCACCGGAGGTACCCATGCGAATGCTCATCAACGTGCCGGAGACCGTGGTGCCGGACGCCCTGCGCGGCATGTCCGCCGCCCACCCCGATCTGACGGTCGACGTCGAGAACCGGGTGGTGGTGCGGCGGGACGCGCCCGTCACCGACAAGGTCGGCCTGGTCTCCGGCGGCGGCTCGGGGCACGAGCCGCTGCACGCCGGCTTCGTCGGCCCCGGGATGCTGGACGCGGCGTGCGCCGGCGAGATCTTCACCTCGCCCGTCCCCGACCAGATGACGCGCGCCGCGGCGGCCGTGGACGCCGGCCGGGGCGTGCTGTTCATCGTGAAGAACTACACCGGCGACGTGCTGAACTTCGACATGGCCGCCGACCTCGTCCAGGACGAGGGCATCCAGGTCGCGAAGGTGCTCGTGGACGACGACGTGGCGGTGACCGACAGCCTCTACACGGCGGGCCGGCGCGGTGTCGGCGCGACGCTGTTCGTCGAGAAGATCGCCGGGGCGGCGGCCGACGAGGGCGCGCCGCTGGAGCGGGTGGAGGCGCTGGCCCGCAAGGTCGCGGAGTCCTCACGCAGCTTCGGCATCGCACTGAGCGCGGTCACGACGCCGGCCAAGGGCAGCCCCACGTTCGACCTGCCGGACGGCGAGCTGGAGCTGGGCATCGGCATCCACGGCGAACCGGGTCGCGAGCGGCGGCCGATGATGACGTCGCGCGAGATCGCGGACGTGACCGTGGACGCCGTACTGGAGGACCTGCGGCCCTCAGGACCGGTGCTGGCGCTGGTCAACGGCATGGGCGCGACCCCGCTGATCGAGCTGTACGGCTTCAACGCGGAGGTGCAGCGGGCGCTGACGGAGCGGGGCGTGTCGTCGGCCCGTACGCTCGTCGGGAACTATGTGACGTCGCTGGACATGGCGGGGGTCTCGCTGACGCTGTGCCAGGCGGACGAGGAGCTGCTGCGGCTCTGGGACGCGCCCGTGCGGACGCCGGGACTGCGCTGGGGGATGTGAGGTCCCGCGGTACGGGGGCCCGCACACCGGTCCCGTGGCGGCAGGTCCGACGGAGTGTGCAGAAGCAGGTACGAGAAGGGATGCGGCACGTGCTCGACGCGGAATTCTTCCGCCGCTGGATGCTCACCACCGCGGCGGCCGTCGACCGGGAGGCCGACCGCCTCACCGAGCTGGACTCGGCGATCGGCGACGCCGACCACGGCGCCAACCTGAAGCGCGGCTTCACCGCCGTGCGCGCGGCGCTGGAGGAGGAGCCGCCGCAGACGCCGGGTGCGGTGCTGGTGCTCTCCGGACGGCAGTTGATCTCGAAGGTCGGCGGCGCCTCAGGACCGCTGTACGGCACGCTGCTGCGCGCCACCGGCAAGGCCCTCGGCGACGACGCCGAGGTCACGGACGCGGCGCTGCGCGCGGCGCTGGACGAGGGGGTGGGCGCGGTCGCCAAGCTCGGCGGCGCGGCGCCCGGCGACAAGACGATGCTCGACGCGCTGACCCCGGCCGTGGCGGCGCTCGGCGACGGCTACGGCGCGGCGCACGCGGCGGCCGACAAGGGCGCGGAGGACACCATCCCGCTGCGGGCCCGCAAGGGCCGGGCCTCGTACCTCGGCGAGCGCAGCATCGGCCACCAGGACCCGGGTGCGACGTCGTCGGCACTGCTGGTCGGCGCGCTGGCCGACACCGTGGAGGCGGTGTCCGGTGGCTGAGGGCCCCCTGGTCGGCCTCGTGCTCGTGTCGCACAGCGCCGCGGTCGCCGAGTCGGTGGCCCGGATGGCGGTGGCGCTGGCGGGCGTGGACACCGTGGCCGTCGGGTACGCGGGCGGCACGGCGGACGGCGGCTTCGGCACGGACGCGGACCGCATCGCGGTGGCGGCGCGGGCGGCGGACCGGGGCGCGGGCGTCGGGCTGCTGGTGGACCTGGGAAGCGCGGTGCTGACGGTGAAGTCGCTGGTGGAGAACGAGGAGTTGCCGGCGGGAGCGCGGCTGCTGGACGCGCCGTTCGTGGAGGGCGCGGTGGCGGCGGTGGTCACGGCGTCGACGGGGGCGGACCTGGACGCGGTGGAGGCGGCGGCGCAGGAGGCGTACGGGTACCGGAAGGTCTGAGCGGGCCCGCGGCGGCCCCTGGGGCGGCCGGGGCAGACGTGTGCCGCGGGATCCCGTCGGCGGTGGCGGATGGGAGCGCTCGCGGCGGGGAAGGCAGTCGATGGTAGTAGCGGCGCCGGCGTGCGCGCGGAGGCGCGGCCGGGAACGAAGGGGCGGGACCGTGAAGATAGCCGTGTTCGGCGCGGGCAGCATCGGCTGCCATCTGGGCGGCATGCTGGCGGAAGTGGCCGACGTGACCTTAGTCGGCCGGCCGGCGGCGATGGACGTACTGCGCTCCCGCGGCCTGCTGCTGACCGGCGGCGGGCGGGCGGACCGCCGCGTCGCACCGGCCGAGATACGCCTGGCGACCGGGGCGCAGGCCGCCGCGGGGGCGGACTACGTCCTGGTCACCGTGAAGTCCGCGGCCACCGCCCAGGCCGCCCGCGAACTGGCCGGGCACCTGGCCCCCGGCGCGACGGTCGTCAGCTTCCAGAACGGGCTGCGCAACCCGGCGGTGCTGAGCCAGGGACTGCCGGGGCGGGCGGTGGTCACGGGCATGGTCCCGTACAACGTGGTGCAGGCGGCCCCCGGCGTGTTCCACCAGGGGACGGCGGGCGTGCTGATGGTCGACGGGGGCGAGCGCTCGGCACCGCTGGTGGTGGCGATGACGCAGGCGGGGCTGGAGATCGAGCAGCGCGACGACATGCCCGACGTCCAGCACGCGAAGCTGCTGATGAACCTCAACAACGCGATCAACGCGCTCTCCGGGCTGCCGCTGCGGGAGCAGTTGGGGCAGCGCGCGTACCGCGCCTGCCTGGCGCTCTGCCAGCGCGAGGCGCTGGCCTCCTTCCGCGCGGCGAACCTGGCCCCCGCCCGCCTGGGCCCGGTGCCGCCGGGCCTCATGCCGCTGGTCCTGCGCCTGCCCGACTGGCTCTTCCGCCGGCTGGCGGCGGCGACGCTGCGCGTGGACGAACAGGCCCGCTCGTCGATGTGGGCCGACCTCCAGCAGGGCCGCCCCACGGAGATCGACACGCTGCAGGGCGAGGTGATGGGGCTGGCGGCGCGCCACGGCCTGCGGGCACCGGCGAACGCGCGGCTCGCTGAGCTGATCCTGGAGGCGGAGTCCAGCAAGCCGGGCGAGCGGCGCCACTGGAGCGGCCCGGAGCTGCTCGCGGAGCTGACGGCGGTGACGGGCGGCGCCGGGGGCTGAGAGCGGTGAGGGCGCGGAGAGCTGGGATAAGGGCTCGGAGGGCGGCCTGAAGCGGCTGAGGGGCGTGGGCAGCGTTCTACGCGGATCTACGCGCCCGGTGTCGCCGCCGCCTCCGCGAACCACGTCGGGCCGTCCGCGAGCGCCAGCCGGATCCGGTGGCGGGCGAAGTCCTCCAGGTCCGGCGGCAGCGCGTCCGGGGCGAACCAGCCGACCTCCAGCCCCTCGTCGTCGTTGACCCGGGCCTCGCCGCCCGTCGCGCGGCAGCGCAGCGTGATGTCCATGAACTGGCACTTGTCGCCGTTCGGGTACTGGATCGGGTCCAGCGCCTCGACGCCCACGACCCGCTCCACCGTGCACACGACGCCCGTCTCCTCGCGCACCTCGCGGACCGCCGTCTGCGCCGGCTGCTCGCCCGGCTCCGGGATGCCGCCGATGATGCTCCACCGGCCCGTGTCGGCGCGGCGGTGGAGCAGCACCCGGCCGTCGTCGACGACGACGGCGCTGATGCCGGGGAGGAGGAGCAGTTGCTGGCCGGCGGTCGCGCGCAGCTCGCGGATGAAGTCGGGTGTCGCCATGGCCGTAAGCGTAAACGGGCCCCGCGGGCGGCCGGGAAACGCCGTGTGACCGGCGGACTACGCCTCGGCGGTGCCGCCGGTGAGGGGGTGGCGCAGGCGGCCGCGGATGGCGCGCACGGCCTCTTCCGCGTTGTCGACGGTGATCGTGAAGTCGTGGTCGTTCGCGAGCCGCAGCACCAGTCCCTCGCCGCGGCGCACGACCACGGCGGTGCCCTTGCCGGGGCGCCAGCGGTAGCCCCAGCCGCCCCAGTGGCGGGGCGTGACGCGGGGCTCGAAGTCGGCGGCGATCACCTCGGTCAGCGGGATGCGGCGGCGCGGCAGCCCGAAGTGGCCGCAGCGGATCTCCAGGGCCTGGTCGTCGACGCTCACCGCCACGTGCACGAAGGCGAGGGTGCCGGCCAGGACGAGCAGTCCCGCGGCGATGCAGCCGACGACGGACATGACCAGCGGGGCGAGCCCGCCGGTCCAGGGCGCGGCGACGGCCAGCTCGATGCCGAGGGCCATGCAGGCAGCGCCGATCAGGGCGAGAAGCCACTGCACACGGCTCGTGGCCCGCCCGGTCCACACACGGGGGCGGTCGTCCTTCATACCCCCGAGGGTACGCCTGCCGGGCGGCGGCGGCAGTGCGGCGGCTATCCGGGTACGGCCCCGGAGCGGGCCGGAGTGCCCGCCAGCAGCCGCCCCTCCGCGTACCCGAGGGCGGCGGGCGGCAGGGCGCCGGGGCGGCCGGAGAGGAGGACGGTGAGCTCGCCGGAGGGCGCCGCGGCGGGGCCGGGGGCGGCGCCGATACGGCGCAGCACCTGCCCGGCGACGGCGCCGGCGGAGCCGTACAGCGCGGGGGGCGGTGCGGCGGGCTGCCGGACGGCGGCGCGGATGCGTTCGCCGACGAGCTCGTAGTGGGTGCAGCCGAGGACCACGGCGGTGACGTCGCGGGGGGTGCGGGCGGCGGCCGCGGCGATGGCGGCGTCGACGGCGGCCTCGTCGCCGTGCTCGACGGCGTCGGCGAGGCCGGGGCAGGGCACCTCGGCGGCGGTGGCACCGCCGGCGAAGTCGCGGAGCAGCCGGCGCTGGTACTCGCTGCCGGTGGTGGCGGGCGTCGCCCAGACCGCCAGCGGCCCGCCGCCTGCGGCGGCGGGCTTCACGGCGGGCACGGTGCCGACGACGGGCAGCGCGGGCTCCAGCTCGGCGCGGAGTGCGGGCAGGGCGTGCACGGAGGCGGTGTTGCAGGCGACGACGAGCGCGTCGGGCCCGTACGCGGCGGCGGCCCGCGCACACGCGAGCACCCGCTCCCCCAGGTCCCGGGGCTCCCGGGGGCCCCAGGGCATGCCGTCGGGGTCGGAGGAGAGCACGAGCTCGGCATCGGGCCGCAACCGCCGCACGGCGGCGGCGGCGGGCAGAAGCCCGAGCCCGGAATCCACAAGCGCGATCTTCACGCCGGTCACTTTAGTGCCTCCGGCAGGGAGGCGGACCACGGTCACACGGGGTGGAGCCGCCCCGATCGCGCCCCCGCCGACGGCGTGCGGACCCGGCGGGCGAGTGATGCGGCGGCCCGCGGTGGACGGCGAAGCAAGGGCGGCGGTGCGACCGGCGGCCGCGTGGCGCGGGGGCGAATCGGGTCCTCCGGGTCAGGCCGGAGCGCAGAGTGGCGCCGTGCGCCCTTTGTCCCCCGCTGCCGCACCGCGTCCGCCGCGACCCGCCCCGTGGTGCTCGCCCGGCGAGCGGTGCCGCGGGAGACTTGGGCCGTGACTCTTCTGGCGTGGATCGTCCTGTTTTCGCTCGCCGCCTGGGGCTGGCTGCTGCTCGGGCAGGGGCTCTTCTGGCGGACCGACGTGCGGTTGCCGTTGCGGCCGCCGCCCGCGCAGTGGCCCTCCGTGGCGGTCGTCGTGCCCGCGCGGGACGAGGCCGCCGTACTGCCCGACAGCCTGCCCTCCCTGCTGGCGCAGGCGTATCCGGGAGAGGCCCGCGTGTTCCTCGTCGACGACGGCAGCACCGACGGCACCGCCGAGACCGCCCGTGCGCTCGCGGAGAAGGCCGGGGACCGCGCCCTTCCGCTCACCGTCTCCTCCCCCGGTGAGCCCCCGGAGGGGTGGACCGGGAAGCTCTGGGCGCTGCGGCACGGGATCGGGCAGGCGTACCGGGCCGACGCCGAGTATCTGCTGCTCACCGACGCCGACATCGCCCACCGGCCCGAGAGCCTGCGGGAGTTGGTCGCCGCCGCCGAGGCCGGGGGGTACGACCTCGTGTCGCAGATGGCCCGGCTGCGTACCGCCACCGGCTGGGAGCGGCTGGTCGTGCCGGCGTTCGTGTACTTCTTCGCCCAGCTCTACCCGTTCCGCTGGGTCAACCGCGCCGGCGGCAGGACCGCCGCCGCGGCCGGCGGCTGCGTGCTGCTCAGGGCCGACGCCGCCCGCCGGGCGGGGATCCCCGAGGCGGTGCGCGGCGCGCTCATCGACGACGTGTCCGTGGCGCGGGAGGTGAAGCGCACCGGCGGCCGGATCTGGCTGGGGCTCGCCGAACGGGTCGACAGCGTACGGCCGTACCCGCGGCTCGCCGGGCTGTGGGGGATGGTCTCGCGCAGTGCGTACGCCCAACTCCGGCACAGCCCGCTGCTGCTGGCCGCCGCCGTGGGCGGGCTCGCGCTGGTGTACCTCGTGCCGCCGCTGGCGGTGGCCGCCGGGCTGCTGGGCGGCGCCCCCGCCGTCGCCGTCGCGGGGGCGCTCGCGTGGGCGGTGATGGCGGGGACGTACCTGCCCGTGCTGCGGTACTACGGACAGCCGCCGTGGGCCGCCGCGCTGCTGCCGTTCACGGCGGGGCTGTATCTGCTCATGACGGTGGATTCGGCCGTACGGCACCACCGCGGCAAGGGGGCCGCGTGGAAGGGGCGTACGTATGCGTGAACCGCACGCGTACGTACGAGTAGCCCAACTCCTCCCGTCCACCTGCTCTTTACAGAATCTCAACACGTCGAGAAGCGAGATTTGCCCGCGTTGACACGCATTGACAAGGGTCGGTCACTTGGAACCCGCAAAACAACCTTCTTATCGGTCTCCCCAACGACCACATCGTGGGCTTAACTTATGGGGTATGACCTCCCCCCGCCCGTACGGCAGTGGCTACTATGCCGCGCCTGCCTTCCCCGACACCCCGATCTACGACAGTCTGGTCGAAGAGCGGGGTACTCCCCAGATCGCCCCGATCCGGGTCCCTTCGTACGACTCCGGCCCTCATCTGCCGGCCCTGCCCGCGCCCCGCGCCGCCCTGCCGCCCGCCCCGGTGCCGACACCCGCGCCCGCTCCCGCGCCGCACCCCCACCAGCCGCACGGGACGCACCTCGTGCACACCCCGCAGCCGACGGTGTACGGCCACCAGGCCGCGCCCCAGCCGGCCCCGCCGCAGCCGTTCGTCCCGCAGCAGCCCCAGCCCGCCCGCTGGGACCAGGGGTACGAGCAGCAGCGCCCCCAGCCGCAACAGCCGCGCCCGCAGCAGCAGCCGGCGCCCCCGGGGTACGAGGCGATGCGCCCCGTCGCCCCGCGGCCCGCGCCGCCGCAGCCGGCCCAGCCCGCCCGGCCGGCGTCCCCGCAGACGTATGCGGATCAGTACGCCAGGCCGTACTACCAGGACGGACAGCGCTACTGAGCACCGGCCGGCCCTGAACAGTGGCCGGCCGACCTCGCCGCGCGCGCTACGGTGGTGCCTCAGCCAAGCCGACGCACGAGGTGGGGGCAGAGCAGGACATGGCACAGGGCTCCGTCCAGGTCACGCACACCGGCTCCGTAAGGACCGGGCGATGGCGCCGGCGCACCGGGGAGTACGGGTCGCTCGCGGCGGCCCTGGAGGCCGCGGGCGACGGCGACGTGCTCTCGCTGGCCCCGGGCACGTACCGGGAGAATGTCGTGCTGGAGCGGGCGGTGACGCTGCGCGGTCCGGGCGGCGCGGTCGGCTCCGTCCGCATCGCACCGGCCGACGGCGTGGCGCTGACCGTCCGGGCGTCCGCGGTGGTCGAGGGGCTGCACGTCGAAGGGGAGGACGCGGCGGTCCCGGCGGTGCTCGTCGAGTCGGGCCGGCCGGAGCTGACCGGGCTGCGGGTCGTCACCCGCTCCGCCGCGGGCATAGAGGTCCGCGGCGACGCCCGGCCCACGGTCCGCCGTTGCGCCGTCGACAACCCGGTCGGCACGGGGGTCACGTTCGCCGACGGGTCCGGCGGCGCGCTGGAGAACTGCGAGGTGCTGGCCGCCGGGCGCAGCGGCATCGCGGTGCGCGGCGGTTCGAGCGCCCACCTGTCGCAATGCCGCATCCACCACGCGGGCGGCGCGGGGCTGCTGCTCACCGGGGAGGGCAGCACGGTCGAGGCGGTGGGCTGTGAGGTCTACGAGATCAAGGGCGCCGGCGTGCAGTTGACGTCCCGCGCCTCCGGGGAGCTGACGGACTGCACGGTGCACCGCACCTCGGGGGACGGCATCTCGCTCGACACCGAGGCCGTCGTCAAGCTCACCGACTGCGAGGTCCACGACGTCCCGGAGAACGCCGTGGACCTGCGCTCGCGCGCGCAGGCGAAGCTGGCGCGGGTCACCGTGCGCCGGTTCGGGCGCAACGGCCTGTCGGTGTGGGACGCGGGCACGCGCGCCGAGGCGGCGCAGTGCGAGGTCCACGACAGCACCGGCGACTATCCCGCGGTGTGGGTGAGCGACGGTGCGGCGGCGTCGTTCACGTCCTGCCGGGTGCACGACGTGCCCGACGCGCTCGTGGTCCTCGACCGCGGCTCGTCGGTCGAGGCGACGGACACCGACCTCGCGCAGATCCGCGGCACGGCGGTGTCGGTGAGCGACGGCGCCACGGTGGCGCTGGAGCAGTGCCGGATCCGGGACGCGGCGACCGGCGCGTGGTTCCGCGACCACGGCAGCGGCGGCAATGTGCGGGACACCACGGTCGACTCGGTCGCCTCGGGGATCATCGTCACCAAGGGCGCCGACCCGGCGGTCGAGGGCTGCACGATCACCTCGCCCACGGAGGCCGGGGTCTTCGTCTCGGCGGCGGGGCGCGGCTCGTTCACCGGCTGCCGCGTCACCGGGAGCCTGGGGTACGGCTTCCACGTCATCGACGGCTGCCGTTCGGCCCTCACCCGCTGCCGTACGGAGCGCTGCGCGCGCGGCGGCTACGAGTTCGCGGACGCGGGCCCGTCCGCCCCCGAGGGCTCCGGCGGCGGCCCCGTCGTGGAGGACTGCACGAGCGACGAGAGCGCGGAGATGGCCAGCGCCCGCCCCACCGTGCCCGCCGCCCGCACCGAGCCGGAACCGGACGGCCTGCTGGGCGCGTTCGCGCCGCAGCGGGCGGGCGCGGCGGGTGCCGTACGGCCGGCCGCCGAGGCGCAGCCCGCGGCCCGGCCCGCCCGGGAGGTGCTGGCGGAACTGGACGCGCTGGTCGGGCTGGAGAACGTCAAGCGCGAGGTGCGGGCGCTCACCGACATGATCGAGGTCGGCCGGCGGCGCCGGCAGGCGGGTCTGAAGGCCGCCTCGGTCCGCCGCCACCTGGTCTTCACCGGCTCCCCCGGCACCGGCAAGACGACCGTGGCGCGGATGTACGGCGAGATCCTCTCGTCGCTGGGCGTGCTGGAGCGTGGGCACCTGGTCGAGGTCTCCCGGGTCGACCTGGTCGGCGAGCACATCGGCTCGACCGCGATCCGTACCCAGCAGGCGTTCGAACGCGCCCACGGCGGCGTGCTGTTCATCGACGAGGCGTACGCGCTGGCGCCCGAGGACTCCGGCCGCGACTTCGGCCGCGAGGCCATCGACACGCTGGTGAAGCTGATGGAGGACCACCGCGAGTCGGTCGTGGTGATCGCCGCCGGCTACACGACGGAGATGGAGCGGTTCCTCGCCGTCAACCCCGGGGTGGCCTCGCGCTTCTCCCGCACCATCACCTTCGGCGACTACACCGCGGAGGAACTGCTGCGGATAGTCACGCAGCAGGCCGAGGAGCACGAGTACCGGCTGGGTGACGGTACGGACGAGGCGCTGCTGAAGTACTTCACCGTGATCCCCAAGGGCGCCGGCTTCGGCAACGGCCGTACCGCGCGGCAGACGTTCGAGGCGATGGTGGAGCGGCACGCCGGCCGCGTGGCCCAGCTTCCGGACCCCACGACCGACGAACTGACGCTCCTCTACCCGGACGACATCCCCGTCCTGCCCTGAACCGCCGCGCCGTCCGCGGTCTCCGCGTCCGGCTCCCCCGCGGGCCGCGGCACCTGCCGCGGCCACTCCTCCACGGGCGCGGCGGGGGCGACGGAGATGCGGGCGATCAGCTCGGCGCGCTCGACCGCGAACGCCGGGTCGGCCTGGTAGTCGGAGTGCGCGTTGATCGCGGCGGGCAGCGGGTGTTCCGGCGTGCGCTCGAAGGCGAGCGGGTCCTTGAGCGGCTTGCGGTCGACGTCGCTGGGCCGCCCGTCCGGCGGCGTGGGCCGCACCGGGCCGCCGATGGGGTCGGTCAGCCGCCACAGGTTGCGCCAGGCGTGCGTCTGGTCGTCGAGTTCCGCCAGCGCCCGGTCGCCGAAGTAGGCGGGGAACCAGCGCCCGTAGAGCCGGCGCAGCGGTGACCCGTACGTCAGCAGCGCGACCCGGCCGCGGATGTCCGGGTCGAGCTGCCAGACCGCGGCGGCGGCGAGCACGCTGCCCTGGGAGTGCCCGGAGATGACCAGGCAGCCGCCGGTGCGGCTGGTCCAGGTGCTGGTCCGCCAGGCGAGGTCGGGCACGGCGCGCTCGGCGTAGCAGGGGGGCGCGAAGGGGTGGGCGGCGCGCGGCCAGAAGGTCCCGACGTCCCAGAGGATCCCGACGGTACGGCGCGACTTGGGATCCCGGTACGCCTGCCGGCCCATGGCCAGCAGCAGGATGACCCCGGCGCCCATCATCCAGGAGCCGAGCGCCTGCCCGGTCTGCGCCAGCCCCGGCAGCGGCCCGGGAGCGCCGCGGGCGGCCTTGCCCGGCACCTCGTCGGTGAGCCAGGCGCCGAGGACGGCGCCCGCGCCGAGGACCAGGGTGGCGAGCGCGGCGGCGCCGAGCGCGGGCGGCGCGTCGTCGGTGAGCCGGGCGCGGGCGATGGCGCCCGCGATGCGGCCGGTGCGCGGGTCGTTGTCCCCGGTGTAGCGGTGCTCGGTGGGGTAGAGCCCGGCGACCTCGGTGGCGATCCGGCGGCGCAGCACCCACATCCGCCAGCCGCCGGCCAGCGCCAGCAGCAGCACGAGGAGGGCGATCAGCGGTATCGCCGTGGCCTGCCAGGAGAGCACCACGGGCGGTCCCGCGAGCGGGCCGTTCTCGCCGGGGGTGGCGCCGCGGTCCAGCCAGTCGGCGACGCGCTGGGCGACGCCGCCGGAGAAGACCCCGGCCACCGCGCTGGCCAGCAGCGCGACGCAGGCGCCGCCGAGGCCGCGCAGCGCGGGCGGCTCGCCGGTGGCGCGGCGCTGGAGCAGCAGGCCGGTGACCGCGAGCCCGGCGGCGAGCACGCCCTGCGCCACGGCGAGGCCGCCGAAGACCGACGTGCCGGGCAGCCGGCCGGTGGAGACCCAGCCGGGCCGGGACCAGGCGGTGTGCACGAGCACCGCCGCCAGCAGCGCGAGCGCGGCGAGGGGGACGGCCCGTACGGCGCGGCGGTCCTCTCCCATGTCCGGCTCCGCCTCCGTACGGCCCGATCGGCACACCAGGGCGACGACGGCGATCCAGCCGGCGGCGGTCAGGGCGCCGAGGACCCAGCCGGTGGCCCGGAGCCCGCCGCCGGTGTCGTCGTCGGCCGCGACGGTGACGGCGATGAGCGCGGAGGCGACGGCGAGCAGCCCGGTGGCGGTGTGCGCGGCGCGCAGCCGGGCCACCAGGCGGCGCCCGTACCAGAAGCCGGGCAGCGAGAGCGCGGGCTGCTCACCGGTGGTGCCGGGGGCGCCCGCGCGCGGCGAGGGCTTGGCCGACTCGTAGATGCTCCAGGTGCGCCGCGACAGCCACCACAGCAGGGCTGTCAGCAGCACGGGCACCAGCGCGGCCAGCGCGAGCCGCCGGCCGGGCCCGCCGAACCAGCCGCCGGACTCGGCGGACATGAAGCCGAGCCAGGACTTGTCCGCGACGCAGTGGGTGCTGCCCGCGCACTGCCAGGCCAGCAGGTCGAGCGTCACCTCGCCGGCGGCCAGCACGAGCTGCACGGTGAGCGTGAGCGCGAAGATCCGCACGAGGACGTCGTACGCCCGGTGCGCGCCGTGCCGGGACGGGGCGGCGGGGCGCATCCAGTGCGCGAGGTTGGCGATCATGAAGGGGAGGAGGACGAGCCACAGCGCGCGGGCGCCGTTGCCCGAGGTCAGGTTCGACCAGCAGTACGCCTCCTGCACCGGCTCGGTACGGGGTCCGCCGCCTTCGCCGCGCCGCTCCCCCGCGGGTTCCTCCGCCCGCACGTCGTCCGTCCGGCGGTGGATGCCGGCCGTGCGGTCGCCGGTGACCAGCTCCGTGCGCGGGTCCCCCAGCATCTCCTGCGGGGTGGCCCCGCCGACGCCGTGGACCAGCAGTTCCAGCGCCGGCTGCGGCGCGGTGCCCTCGGATCCGCCCGTCCCGCCCGGCGGTGTGCGCCCCTTGGCGCTCAGCGCTTCCGGCTGCATGCCTCTCGCCCCCCGTACCGTCCTGCGGTCCCTACCGGTGTCCAGCATCCCGGGATCGGCCGTCCGGTGCAGCTTCCCGCGCGGGAGGCGACGCAGAATCGTGACGCGGGGGTTCCCGGCGGGCGCACATCCGCGGCAGTGTGACCTGCCCGCATGGGAGGATGACACGGACAAGCGACCCCGGGATGAAGGGCGTACGGCGTGAGCGACAACCAGAACCTGCTCGCGGAGCAGCGCCGGGCCCTCATCCTGGACGAGGTCCGGCGCCGCGGCGGGGTGCGGGTGAACGAGCTGACGCGCCGGCTGAACGTCTCGGACATGACCATCAGGCGCGACCTCGACGCGCTGGCGCGCCAGGGGGTCGTGGAGAAGGTGCACGGCGGCGCGGTGCCGCTGGCCGAGGCGAGCACGCACGAGCCGGGCTTCGAGGCCAAGTCCTCCCGGGAGACGGGCGCGAAGGAGGAGATCGCCCGCGCGGCGGCGCAGATGGTGGCGCCGGGCGCGGCCATCGCGCTCTCCGGCGGGACGACGACGTTCGCGCTGGCGCGGCATCTGGTGGAGGTCCCGGACCTGACGGTGGTGACCAACTCGGTGCGCGTGGCCGACGTGTTCTACGCGGCGCAGCAGCCGGGGGCGCGCGGCGCGACGGTGGTGCTCACCGGCGGGGTGCGGACGCCGTCGGACTCGCTGGTCGGCCCGGTCACGGACCAGGCGATCCGCACACTCCACTTCGACGTGCTGTTCATCGGTGTGCACGGGATATCGGTGCAGGCGGGCCTCTCGACGCCGAACCTGGCGGAGGCGGAGACGAACCGGCATCTGGTGCGGGCGGCGCGGCGCGTCGTGGTGGTCGCGGACCACACCAAGTGGGGCACGGTGGGCCTGAGTTCCTTCGCCTCGCTGGACGCGGTGGACGCGCTGGTGACGGACCCGGGGGTGCGTCCCGAGGCGCGGGCGGAGATGGCGGAGCACCTGCCGGAGGTCGTGGTCGCGGGCGAGCCGCAGGAGCCGGCGGGGGGCTGAGCCGGGGCGCCGCGGGGCGCCCGGGCCTCAGCAGCTCCAGCGGCCGGTGGCGAGGAAGGCGTCGAGGTGCGCGGCGTACGGGCCGATGTCGAGGCCCTGCTCCGCGAGCCAGTCGTCGGAGTAGTACTTGTCGAGGTAGCGGTCGCCCGGGTCGCAGATCAGGGTGACGACGCTGCCGTTGCGGCCTGCCGCGACCATCTCCCCGACGATCCGCAGCGCGCTCCACAGCCCGGTGCCCGTCGAGCCCCCCGCGCGGCGGCCGATGGCCCGCTCCAGGGCGCGTACGGCGGCGACGGTGGCCGCGTCGGGGACCTTCATCATCCGGTCGATGGCCGCGGGCAGGAAGCTGGGCTCCATGCGGGGGCGGCCGATGCCCTCGATGCGCGAGCCGCGGTCGACGGTGACGCCGGGATCGCCGCTCTCCCAGCCGGCGAAGAAGCAGGAGTTCTCCGGGTCGGCGACGCAGACGCGGGTGTCGTACTGGAGGTAGCGCACGTAGCGGGCGATGGTGGCCGACGTGCCGCCGGTGCCCGCGGTGGCGACGATCCAGGCGGGCTCGGGGAAGCGCTCCAGGCGGAGCTGGGTGTAGATCGACTCGGCGATGTTGTTGTTGCCGCGCCAGTCCGTCGCCCGCTCGGCGTAGGTGAACTGGTCCATGTAGTGGCCGCCGGTCTCCTCGGCGAGCCGGGCGGACACCTCGTACACCGTCCGCGGGTCGTCCACCAGATGGCAGGTGCCGCCGTGGAACTCGATGAGGCGGGCCTTCTCGCTGCTGGTGGTGCGCGGCATCACGGCGATGAAGGGGACGCCGATGAGGTCGGCGAAGTACGCCTCGGAGACGGCGGTCGAGCCGGAGGACGCCTCGATGACGGGCTTGCCGGGGCGGATCCAGCCGTTGCAGAGGCCGTAGAGGAAGAGGGAGCGCGCGAGGCGGTGCTTGAGACTGCCGGTGGGGTGGGTGGACTCGTCCTTGAGGTACAGGTCGATGCCCCAGCTCTCCGGCAGGGGGAAGCGGAGCAGATGGGTGTCGGCGGTGCGGTTGGCGTCGGCCTGTACCTTGCGCACGGCCTCCTTGAGCCAGGCGCGGGCCGCGGGGTCGCTGCGGTCGACGTCGAGGGTGGGGAGGGCGCCGCCGGGCGCGGCGGCCGGGGGTTGAGCGCTGGCGGTCACCACCCGATCATATGCGGGGCCTCTGGCCACCTCGGCCGGTCGTGGGCACACTGGCAGGAGTGCTGGTGCCGCCTCCTTGTCGCGGGGCGGTGCCGCCCATGCGCGCTCATCGCTCCAGGGGAGCGCTGTGGGGGAGCCGAGGAGGGTCGGCGTGGCGGAGACGGAGTACACGGCTCGCGGGGTTCGGATTGGGCGCTGGTTGCGCTCGCTGACCCGGGCGGGACAGGTGCATATCAAGGACGGCCGGCTGGAGTTGCTGACCAGCTACGGCACCCAGATCGACAGCGCCCCGGTCGAGGAGGTGCGCGCGGCCCGCCCGTGGTTCGGCCGCGGCGACCGGGCGGTGGCGTCGGTCAACGGCAGGCAGTACGTCCTGACGCTGACGGGCGAGCAGGGCTGGCAGGAGGAGTCGGGCGAGAAGGCGGCGGGCCGCTTCCTCGAAGCGGTACGCGCCGCCCGCGGTAGGCCGGACTTCGGCTGACGTGACGACGGCCCGTCCCACTCCCCGGGGAGCCGGACGGGCCGGTCGCGGCGTGTCTGCGCCGGTCACTCCGTCGCTATCGCGCCCAGGACGTCCAGCCCGGCTGCCCGGCGGGACGGGCGCCAGGCCGCGAGGGCGCCTGCCGTGAGGCCGACCAGGGCGACGATCGCCAACTGCAGCGGCGGCACCGTGAACACCCCGTCGCCGGAGGAGTCCGTGGCCTTCGTCATGGCCCAGCCGAGGAACGCGCCGAGCGTCAGGCCGCCCGCCGTGCCGAAGGCGGCGACGAGCACCGACTCCCAGCGGACCATCGCGCGGAGCTGCGCCCGGGTCTGGCCGACCGCGCGGAGCAGGCCCAGTTCGCGGGTCCGCTCGTGCACGGCGAGGGTCAGGGTGTTGGCGATGCCCAGCAGCGCGATGAGCACGGCGAGCGCCAGGAGCGCGTACACCAGCGTTAGCATCATGTCGACGCCCGCCGCCGAGGACTCGGCGAACTCGTCGCGCGTCTGCACCTCCGGGTTGCCGTACCGCTCGGCGACCTTCTCCACCGCCGCCTTGCCGTCCGCCTCGGCCACGCCGTCCTTGAAGGCGACGGCGACCATTGAGTCGGAGTCCTGCATGCGGTGCGGCTCCCACGCCTCGCGGGTGAGGACGTAGTCCCCGGCCAGGTCCGCCTGGTCGTAGACGGCCCGTACCGTGAACGGCCGCTTCTCCCCGTCGGTGAAGGTGAACCGCGCCGTGCTGCCGACCTGCCAGCCGTGGTCGTCCGCCTCGCTCCTGGAGACCGCGACCCCGTCCGTGCCCAGATCCGTCAGGCTGCCCCGGACCGTGCCGAGGTCCAGCACGTCGCCCATCCGCCCGGGATCCGTGACCGTCAGCGCCCTGCCGTCGCCGTCGACCCGGGCCACGCCGCTGCCCAGGCCGAGCGCGTGCTCCACCTCCGGCAGCTCCGCCACCGCCGGGGCGACCTTCGGGCTCAGCGCGCCGCTCTCCGGCCCGAACGCCGGCACCCGCACGGCCACGTCGCCGGCGAAGGCGCGCGAGACGGTCTGGTCCATCGTCGACTTCAGCGAGGCACCGAAGACCGTGAACAGCGACACCACGGCGACGCCGATCATCAGCGCGGTCGCCGTCGCCGCGGTGCGCTTCGGGCTGCGCAGCGCGTTGCGGCGGGCCAGGCGGCCGTTCATGCGGCGCAGCGGGGCGCCGAGGATCCGTACGGCATACGAGGACGCCACCGGGCCCAGCACGACGAACGCGGCGAGCGTGACGACCGCGCCGAGGACCGTCAGCATCACCGACGGGCCCGAGGACGCCCCGTACACCGTCAGCACGGCGCCCGCCGCGGTGAGCACGCCGCCGACAAGGGCACGTACCCGGGAGGAGCCCGAGTCGTCCACGGCCGTCTCGCGGAGCGCCGCCAGCGGCGACGTGCGGCCGGCGCGGACGGCGGGCGCCAGCGCGGAGGCCAGGCACACCACGACGCCGGTGGCGAACGGCAGCGCGAGCGACAGCCCGCTGATCACCAAGTCGCCGTCGGGGAACGGGAATCCGACCGCAGGGAAGAGCGCCTGGAGCCCCGCCGCGATCCCCACGCCGCCGGTGAGGCCGGCGAGCGAGGCGAGCGCGGCGACGACCAGGGCCTCGGCCATGGTCTGGCCGACGACCTGGCGCCGGGTGGCGCCGAGCGCCCGCAGCAGGGCGTTGTCGCGGGTGCGCTGGGCCACGACGATCGCGAAGGTGTTGTAGATGCTGAACGTGGCGACCAGCATGGCCACGCCCGCGAAGCCGAGCAGTCCCGCGGTGAAGCCGCTGAGGAACTGGCCCGCGATCTGGTCCTGGTTCTCCTCGGTGACCTCCTGCCCGGTGACGGCCTCGATGCCGTCGGGCAGCGCCGGGGCCAGCGCCTTGACCAACGCGGCCTGGCTCTCTCCCGGGTCCGCGCGGACCTGGATGCTGGTGGCCCGGCCGGGCTCGGCGGTCAGGTACTTCTCCGCATCGGCCCGGGTCAGCGCCGTGAAGCTGGTCTGACCCATGCCGTCCTCGCCGCCGAAGGTGGAGATGCCGACGATCGTCACCTTGAGCGGGTCGGGGGTGCGCACGGTCGTGGTGTCGCCGACGCCCAGGCCGGCGTCCTTCGCGGCGCCCCGGTTGATCACCGCCTCACCGGAGCGCTCGGGTGCGCGGCCCTCGTCGATCCGGTACGAGTTCAGCTCCTCGTCGGCGATCCAGTTGCCGGCCAGGGTCGGAGGGCCCCCGCCGCCCACCGGCTCGCCGTCCTTGCCGAGGAGTTGGCCGGGGCCCTCGATGCGGGGCTCGGCCGCGGCGACGCCCGGCATCCGCGCGATCTCGTCCGCCAGTTCCGTGGGGACGGTCCTGCGGGTGCCGAACGACTCGCCGGGGGTGGTGATCATGTCGTCGCCGCGCACCACCGCGTCCGTACCGCCGGTGGCGCGGCCGAACATGGCGTCGAAGCTGGACCTGAGGGTGTCCCCCATGACGAGGGTGCCCCCGAGGAACGCGACGCCGAGGAGCACGGCGAAGAACGTGCCGGCGAACCGCCGCTTGTGCGTGCGCAGTCCGGCCATGCTCAGCCGCAGCGACGCGCGGGTGCCGCTCATGACGGGCTCTTCCTCTCCGCGGTGGTGTCCAGGGAACGTGCCGTACGGGGGCTTTCGCCCACGAAGCGCTGCATGCGGTCCAGTACGCGGTCCGCGGTGGGCGCGGCCATGCGGTCGACGAGCCGGCCGTCGGCGAGGAAGACCACCTCGTCGGCATAGGCCGCGGCGACCGGGTCGTGGGTGACCATGACGACGGTGCGGCCCAGCTCGCGCACGGTGCTGGCGAGCAGGCCCAGGACCTCGGCGCCGGAGCGCGAGTCGAGGTTGCCGGTGGGTTCGTCGGCGAAGACGACGTCGGGGCGGCCGGCGAAGGCGCGGGCCACGGCGACGCGCTGCTGCTGGCCGCCGGACAGCTCGGCGGGCCGGTGGTGCAGCCGGTCGCGCAGGCCGACCACGTCGACGAGCGAGTCGATCCAGGCGGGCTCGCCGCGGCGGCCCGCGAGGTCCATCGGCAGCGTGATGTTCTCCGCGACGGTCAGCGTCGGCAGCAGGTTGAACGCCTGGAAGACGAAGCCGATCCGGTCGCGGCGCAGCATCGTCAGCCGCTTGTCGTCGAGCGCGCCCAGCTCGGTGTCGCCGATGAAGGCGGCCCCCGCGGTGAGCGTGTCGAGACCGGCCGCGCAGTGCATCAGCGTGGACTTCCCGGACCCCGAGGGGCCCATGATGGCCGTGAACCGCCCGGCCGGGAAGGCGACACCGACTCCGTCGAGCGCCCGGACCTCGGTGTCGCCGCTGCCGTAGACCTTCACCGCGTCGACGACGCGGGCGGCCGCGCCGGCGCGTACGGGGGCGGTGGTCGCGGAACTCATGCCGCACCGCCCTTGCTTTCGCCGCGGCGGCCGAACTCCTCGTTCAGCACGGACAGCCGGCGCCAGTACTCGTCCTCGTCGATCTCACCGGCCGCGAAGCGCCGGCCGAGGACCGCGATCGGCGACTGCTCGCCGTAGCCGGGACCGCCCGGACCGCCCGGGCCGCCGCGGAACCGCTGCCAGGGGGCGCCGCGGCCGCGCCGGACGACGCGGCGGACGAAGAAGAACAGGCCGCCGAGGACCAGTGCCCACATGAGCGGGAAGAGCAGGATCCACGGTCCGGGTCCGCCGTCGTTCCAGTGCGCCAGTGTGTTCATCGTTCTCCACTCCTCGATGGTTTCTGTGGTGCCGGCACCATCGAGACTCCCGCCGGGAGGGGGTCCGGGTCGTCGTACGGCCAGCGGCACCTGGCCTGCTCCCGGCGGAGTATGCGGGCCGTCTCCGGCTGCTTCCGGCCGCCGTCCGCGGGGGCGTGAGCCGGTTCGTACGCCGGCTTCCGTCACCGTGCGTCACTTATTCACACGGGGCGCACCCGGGGCACGTGCATATGCACCCTCCACACGCTGCCGCGCGCCCCCTCGTCACGCTTCCATGGAAGCGGACACGGGGCACGGACGGGACGAAGGAGAGCAGACCGTGGCCACCGAAACCGACACGAGTGCGGTCGTGTCCGAGCTCGCCGAGATCCGGCGCTCCCTCGACGTGGGCCTGGCCCGCATCGACGGACGGCTCGCACTGCTGTCGCAGCGCAGTCAGCAGATGGAGCGTGAGATCGACGAGCTGACGGCACGCGTCACCTCGCTGGAGCACTCGCGCTGGCCACTGCCGTCGATCGCCGCGCTCACCGGCGCGGGGGCGATGGCACTGGCGTTATGGCAGGCCCTGGGCCGCTGAACGGCGGACCCGGCCGGCGAGCACCGCCCGCCGGTCCCGCAGTCGGCGGGACCGGCGGACCGGTGCGCGCGGGTCGCCGGCCCGCGCGAACGGGGCGCGGGGATCAGGCGCCGAGGCGGAGGTGATGGAGCATCAGCAGCGCCGCGGCCATGTTCGCGGCGGGCACCTCGCCGCGGCCGACCATGTCGGGCACCCCCTTCAGGGGCACCCACTCGCGTCTGTCGGACTCGAAGTCGTCCTCGGGGTCGCCGATCTGCACCGCCTCCGTGGCGTAGTAGATGAGGTGCCGGGCGTCCGTGAGGCCGTTGGACGGCTCGACGGTCATCAGGTGCGTGAGCGGGCCGGGCCGCCAGCCGGTCTCCTCCTCCATCTCGCGGGCGGCGGCGGTCTCGGGGTCCTCCCCGTCCTCCACCACCCCGGCGGCCAGCTCCCATCCGTAGACGTCGGTGATGAAACGGTGCCGCCAGAGCAGCAGCACCTCGTTCGCCTCGTTGACCGCGGTCGCCACGGCGACGGGTCGCAGGCGGATCAGGTAGTGATCAAGGTGGCGCCCGTCCGGGAGTTCCACGTCGGCCAGGTTGACGCGGAACCAGCGGTTTTCGTACACGGTGTGCTCCCTGAGATTCCTCCATCGCACGTAGTCCCCCTTGTCGCCGTCCAGTGGCGGTGGCGGCCCCCGCCTCAGAGCGGAACGCGCAACGCTGCGTCGATCAGCTCCGCCGCCTCGGCGGTCCCCCCTCCGCCGGTCTCGGTCAGATGGCGACGGACCGCGCGCAACCTGTCCCGCAGCCGCTGCGACTCCATCCCTCTGGCCGCTCTTGCCATTTCCAGCGCCGCCTGCGCCGCCTCCTCGGCATCCCCCTGACGCAGTTCGACGTGGCTCAGAATCGCCAGCCGGTGCACCCGGCCCCGGTCGTGGGCCGGCCGGTGCACGGCGGTCGCCGCCTGTTCGCGGGCGGCGCGCAGGTCCCCGATGCGTAAGAGCGCCTCGGCGACCTGCACGTTGACCAGACCCGGCTGGACGTAGTCCGTCTCGGCCGGCTCCTGGCGTGCGCTGATCCGCCCGGCGGCGGACTCGGCGCGACGGATGCAGGCCAGGGTGCCCGAGCGGTCGCCGAGGAAGGCGTACGCCTTGGCCTGCATCGCGTACAGATCGGCCGCCAGGGCCGGGCTGACGTCCTGGTCGGCGGCCCGGAGCGCGGCCTCCGCGAACGCGACCGCCTGGCGGTACTCCCTGAGGAACAGTGACTGGTTGACGAGCATGGCGATGACGTACGCGCCGAAGCCGCGGTCCCCGCTGGCCTTGGCCAGCCGCAGCGCCTGGTGGAAGTAGCGCTGGGAGAGGCCGAGGGCGTCCGAGTCGTACGCGCAGATGCCCGCGACGGCGACGAGGCCGCCGGTGGCCCGGTGCAGCCTGCGGCCGACGTCGTCGCCGTACGACCCGCGGAGCAGCGGCGCCGCCTCGGAGTTGAGGAAGCGCACGACGCGGGCGCGGGTCGCCATGCCGCCGGCCTTGCGGTACATCTGCTCGTAGTGGGCGCGGGCGGCCTGGAGGGTGGTGACGTCGGCCTCGCTGACGTGCACGGGGCCGCTGCGGGAGACGTCGCCGTCCTCGGGCGGGTTCTCCCACTCCCACACCGGGATGACGGCGGGGGTGCCGGTGAGCGCGCGGGCGGTGACGACGTGCGGGTGCTGCTGCTCGTCGGAGCGCCACAGGGCGGTGGCGCGCTCGACGAAGCGGGCGAGCGGTGCGGCGGCCGAGGGGCCGCCGGCGGCGCCGAAGCCGATGTCGTCCAACGTGACCGGGCGGTCGAGCCGTTCGGCCAGCACTTCGCAGATGAGGTCGGGCACCTGGCCGCGTGGTCGCTGGCCCTTGAGCCAGCGGGCCACGGCGGTGTGCTCGTAGCGCAGCCGCAGACCGCGGGCCGCGCCGGCCCGGTTGACGTGCGCGGCAAGCCCGGCGTGGGAGATCCCGGCTTCGTCGAGTGCCGCGTCGAGCAGGGTGTTGGGCTCCATGTGCCCTCCTGCGAGCAGGGTGTTCGCCAGCGTAACCGAGGGCCTTTCACACGGGGTGTGAAGTGCGCGCCCGCAGTCGTGGCGTGTGCGCCCTCCCGGTGGCCACGGGTGGCGAGTTGACTGTGCGGCATCGGGTCCGCTCGCTTCCCCGCAGCCTGGCGGCGGTTCCGTAGCCGCCCCGCCCGCCGTGCCGGACCCGGCACCCGGCCGGCCGGGCGGGCGGCAACCCCCCACCGGCGCGGGCGCCGGGGCCGGACGGCGGTCCGGCCCGCGGCAGCCCGCGACCGGGGCGGCGGGGTCCGTACGGCCGCTCAGCCGACGACGCGCAGCCAGATCCCCGTGCAGTGCCGCAGGGCGGACACCTGTACCTGCTCCAGCAGGACCCGGGTGCCGCCGGGGCGGTCGAAGAGCCGGACGCCGTCGCCGAGGAACACCGGCGCGGTGAAGACCAGCACCTCGTCCAGCAGCCCCGCCTCGATGCACTGGCGGGCGACGTCGGCGCCGATGACGTTCACGTAGCCGTCGCCCGCGGCGGCCTTGGCGGCGGTGACGGCGGTGCCGAGGTCCGCGCCGAAGGTGACGCCCGGGACGGGCTCGGCCGGCGGGTGGTGGGTGAGCACGAACTGCTGCCCCTCCCAGCCGCCGCCGAACGCCTCCCCCTCGTTCTCCGTGCCGCGGTGCGGGTCGTCGCCGAAGAAGCTGCGCGCGCCCGAGAGGATCGAGCCGACCCGCGGGACGAGCCCGTCGACCGTGGGGTTGTCCCCGAGGTGGCCGGCGAGCCAGGACATGTCGCCGCCCGGTCCCGCGATGAATCCGTCGAGCGACATGGTCGCCGAGTACAGCAGCTTCGCCATGGGGCGCCTTTCCTCCGGTGGTCTGCGGACTGCCGAGTCTGCAGCGTGAGACCGGCGGGCGGCCCGGAAGTCATCGGTACGCGGCGGGGCGGCCCCGCCCGTCCTCACCCCGCCAGGACGCCGAGGGGGTCGTCGAGCACCGGCTGCCAGGCGAGTTCGGCGGCCCCGACCAGGCTGTTGTGGTCGAGCGTGCACTCCAGCACCGGGACGCCGCCGCTGCGCCCCCACAGGCTTCGGTCCGCCACCCGCGCGCGCAGCCGCTCGGGCGCGGCGGCCAGCAACACCTGGTGCAGGCCGCCGAGGATGATGCGGTCGGGGTTGAGGATGTTGACGAGGCCCGCGAGGCCGAGGCCGAGGCGGTCCACGACCAGGTCGACGGCGGCGGCGACCGCCGGGTCCGCGTGCTCGTCGCGTACCAGCTCGCGGGCCTGCTGGAGCAGCGAGACCTCGGGGCCGGGCGCGCGGCCGGCGGCCGTCAGGAGTGCCAGCGGGTCGGTCTCGACGTCCAGGCAGCCGCGGCTGCCGCAGTGGCACGGCAGGCCCTCGTCGGGGTTGACGGTCAGGTGGCCGACCTCCAGCGCCAGCCCGGCGCTGCCGGTGTGCAGCCGCCCGTCGAGGACGAGCGCACCGCCGACGCCGCGGTGGCCGGTGGCGACGCACAGCAGGTGCGCGGAGCCGCGCCCCGCGCCGTGGCGGTGTTCCGCCAGGGCGGCGAGGTTGACGTCGTTGCCGGTGAACGCCCGCGGGGCGGCGGCGAACTCGATGCCGGAGGCGGTCAGGCAGTCGTGGAAGATGCGGCGTACGGGCGCGCCCGCGGGCCAGGCGAGGTGCAGCGGGTTGAGCGCTTCGCCGTCCGGTTCCGCGACCGCGGACGGCACGGCGAGGCCGGCGCCCACGCAGGTCCGCCCGGTGGCGCGCAGCAGCTTGGCGCCCTCCTCGACGACGGCGGCGAGTACGTGCGCGGGGTCGGCCGGGACCGTACCGCAGCCGGGGGCGGTGGCGACGATGCGGCCGCCGAGCCCGACGAGCGCGGCGCGGAAGCCGTCCGCGTGCACCTGCGCGGCGAGCACGACGGGGCCCTCGGGGTTGACGGCCAGGCCGTGCGAGGGCCGGCCCTGGTGTCCGGCGGCGGCGGGCCGGGAGTCCACGGTGATCAGGCCCAGCGCCGCCAGCTCCGCCGCGACGGCGCCCGCGGTGGCGCGGGTCACGCCCAGTTCCGCGGTGAGCACGGCGCGGGTGGGCGCCCGGCCGGTGTGGACGAGCTCCAGCGCGGGCCCCAGCGCGCTCCGGCCTCTCTCGGGTCGCGCGGGCCTTGTACGAGTCGGCGTCACACTTCTATTCTGTCTTTGTGCCGACGCTAAACAAAATACGGGCGGCGCTCCCCCGGTCACTGCGCGGCACCGCCGTGCCCCGCGGCCCCGCCGGAGCCCAGCTCGCCCGTCTCCGTACCGTCCTGACCGTCTTCTTCGCCCTCGACGGCTTCGTCTTCGCCGGCTGGGTCGTCCGGATCCCGGACATCAAGGACCAGACCGGCGCCTCGCCCAGCGCGCTGGGGCTCGCGCTGCTCGGCGTGTCCGCGGGCGGGGTGGCGACCATGGTGCTCACCGGCGGGCTCATCCGCCGCTACGGCGCGCACGCGGTCACCGTGGGCACGGCCGCGCTGCTGTCGGCCGGCGTGGTGCTGCCGCCGCTGACCCGCTCCGCACTCGCGCTCGGCCTCGTCCTGGTGGTCTTCGGCGCCGCGTTCGGCTCCATCAGCGTCGCCATGAACAGCGCGGCCGTCGACCTGGTGGCCGCCCTGCGGCGACCCGTGATGCCCAGCTTCCACGCGGCGTTCAGCCTCGGCGGGATGCTCGGCGCCGGGCTCGGCGCGCTCGTCGCGGGGCACCTCTCCCCTACCCGGCACCTGCTGCTCCTCGCGCTGCTCGGGCTCGCCGTCACCGCTTTCGCCGGGCCCGCGCTCCTCGCCCTCCCGGCCCCGAAGCGGCCGCCCGCGCCGGAGGACGCGGACCGCGCGGATGTCCCTGACACGTCCGGATCCGACGCCGCAGCGGGCCGCGGGCCGGCCGCGGCGGAGCGGCCCGCCGGGCGCACCCGGCTGCTCGTCGCCGTGCTCGGGCTCGTCGCGCTGTGCACCGCGTACGGCGAGGGCGCCATGGCCGACTGGAGCGCGCTGCACCTGAAGGAGTCCCTGGACGCGGGGCCGGGGATGGCAGCCGCCGGCTATTCCGTCTTCGCCCTCGCCATGACCGCCGGGCGGCTCTCCGGCACCGCGCTGCTGCTGCGGCTCGGCCAGAACCGCGCCCTGGTCACCGGCGGCGCCACCGCCTGCGTGGGCATGCTGCTCGGCTCCTTCTCCCCGTACGTCTGGGGCGCACTGGCCGGCTTCGCCCTCACCGGGCTCGGCCTGGCCAACATATTTCCCATAGCCATCGGCCGCGCCGGCGAACTGGCGGGCCCGAACGGCGTCGCCGCCGCGTCCACGCTCGGGTACGGCGGCATGCTGCTCGGACCGCCGGCGATCGGCTTCCTCGCCGACTGGTTCTCGCTGCGCGCGGCGCTGAGCACGGTGGCGCTGCTCGCCGGGGCGGCGGCGCTCATCGCGTACGCGATGCAGGCCGTGCAGAACGGCGGGCGCCCGCGCGGGACGTGAGGAGCCGGGCCCGGGAGCCGGTCCTGCCGGTCCTGCCGGTCATCTGATGCCGACGGTGCGGGCGAGCACCGCCCGCTGCACGGGCAGGGCCTCGGCGTGCAGCGTGCGGCCCGCGTCGGTGACGCACACCTGCACGCCTCTGCGGTCCTCGGGGCACATGCCGCGGGTCACCAGACCGTGCTTCTCCAGCCTGCCGACGAGGCGGGACAGCGCGCTCTGGCTCAGGTGCACCCGGTCCGCCAGCTCCTGCACCCGCAGGCTCGCCCTGTCACCCGAGTTCGCCATGCCGAGGAGCACGTCCAGCACCTCGAAGTCGCTGGCCCCGATGCCGTATCGATGCAGCTCACGGTCCAATTCGCCCACCGCACGCGCGTGCACCGCGCGGATCTCCCGCCATTGAGAAACGACCGCGCCTTCGGCGCTCCCCGTTGCCATGGCATGGCACCGTACCAGCCCGTGAGCGGGATGTGACGGCCGGTGTGCAACGGATTGAACACGGCGCTTCGGGGATAGAGTTCGGGGCATGAGGGGGCTGGAAATGCGCGGACCGAGGACGCAGAGCCAACGGGACGCACTGACCGTCGAGATCGTGTACGCGGCCGTCACGGCGGCGCTGCTGGCGGGTGCGGTGTTCCTCGCGGTCGCCGCGCCCGCGCTGTTCTTCGACGCGGTGCGCGGCGACGCAAGGGTGGGGGTACTGACGGCCGCGAAGGCGGCCGGGGCTACGGTGTTCGTGATCCGCGTCGCGCTCGTCCTGCGTCCTTGCTGAGCAGCCGCCCGACCAGGGGCCAGAGCAGGATCAGCGCGATGACGGCGTAGAGCGTGACCGCGAACGGGGTGTTGACGAGGCCGCTCAGGCTGCCGTCGCTGAGCTGGAGCGCCCGGCGCATCTGCTGCTCGGCGGCCGGGCCGAGGATGACGCCGATGATCGCCGGCAGCACCGGCAGCCCGTAGCGCCGCATGCCGAGCCCGATCAGGCCGATCACCAGCAGGATGACCAGGTCCGCCGCCTCGCCGCTGACGGCGTAGGCGCCGACCGCCGCGAAGAAGAGGATGCCCGCGTAGAGATAGGGCCGCGGGATGCGCAGCAGCTTGGCCCAGACCGGCGCCAGCGGCAGGTTGATGAGCAGCAGCAGGAACATCCCGACGAACAGCGACGCGATCAGGCCCCACACGAGGTCGGGTTCGCGGTCGAAGAGCAGCGGGCCCGGCTGGATGCCGTACTGCTGGAACGCGGCCAGCATCACGGCGGCGGTCGCCGTCGTCGGCAGGCCCAGCGTGAGCATCGACACCAGCGTTCCGGCCGCGGAGGCGGACGCCGCCGACTCCGGCCCCGCGACGCCCTCGATGGCGCCCTTGCCGAACTCGTCCGTGTGCTTCGACAGCTTCTTCTCCGTCACGTACGACAGGAAGGTGGGTATCTCCGCGCCGCCCGCCGGGATCGCCCCGAACGGGAACCCGATCGCCGGCCCGCGCAGCCACGGGCGCCAGGTGCGCCGCACGTCGGAGCGGGCCAGCCACGGCCGGCCGACGGGTATCGGGCCCTGGTTGCCCGAGCGCAGCCGGGCGGCCACCCACAGCGCCTCGCCGACCGCGAAGAGGCCGACCGCGACGATGATGACGTCGATGCCGTCGGCGAGTTGCAGCGAGCCGAACGTCAGCCGCTCCTGGCCGGTCATCTGGTCGAGTCCGACCAGGCCGATGGTGAGCCCGATGAGCAGCGAGGCGAAGCCGCGGATGCGGGAGCGGCCCAGCACGGAGGTGACCGCGATGAACGCGAGGACCATGAGGGCGAAGTAGTCCGGCGCGCCGATGTCGACGGCCAGATCGGCGATCACCGGGGCGAGCGCGACCAGCAGGATCGTGCCGATCATGCCGCCCGCGAAGTGCCCGATCGCCGCGGCGGCCAGGGCCTGCGGGCCGCGGCCCGACGTGGCCATCGGATGGCCCTCGATGGCGGCGACCACCGCGGCGCTCTCCCCCGGTGTGTTGAGCAGGATCGAGGTGGTGGAGCCGCCGAACATGCCGCCGTAGTAGATGCCGGCGAACATGATGAGCGCGGCGGTGGGCTCGAGACCGTACGTCACGGGGAGCAGCAGCGCGACGGCCATCGCCGGGCCGATGCCGGGCAGGACGCCGATCGCGGTGCCGAGGAGGACGCCGACGGCGGCCCAGAGGAGGTGGGCTGGCGTCAGCGCGGTGCCGAAGCCGTCGATGAGAGAGGTGAAGGAGTCCATCTCACAGCACCTCCATGAGGGGCCCGCCGGGCAGCGGGACGCCCAGCAGGTTGTTGAAGACGGTGTACGTGATCACCGACAGCACGGCGGCCACGAGCGGGTCGGTGGTGAACGCACGGCTGCCCAGCGCGTAGGCCGCGCCCCAGAACAGCAGCGCGCCGGCGATGGGGAAGCCGACCTCGCCGATGAGGAAGGCGGAGGCGAGGAAGACCCCGGCGAGCAGCAGCACGGTGCGCCACTCGGAGGGCGCGTCCAGGTCGATGTCCTCGCCGCCCTCGGCCTCGCCCTTGCCGCCGCGCAGCACGTCGACCGCGAGGAGGGCGGCGACGACGAGGAGGGCGATGCCGATGACCGTGGGGACGGCCTCGGGGCCGACCGGGCCGCGCTGGGCGTAGTCGGTGTCCATGGTCAGCGCGTCGATGAGCACCAGCACGCCGAGGGCCAGCAGCAGGACACAGACGCCGAGTTCGGACTTGCCGCGCAGCAGGGCGAGCTGCAGGGCGAGCGGGCCGCCGGGGGCGGGCGTGCCGTCCGGGGCGTCCTTGCCGACCGGTGGTGCCGCGGGAGCACGGGTCCCGTCCGCCCCCGGCCCGTTCGTCTTCGGCTCGTTCGTCACAGGCCCAGCTCCTTCAGCACCGAGACCACGCGCCGGTCCTGCGCGTCGAGGTAGTCGCCGAACTTCTCGCCGGTGAGGAAGGCGTCGGTCCAGCCGTTCGTCTTCAGCGACTGCCGCCACTCGCCGGTGTCGTGCAGCTTCTCGAAGAGGTGGATGAGGTTCTTGCGTTCGGTGCCGGACAGCCCCGGCGGGGCGACGAAGCCGCGCCAGTTGGTGAACGCCACGTCGATGCCCGTCTCGCGCAGCGTCGGCGCGTCCAGACCCGGGTGCCGCTCACCGCTGGTGACCGCGAGCACCCGCAGGTCGCCCGCGTCGATCTGGTCGAGGTACTCGCCGACGCCGGAGACGCCGAAGGCGACCTTGCCGCCGAGGATCGACGCGAGCAGCTCGCCGCCGCCGTCGTACGGGACGTAGTTGACCTCCTTGGGCACGATCCCGGCGGCCCGGGCCATCAGCATCGGTGCCAGGTGGTCCGGGCCGCCGGGGGACGAGCCGCCGCCGACCGGAGTCTTGCCCGGGGAGGCTTTCCAGTCGGCCAGCAGGTCCTCGAACGTCGTGTACGGGGAGTCCGCGGGGACCACGACGATGTCGGGCTCCTCGGTCACCCGCGCGATGGGGGTGGTGTCCGCGAGCGTGTGGCCGGTGGAGTTCGTACGCACCGCGCCGCTCACCCCGAGCCCCATGGACATCGCGAGCTTGCCGTTGCCGTGCTCGTTCACCAGCCGGGACAGGCCGACGGTGCCGCCGGCGCCGGGGAGGTTGAAGACCTCGACGTTGCTGCCGAGGCCGGCCTCCTCGATGTTCCTGGCGATGGTCCTGGCGGTGATGTCGTAGCCGCCGCCGGGGGTGTTGGGCACCATCAGCTCCAGGCCGGGGATCCGGCTGCCGCTCGCCGCGCC
Source organism: Streptomyces sp. CNZ287 (assembly GCF_007827615.1). Taxonomy (NCBI): domain Bacteria; kingdom Bacillati; phylum Actinomycetota; class Actinomycetes; order Kitasatosporales; family Streptomycetaceae; genus Streptomyces; species Streptomyces sp. CNZ287. The sequence continues at coordinate 479,882 of NZ_VISV01000002.1, read as the reverse complement.
GTCCCCCTCCGTGATGAGCGGCGGGCCGAGGAGCACCAGCAGCGCTGCCGCCGCGAGCGCGAACGGGGTGCGTAGAGTGGTCGGCAGACGCACGGTTCGGGTCACCGCCTCTTCGTCGAGGAGCCGGCTCCGCGGAGCCGTGGATGATCACTGGGGTCCGGATGTCGCCACATGCTCCCGCCGCGCTCCCCCGGTGTCGCGCTTGTGAACGCAAGGAAACTTCTGGTCGTTCTGGTCCCGGCGCGGACCGCCCCCGAGCGCTAGCCTGACCGCCGTGATCCGGGTACTGGTGGTCGACGACGACTTCATGGTGGCCAAGCTGCACAGCCGCTACGTCGCGGCGACCGAGGGCTTCGAGGTGGCCGGCGTCGCGCACAGCGGCGCGGAGGCGCTGCGCGCCGTGGCGCGGCTCCGCCCCGACCTGGTGCTGCTCGACGTCTATCTGCCGGACATGGACGGCATCGGGGTGCTGCGGCGGCTGCGCGCGGGTGAGCACGCGGACACCGACGTACTGATGATCACCGCGTCCCGGGACGCCGAAACCATCCGCGGCGCGCTGCACGGCGGCGCGCTTCACTACGTGATCAAGCCGTTCAGCCAGGCCGCGCTCCAGGAGCAGTTGCGCCACTTCGCCGCCACCCGGGCGCGGCTCGACGCGCTCGACGACACCGGCGGGGTCCAGCAGGCCCACGTCGACCGGCTCTTCAGCGCACGTCCCACGGTCTCCGGCGCGCTGCCCAAGGGGCTCAACGTGCGCACCGCCGGGCTGGTGGAGCGGGTGCTGCGCGAGCACCCCGACGGGCTCTCGGCCAGCGAGTGCGCGGAGGCGGCGGCCATCTCCCGGGTGGCCGCCCGGCGTTACCTGGAGCACTTCGCCGACTCCGGGCGGGCCGAGCTGACGCTGAAGTACGGCGGCACGGGGCGGCCCGAGCACCGCTACCGCTGGGCCGGCTGAAGCGTACGCAGACGGCCGCGCGCCGGCGCGAAGGCGCGCACGCCCGGCCCGTACGGCCGCGGGGAGCGCCGTATACGAACCGTGCCCGACCCGCAAGCGTGCTCCGTGCGTCACCCCTTCGGGTGCTTCCCGGGTGCCGGGGCGGCGCCGGGGGTAGTGCTGCCCCCGGCGCTGGACGCGAACGAACCCGGGGAGGGGCGGATGCCGCCTGAGCAGCCGTTCGAACTGCCGACCTTCTATCTGCCGTGGCCCGCGCGGCTCAACCCGCACGTCGAGCAGGCGCGGGGGCACTCGCGGGCGTGGGCGCGCGGGATGGGGATGCTGGAGGGCTCGGGCATCTGGGATACCGCCGACCTCGACGCGCACGACTACGCGCTGCTCTGCGCGTACACCCACCCCGAGTGCTCGGCGGACGTGCTGTCGCTGGTCACCGACTGGTACGTGTGGGTGTTCTTCTTCGACGACCATTTCGTGGAGGCGTTCAAGCGCGACCGCGACCGGGCCGGCGCCAAGGCGTACCTCGACCGGCTGCCCGCGTTCATGCCGCTGGAGCCTCACGGCGCGGACATGCCGGAGCCGCGCAACCCGGTGGAGGCGGGGCTCGCTGACCTGTGGGCGCGGACCGTGCCCGCGATGTCGGCGGACTGGCGGCGGCGGTTCGCGCGGAGCACGGTCAACCTGCTCGACGAGTCGCTGTGGGAGCTGGCCAACATCGACGAGGGGCGGGTGGCCAACCCCGTCGAGTACGTCGAGATGCGCCGCAAGGTCGGCGGGGCACCGTGGTCCGCGGGGCTGGTGGAGTACGCGGCACCGGCGGAGGTGCCCGACCGGGTGGCCGCGTCCCGGCCGCTGCTCGTGCTGCGGGACACCTTCTCCGACGCCGTGCACCTGCGCAACGATCTCTTCTCGTACCAGCGCGAGGTCGAGGAGGAGGGTGAGCTGAGCAACGGCGTGCTCGTGATGGAGACGTTCCTCGGCTGCGATACGCAGGAGGCCGCCGAGCACGTCAACGACCTGCTGACGTCCCGGGTGCAGCAGTTCGAGCACACCGCGCTCACCGAACTGCCCCTGCTCTTCGCCGAGGAGGAGCTGACGCCGGACGAGTGCGCGCGGGTGGTGGCGTACGCGAAGGGGCTCCAGGACTGGCAGTCGGGCGGGCACGAGTGGCACCTGCGCTCCAGCCGGTACATGAACGAGGGGGCGGCCGCCGCAGGACCGCCCGCCCTGCCGTACGCGCCTGCGGGCCCGGGAGCGGACGTGCGCGGGCTCTTCACCGCGACCGGGGCGACGCGGCTGCGCCCGTACACGCACGTGCCGTACCGGCGGGTCGGCCCGTCGCTGGTGCCGGAGCTGCCGATGCCGTACGGCCTGCGCCTCTCGCCGCACCTCGACGCGGCCCGGATCCGGACGGCCGGCTGGGCCCGCCGCATGGGCTTCCTCCAGCCCCAGCCCGGGGTGCCGGGCTCGCACGTCTGGGACGGCCCGCGCCTGCGCGGCTACGACCTCCCGCTCTGCGCCGCCGGGCTGCACCCGGACGCCGACGGGGAGGAGCTGGACCTTTCCTCGCGGTGGCTGGCCTGGGGCACCTACGGGGACGACTACTACCCGGCCGTCTTCGGCCGCACCGGCGACCTGGCCGGCGCGCGGGCCTCGAACGACCGGCTGAAGCTGTGCATGCCGCTGGCCGACGGGGCGCCGGTGGCGCCCCCGGCGAACGCGCTGGAACGCGGGCTTGCCGACCTGTGGCGGCGGACGGCCGGGCCCATGCCGCCCGAGGAGCGCGCACGCTTCCGCGCGACGGTGGACGTCATGCTCGACGCCTGGCTGTGGGAGCTGTCCAACCGTGCGCAGAACCGCATCCCGGACCCCGTGGACTACATCGAGATGCGCCGGGCGACGTTCGGCTCCGCCATGACGATGTACCTCTGCCGGCTGCGCCGCGGGACCGCCGTGCCTGCCGAGGTCTACGAGAGCGGGCCGGTGCGAGCGCTGGAGAACTCCGCCGTGGACTACGCGTGCCTGCTCAACGACCTGTTCTCGTACCAGAAGGAGATCGAGTACGAGGGCGACCTCCACAACGGGGTGCTGGTCGTCGAGAACTTCTTCGGCGTCGGCTACCCGGCCGCGGTGCGGATCGTGCACGACCTCGTGGCGGGGCGGATGCGGGAGTTCGAGCACGTGGTCGCGGCCGGGCTGCCGGTGCTGTACGCGGACCTGGAGGCGTCCGAGGAGGTGCGCGCGGCGGTGGCGGGCTACGTACGCGACCTGCAGAACTGGATGGCCGGCATCCTCAACTGGCACCTGCACGTGCGGCGGTACGGGGCCGCGGAGCTGGCGGAGGACGCGTGCGGTCCCGGGCTGCCGGGCGGGGCGCCGGCGGGGCTGGGCACGGCGGCGGCGCGGCCGGGGGCGTGGGCGGGGGCGTGAGGGCCCTGGCGGAGCGGGCGGGGCCTGGCCGGGTACGGGCCGGAGGGCCGGCCCGGGTCAGCCGAGCCAGCCGGGGCGGACCAGCCCCGACTCATACGCCTGCACCACCAGTTGTGCCCGGTCCCGTACGCCGAGCTTGACCATGGTCCGGCTCACGTGCGTCTTGGCCGTCAGAGGGCTGACCACCAGCCGGCGGGCGATCTCCTCGTTCGACAGGCCCATGCCCACCAGCGCCATGACCTCCCGCTCCCGCTCGGTCAGCTCGTCGAGCGCCGCGGCCGCCGCGGGCTCCTTGGAGCGCGCGGCGAACTCGGAGATCAGCCGGCGGGTGACGCCCGGGGAGAGCAGTGCGTCGCCCTCGACCACGGCCCGTACCGCGCGCACCAGTTCCTCCGGCTCGGTGTCCTTGACCAGGAAGCCGGAGGCGCCGGAGCGGATCGCCTCGAAGACGTACTCGTCCAGCTCGAAGGTGGTGAGCATGACGACCTTGACGCCCGCCAGATCCGGGTCGCCGGTGATCCGGCGGGTGGCCTCCAGCCCGTCGAGAACCGGCATGCGGATGTCCATGAGGACGACGTCCGGGCGCTGTTCGCGGACGAGCGCCACGGCCTCCTCGCCGTCCGCCGCCTCGCCGCACACCTCCACGTCCCGCTGGGCGTCGAGGAGGGCGCGGAAGCCGGCCCGTACGAGCACCTGGTCGTCGGCGAGCATCACGCGGATCACTGGCGCTCCTCTGGGGTGTGGCGACGAGGGGTCTCGCGGCCGGCGTTCACGGTATCCGCCGGGAGCGGGATGCGGGCCCGCACCCGGAAGCCGCCGTCGGCGCGGGTGGCGGCCTCGACGGTGCCGCCGAGCGCGGAGGCGCGCTCGCGCATGCCGACCAGGCCGTTGCCGCCGCCGGTGAGGCCGCTCGCGGTGGCGGGTCCTGCGTCGTCGATCTGCAGCTCCAGCTCGCCGGGCGCGTGGCGGACCAGGACGCGGGCGGTGCGCGAGCCGGAGTGGCGGACGACGTTGGTCAGCGCCTCCTGGACGATGCGGAACGCGGCCAGCTCCGTGCCCGGCGGCAGCGCGGCCCGCGTGCCCTCGACGGCGATGTCCACGGTGAGGCCGGCCGCGGCGGCCTGCTCCTTCAGCTCGCCGAGCCGGTCGAGGCCGGGGGCGGGCGAGCGCGGGGCGCCGCCGGGGGTGCGCAGCGCGTCGAGCACCTGCCGCACCTCGCCGAGGGCTTCCTTGCTGGCGGACTTGATGGTGGTCAGTGCCTCGCGGGCCTTCTCGGGCTGCTGGTCGAGGAGCGCGAGGCCCACGCCCGCCTGGATGTTGATGACGGAGATGCTGTGCGCCAGCACGTCGTGCAGCTCGCGGGCGATGCGCAGCCGCTCCTCGTCGGCGCGGCGGCGCTTGGCCTCCTCGCGCTCGGCCCTGGCGGCGGCCCACTGCTCGCGGCGCGTACGCATCAACTCGCCGCCGGCGACCACCGCCAGCACCCAGGCGATGACGAACAGCACCTGGCCCCAGTGGCCGCCGCCGTCGTCGCTCGGCGGCAGCCAGCGGTAGAGGACGGAGGTGTACGCGATGTGGCCGGCGAAGAGCAGCCCGAGCGCCCCCCAGACGGCGTGCCGCTCCCCCACGGAGATGGCGGCGAAGCAGGCGACGGCGGCGCTGAGGAAGATCGGCCCGTACGGGAAGCCCGTGGCCAGATAGCCGAGGCAGACGGCGACGGTGCCGAAGGCGGCGGTGCGCGGGTAGCGGTGGCGCAGCAGGAGGAGCACGGCGGCGGCGAGGAGGAAGCCGATGGCACCGGGGAAGGGGTCGACGCGGTCGGTGGCCTGGGCGGCGCCGCGGGTGCCGACGACCATGAAGAACGTCAGGAAGAGGGTGGAGCGCCAGGGGAGGCGGTCGCGGCTGGGCAGCCAGCGGAGCATGCCGGGAAGCGGGCGGCCGTCATTGTCGTCGGGGGCGGTACGCGGGCCGCCTGGGGCAGAGGGGCCGCCGGACGGGGGCCCCGGCCATCGCCGGCCGCCGGCCTCGTCTTCCCGCCCCCACCACGGGGGTCCTCCGCGTCGCATGGCTGAAACGCTAACCGGCACCGGCGCCTGCGGGCGTCAGCCGTACGCGGACACCCGGCGTACTCCCGGTGGAGTACCTGCTCAGCGAGGGCGGGGCCGGTGGTTGCGAGGGCCGGGGCCGGGGGTGCCTGGGCGTGGCGGTCCCGGGGCGGTCCCCGGGGCGGTCCAGCGGAGGGGGCGGCTACCCGGCGGGGATGCTCAGGCGCGTCGGCCGCAAGGTGCGCACCTTCACCGTCGAGGAGCTCCCGCCCGCGGCCGCCGCGCCCGTGCTGCGCAGTCACCTCAAGCGCTGGGGCTGGGAGGTCAACCAGTACGTCAAGGGCGCGACGGCGAAGTCCTCCGACGAGGAGCTGCTCGCCGCCCCCGGCCACTCTTCCGCCTCACCGAGACCCGTTGACCGCGCTCTTCCGGTCCAGCAGCCACAGCGCCCGGTGGGCCACCGGGTGGGTGCGGACGATCTCGCCGAGCGTCGTCGACCCCTGCGTGACCTTCGTGAACATGTGCCAGGCCGGCCGGAATCCGGTCAGCGCCGCGTGGAACACCCCGGGGTGCCGCTCGAAGGCCGCCAGCATCCGCCGCCCGACCGCCATCTCCACGCCCAGGCCCGCCTTCACGGCGAACGCGTAGTTGAGCGCCTGGCGCCGCGCGTCCACCGCGTCCTGCGCCTCGGCGATCCGCACCGCCCACTCCCCCGCGAGCCGGCCGGAGCGCAGTGCGTACGAGATGCCCTCCCGGGTCCACGGCTCCAGCAGTCCCGCGGCGTCGCCGCAGACGACGACCCGGCCGCGGGACAGCGGCGAGTTGTGCGCGCGGCAGCGCGTGAGGTGCCCGGACGACAGGCTCGGCTCGAAGCCCGCAAGACCGAGCCGGGCGGTGAACTCCTCCAGATAGCGCTTCGTCGCGGCGCCGTCGCCGCGGGCGGAGATCACGCCGACCGTCAGCGTGTCCCCCTTGGGGAAGACCCAGCCGTAACTCCCGGGCAGCGGGCCCCAGTCGATGAGCACCCGGCCGCGCCAGTCGTCGGCGACCTCCGGCGGCACCGGGATCTCCGCCTCCAGACCCAGGTCCACCTGCTCCAGCTCCACCCCGACGTGGCTGCTGGTCCGCCCCGCGCTGCCGTCCGCGCCGACCACGGCGCGGGCCAGCACCTTCTCGCCGCCCGACAGGTGCACGGCCACCGTGCGCCGGTCCGGCACATCGGGCCCGTGCTGCTCGACCCGCGCGACGGTCACGCCGGTACGCAGCCGCGCCCCCGCGCCCTGCGCGGCCTCGGCGAGCCGGGCGTCCAGCTCGGCGCGGTTGACGAGCCCGAACAGCGTGCGGCGGGAGCGGCGCGTGCGGCCGAGCCGGCCGCGCATGGTGAACGTCACGGCGTTGACGCGGTCGCGCAGCGGCAGTTCGACCCCGTCGGGGAGCGCCTCGCGGGACAGCCCGATGATGCCGCCGCCGCATGTCTTGTAGCGGGGCAGTTCCGAGCGTTCCAGGAGGAGGACGCTGCGGCCCTGTCCGGCGGCGGCGTACGCCGCGGAGGCACCGGCGGGACCTGCGCCGATCACCACGACGTCCCAGACCTCCGGCTCGCCGCCGGCCGCCCCGCCGGCCCCGGCACCGGTCTCCGACCCGGGCGCCACCGGCGGCGTCTTCGCGGGCCCTTCGTCCGGCGCCGCCTCCCCGGCCGCGTCCCGTGCGTCGCCCGGCGAGCGGCCCTCTGCCGCCTCGCCCGCTTCGTTGCCCGCCTCGTTCTCGCTGGTCACGTTGGCTCTCTGCTCCTGTTTCCGGCCTCCCCCACCCGGGGGCGCCCACCTGCCGCATCCTAGAACGACGCACCGCTGTGCGATGATCGTCACCGCTCGCCCCGATTCCGGGACCCGACACCGCAGGACACAACGCAGTTCGCCCGAGGAGCGTTCCCATGGACACCGATCGGCTCGCCGGCACCGTCGCCGGACTGCTGCCGCGCGCCCGTACCGAACTGGCCGAGCTGGTCTCCTTCCGCTCGGTCGCGCTCATCGATCCGGAGCGCTTCCCGGCGACCGAGTCCGACGCCGCCGCCCGCTGGATCACCGACGCGCTCACCGCCGAGGGCTTCACGGACGTGCGGCTGCTCGACACCCCGGACGGCACCCGTTCGGTGTACGGGTACCTCCCGGGGCCGGCCGGCGCCCCCACGGTGCTGCTCTACGCCCACTACGACGTACAGCCGCCGCTCGACGAATCAGCGTGGCTCAGCCCGCCCTTCGAGCTGACGGAGCGCGACGGCCGGTGGTACGGGCGCGGCGCCGCGGACTGCAAGGGCGGCGTCCTCATGCATCTGACCGCGCTCCGCGCGCTGCGCGAGAACGGCGGCGTGCCGGTCTCGGTCAAGATCATCGTCGAGGGCTCGGAGGAGCAGGGCACCGGCGGTCTGCAGCAGTACGCCGAGCAGCACCCGGAGTTGCTGGCCGCCGACACGATCGTCATCGGCGACGTCGGCAACTTCCGCGTCGGGCTGCCCACGGTCACGGCCACGCTGCGCGGCATGACGATGCTCCGCGTGCAGGTGGACGCGCTGGCGGGGAACCTGCACTCGGGCCAGTTCGGCGGCGCCGCCCCCGACGCCCTCGCCGCGCTCATCCGGATCCTCGACTCGCTGCGCGGCCCCGACGGCTCGACCACGGTCGACGGCCTGGCACCCGGCTCCCGGTGGGACGGCCTGGCGTACCCGGAGGACACCTTCCGCCGTGACGCGAAGGTGCTGGACGGCGTGGAGCTGATCGGCACGGGCAGCGTCGCGGACCGCATCTGGGCGAGCCCCGCGGTGACGGTCATCGGGATGGACGTCCCCTCGGTGGCCGGGGCCACGCCGTCGGTGCAGGCCACCGCCGCGGCGCTGGTGAGCCTGCGGCTGCCGCCGGGCCACGGCTCTGCGGAGGCGACGGAGCGCCTGACGGCGCACTTCGAGGCGCACGCGCCCTGGGGCGTCAAGGTGACCACCGAGTCGTACGGCTCGGGCGAGCCGTTCCGCGCCGACGTCACCAGCCCCGCGTACCGCGCGATGGCCGAGGCGCTGCGTGCGGCGTACCCGGGCGAGGAGATGCAGGTCGCCGGGCAGGGCGGCACGATCCCGCTGTGCAACACCCTGGCCGAGCTGTACCCGCGGGCGGAGATCCTGCTGATCGGGCTCTCCGAGCCGGAGGCGCAGATCCACGCGGTGAACGAGAGCGTGTCGCCGGAGGAGTTGGAGCGGCTGTCGTTCGCGGAGGCGCTGTTCCTGCACCGGTACGCGGTCGGGCGCGCGGACTGAGTCCGCGGCCCCGCGGGGCCGTCAGGCGACGTCCGTGAGCCGGGCGAAGACGACGACGTTGCCCTCGTAGCCGGGGTCGTTCCCCTCGCGGTAGCGGCCGCCGCAGGTGAGTACGCGCAGCTCGGCCCGGTCGGTGTCGCCGTAGACGCGCCGGCTGGGGAAGTCGGCGGCGTCGAAGACCTCGACGGCGTAGACGGTGAACTCCGCCGTGCGGCCGTCCTCCCGGTCGACCTTGACGACGTCGCCGCGCTTCAGGCCGCCGAGGCGGTAGAAGACGGCGGGCCCGGCCGCGTCGTCGACGTGCCCGGTGACGACGGCGGTGCCGGTCGCGCCGGGGGTGGCCGCGTCCCGGTACCAGCCGGCGAGGTTGGGTACGCCGGGAGGCGGCGCGGCGAGCCAGCCGTCGGAGTCGAGGCCGACGCCGGTGAGCGGCGCGTCGACGCCGATGGCGGGGATCCGGATCGTGGCCGGCTGCGAGGCGGCCAGCGGCGGGTGCGCGGGCGGGCCGTCGTCCGCCAGGGCGCTCTCCGCGGAGGGCTGCGGCGGACCGAAGCCGCCGGTGAGCGCGGTGTGGATCATCCCGATGCCCAGGAGCATCACGCAGATGACGACGCCCGCGGCGAACCTTCTGCGCAGCGCGCCGGCCACGGTCCCGCCGCCTCCGCCGTCGCCGCCGGGGTCCGCGGGCGGGCCGCCGGGTGCGGTGCCGTTCGGCGCGGCGCCGTACCCGGCCGTGTCGTGGGGCAGCGTGCCGTGCGGGGTCATGCCGTAGGGCATCGCGGCGTAGGGGTCGATGGTGCGTTGCTCGTGCATGGTGCGGACCGTTTCTGCCCGGGAGAGCCACGCGGGAGGGTGCGCGGAGAGCTGTGCGGGAGTGGTACGGGACGTCGGGTACGGCCCGCGTGGTGCGCCCCGCGGCCCTGGGGCCGCGGGGCGGCACGCGCGATGCGGACCGGTGCCTGCGCCGCGGGGTCAGTCGCGGCCGGGCGTCTCCCGGCGCCGTAGCAGCAGAGCCCCGCCGAACGCACCCGCGGCGGTCAGCCCGGCGCCACCGGAGAGCATCACGACGTGGTCCTCCTGCGAGCCGCCGAGGCCGCCGCGGGCCGGCTTCACCGGCTTCACCGGCTCTGCGGGGCGGACCGCTTCCTTGCCCGGCTCGGCGGGCTCCGCGCCCTCCTTGCCGGGCCGCGCCGGCAGCGCCGTCCGGGTCGCCTCCTTGCCCTGCTCCTCGCGCGGCCTGGACGTGGAGCCCGTCTCCGACTTGCCGCCACCGGCGCCCGCGATGGTCAGCGGCGCGGTGCCGGACTCGGCGCCGCAGGTGAACGTCACCTCGAACGAGGCGCCCGGCTTGGCGTCGAGGTCGACCATCGCCTGGGCGCTCTGGGTGCCGCCGCCCGTGCCGAGGGCCGTCTTGTCGAAGACCGCCGACGAGGCCGTGGCTTCCTTGTCGCAGTCGGTCACGGTCAGCTCGACCCTGCCGCCCGGCTTGACGGTCTTGGGGGTGACCGTGAAGCCGAAGGAGGTGATGTTGCCGTCGTTGCCCTGCGCCGTCGCCACCGTGGCCGTGAGGCCGGCGGCGACGGCACCGACGGCCGCGGCTGCCAGCGCCGTGGATATGATCCGCATCGGTCGTTCGCTCCTGAAGTGGGGGACGCGACGACGTGGGCCGCCGCTAGCAGAGACGCTATGCAGCCGGAGCGGGTGACACGCACTCAAAAACTGCCGAACGGGGCAAGAGCAGGGCCAATAGGGTTGCCGCGGCCACCCCGCCGTCCCGCCAAGCCCCTCGCGCACCTCGCGCCCTCGCGGCGCCCTCGCGTCCCCCCTCGGATCACGCCCCGTCCGCGACCGGCGCCCCGCCCTCCAGGTAGACGGCCGCCCCCCGCCGCCGGGCCCGCAGCGCCCAGCGCAGCCGGCTGAAGCGCACCGACGGCAGCAGCCCGCCCGCCTCGTCCTCCGTGACGAACCGCCAGGCGCGCAGCTCGGGACCCGGCAGCAGCACGCCGGCCGCCTCCGCAGGGCCCAGCCGCCCGCCGTCGTAGAGCAGCCGCAGCCCGCCGTACTCGGGCGGCCGTGGCGGCTCCCAGTCCACCACCAGCAGCCGCGGCGCCCGCCGCAGGCGCAGCCCCAGCTCCTCCGCCACCTCCCGGACGCCGCCGCGCGCCGGCGCCTCGCCGGCCTCGACGACGCCGCCCGGGAACTCCCAGCCCGGCTTGTACGTGGGGTCGACGAGGAGCACCCGGTCGTCCTCGTCGAAGAGCAGCACGCCGGCGGCGAGCGTCTCGCCGGTGGGCTCGGAGTTCTGCACGATGTCGCAGTATCCTGCCCCCGCGCGGAGGCAGGAGGCGATCTCCTCGGCGGCCTCGCGTGCGCTCTGACCTGCGGCGTGGACGATGTGGGCGTCGCCGGTGAGCCAGTGCGGGAAGGGCCCGGCGTGCAGGATCGTTTCGTCAAACGAGACGAGCAAATGGCGCACTTCGAAGCCGCGCGAGGCCAGCCTGCCGAAGATCTCGTCGCGGTGCTCCTCGCGCCACAGCGCCGCCGGCACCACGAGCGGACCGTCCGCCTCCGCCAGCAGCGCCGCCGCCGTCTCGACCACCAGCCGGCGCCACGCCGGCAGCTCCTGCTCGTCGCCGACCTCGTCCAGGCGCTTCTGCGGCAGCAGCGCGCGCAGCTGTCCGCCCGTCAGCTCCGGGTCGTAGAGGATGCTCCCCGGCGTCAGCTCCACCAGCTCGTGCGCGACGCGGCGCAGACCCGTATCCCATGCACCGTTCAGCCAGACGATCACATGTTCCCCCTCTCAGCCGCCCCCAGAGAGTTGCCCGCTACCCGCTCCCGGGGAAACTCCGTGCGAAGAGTTTGGCCGCAGGTCTACGTCACACCGCCGTAACCCGGCGCAATGACGCCGGGTCGCGGACGAAGCCGGGCGGCCGCCCGGCCCGTACGCGCTCACGCCGGGCCCAACCGGGCCGGACGGGGTCCGGCTGGGGGCCGTTCGGCCCCTCCACCGCACCGCGCCCACCAGGCAGGATGGCGCCTGCCTGCCCGCTTCGTGCGGGCCGGGTTCGGCGGCCCGGTCCAGAGGTCAGATGGGCTGACCGACGGCTCCCCCCGGGCCGCCGTAGCCCCTCTCCTGCGGGCCGCCGTCCGCTTTCCCGCCGCCTCACCCCTTGGTCGAGCCGAGCGTGAGACCGGCGATGAAGTGCCGCTGCAGCAGCAGGAAGACGATGATCGTCGGCAGCGCGACCAGCACGGATCCGGCGGCGAGCAGGTTGTAGTCGGTGAAGAACTGCCCGCGCAGGTTGTTGAGCGCCGAGGTGATCGGGAGCTTGTCGCCGTCGGAGATGAAGACCAGCGCCCAGAGGAAGTCGTTGTACATCCAGGTGAACTGCAGCGTCCCCAGCGCCGCCAGCGCCGGGCGGCACAGGGGCAGGGTGATCCGCCAGTACTGGGTCCACACCCCGGCGCCGTCGACAACCGCGGCCTCCAGGATCTCGGTGGGCAGCGCCCGCATGAAGTTCGCCAGCACGAAGACGCAGAAGCCGAGCTGGAAGCCGACGTTGACGGAGATGACGGCCCAGTACGAGTCGTACATCGTCATCGACTCGGACATCCAGTACGGCAGCTCGATGCGGTTGAACATCACGTACAGCGGGGTGACGATCACCTGCTGCGGCAGCAGATTGCCCGCGGTGAAGAGGATGAGCAGGAAGAAGCCGCCGCGGATGCGCAGCCGGGCCAGCACGAAGGCGGCGAACGACGCCAGGAAGAGCACGATCAGCACGCCGGGCACGGCGATGATGAGCGAGTTGACGAAGTACTTGCTCATCTCCGAGTCGGAGAACGCCTGCCGGTAGTAGTCGAAGGACAGCTTGCGGGGGAAGGAGAAGTAGCCGTGTTCGGCGGTCTCCTCGTACGGGCGCAGCGAGGCGTAGACGGCGAGCAGCAGCGGGGCGAGGAAGGCCAGCGAGACCCCGCCGAGGAAGATGTGCACGCCGAACCGGCCGCGGCGCGGCCGCTTCCCGGCCTCCCGGTCCGGCTTCCCGGCCGGTGCCGCGGCGGGGCGCGGCGTGGTCGCGGTGGGTATGTCCGCGGTCATCGGTGCTCCTCTCCGCGCATCTCCTGCACCAGGTACGTCACGATGAATCCTAGGGAGACGGTGAGCAGCACCACGGCGATGGCGGAGCCGAAGCCGATGCGGCTGGCCTCCCCGATGATGTTGTCGGTGACGAGCACGGAGAGCAGTTCCAGGCCGTTTCTGCCCTTGTTGATGGCGTAGACGATGTCGAAGGCGCGTAGCGCCTCGATGACGGTGATGACGAGGACGACGACGTTGACCGGCCGCATCGTGGGGAAGACCACGCGCAGGAAGGTCTGCCGCTCGTTCGCGCCGTCGATGGCGGCGGCCTCCTTCAGCTCGGGCGCCACCGCCTTGAGCCCGGCCAGGTAGAGGATCATGACGTAGCCGGTGTGCCGCCAGCCGGCGGCCAGCAGCACCATCCAGATGTTGAGGTCGCGGTCGCCGAGCCAGTCTGTGGGGTTGTTCTCGTTGCCCAGGATGGCGTTCAGCGCGCCCTGGTCGCGGGAGAAGATCAGTTGGGCGATGAAGCCGACGACGGCGAGGGAGAGCACCACCGGCAGGTAGATCGTGGACTGGTAGAAGCGCGAGAAGCGCACCCCGCGGTCGATGACGACCGCGAGCAGCAGCCCGAAGGGCGTGGCGACCAGACCCAGGAACGCGATCCACAGCAGGTTGTTGCGCACCGCCGGCCAGAACGGCGGGTAGTCGCCGCCGGCGAGCGTGTCGTAGTTGTCGCCGCCGACCCAGCTCAGGTCGGACAGACCGTCCCAGGAGGAGAAGGAGAGGGTGATGGAGGCGACGGTCGGCCCCCAGATGATGAACAGGTCCAGCAGGATGGCGAAGCCCAGCAGCACGCCGATGACGGCGAGGTCGCGGGCGGTGAACCGCCTCGGACCCCGCCGTCGGGTGCGCCGCGCGTGGTTGACGAGCGGCACGGCGGGCTACTCCTGGCCTTCGGCGAAGATGGTCTTCTTCTGGCTCTCGATGCCCTTGAGCAGGCCGTCGATGTCGTCCGGGTCGTCGATGAAGTCCTGGAACGCCTTGATCATGACCGTCGAGGCGAAGTCGGGGCGGGTGTCCCGGTCGAGGAACTGGGATATGTGTTTCGCATTCGAGACCAGCTCCGCCGCCTTCTTCTGCAGCGTGGAGTAGGCGGAGGTGTCGGCGCCGGAGTGCACGGCGATGTTGTTGGGGTCGGACTTGAGATACGCGTCCTCGGCGGCCGGGGTGGCGAGGAACTTCAGCAGTTCCTCCGCGCCTTCCTCGTTCTTGACCTTGGACGACATCAGGAAGCCGTCGATGGGCGCCTCGACCGCGTCCTGCCCGTGCTCGGGGGATATCTCGGGGAACGGGAAGAAGTCCAGGTCCTCGCGGTCGGCTTCGGAGAACTGCTGGCCGGGCTGCGGCAGGCCGAACACGGCCATGCCGGTCTTCTTCTGCGCCAGCGTCTGCGCGGCCTCCTGCCAGGTGCGGCCGTTGGCACCCTTGTCGTGGTACGGCATGAGGCCGCGCCACAGGTCGAAGACCTCGCGCACCCGGGGGTCGGTCCAGGACTCCTCGCCGGCCATCAGCGACTTGTGGAACTCGTACCCGTTGGCGCGCATGTCGAGATAGTCGAACGTGCCCATGGCCGGCCAGCCGTCCTTGTCGCCGAAGGCGAACGGGACCAGGCCGTCCTTCTGCATCTGCTTGGCCAGGGCGGTGTACTGGTCGAAGGTCGTCGGTATCTCGTAGCCGCCCTGCTCGAAGACGCTCTTCCGGTAGAAGACCGCCCACGGGTAGTAGTAGAACGGCACGAAGTACTGCTTGCCGTCGGCGCCGGTGGACTGGTCCTTCAGCGCGCCGGAGAACCCGTCGAAGCCCTTCCACAGGTCGCTGATCTCCGTGAGCAGCCCGCGCTCCGCGAAGAACTGCATGCGGTAGCCGGCGAACCACATGAAGACGTCGTCCGGCCGGCCCTGCAGGTAGCGGTTGATGTTCTCCTGGAACGTGTTGTGGTCGACGGTGTTGACCTCGACCTTCTTCTTCGAGTTCTTCTCAAACAGGTCGAACGCGTCCTGGAACGCCTTGCGGGGCACCTCGTCGGAGGCGTTCGACCCCAGTGTCACGGTCTTGCCGTCCCCGCCCGGGCCGCTTCCGCAGGCGGCGAGGAGGGTCGGGAGGGTGACGGCGCCGGCGCCGAGAGCGGCTCCTCGCAGCAGACTCCGGCGCGTCATCGGTGGTGCGGTGGTGGGGCGGCCTACAGTCCTGCTGGCAGAAGATGAGGCGCTCATCGCTCCCCTTCCGTGGAGTGTTAACCAAACACAACCGAACGAAGATTGTGGGATCACACCTCCACCTACGGGCACTGTCAAGGGTTTTGACCGAGTGTCAGCCAACTGTTACCGCATCTCTTCCGACAGAAGCGAACAAGCTCTACCGTAAACGCTCGTGTGACGCGTCCATGACCCGTCCCGTCCGCAGCACCCCCACCCAGAGGAGTGGATCAGATGCGGAAACTGCCATCCGCACGAAGAGCCGCCAGACCGTACGCGCGCGCGGTGATCGGTGCCGCGGGAGCGGTCGCGCTGTGCGCGGTCCTCACCGCGCCGGCCGCGGCGGCGCCCACGGGAGCCCAGGCGCAGAGCGTGACCGCCGCCGCGAAGCCGGCGGCACAGCCCGATGCCCCGTCCGAGGCCCAGCCGGCGGCACAGCCCGCGGTGCGGCTGCCCGACGGGCTGGCGAAGACCCCGCCGATGGGCTTCAACAACTGGAACTCCACCCACTGCCGGGCGGAGTTCGACCACGAGATGGTCAAGGGCATCGCCGACATCTTCGTCGAGCGCGGCCTGAAGGACGCCGGCTACGAGTACGTGAACCTCGACGACTGCTGGGCCCTCCCCCAGCGCGACGCGAACGGCAAGCTCGTCCCCGACCCCGTGCGCTTCCCCGACGGGATCAAGGCCGTGGCCGACTACGTCCACGCCAAGGGTCTGAAGATCGGCATCTACACCAGCGCCGGCACCAAGACCTGCAACTCCGCCGGCTTCCCCGGTGCCCTCGGGCACGAGGAGAGCGACGCGATGCAGTTCGCGGAGTGGGGCATCGACTACCTCAAGTACGACAACTGCAACAACCAGGGCGTCGACGCCATCCAGCGGTACACCAAGATGCGCGACGCGCTGAAGGCCGCCTCCGAGACCACCGGCCGGCCCATCGTCTACAGCATCTGCGAGTGGGGCCAGAACAAGCCGTGGGAGTGGGCCGCGGACGTCGGGCACCTGTGGCGTACGACCGGTGACATCAGCGACAACTGGTCCAGCATGCTCGGCATCATGAAGCAGAACCTGCCGCTCGCCGAGTACGCGGGACCCGGCCACTGGAACGACCCGGACATGCTGGAGGTCGGCAACGGCGGCATGACCGACACCGAGTACCGCACCCACTTCTCGATGTGGTCCATCATGGCGGCGCCGCTGCTCATCGGCTCCGACCTGCGCTCCGCGGACGAGGCGACGTTCGAGATCCTGGAGAACAGGGACGTCATCGCCGTCGACCAGGACCCGCTGGGCAAGCAGGGCGCCGTGGTCACCTCCGAGGGCGGCCGGTGGGTCGTCGCCAAGGAGATGGCGGACGGCAGCCGCGCCGTGGCGCTCTTCAACGAGTCGAACGCGCCGCAGCGCATCTCCACCACCGCCGAGGCCGTGGGCCTGCCGGCCGCGGAGGGCTACCAGCTGCGCGACCTGTGGCAGCACGCGGACTACAACACCGGCGGCGAGATCTCCGCGTCGGTGCCCGCGCACGGGACCGTGATGTACCGCGTCTGGCCCGGTGAGGGCGCCGGCGCCTACCCGCCGGCCGCCGAGTTCGGCACCGACGCCACCCCGTACGTCGAGGCGGGCGGCGAGGCCGAGGTGACGACGACGTTCCGCAACACCGGCGTCACCCCGGCGAAGAACGTGACCGTCGCCTTCGACGCCCCGGCGGGCTGGCAGGTGGAGACCGACTCCCCCACCACGGCGAAGCAGCTCAAGCCGGGCGGGAAGCTGACCACCACCTGGCGGGTCACCGCCCCCGCGGGCGCACGCACCGGCCGCCAGGAGTTCCCGCTCTCCGCCGGCTATACGGCGCCGTCCGGCCAGACGGTGTCGCTGACCTCGGCGGGTGCGGCGTACGTGGTCGCGAGCCCACCTGCGGGGACGACGTACGCGAGCGACTGGGAGTGGCTGGAGGCCGGCAACGGCTGGGGTCCGGTGGAGCGGGACACCAGCGTCGGCGAGCAGCCGGCGGGCGACGGCAAGCCCTTCACCATCGGCGGCCAGAAGTACGCCAAGGGCCTGGGCGTGCACGCCGCCAGCGACGTCGGGTTCTACACCGGCGAGGAGTGCGAGACGTTCACCGCCCAGGTCGGGGTGGACGACGAGACCGGGACCAACGGCTCGGTGTCCTTCGAGGTCTGGGCGGACGGCGTCAAGGTCGCGGACTCCGGCGTGCTGACGGGCGACAAGGCGGCGCAGCCGCTCTCCGCGGACGTCGGCGGCGCGCAGACCGTACGGCTGGTCGTCACCGACGGCGGCGACGGCGTGGACCACGACCACGGCGACTGGGCGGACGCGGCGTTCACCTGCTGACGCCCCGTCGCGTACGGCCGTGAAGGAGGGCGGGTGCGCCGCCGCGCCTGACGCACGCGGCGCCGCACCCGCCCGCGGGGCACCGGCCCGGCAGCACCCGCTGCCGTACGCGCGGGGCCGCTGCCCCGTACCGCACCCGGCCGTCAGCCGGGCGCGGTGAACCGCCGCAGGCCCAGCGTCTGTGCCGCCACGGCGGCGGCGCCGATCAGCCCCGCGTCCGTACCGAGATGCGCCGGGACCACCGCCACCTCGGCGGCGTACGAGAGCGCGGCGTACGCCTTCAGGTGCTGCCGTACCGGCGCGAAGAGCAGTTCCCCGGCCGCCGCCACGCCGCCGCCGATCACCGCGGCCTCGATCTCAACCAGCGTCGCGGTGGCGGCGATGCCCGCGGCCAGGGCCTTGGCGGCCCGGTCGAAGGAGGCCAGCGCGACGGGGTCGCCGGCGCGGGCCGCGGCGGCGACGCCGGCAGCGGTGTCGTCGCCTTCCGGACCCGGGGCCCAGCCGGCGGCGAGGGCGCGGCGGGCGATATTCGGCCCCGAGGCGATCCGCTCCACGCACCCGCGGCCGCCGCAGGGGCACGGGTCGCCGTCGAGGTCGACGGAGATGTGACCGATGTGCCCCGAGTTGCCGGTGGGTCCCGGGTACGGGCGCCCGTCGAGGACGAGCCCGCCGCCGACGCCGGTGGAGACGACCATGCACAGCGCCGCGGACCGGCCGCGGGCAGCGCCCTGCCAGTGCTCGGCGGCGGCCATGGCGACGCCGTCGCCGACGAGCACCACGGGCAGCCCGCCGGCGGCCTCGCTGACGGCGGCCACCAGCGGGTAGTCGCGCCAGCCGGGGATGTTGACGGGGCTGACGGTGCCCACGGAGGCGTCCACGGGGCCCGCGCTGCCGATGCCCACGGCGGTCGCGCGGGCCCACCCCGCGGGGTCGGCGGCGGCCAGTTCGCGCAGCACGCCGGTGACGGCGGCGGCGATGGTCGCGCCGTCCGCGGCGGCGGGAGTGGGCCGCTGGGCCCGGGCGACGAGCCGGCCGCCGACGTCGACCAGGGCCGCGGCCGTCTTCGTACCGCCGATGTCGAGCGCGGCGACGAGCTCGGTCGGCTGGGCGGCGACCATCGTGGCGTCTCCTGGGGGCCGGGGCGGGCGGCGGATGCGGTGCGCGGACAGTCTGCCCGTAGCGTGACAACGTTGTCCAGCCCCTATCATCAGGCGCGTGTCCGATCACCTCCCCGGCCCGCAGCGGCCCCGCTACGGCAGCCGTCCGACGATGAAGGACGTCGCCGCCCGCGCGGGTGTCGGCCTCAAGACCGTCTCGCGGGTGGTCAACGGCGAGCCCGGGGTCACGCAGGGGACCGAGCGGCGGGTGCGGGAGGCCATCGACGCGCTCGGCTTCCGCCGCAACGACAGCGCCCGCATCCTGCGCAAGGGCCGCACCGCCACGGTCGGGCTGGTCCTGGAGGACCTGGCCGACCCGTTCTACGCGCCCCTCAGCGGGGCCGTCGAGGAGGTCGCCCGCGCGCACGGCTCGCTGCTCATCCACGGCTCCAGCGGCGAGGATCCCGCGCGCGAGGAGGAACTGGTGCTCGCGCTCTGCGCGCGGCGGGTGGACGGTCTGGTGGTCGTGCCGGCGAGCACCGACCACCGCTATCTGGAGCCGGAGCTGGCCGCGGGCGTGGCCGCCGTCTTCGTCGACCGGCCGCCGGGGCGGATCAGCGCCGACACCGTGCTCTCCGACAACTACGGCGGCGCCCGCCGGGCGGTCGAGCACCTCGTCGGCCACGGGCACCGCAGGATCGGCTTCATCGGCGACCACCCGGGCATCCACACCGCCGCCGAACGGCTGCGCGGCTACCGGGCGGCGATGGCGGACGCCGGGCTGCCGGTCGCCGCGGGGTGGACGTCGCCGGGCAGCACGGAGCCGGCGCGGGTGGCTGCGGAGTGCGTACGGATGACCTCGGGGCCCGAGCCGGTGACGGCCCTCTTCACGGGCAACAACCGGGTCACCGTCACGGCCGTGCGGACGCTGACGGCCGGCGGCCGGACGGTGGCGCTGGTCGGCTTCGACGACTTCGAGTTGGCCGACCTGCTCTCCCCCGGGATCACCGTCGTCGCCCAGGACCCGGCGGAACTGGGCCGCCGCGCGGCGGCCCGGCTCTTCCAGCGCCTGGACGGCGCGGTGGGCGACCCGGACCGGCTGGTCCTGCCGACCCGCCTGATCACCCGCGGCTCGGGCGAACAGCCGCCGGTGCCCTGATGCTCGGGGTGCTGTGGCCCGGCCCGCTGTCGCCGGTTACGTCGTGCCGGGGGTGGCGTTCGGATACGGGCCGAGCCTTCGCATGGTGACCCGGAGGAAGTGGTGACGAGAGGGCTCCCCCTTCCCCTGCGGGTGTGTTCCGATCATCATGCGAAGTCCGTACGAGCACCGCCGCCACGCGCACAGAAAGGCCGGAACCCCATGGCCTCCCGTGAGATCTCCTCCACCCCCGCCGACGTCCTGCCCGCCGACGCGGACGCCGCCCTGCTGGTCGGCCGCCTGCTCGACCCCGCCGACGGCGGCCCGAGTCTGGTCACCGTCCGCGGCGACCTTCTCGTCGACGTCACCGATCTCGGGCCGACCGTCTCGGATCTGCTGGAGCACCCCGACGCCGCCGCGCGCGTCCGTGGGGCGGCGGGTGGGCGGAACTGGCCGTTGGGCGAGGTGCTGGCGGCCACCGCCGCCGGGGACGCGGGCCGGGCGCGGCTGCTGGCGCCGGTGGATCTCCAGGTGCTCAAGGCGGCCGGGGTGACCTTCGCGGACAGCATGATGGAGCGGGTCATCGAGGAGCGCGCGGGCGGCGTCGCCGCCGCGGCGGACGAGATCCGGGCGCGCATCGGCGCGCGCCTCGGCACCCGGCTGGAGACGGTACGGGCCGGCAGCCCGGAGGCCGTCGAGCTGCTGGCGTGGCTGCGGGAGCAGGGGCTGTGGTCGCAGTACCTGGAGGTCGGCCTCGGGCCGGACGCGGAGATCTTCACCAAGGGCCCGGTGCTGTCGGCGGTGGGGTACGGGGCGCGCATCGGCGTGGCCGAGGTCTCCGCATGGAACAACCCCGAGCCCGAATTGGTCCTCGTCGTCACCTCCGACGGCCGCATCGCGGGCGTCACCCTCGGCAACGACGTGAACCTCCGCGACGTCGAGGGCCGCAGCGCCCTGCTGCTGCCCCAGGCGAAGGACAACAACGCCTCCACCGCCCTCGGCCCGTTCGTCCGCCTCACCGACGACGCCTTCACCGTCGACTCCGTACGCGACGCGACGATCGCCCTGTCGGTGCAGGGTGAGGACGGCTTCGTCCTGCACGATTCGTCCGACATGGCGCGCATCAGCCGCCCGCTGGAGACCCTGGTCGCCCAGGCCGTGAACCGCCGCCATCAATACCCGGACGGCGTCGTGCTGTTCACCGGCACGCTCTTCGCGCCCACCGCCGACCGCGGCGCCCCGGGCAGCGGCTTCACCCACCGCGAGGGCGACCTGGTGGAGATATCGACGCCCCTCCTCGGCACCCTCCGCAACACCGTCACCACCAGCGAGCAGGCACCCCCGTGGGAGGCGGGCATCCGCACCCTGTACGCCAACCTCGCCCACCGCGGCCTGCTGGGGACGACGACGCCTTGACGCCGTACGCGGATACGCGTGGCCGCCGTGACGCCCTGACGCCCTGACGCCCTGACGCCCTGACGCCCTGACGCCTCAGGATGTCCCTCGATGGGCGCCCCGGCATCCGGCATCTCCCCCTTTCCCCGCACACCCGCCCCAGGGTAGGCCGCCCCGCTGACACGCACGCCTCGCCCACGGCGGGCCGGCCGCCACGCACCCGCCCCCGGCCGCGCCCCGCCCTCACCCCCGCGGCGGACGGCCCGCCAGCGCGTCGAGTTCCGTACGCCCCAGCCCCGTTCGGTCCGCGACCTCCGCCTCGTCCACCGCCCCGCAGTCCAGGCCCCGCAGCAGGAAGCCGCTCAGCGCCCGCGCCGTCGCGGGCTCGTCCAGTACGGCACCGGCACCCGCACCGGCCCCCGCCCCTCCCTCCGTCCCTCCCAGGCGCCCCGCGTACGCCGTCAGCCTGGCGCACGCCGCGTCCAGCCCTTCGCGGCAGAACGCGTACACCGCCGCGTACCGCGTCGGCAGGTGGCCCGGGTGCATGTCCCAGCCCTGGTAGTACGCGCGCGCCAACGACCGCCGCACCAGGCCGTAGTGCAGCCGCCAGGCCGCGTGCACCTGCGCCGTGCCGCCCACCGGCAGCACGTTCGTCGAGCCGTCGGAGAGCCGCACGCCCGTGCCCGCCGCGGCCGCCTGCATCACGGCCTTCGCGTGGTCCGCCACCGGGTGGTCCATCGACTGGTGCGCCGCGCTCACCCCGCACGCCGCGCTGTAGTCGAACGTGCCGTAGTGCAGCCCCGTCGCCCGCCCGCCCGCCGCGTCGATCATCCGCGCGACCGTGGCGCGGCCGTCCGCGCCGAGGATCGCCTGCGTCGTCTCGATCTGGATCTCGAAGCCGAGCCGCCCCGCCGCGAGCCCGTGCACCCGCTCGAACTCCCCCAGCAGCGCCGCCATCGCGCTCACCTGCTCCGGGTACGTGACCTTCGGCAGCGTCAGCACCAGCCCGTCCGGCAGCGTGCCGCCGCCCGCCCTCAGCAGCGCGGTGAGGAAGAGGTCGAGCGTGCGGATGCCGCGGTCGCGGACGGCGGCCTCCAGGCACTTGGCGCGGATGCCGGCGTACGGCGGGGCCCCGCCACCGGCGGCGGCCTCCGCGACGAGCCGGGCGGCGGCCACCGCCGCGGCGTCCTCCTCGTCGTCGGGGCGCGGCCCGTAGCCGTCCTCGAAGTCGACGCGCAGGTCCTCGACCGGCTCGCGCGCGAGCTTGGCGCGCACCCTGTCGTAGACCTCGGCCGCCGCCCCCGCCGGCAGCCCGAGCGCGGCGGCCAGCACGCCGGCGTCCGGCGCGTGCGCGTCGAGGGCGTCGAGGGCCTGACGGCCCCACTCCGTTACGGTACCGGCGCCGAAGGCGTCGGCGGGGACGTAGACGGTGTGCACGGGCTGGCGGGTTCCGGGGTCGCCGGGGTACCGGCGGGCGAGTTCGGCGTCGACGGGGGCGAGGGCGGCGGCGATCCGGGCCCGTACGGGGGCGCCGATCGACGTCGCGGCCGGGTCGTCCTGCGCCACCATGCACCTCCCGGTGTTCAACAAAACGTTGAAAGCGAACGTATCCGGGCGTCCGCGAACCGTCAACGGACAGTGCTCACACCCTGCGAGCCGCCGCCGCGCCGCGCCGGGTCGCCGCCCACAGCACGAACCCGAGCCCGCTGAACCCGGCGCCCAGCGCGCAGACGGCGCCCCATCCGGCCGCCGCGTAGAGCGAGGTCGCGGCGATGGCGCCGGTGGCGCTGCCGACCGAGTAGAAGACCATGTAGCCGCCGATGAGGCGGCTGCCGGCGTCAGGGCGCAGCGCGTAGATCAGGGTCTGGTTGGTGACGTGGACCGCCTGCACCGCGAGGTCGAGCAGGATCACCCCGGCGACCAGCGCCCCCGGCGAGCTGCCCGTGAAGGCCAGGGGCAGCCACGAGACGGCGAGTAGCGCCAGGGCGGCGCCGGTGGTCCGCCCGGAGAGCCCGCGGTCGTGCAGGCGGCCCGCCGCGGACGCGGCCAGGGCGCCGACGACGCCGATCAGGCCCAGCATCCCGATGGCGCTGTGCGACAGGGAGTAGGGCTCCTCGCTGAGCGGCAGCGCGACGCTGCTCCACAGGGTGCTGAACGCGGCGAATACCAGGAGCCCGAAGAGCGCGCGGAGCCGCAGCAGCGGTTCCCCTGCGAACAAGGTGACGGTGGAGCGCAGGAGTTGCCCGTAGCGCAGGGTCGCAGGCGGGGTGGCGCCGTGCCGCGGCAGCACGCGGTGCAGGACCAGGGCGAGCAGGGCGGTGACCGAGGCGGAGGCGAGGTAGACGGAGCGCCAGCCCGCGAGGTCGGCCAGGACGCCGGAGACGGTACGGGCGAGCAGGATGCCGATGACCACGCCGCCGGTGACCAGTCCGACGACCCGGCCGCGCGCGGCGGGCGGGGCCAGCGACGCGGCGAAGGCCACCAGGGTCTGCGTGACGACCGCGAGCAGCCCCATCGCGGCCGTCCCCGCGAGCAGCACCGCCGCGGTGGGCGCGGCCGCCACCACGGTCAGGGCCACCACCAGGAGCAGGAGTTGGGCCACGACGAGCCGTCTGCGGTCGGCCATGTCGCCGAGCGGCACGAGGAGGAAGAGCCCGAGCCCGTATCCGACGTGCGTGAGGGTGACGATGCCGCCGACGAGCGCCGGGCTCATGGCGAGGTCGTCGCCCATGGCCACCAGGAGCGGCTGGGAGAAGTAGACGTTGGCCACCGCGGCACCGCAGGCGACGGCGAAGAGCATGACGACGCCCCGGGACAGGGCGGGTTCCTCGTCGCTGCGGGCCGCGCCCCGGCGGGTCGCGGCGTCGGCACTGCCGGGCATGGGCGCTCCCTCAAGCTGGTTTCATCTTGCCACCAGCGAGACGGTAGTCCGGCTTGGTAGCATGTTGCAACCGACTTCGAGAGGGGGCCGCCATGGTGGCCAGGACGCGCTTCGACGACAGCGAATGCCCCGTCGCCCGCTCGGTGGACGCGATCGGCGACTGGTGGTCGCTGCTCATCGTGCGGGACGCGTTCGACGGCAGCAGACGGTTCGGGGAGTTCCAGCGCAGCCTCGGGGTGGCGAAGAACATCCTCACCGCGCGGCTGCGCACCCTCGTCGACGGCGGCGTCCTCGCCGCCGTCCCCGCCTCGGACGGCAGCGCCTACCGCGAGTACGTGCTGACGCCGAAGGGGGAGGCGCTCTTCCCCGTCATCGTGGCGCTGCGGCAGTGGGGCGAGGAGAACGCCTTCGCGCCCGGCGAACCGCATTCGGAGCTGCTCGACCGGCGGGAGGGGCGGCGTCTGCGCGGGCTGGAGGTGCTGTCGGCGGACGGGCGGCGGCTGGGTCCCGGCGAGACCGAGGTACGCAAGGTCTCCACCGGTTGATCCGCGGGTGACACCGTTGCCGGGGCGTCAGGACCAGGCGCCCGCGAGCCAGGCGAACCAGAGCGCGACCGGCACCGCGAACGTCAGCAGGCGCAGCGCGCCGTCCGCCGTCGCGGCGGCGGCGCGGTGCGGCGGCCAGGGCAGGGGGCGTACGTCGGGATCCGTGGCCGGCAGCGGGGTTCCGGCGGCCGCGGCGGCCGTCGCCGCCAGGGACGCGGCGGCGCGTCCGGCCGGAGTCAGCTCGTCCGGTGCGTCACCGGGGGCGCCCGCGCCGTCCACACCACCGGAGCCGGCCGGATCGTCACCCGGCGGCACCTCCGCGCCCAACTCCCCGGCAAGGTCCGCGAGGAGCGCCCGCTGCCGGGCGCCCGTGCCCCGGTCCGGCTTCCCGCCCGGCCGGTCCGCGCGGGATGCGCCGGGGGCGCCGGCCCGGAGCACGAACGCGGACGCCTCGTCGTACACGACGTACAGCGCCCCGCCGTCCCGCCCGGGACCCGACGCGACCACCGTCAGCAGCGCCGCGTCCCGGTCCGCCGCGCGCAGCAGGGCCGCCGCACCGCGCAGCGCGGCCGCCGCCTCCGCCCCGCCCAGGACCCGGCCCCCGCCCGCGACCGTCGTACGCACCGCCGCCCCAGCCGCACCGCCCGGCGCCACCAGCGACGCCGCACCCCGCCCGGCGAGCACCCAACTGCCGCCCCGCGGCCGGAACCCGCGCCGCCGCAGCCAGTACCCCGCCACGCTCGCCGCGCCCACGACGGCCGCCGCTCCGAGCAGCCACGGCACCGGCACGTCCCCGGTGATCCGCAGCAGCACCAGCAGGGCGTACGCCGCCGTGAACCGCGGCCAGGTGCCCGGCAGCCCGCCGTACGGCGGGCTCCACTCCCGTGCACCCCGCGGCAGCCAGGCGTACGGGCTCGTGCCACCGCTCCCGCTCATGCGCCGCATCCTCCCACGCGCCGTACACCCCCCACCACGGCACGACCGCGGTGCCCCCGTCCGTGACTGCTCCGCGCACGCGGAAGGGCCCACACCGCGGGCCCTTCCGGACGGCAGTGAGCACTGCGGGCGCGCCTCGCCGCGCCCGCCGCGCTCAGCCCTTGCGGGCCTTGACCTCCTCGGTGAGCTGCGGGACGACCGCGAACAGGTCGCCGACGACGCCGTAGTCCACGAGGTCGAAGATCGGCGCCTCGTTGTCCTTGTTCACGGCCACGATCGTCTTCGACGTCTGCATGCCGGCCCGGTGCTGGATCGCGCCGGAGATGCCGGCCGCGATGTAGAGCTGCGGCGAGACGGTCTTGCCGGTCTGGCCGACCTGGTGCGAGTGCGGGTACCAGCCCGCGTCCACCGCCGCCCGGGAGGCGCCGACGGCCGCGCCGAGGGAGTCGGCCAGTTCCTCGATGATGCGGAAGTTCTCCGCGCCGTTGACGCCGCGGCCGCCGGAGACGACGATCGCCGCCTCGGTCAGGTCGGGACGGCCCGTCGACTCGCGCGGGGTCCGGCCCACCACCTTCGTACCGGCGGCGGACTCGCCGAAGCCGAACGTCAACTGCTCCACGGCGCTCTCGACGGGGGCGGCCTCGGGGGCGGCGGAGTTGGGCTTGACGGTGATGACAGGGGTGCCGCGCGAGACGCGCGAGCGGGTGGTGAACGCCGCGGCGAACACGGCCTGCGTGGTGACCGGGCCTCCCCCAGAGGCTTCGCCCTGGGCGGTGTCCCCATCACCGGCCTCGACGTCCACGGCGTCGGTGATGATGCCGGAGCCGATCCGCACCGCGAGGCGGGCGCCGATCTCCTTGCACTCCACCGACGACGGCAGCAGCACGGCGGCCGGCTGCACGGCGTCGTACGCGGCCTTCAGCGCGTCGACCTTCGGTACGACGAGGTAGTCGGCGAACTCGGCGGCGTCGGCCGTCAGCACGCGCACCGCACCGTGCTCGGCGAGCACGGGCGCCGCGGCGTCGACGCCGGGGCCCAGGTGGACGGCGACCGGGTCGCCGATGCGGCGGGCGAGGGTCAGCAGTTCGAGCGTCGGCTTGCGCACGGCACCGTCGACGTGGTCGACGTAGACGAGGACTTCAGTCATGGATCTCGTTCTCCTGCGATACGAGGGCGGAAGGCGGAACGGCGAAGGGGGTGCGGGGACTCAGATGAACTTCTGGCCCGCGAGGAACTCGGCGAGCTGCTTGCCGCCCTCGCCCTCGTCCTTGACGACCGTGCCGGCGGTGCGCTCCGGGCGCTTCGTGGCGTCCTCGACCTTCGTCCAGGCGCCCGCCAGGCCGACGTCCCCGGCGTCGATGCCCAGGTCGTCCAGGTCCAGGGTCTCCACCGGCTTCTTCTTCGCCGCCATGATGCCCTTGAACGACGGGTAACGGGCCTCGCCCGACTGGTCGGTCACGGACACGACGGCCGGCAGCGCCGCCTCCAACTGCTCGCTCGCGGCGTCGCCGTCGCGGCGGCCGGTCACCTTGCCGTCGGCGACGGCGACGGCGGAGAGCTGGGTCACCTGGGGCACGCCCAGGCGCTCGGCGAGGATCGCGGGCAGCACGCCCATGGTGCCGTCGGTGGAGGCCATGCCGCAGACGACGAGGTCGTAGCCGACGTGCTCGACGGCCTTGGCCAGGACGAGCGAGGTGCCCATGACATCGGTGCCGTGCAACTCGTCGTCCTCGACGTGCACGGCCTTGTCGGCGCCCATGGACAGGCCCTTGCGCAGCGCGTCGCGCGCATCCTCGGGGCCCACGGTCAGCACCGTGATCTCCGCGTCGTCGGCGGCCTCGGAGATCTGCAGGGCCTGTTCGACCGCATACTCGTCCAGCTCCGACAGCAGGCCGTCGACGGCCTCGCGGTCGGTGGTCAGGTCATCGGAGAAGTGCCGGTCGCCGGTGGCGTCGGGCACGTACTTCACACAGACAACGATCCTCAAGCTCACGCCGGCTCTCCTACCGCTTCGTATCGAGACACTGCCGTGCTGGCAGCATAGGCGCCATCGACGGCTGCCACCGGGCGGATCCGGTGGTCGCCGTCCAGTTTATTACTCGCCAGTAAACCCGTGCGGGCGCCCTTCGCTCAAGGTCGCCCGGCTGTGACATTTCCTACCCGTTCCGCCCGCCCCTGCTCCCCCGTGATCGCCTCACCCAGCGCGGCGATGACGTCGGCCTTGCGCGGCAGGCCCGCCGCGCGGCGCACCACCCGGCCGTCCGCGTCCAGCACGAGCACCGTCGGCGTGCGCGTCACCTCCAGCCTGCGGACGAGCCCGAGATGGCTCTCGGCGTCCACGTCCGCGTAGGCCACGCCCGCGACCATGCCCGCCACGTCCGCGAGGATGCGCCGCGTGGCCGCGCAGGGGCGGCAGAAGGCGCTGGAGAACTGCACGAGCGTGGCCCGCTCCCCCAGCTCCCGCACGTCGAGGTCCGCCGCCGTCAGCCGCTCCACCGGCTGCTCAGCGCCTGCCCGTTCCGCCGCCGCCCGTTCCGTCGTGCCGTCCGCCATGCATTCCAGCATGCAGCACCGCCGCCGGGTCAATGACAAGATCCCGTCACGCCGAAGGGTGGGTCTGGCGCGGGGCGCACACGTCGTGCACGATCGGGGTGTATGCACCTACGCACGCGTAACTTCCGCCGGGAGCTCCTGACCCTCCGGGCCGGAGAAGGGACCAGCCCGGCATGGCAGACCTCGTCTACCCGCCCGTCGTCGGCATCTGCAAGACCGCCTTCAAGGCGATGGACCTGCGGATCGACCTGAAGGGCCAGGAGCACGTGCCGCGCCGCGGCGGCGCCGTCCTGGTGAGCAACCACATCAGTTACCTGGACTTCGTCTTCTGCGGCTACGCGGCCCGGCCCGCGAAGCGCTTCGTGCGCTTCATGACCAAGGAGTCGGTCTTCCGCCACCGCGTCTCAGGACCGCTGCTGCGCGCGATGAAGCACATCCCCGTCGACCGCGCGCAGGGCGGGCAGGCGTTCGCGCACGCGCTGCGGGCGCTGCGCTCCGGCGAGGTCGTCGGCGTCTTCCCCGAGGCGACGATCTCGCAGTCGTTCACGCTGAAGTCGTTCAAGTCGGGCGCCGCGCGGCTGGCGCAGCAGGCGGGAGTGCCGCTGCTGCCGATGGCGGTGTGGGGGACGCAGCGGATCTGGACCAAGGGCCGGTCACGCGACTTCGGGCGGAACCACCTGCCGATCACGCTGCGCCTGGGCGCGCCGGTGCCGACCGGGGACGGGGTGGCGGACGCGCCGGCCGAGGGGGCGCACGAGGACGCGGAGAAGCTGACGGAGCGGCTCAAGGGGCGGATCCAGGAGCTGCTGGAGGCGGCGCAGCACGCGTACCCCGACCGCCCGCGGGGGCCGGGGGACGACTGGTGGCAGCCGGCGCACCTGGGCGGCAGCGCGCCGGTGCCGGGGGTCTGAGCGGCGGGGCGGCGGGAGTCCGAACGGCGGCCGGAGGGCTGCGCGGCGAGGGCTGAGGGCCGAGGGCCGAGCGGCGGGGGTCGGGGCATACCGCGGGACCGGCCCCGACTCGCCTCCACCCGGCCTCGGCCTGCCGTACCCCTCGCCCTCGATCCCGGCGTCAGGTCGAGGGTGAGGTTCAGGGTGGGAGCGGGCCTCAGGCCGGGTCGCGGATCTCGATCTCGGCGCCGGGCGAACTCTTCTGCAGCGCCTCGGCCAGTTCCTCCGCCGCGGCGGTCAGCTCGTCGTACGTCATCGGCTCCTGCCGCTCCAGCAGGAACAGCGCGTTCGTGGAGTCCTCGGTGAGCCGGGTGCGCACGCCCTGGCGCCAGTTCCAGCGGCGGCAGGTGACGCCCGTGCCGTCGCGCCAGACGACCTCGCCGGGGTCGGGGTGCTCCTCGTCGAAGCGCTCCTCGCCGGTGGCGCGGATGAGGTGCATGTCGCCGTCGATGTGGTCGGTGTCCTCGCCGCCGACGGGGACGAGGTGGGCGACGCTGACGGCGTTGTAGATGTCCACCAGCCGGTTGATGCGCGGCAGGCCGGCGTCGGCGAGGGCGCGGCGGGCGAGCGCCTCGGCGGAGTTGCGGAACTTGGACGGCTTGGCGCCGAAGGCGGCGTACGCGGCCCGCCACGCCTGCATGTGCGGGTCCTGCTGCGGCGGGGTGCCGCCGAGGCGCGCGGCGAGGCGGCGGGCGGCGTCGTCGAGGAGCGCGGCGCCGGCGGCGTCGCTGGGGCCGCCGACGAGGCCGCGGGCGACGACGGCGACGTGGGAGAAGCCGGGGGCGAGGGCGCGTACGTCGTCGGCGACGTGGGTGCGGAGGGTCATGCGGTCCTTCTGCGGGTCGGGGCGGGGTGGGGGTCGGTGGGCCGCGGCGGTGCCGGGGCGTACGCACGGTACGGGAGACGGGCCCGCGGGGGTGCGGCGAGCGGCGGCTTTGTCAGGTGGGCGGCCTGCCCTTGGGTGGGTGTGAGGGGTTGTGTGGGGTTTGCAGGGGGATTGCGCGGGGGTCACAGGGCGGCGGGGAGGATGCGGTCCAGGTGGCGGCGGTCGGTGGCCGCGCGGAGCGCTTCGAGCGTAGCCGGATGGGGCGTCGCGCGGACCAGCTGGTCGTCGTGCTCGCCCGCGGACGGGTCGGGGACGAAGGCCAGTTGCTCGCGGTCGAGGCGGAACTGCGCGTCCACGCCCGGCTTGTTGCCGCGGGGATCCTGGCGGATCCAGTCGCGTCCGGGCAGCCGCACCGCGACCAGGCCGTGCAGCACGCCGAGGTGCTGGTAGCAGAAGCCGGCCGGTATGCCCTGCGCGCGCAGGAGGGCGACGAGGGCGTGGGCCTTGGCGTAGCAGATCCCGGTACGGGCCTTCAGTACGTCCGAGGCGCGGCAGGTGACGCGGAGGTCCCCGGCGTCGTTGGAGTGCGGGATCGTGTCCCGTATGAACTCGTAGGCCCCCTTGGCGTACGCCTCCGGCGCCTCCGCGACCTCGCGCAGCCGGTACGCGGTCCCGGCCACGAGCGGGTGTTCGTGGTCGACGACCGCGTCGGCGGCGAGGTACGCGGACAGGTCGGGCCGCTCCTGCTGGAGTTCCATGCAGGGCAGCGTATAGGCATGCGGCGGTTACGTCCTCCGCATTTCCTCCGCGATCGCGGCGACGAAGGTGTCGACGTCCTCCTCCGCGGTGTCGAAGGAGCACATCCAGCGCACCACGCCGTCCGCCTCGTCCCAGAAGTAGAAGCGGAAGTCCTTCTGCAGCGCCAGCGACACGTCGTGCGGCAGCCGGGCGAAGACGCCGTTGGCCTGCACGGGGTGCAGCACCTCGACGCCGTCGATGCCGCGGACGCCGTCGGCGAGGCGGGCGGCCATCGCGTTGGCGTGGCGGGCGTTGCGCAGCCACAGGTCCTTGGCGAGCAGGGCCTCGAACTGGGCCGAGACGAAGCGCATCTTGGAGGCGAGCTGCATCGAGAGCTTGCGCAGGTGCTTCATCGCGCGTACGGCGCCGGGGTCGAGCACGACGACCGCCTCGCCGAGGAGCATGCCGTTCTTCGTGCCGCCGAAGGAGAGGATGTCGACGCCGGCGACGTTGGTGAACGCGCGCATCGGCACGTCAAGGCTCGCCGCCGCGTTGGCTATCCGGGCGCCGTCCAGGTGGACGCGCATGCCGCGGCGGTGCGCGTGGTCGCAGACGGCGCGGATCTCGTCGGGGGTGTAGACCGTGCCGTACTCGGTGGCCTGGGTGATCGAGACGACCTGCGGCATGGCGCGGTGCTCGTCGTCCCAGCCGCGCGCCTCGCGGTCGATCAGCTCGGGGGTGAGCTTGCCGTCCGGCGTCGGTACGGTGAGCAGCTTCAGCCCGCCGACGCGCTCGGGGGCGCCGCACTCGTCGACGTGGATGTGCGCGGTGTCCGCGCAGATCACCGCGCCCCAGCGGTCGGTGACGGCCTGGAGCGCGACGACGTTGGCGCCGGTGCCGTTGAAGACCGGGTAGACGTCGGCGTCCATGCCGAAGTGGCCGCGGAAGACGTGCTGCAGGTGGGCGGTGTAGTCGTCCTCCCCGTAGCTGACCTGGTGGCCGCCGTTGGCGAGGGCGAGCGCGGCGAGGATCTCCGGGTGCGCGCCGGCGTAGTTGTCGCTGGCGAAGCCGCGCACCGCCGGGTCGTGGCGGCGCTTGGCGTCGGTGCGCGGAGCCTGCCCCGCGGCTCCCGTGGTCGTCGTGGTCATGGCTGGGCGGTGAGCCACAGGCGGGTCCCGTTCAGTTCTTGCGCGGGCCGGTCCCAGACCTCCGCGATGTTGTCGGCAAGGTCGTCCACGTCGGTGAAGCCGGCGAACTTGGCGTTCGGCTTGGCTTTCCGCATCGCGTCGTTCACCAGCGCCTTGACCACCAGGATGACGGCCGCCCCGGCGGGCCCGTCCAGCCCTTCGGCCTCCCCGGCCTTGCGGAAGCCGTCGGCCATGGCCAGCGTCCACGCCTCGGCGCCGGCCTTGGCGGCGGCGTACGCGGCGTTGCCCGCGGTGGGCTGGCTGGCGCCGGCGGCGCTGACGAGGACGTAGCGGCCGCGGTCGCTGCGGCGCAGCGGCTCGTCGAAGGCGAGGGACGTGTGCTGCACGGTACGCAGGAGCAGGTCGTGCAGGACGGTCCAGTCGGCGAGGTCGGTGGCGGCGAAGGAGCGCGAGCCGCGCCAGCCGCCGACGAGGTGGACCAGGCCGTCGACGCGGCCGTAGTCCTTCTCGATGCGCTCGGCCCACGCGTGGGCGGCGTGCAGGTCGAGCAGGTCGACCGTGTCGCCGGTGACCTGCGCCATGCCGCCGCCGGCGGCCCGCGCCGCGTCGACGGCCTCGGCGAGCCGCTCGGCGTCCGCGTCGCAGCCGATGAGGACCGCGCCGGCCTTGGCGAGCCGGCACAGCGCCGCCTGCCCCGCGGGCCCGCCCGCTCCCGCCACGGCCACGACGGCGCCGGTCAGCGGCCCGCTCTTTCCGTTCCTGCCGTTTGCCCCGGGGCTCATGACGATCTCCTCCTCCGCTGCCCTGCCGACCGCGGGGTCCGTCACGCGGCGTCCGCCAGTTCCGCGGTCTCGGCCGTGATGCCCCGCGTCGACTCGATCACCTTGCGCAGCTTCTTGGCAAGGGCCTCATAGAACATGCTGAGGGGAAACTCGTCGGGCAGCACGTCGTCCACGAGTTTCCGCGGCGGCTTCGTCAGGTCGAGGGCGTCGGGGCCCTTGGCCCAGGTGGAGCCGGGGTGCGGGGCCAGGTAGGTGGACACCAGGTCGTACGCCTTGAACCAGTGGACCAGCTTCGGGCGGTCGATGCCCTCGCGGTACAGCGTCTCGATCTCGTTGCGCAGCCGTCCCGTGACCTCGCGGGCCAGGTCCCAGTCGACGGACAGCCGGTTGTCGGTCCAGCGCAGCGCGTCGTGCTTGTGCAGGTAGGCGAAGAGGAGCTGGCCGCCGAGGCCGTCGTAGTTGCGGTTGCGCTCGCCGGTGACGGGGAAGCGGAACAGCCGGTCCATGAGCACCGTGTACTGCACGTCGCGGCCCTGCGGAAAGCCGTCGGCGGCGAGCTTTCCGGCCTCGTGGAAGGCGGTGAGGTCGCAGCGCAGCTCCTCTATGCCGTACATCCAGAACGGCTGCCGCTGCTTGATCATGAAGGGGTCGAACGGCAGGTCGCCGTGGCTGTGCGTGCGGTCGTGGACCATGTCCCAGAGCACGAACGTCTGCTGCGCGCGGTCCTGGTCGGTGAGGAGGCCGCGGGCCTCCTCGGGCAGCTCCAGCCCCGTGGCCTCGACGGCGGCGGCGCTGACACGGCGGAAGCGGGCCGCCTCGCGGTCGCAGAAGATGGCGCCCCAGGTGAAGCGCGGGGGGACCTCGCGCATGGCGATGGTCTCGGGGAAGAGCACGGCGGAGTTCGTGTCGTACCCGGCGGTGAAGTCCTCGAAGGTGATGCCGAGGAACATGGGGTTGTCGTAGCGGGTGCGCTCCAGCTCGGCGAGCCAGCCGGGCCAGACGACGCGGATGACGACGGCCTCGAAGTTGCGGTCCGGGTTGCCGTTCTGGGTGTACATGGGGAAGACCACGAGGTGCTGCAGCCCGTCGGCGCGGTGCTCCGCGGGGTGGAAGGCGAGCACCGAGTCCAGGAAGTCGGGCACGCCGAACCCGTCGGCGGCCCACCGGCGCAGGTCGGCCACGACCGCGTCGTGGTACGCGGCGTCGTGCGGCACCAGCGGGGACAGCTCCCGTACCGCGGCGGCGGCGCGCTCGACCGCGTCCTCGGCGGCGGGACGCGCCGGGGCGCCCTCGGCCTCGAAGTCGATCGAACCGTCCTTGGCCTGCCAGGGGCGGATCTCCTCGACGGCCGCCTTGAGCCGCGCCCAGGCGGGGTGCTCGACTACGCGCGGCCCGTCCGCGGCGGACAGAACGTCACCTTCCGCGGTTACGGACGCAAGGATTTCCGTCATGGACCACTCCTACGTTAAGAACTTCCCGTTTCCCCACCGTATCCCTGCACCGGGACCTCCCTCAAGCGGGCCTCCGGGAAACCTTGCACAGATCACGGGTACGTAACGGAATTCTTCCGGCGAAGAGAGGTTCATCCCCTGGTCTTTCCCGTCTCCATGCCTTATGGGGTACCGGAGCGGCAGCACGGGGCAGCCCGCCCACGCCCGGAGGGCCCCGCCCCCGACCCGCCGTGCCGACCCGCGCACGACCGGTGTCGATCTCCCCGAATTGGCCTAGGCTTTGCGCCAGTCTGTGACGGACCGCCGACGGAGGGCGAGAGCGCAGTGTCATTTC
This sequence comes from Streptomyces sp. CNZ287, assembly GCF_007827615.1. Lineage (NCBI taxonomy): Bacteria > Bacillati > Actinomycetota > Actinomycetes > Kitasatosporales > Streptomycetaceae > Streptomyces > Streptomyces sp. CNZ287. Next base: position 445,686 of record NZ_VISV01000002.1, on the reverse strand, counting down.
TGACCATCGGTCACCGCGGGTTGATGGGCGTCGAGCCGGAGAACACGATCCGCTCCTTCGTCCGCGCGGATCGCGAGGGCATGGACGCCATCGAACTCGACGTGCACCTGAGCAAGGACGGCCACCTGGTCGTCATGCACGACCCCGACGTGGACCGCACGACGGACGGCGAGGGCCCCATCGCCGACTTCACGCTCGCCGAACTGCGCGAGCTGGACGCCGGCCAGGGCGAGCGCGTCCCGACCTTCGACGAGGTGGTCGAGGCGGTGAAGGGCCGGCTCCAGGTCGAGATCAAGGACGTCGCCGCGGCGAAGGCCCTCGCCGGCGCGATGACCGCGCACGACCTCGCCGGCCGCGTCGAGGTGCTCTCGTTCCACGACGAGGCGCTGGCGGAGATGCGGCAACTCCTGCCCGACGTGCCGCGGGTGCTGGTCGCCAGCCACTACGGGGTCGGGGTGGTCGACCGCGCCCGCGAGGTCGGCGCGGTCATGCTGTCGCTGAACATCCGCCGGCTCACGCTGGAGCTGGCCGACCGCGCGCACGACGCCGGGCTGCAGGTCATCGCCTGGACGGTCAACACCCCCGAGGAGCTGAAGCTCGCCCGCGGCCTCCGGCTGCAGGGCGTCGTGACGGACTTCCCCGGGATGAAGCACTCGGTGCGCTTCACGGCCTGAGCCGCAGCGCGCTCCCCCTGCGCCCGCTCCTTGCGCCTGTGCGCTCGCGTGCGGGCGCAGTCGCGAGGGCAGCCTTCCGTCAAAGCTCCCTGCGCCCCGGGTCGGCACCCCCGGACCCCGCAGTCGGGCCGCGGGGCCGCCGCCGTCGTCGTCCGAGGGGGCCCGGGTGCACGGACCACCGCTCGCCGGCCTGCTGCTGACCGCGCTGTGCGCGGGCGTCGCCGGCCTGTGTCTGCTACGGATGCGGGCCGTCGCCGCCGAGGAGCGGCGCGGCGCCGCGGGGGACGCGCTCATGGGACTGGGGATGGCGGCGATGGCGCTGCCCGCGGGGCTGCCGGGGCCCGCGGCCTGGACGGCGGGCGCCTTGGCGGCGGTCTTCGGGGCCGCGTTCGTACGTGCCGTGCTGCCGCTGCGTGCCGCGGGGCACCACCTGCACCACGCGATCGGCGCGCTGGCGATGGTGTACATGGCGGTGGCCATGGGCGCGGCGGACCACGGCGGGCACGGCGCCGCCGCCGGGCTGCCGGCCGTCACCGCCGGGCTGCTGGCGTATTACGTGCTGTATGTGCTGTACGGGGGGCTGAGGCCGGTCGCCGCGGGAGCAGGGGGTCCGCGGGGGCCGGTCGCGGCCGGGGGCGGCGGGGGGTGGGCCGGCCGGCCCGAGCTGGCCGGTGCGTGCCGGGTCTGCATGGGGGCGGGCATGGTCGCGATGCTCCTCGCCCTCTGACTCCCCGGTGTCGTCCGTCACTTCACGGGCACACACGTACCGGCCGGCGTCCCGGCTCCGTACGCTGATCACATGGTGATCCCGCTCACGCTGCTCGCCTTCGCCGTCCTCGTCGCCGCGGTCGCGCCCCGGCTGCTGACCCGCGCCGCGTGGGCCGATCGCGAGCCGGTGCTCGCGCTCTGGGTGTGGCAGTGCGTCGTGGCCGCCGTGCTGCTGTGCTGCGGGCTGGCCATGTCGCTGAGCGCCGCCGTGGCCTGGGCGCAGGTGCACAGCGGGGTCTTCGCCCCGGCACCCGCAGCGGTGCGGGACGCGTACGGCGACGCCACCGGCGCCACCTGGGCCGCGGTGCTCGCCGTGGGGCTGGCGGCGGGCGGGCTGTGGACGGCCGTGATGTTCGTACGCGAGGTCCGTACCGCACGGGTGCAGCGCCGCCGGCGCCGCGAGGAACTGCGCCGCCGGGCGCCGCTGCTGCCCGGCGAGGACGCCGGTGCCGAGCGGCTGGTGGTGCTGGAGGGCGAGCGCCCGGACGCCTGGTGGCTGCCCGGCGGGCAGGCCGCCCAGCTCATCATCACCACCGCCGCGCTGCGCCGGCTGAAGAAGCGCCAGCTCGACGCGGTGCTCGCGCACGAGCAGGGGCACAGCCGGGCCCGCCACCACTGGCTCCGGCACTGCGCGGGCGCGCTCGCGGGCGTGCCGAGCTTCCCGGTCTTCCGGGCCTTCCGCGACGAGGTGCACCGGCTGTGCGAACTGGCCGCCGACGACGTCGCCTCGCGCCGCTTCGGGCGGATGACGTTCGCCACCGCGCTGGTCGAACTCAACGAGGAACGCGGCGTGTTCGGCCCCGGGCCCGGCCACGGCCACCACGCCCACCTCCCGCAGCGCGTCGACCGGCTGCTCGCGGCGGCACCGCGGTTCACCCCGGCCCGCCGGCTGCGGCTGACCGTCGCCGCGCTGGCGGCACCCGCCGTACCGCTGCTGGTCGCTTTCGGCCCCGGCCTCAGCGCGCTCGCGTAGGGTCGGCGGCGTGACAGCCGCCGTGCCTCGCCACACCTCCCCCGCCCTGCGCCTCACCGCCGCCGTCCTCACGCTGCTGAGCGTCCTGCTCACGGTGCTGGTGGCCGCCACCTGGCAGCCGCTGATGGACGCCGACCGCGGCGTCGCCGACCGTCTGCACTCCGCCGCCCTTTCCCACTCCGGCTGGACGAAGGCGAACCGGATCATGACCGACTGGGTCTGGGACCCCGCGACCATGCGGCTGCTGATGCTGGCCGTGATCTTCTGGCTGCTGTGGCGCGGCGCGCGGCTGCTGCCGCTGTGGCTGGCCGGCGCGGTCGCGGTGGGCTGGGTGCTGCAGTACGCCCTGAAGGCGGGGGTCGGCCGGGACCGGCCGACGTGGGCCCACCCGGTGGACTCCGCCTCGCACGCCGCCTTCCCCTCGGGACACGCGATGGCCGTCGCGCTCGTCTGCGGCCTGCTCCTGTGGGTGCTGAGCCGCATGCCCGGCGTGCCGGCCGGTCTGCGGTACGCCGCGTGGACGGCGGCGGCCGTGTCGGTGGCGGGCGTGTGCTTCACCCGGGTGTGGCTCGGGGTGCACTGGATGAGCGACGTGATCGGCGGCGCCCTGATGGGCGCGGCCATCGCGGCCATCACGGCGGTGGCGTACGGCGCGGTGGCACGGTCCCCGCGCGCCGAGCGGTCGGAGGTGCGCGGATGAGCCCGAAGGCCGTGCTCTTCGACTTCTCCGGGACGCTCTTCCGCATCGAGCCCTCGGTGCGCTGGCTGCGCGCGGCACTCGACGCCTCAGGGGTGACGGCCGACGACGCCGCGATCGCGCGGTACGCCACCGCGCTGGAGCGGGCGGGGGCGCTGCCGGGCGGCAGTTTCCCCGAGCGCGTACCGGAGTCGCTGGCGGAGCTGTGGCGAACCCGGGACCGGAGCGCTGAGCGGCACCGGGCCGCGTACACGGGCCTGGCCCGGCTGGTCCCGCTGCCGTGGCCCGATGGGATCTACGAGGCGCTGTACGAGCGGCACATGGCGCCGGCGGCGTGGGACCCGTACCCCGACGCGGCGGCCGTGCTCCGCGGGCTGCGGGAGCGGCGGGTGCGGGTGGGGGTGGTGAGCAACATCGGCTGGGACCTGCGGCCGGTGTTCCGCGCGCACGGGCTCGACGCGTACGTGGACGCGTACACGCTGTCCTACGAGCACGGGGTGCAGAAGCCGGACGCACGGCTGTTCCGGGTGGCGTGCGAGGCGGTCGGGCGGGCGCCGGAGGACGTGCTGATGGTCGGCGACGACCGCCGCGCCGACGGCGGCGCCACGGCGCTGGGGTGCGGCTACCTCCCGGTGGACCACCTGCCGGCCGCCGAACGCCCGGACGGGCTGGGGCCGGTGCTGGGGCTCGCCGGCTGAGAGCGCGTACGGCCGCCGCCCGCGGGGGGGGTTCAGCTTCCTGCGGCCGGCATCTCGGCGGCCGGGTGGATGGCCAGCTTGAACTGCGCGTGGATGATGCGCGCACTCCTCGCGCCGTTGTGGCGGACGAGGAACGCCAGCGGGGTGCGCGGCCGGACGAAGATCTCGTGGTGCTTGTGGCGGTACTCGCCGCCGGGGGTGCCGGCGTGGTCCTCGGTCGCGGTGGCGTCGTAGCCGCCGGCGAGGCCGAGGGGGTCGCGGACGAACCTGTCCCGGACCTCGGTGTAGTCGCCCTTCTCCCAGTACACCATCGCGGTCAGCGACCCCCAGCCCTCCCGGCTCGGCCAGATCAGGCCGGAGCGGCGGTCCGGGTAGGAGGACCGCTTGCCGTCCGGCTGGGCCGCCTGGTGCATGCCGTGGGCGTCGAACGACTCGCGGGCGCCGTAGGGGAAGCGGACGATGTGGTACTCGCCGTCGGCGGGTATGACCTGCGGTTCGTCGACGATGAGCGAGCAGATGTAGACAGCCATGCGACTCCCGTTCGGGGTGGGGAAGTGCACGGAACAGTGGACTCCGTACGCCCTCCTGTCAAGGAGCGGTGCCGGGGTCCACGAGGGTGACGGGGATGCGGGAGCGGACGTAGTCGCGGGCCAGGGTGGCGCGGCGCAGCCGCCAGAGCGGGGCGGTGCGGGCCGGGTGTTCCGCGTAGCGGCGGTCGCGGATGTCGTCGACCAGGGCGGCGGGGGCGCCGGTGGCGGCGAGGACGTCGAGGGCCTCGCCCTTGGTGATCAGACGGCCCTCGCGCAGGGTGACGCCGGCCCGGGCGACGGTGATCGGGCCGAGGTCGACCCACACGTCGCGCAGCCACCGCCGCCGCGAGGCGGTGGCGGGCAGCCAGTACTCCGCGAGGTCCTTGCGGATGAACGCCGTCAACTCCGCGTCCGGCAGCGGCGGGAGCAGTTCGGAAGGACCGGGACCGTGCAGCACCAGCGCGCCGGTGTGCAGCTCGCGCCGGGTGACCGGGGTGACGGGGCGGCTGAACAACTCGGCGTGGGCCCAGGTGAGGTGGTCGAGGCCGGCGCCGGCGAGGCGGTCCAGGGCCATGTACGAGCAGTGCAGCTTGGCGGCGAGCGGCACCTCGCGGTGGAGCCTGCGGTGCAGCGCCTCCAGCCGCCCGCGGGCGGCGGGGTCGGCGCCGACGTCATGGCGGACGACGGCGATGAGGTCGAGGTCGCTGCGGTACGGGCGGTAGTCCCCGAGGGCGAGCGAGCCGTGGGCCCACAGCGCCTCCAGCGGCACGGCGGCGCGCAGGGCGGCGAGGAAGCGGTCGAGGAGCGGCCCGGCGGCGTCGCGCGGGGGCATGTCAGGCGGCCAGCAGCTCGTCGAGGCCGGCGCGGGCCAGCTCCTCCAGCTCGTCGAGCGCGGCGCGGGCGCGGGCGGCGGTGCCGGGGTCGCGCTCGGGCAGGCCGCTGGCGACGAACTCGTCCTCGTCGAGCCGGAGAAGCGTCTGCCGGTCGCCGGAGAGCCAGAGGTCGAGCTCCAGGTCGTGCACGGTGACCCGGCCCTCCTCGACGCGGGCGGGCCTGGCCACGTCGCAGTACCAGCCCTTGATACGGCCGTCGGCGGCCTGGATCTCCTTGACCGAATACCAGCGGTCGCGCCAGAAGTGCTCGGTCCACACGTCGCCCTGCTCGAACCGCACGTACCCCGCGTCGCGCTCCTTCGGGCCGGCCCAGGGGGCCCGCACCACCGCGTGGTTGCCGTCGTCGCGGATGACGACCGCGGGGTAGCTCAGGCCCGGCCTGAGCTGCTTGACCAGCGTGACCTCGACCTCGCGGCCCGGTGTCAGCATGCCCTTCCTCCCGTACACGTCCCCCGGGCACGGTACCTGGGCGGGCCGGCCGGCCGCGGCAATTGGTGAGGCCCCGCGACGGGGGAGCGCGGGGCCTCACACCGTCAAACGGCCGACGGAGGCTCCGGGTTCCCGGCGGAACGAGAGAATTTCCGCGCCGAGGCATGGTGGGCTCAGGCGATCCCCCGCATCGCCCGAGCCCACCACTCCTCCCGGCACCGGGCGTGCTCGCCTCAGTACCGGAAGCCTTGCCGAGTATACTGGCTCTCAGCCAGTGAAGGCAGGAGTTACAGGATGTCCCCCCGCAGGCCCGCAGTCAATGAAGAACTCCGACGCCGTTCCCGGGAGCGTCTGCTGCAAGCCACGGTGGAGCTGGTCGACGAACGGGGCTTCGAGGGCACGACCTTGGGAGACATCGCGGAACGCGCGGGTTCCGCGCGCGGTCTGGTCTCGTACTACTTTCCCGGCAAACGCCAGTTGGTGCAGTCGGCCGTCCACCGGCTGATGCATCTTACGCTCGGGGCCGCCCTGGAGCGCCCGTCCCACACGGAGGACGGGCAGGAGCGGATGGCCCGGGCCATCGACGCGATCCTGGGCCTCTCGCAGGACCACCCCGTGCTCATGCGCCACCACATGGCGGGCATTCTGCAGGCGGACGGCTTCATCCAGTGCGCGGAGCAGCAACAGCTCGCGGTCCTGCTCCGCGACACCGTGGCGTGCTGGGGCTCGCCCCACCCGGACACCGAGTACCCGATGCTGCGCGCCCAGCTCATGGGCGCGGTCTTCGCGCTGCTGCTGCCGGGGGTGCCGATGCCGCTCGACCGGCTGCGCGGCGAGCTGTTCCGGCGCTACGGGCTGGACTGGCACCTCGGCGTCCCGCCGGAAGGCGTGCAGCCCTTCGACGGGACGCCGGTGCGGGCCGCGCACCGGCGGTAGCCGCAGGAAGCGGCCACCGCCGGGTACGCGGACCCGACGGAACACGGACCGGAGCCGGCCCGCGACGTGCCGGTCAGCGGCGCCCGCGGATCAGCGGTAGTCAGGCTGCGTCTGCGTGTTCAGCTCGGGCAGCCGCACCCAGCGCGCGCTGTCCGTGCGCCGGTCGTTGATCTTCAGGACGTCCAGGCCCTTGGCGATGTCGTTGGAGTAGACATAGCCGTTGTAGTAGTACGCGGACCAGGAACCGCCGGTGACCAGGGAGGTGTCCGAGAGCGGGCCGCGCTCGAAGTAACCGATCTCCTTGGGGTTGCGGGAGTCGGTGAAGTCCCACACGGAGACGCCGCCCTGGTACCAGGCCTGCACCATGATGTCGCGGCCGCCGGCCACCGGGACCAGCGAGCCGTTGTGCGCGACGCAGTTCTCGGTGTCCGCCTGGTGCCGCGGGATCTTGTAGTAGCTGCGGAAGATGAGTTCGGACTTCGTTCCGCGCTGCTTGAGGTCGTAGATCCCGTTCGCGCCCTGCTTCGGGCCGATCTCCTCGTTGCAGGTCGCGGCGCCGCCGCCGCCCAGCTCGTCGGTGAAGACGACCTTCTGGCCGTCCTTGCTGAACGTCGCCGAGTGCCAGAACGCGAAGTTCTCGTAGTCACTCACCTGATCGATGACTTCCGGCGCCGCCGGGTCGGAGATGTCCATCAGGATGCCGTCGCCCATGCAGGCGCCGGCCGCGAGGTCGAGCTTGGGGAAGGCGGTGATGTCGTGGCAGCCGGTGGTGGCCGACTTGCCGGGGCTGCCCGGGTTGCCGCCGTCGGGGAACAGCACCGGGAAGTCGATGACCTCCGAGCGCTCCGGAGCGGACCGCGGCACCTTGACTATGGAGATGCCGTCGTGCGGCGGCTGGCAGTCGGGGAAGGTGGCGCTGGGCGAGTACGAGGAGACGTAGAGGTAGACGTTCTTGCGCTCGGGCACCAGCGTGTGGGTGTGCGAGCCGCAGGCGGTCTCGACGGCGGCGACGTACTCGGGGTTGCGCTTGTCGCTGATGTCGAAGACCTTCATGCCCTCCCAGGAGTCCTTCTCCGTGGCGGGCTGGGTGGTGCTGTTGCAGGAGTCGTCGCTGCGCGACGAGTCGGTGGACAGGAACAGCAGGTCGCCGGAGACCGACACGTCGTTCTGCGAGCCGGGGCAGAGCACCTCGCTGACGACCTCGGGGCTCTTCGGGTCGGCGATGTCATAGATGACGAAGCCGTCGTAGTTGCCCGCGAAGGCGTAACGGCCCTGGAAGGCGATGTCCGAGTTGGTGCCCTGCAGGGCACCCTTGTCGAGGTGGGCGACGTGCTCGATGTTGTCGCTGTTGTCGATCTCGTCCACGCCCGGCACGTCACCGCGCTCGATGGCTTCCTGCGCCTGCGAACGTTCACTGCTGCTGAGCTTCTTCGGGGCGTTCGGCCCGTCGCCCGGGTCCGGCACCGCGGCCGCGGTGCCGGCGGTCAGCAGCGACCCCACGAGCCCGATCAGGGCCGCGGCCGCGGCCAGACCTCTGCGCCGCGTACGTGATCTGTGCAACGACGTCACGTGATTCCCTCCCACTGGTGCCTCTACGGCAGTTGAAATCAAGGCAGTATCTCGCCAAGCATGTACATCACAACAGACGGAAACACAGTTGTCATGCAAACTTTTGGTCCTGTCGGCACCTGCTCGTGCTAGACCTACCTGGCAACTCGCCGGAACCACCTGTACGGAGGTCACCTTGCGGCACCCACGCGCGCTCGCCTCAGTCGTTCCGCTCACCGCCGCCCTGCTGCTGGCCGGCTGCACCGGGGGCGACTCGTCCGACGACGCCGGGGACGGCGGCAAGGCGTCCGTCATCGCGCCCGGGAAGCCGGGGGAAGAGGCGAGCAGGATCCCCGCGGACCAGGTCGAAGAGGCGCGCGGCGACGACCGGCCCAACACGGCGGACACCACGTACATGCGCGACATGATCGAGCACCACGGGCAGGCGATCGTGATGACCGGCCTCGCCGAGAAGCGCGCGGGCGCCGAGGGCGTGCGCGGGATCGCCGAGCGGATCGCCGCCGGGCAGCAGCCGGAGATCGCGGTGATGGAGGCGTGGCTTGAGGAGAACCAGGGCGGCGGGGAGGACGGCCACGACGGCGGGCACGCGGGCGGGCACGAGGCGATGCCCGGGATGGCGAGCGAGGCGGACCTCGGCCGGCTGCGGGCGGCGCGCGGCGAGGAGTTCGACGCGCTGTTCCTCAAGCTGATGATCGCCCACCACGAGGGCGCGGTGGAGATGGCCGAGGAGGTGCTCGGCAAGGGCAACAACGAGTACGTCGAGCAGTTGGCGACCGGCGTGATCGCGCAGCAGCTCAGCGAGATCGGCCGGATGGAGAAGCTGGCGTAGCTCCCCGGCCTGCGGTTCCGCGCGTCCCGGGGGCGTTGTCAGTGGCCGGGTGCAGACTGACCCGTAGTCGACGACGAGGTCGCACGGTCGCACGGAGGTGGACCCTATGCAGGACGTGGTGCTGGCGGTCGGAACGCGCAAGGGGCTGTTCCTGGGACGGCGCCGGGGCGGCGCGTGGGAGCTGGACGGGCCGCACTTCAGGGCCCAGGCGATCTATTCGGTGGGCATCGACACCCGCGGCGCGGCGCCCCGGGTGCTCGCCGGAGGCGACAGCAGCCACTGGGGCCCGTCGGTCTTCCATTCCGACGACCTCGGCGCGACCTGGGAGGAGCCCGGACGGCAGCCGGTGAAGTACCCGAAGGACACCGGCACTTCGCTGGAGCGGGTCTGGCAGTTGCAGCCCGGAGGGGCCGAGGCCCCCGGTGTGGTGTACGCGGGCACGGAGCCCGGCGGCCTCTTCCGGTCCCAGGACGGCGGCGAGACGTTCGAGCTGATGCGCTCGCTGTGGGACCACCCGACGCGGGAGAAGTGGGAGCCGGGCGGCGGCGGGCTCGCCGTGCACACGGTGGTCACCGATCCGCGGGACGCCCGGTCCGTGACGGTCGCCGTGTCCGCCGGCGGGGTGTACCGCACGGTGGACGGCGGGGCGAGCTGGGCCCCGTCGAACTCCGGCGTGCAGGTCGTCTTCCAGCCGGAGAGGTTCCCGGAGTTCGGCCAGTGCGTGCACAAGGTCGCGCGGGACGCCGTCGACCCGGACCGGCTCTACCTGCAGAACCACTGGGGCGTCTACCGCAGCGACGACGCCGGGGCCACCTGGACCGACATCGGCGCGGGACTGCCGTCGGACTTCGGCTTCGCCGTCGCCGCGCACCCCTCGCGCGGGAACACCGCGTACCTCTTCCCCATCACCGCCGACGCCGACCGGGTGCCCGCCGGGAACCGCTGCCGGGTCTACCGCACGTCGGACGCCGGGGCGACCTGGGAGCCGCTGTCGGCGGGGCTGCCGGCGGAGGACCACTACGGCACGGTGCTGCGGGACGCGCTGTGCACCGACGACGCCGACCCCGCGGGGGTGTACTTCGGCAACCGCAACGGGGAGGTCTTCGCCAGCGCCGACGAAGGGGAGAGGTGGACGCAGCTCGCCGCGCACCTGCCGGACGTGCTGTGCGTACGGGCGGCGGCTGTCTGAGACGTGGCGGGTGGGGCCCGTGGAGCCAGTAGAGTGACCGGCCATGGCTGGACGTCCTCTCCCCGACATCGTCGAAGCCGGCTGGGCCAAGGCCCTGGAACCGGTCGCCCAACAGATCGCCGCCATGGGCGACTTCCTCCGCGCGGAGGTCGCGGCGGGGCGAACATACCTGCCCGCGGGACCGAACGTGCTACGGGCCTTCCAGCAGCCGTTCGACGACGTGCGGGTGCTCATCGTCGGCCAGGACCCGTACCCCACCCCGGGTCACGCCGTGGGCCTCAGCTTCTCCGTCGCCCCGGACGTGCGCCCGCTGCCCGGCAGCCTGGAGAACATCTTCCGCGAGCTGCACAACGACCTGGGCCACCCCCGCCCCGCCAACGGCGACCTCACGCCCTGGACCACGCAGGGCGTGCTGCTGCTCAACAGGGCGCTCACCACCGCCCCCAGGCGCCCCGCCGCGCATCGCGGCAAGGGCTGGGAGCAGGTCACCGAGCAAGCCATTCAGGCGCTCGCCGCCCGCGGCCGGCCGCTGGTGGCGATCCTGTGGGGCCGCGACGCGCGCAACCTGCGCCCCATGCTCAGCGACTACCCCGCCATCGAGTCCGCCCACCCCTCCCCCATGTCCGCCGACCGCGGCTTCTTCGGCTCCCGCCCCTTCAGCCGGGCCAACGAGCTGCTGCAGAAGCAGGGTGCGGAGCCGGTGGACTGGACGCTGCCGACGAACGGATAGCCGCCATGACCAGCGCTACGCCCCGATGGGTGCTCGGCATCGACTCCGGCGGCTCGGGGCTGCGCATCGCCGCGGCCGCCGTCCCCGCGGACGGCGGCGACCCCGCGGAGGACGACGCGACCGTGGAGACCGCGGGGCCCGTCGCCACCGGGGACAACGGGATCGACGCCGACGACCTCCTCGGCAAGCTGCTGCCCGCCGCGCACCGGCTGCGGGGCGCCGCGGGGGCCGAGTCGTTCGAGGCCGTGTGCGTCGGCGCCGCCGGCATGGCCTCCCTCGGCGCCGATCTGCGCGCCCGGCTGCCGCACGCCCTGGCGGACGCCCTCGGCGCACGGCACCTGGCGCTCGCCGCCGACGGGGTCACCGCGTACGCGGGCGCCATCGGGCAGCATCCCGGCGCCGTCGTCGCCGCCGGCACCGGCATGATCGCGGTCGGCACCGGGCTCGACGCCGCGGGATGGCGGCGGGCCGACGGCTGGGGGCACCTGCTCGGCGACTGCGGTGGCGGCGCGTGGATCGGGCGGGCGGGTCTGGAGGCGGCGATGCGGGCGTTCGACGGCCGCCGCGGGGGCTCCGCGGCGCTCCTGGCCCGGATGGAGACGGTGTTCGGCACCGGCACGCAGATGCCGGGTCTGCTCTACCCGCGGCCCGACCGCCCGGCGGTGCTGGCCTCGTTCGCGCCGGAGGTCGCGCGCTGCGCGCCGCACGACCCGGTCGCCGCCGGGATCCTCACCGAGGCGGGCGAGCACATCGCCGCCGCGGCCGTCGCGGTCTGCCCCGCGGACCCCGGCAGCGCGGTCGCGCTCACGGGCGGGCTCTTCGGCATCGGGGAGCCGCTGCTCGCGCCGCTGCGCGCGGAACTCGCGGTGCGGCTGCCGCGCGCCCGGGTGTCGACCGCGACGGCGACGCCGCTGGCGGGGTCGCTGCGGATCGCCGCCGCGCTGGCGGCCGGCGAGCTGCTGCTGCCGGTGGAGCGGGGCATGCTCGACGTCTGGTAGACCCCTTTTCCGGGCCGCGGGCGGCGCGGGCGCGGGGACGGCACGTAACGGCGCGGGGACGGTCCGTACGAGGGCGGTCACCGCCTGTCCGCCGGTGTGCCCCCGCGGTCACGCCCGCGGGCGAATGGCGACCCCGGGCATGTGGCGGACCGCGGTGAGGCGTTAGCATGCGGCGCCATGAGCTCTGCCGATGGACACGCAGCCGGTCTGCCCGTACGTATGCCCCGCCGTCAGCCGGGGCGGCACCGTAAGCCGGAGCGGCCGAGCGCGCCCGAGGGCGCGCCGGCGCTGGTCCTGGCCGTGCCCGGGGCGCCGTCCGCGGAGATTCGCGGCATGGCGGAGGAGGTGCTCAGCATCGCCCGCTCCGACCTTCCGGGGCTCGACGGCCGGGTGGCCTACGCCGAGGGCGAGAACGAGGAGTTCCCGCCGCTGACGGCGGTCCTCGCGCAGGCCGCGGCGCAGCGCGCCGCGCACGCCGAGGCCGGGACGCTGGAGGTGGCGGAGGACGTGCCGGTGGCCGTGGTGGTGCCGCTGCTCGCGGGCCCCGATCCGGTGCTGCTGGACCGGCTGCGCGACGCGGTCGCGACGAGCGGGACGGCGGTCGAGCTCACCGACGTCCTCGGGCCGCACCCGCTGCTCGCCGAGGCGCTGCACGTGCGTCTTTCCGAGGCGGGCCTCGCCCGCGCGGACCGCGCGCGGCTGTTCACGGTCGCGACCGCCGCGGACGGCATCATCCTCGGTGCCGTGGGCGGCGAGGAGGCCGTGCAGGCGGCGGGCGTGACGGGCATGCTGCTCTCGGCGCGGCTGGCGGTGCCGGTGATGGCGGCGGCGCTGGACCAGCCGGGCGCGGTGGCCAAGGTCGCGGAGTCGCTGCGCAGTTCGGGTTCCGCCCGGCTCGCGCTCGCGCCGTACGCGCTGGGCCCCGAGCTGCCCGCGGGGATGCTGGCCACCGCGGCCGAGGAGGCGGCGTGCGAGGCGGCGGAGCCGCTGGGCCCGTACCCGTCGGTGGGGCAACTGGCGCTGACGCAGTACACGACGACGCTGGGCATCGCGCCGCAGCCCGCCGGGTCGCCGCTGCGCTGACGTACCCCGCAGGACATCGTCCGGAGCCGCCGGCGCACGCCGGCGGCTCCGCTGCTTCAGGACCGCGTCCGCGCGCCCGGGGTACGGGCCGTCCGCCGCGCCCGGGTCAGGCGAACACGACGCACGACGCCGCCGGCAGCGCGGCCGAGCCGGAGCGCCGCGGCGTGCCGCTCTCGCTGTCGATGTCGAACCACGTGACGTCCCCGGAGTGCTCGTTGGCCGCGTAGAGGTGCCGGCCGCCCGGGTCGATCGCGAGGTCCCGCGGCCAGGTGCCGCCGCAGGGGACGTTCGAGACGAGGCCGCGGACGCCGCCGTCGTCGCCGAGCGCGAGGGTGGCGACGACGTCGGGGCCGCGGACGGCGGTCCAGCAGAAGCGGCCGTCCGGGGAGACGGCGATGCCGGAGGCGTACGGGGTCTCGTCCACCGCGGCCGTCTCGTCCGTCAGCATCGGGGCCTCGGCGAGCGGTTCGAGGGTGCCGGTGGCGGCGTCCCAGGAGCAGACGGTGACGACGGGCTCCAGCTCGCAGGCGACGTAGACGCGGTGTCCCTCCGGGTGGAAGGCCAGGTGGCGCGGGCCGGTGCCCGGGCGCAGCGGCACCTCGTGGTTCAGCCGCAGGGCGCCGCGGTCGGCGTCGAGGGCGCAGACGAGCACGGAATCGGTGCCGAGGTCGACGCCGAGGACCCAGCGGCCGGTCGGGTCGGGGACCACCTGGTGGGCGTGCGGTCCCTCCTGCCGCTCGGTGACCGGGCCACTGCCCTCGTGCTGCAGCAGCGCGGCGGGACCCGCGAGGGTGCCGTCGCGGTTGACGGTCACCGTGCTGAAGCTGCCGGAGGTGTAGTTGGCGGTCAGGACGTGGCCGCCGGCGAGCGCGAGGTGGGCGGGGTGGTCGCCGCTGACGGGCACCGGGTCGCCGGCGGGCTCGGGCTTGTCGTCGGCGAGCCGGAACGCGGCCACACTGCCGCCCTCGGTCTGGCTCACGGCGTACAGCAGGCCGCCGTCGGCGACGGCGAGGAACGAGGGGTCGGCGACGGCGTCGGTCGAGTGCCGCGGGGTGAGGGCGCCCGTACCCGGGTCGATGTCGGCGACGGTGATCCCGGCGCCGCCGCGACTGGAGAACGAGCCCACACAAGCCCGCAGAACCGATTCACCCATGCGCTTTCCCCTTCCAGCAGGTCCGGAGCCGGTCCGGGCGACCCTACCCGACGATCTCCCGGCCGTCCGGCTGTCTCCCTCACCCCTGCGCTCCCCACCCGGTCCCGCCCCGCCGGGCCCTTACCGCATCGGGGGGGATGTGCAGCACAATGTGGTCCGCGCAGGGGCCGCGGACCGTGAGATCCCCCCACACGCGGGACCGGGCGACACCATCCGTATGGAGGACGGCACGTACCGCGGCAACGTCGACATCACCGGCTCCGCCGGCGGCGGCTACGGACTGCACCTGGACGGCGCCTCGTACCGGAACCTGACCGGGTTCACGGTCACCGGCGGCCAGTAGGGCATCGTGACGGACGCCGCCTGCCACGTGGACATCGCCTCCGTCACCGTGCACTGCCTGGACACCGAGGCCGTGCACTTCCGCAACTCCAGCTCCGACGGCTCGACCACCGACTCCCGGATCTACGACACCGGCCGTAACGGCCGCGGCATGGGCGAGGGCGTCTACGTCGGCAGCGCGGGCGGCACCGGCGACCGCAGCGACCGCATCCTCATCGAGGGCAACACGATCGGCCCCGGCGCCGGCGGCGGGAACGTGGACATCAAGGAGGGCACCACCGGCGCCCGGATCATCGGCAACACCTTTGACGGCAGCGGCCTGACGGGCGCGGACTACGACGACTCGTGGGTCGGCATCACGGGCGACGACGTGCTGGTGGCGGAGAACACCGGCCGCGGCACCGCCAACGACGGCTACCAGACCCACGAGGTGCAGGACGGCTGGGGCTGCAACGCCCCGTTCCGCGGTCCGGCCTGGGCGGCGCGACGGGCCCCGACCGGTACGCCATCGACGTCACCAACCACGACGCGCTGAACTGCCCCGTGACCGTCTCCGGCAGCAGCACCGCCAGCGGCGGCCGCGGCCTGGTCAACCCCGGCGTCCCGGTCACCGGCTGACCGCCGCCCCGGCCGACGGGCCCGGGGCGTCCGCTTCATGCCGGGCTTGGCATGCTTGCCGTATGAGCGCCACCGGTACCACCGCCGTCGTCTTCGACCTCGACGGCACCCTCGTCGACAGCGAACCCAACTACTACGAGGCCGGGCGCCGTGTGCTCGAACAGCACGGCGTCACGGGCTTCACCTGGGAGGAGCACGCGGGTTTCCTGGGCGTCGGCACCCTGGAGACGATGCGCACGCTGCGCGAGCGGTATGCGCTGGCGGCGCCGGCGGCGGAGCTGATGGCGGAGAAGAACGCGGTGTATCTGCAACTGGCGCGGGCGTCGACTCATGCGTATCCGCAGATGCGGACGTTCGCCGAGATGCTGCGCGCGGCCGGGAGCCCGATCGCCGTCGCGTCCGGCTCCTCGCGCGCCGCCATCGAGGCGGTGCTGCCCGCGGCGGGGCTCGACGGGCTGTTTCCCACGCTGGTCTCGGCGGAGGAGGTCGAGCGGGGCAAGCCGGAGCCCGACGTGTTCCTGGAGGCCGCCCGGCGGCTGGGCGTACGGCCGGAGGACTGCGCGGTGGTGGAGGACGCGCGGCCGGGGTGGGAGGCCGCGCGCCGGGCCGGGATGCGGTGCGTGGCGGTGCCGTATCTGCCGGAGCAGGCGGACGAGGCGGTCGGGTCGGGTGCGGGGCTGGTGTTCCGGGACGGGCAGCGGGAGTTCTCGGCGGAGCGGGCGTTCGCGTGGGTGACGGGCGGATCGTGACCCGCGGCTGCGCACCGGAGCGTACGGGCCGGGCGTACCGCGCGGACGCGCGCCGCACGGCAGCCGGGCACGGGGCGGTGCCGTGGTTCCGCACCGCCCCGCGCTCCCCGCGTCCCGGTGGCCCGGGTCAGTCCTCCGCCACCTCGCCCCTGACGTGCCGCTGCACGAACTCGTAGGCCAGATCCCCGAACTGCTCGCCGAACGGGATGGGACCGCTCCGCCGTCTTCGAGAAGTGCACGCCGCCCCAGAGCCGGCTGTACGCGCAGTCGGGGACGAACTCCGTCCAGGTGTCCCAGTGCACCGCGAGGTCGGCGCCCGGGGTGGTCCCCGGCTCGACCATCGTCGACCCGGCCGGCGCCCGGGACGTCCAGTCCGGCACGTCGTCGTCGAAGAACCGCCGCGTCGCCTGCGCCTGGGCCGCGCAGACGCCCCCGGAGCCGGAGGGGTACTCGGGGTTGGTCGCCGGCGTTGAGTAGCTCGTCCACTCGTCGGCGGGCATGTCGCGCACCGTGCCCTTGCCCACGCCTCCCCAGGAGGTGACCCGGCGGCTGCCGTAGACGTGCCGGACCGCGCTGAACGGCCGGACGGCGTCATACGTGGCCTTGTAGTGCCAGATCGCCACGAGCGAATCGTAGATCGCGACGGAGCTGCCGAAGAGCAGGTGGACGAGGTCGTCCAGGCCGAGATCGCCGTGCGCCTGCGCCGCGCTTTCAAGTTTCCTTAGCCTCACGCTTTCGCGAGGCGAGCTGTCCGACTGGTGGTCAAGAAAACAGAAAGTGCCTCTGACCAGCGAGAATGAGGATTGCTGAGGTCCTTGTTCCCGCCACCACCGGAGGCACTTTCCAGGTGAAGAAGCGTATCGGGTCCTATCCGCGTGTCTGCGTCGAGGGCGGTGGTCGCGGAGTGGTTTCGCAGGCCGGTGCGGTGCTGCTGGTCGAGACCGTCCGCAAGACCGGTCTGGATACAGCGATATCGGCGGCGCTTGAGCCGTGGCACAAGCCGCGGGCGGTGCACGATCCGGGCAAGATCCTGCTGGATGTCGCGCTCGCCGTCGCGCTGGGCGGGGACTGCCTGGCTGATGTGGCCCTGCTGCGGGCCGAGCCGGCCGTGTTCGGGCTGGTGGCCTCCGACCCAACGGTCTCCCGCCTGGTCGGACAGTTGGCCTCGGGCGGCAATCGGGTCCTGGCCGCGCTGCGCACTGCCCGCGCCGAAGTACGCGAACACGTATGGCGGTTGGCCGGTGATGCAGCGCCAGACGCGGGCGGGCAGGTGATCGTGGACATCGACGGCGTCCTCGTCCTGGCGCACTCCGAGAAGCAGGACGCCGCCGCCACCTGGAAGAAGACCTTCGGGCACCACCCGCTGATGGGGTTCGTCGACCACGGCCGCGGCGGGTCCGGCGAGCCGGTCGTGGGCCTGCTGCGGCCCGGCAACGCGGGCTCCAACACCGCCGCCGACCACATCGAGGCCACGAAACTGGCCCTGGCCCAGCTGCCGAAACGGCTCCGGCGGGGGCGTCAGACGCTGATCCGCACCGACTCCGGCGGCGGCACCCACGAGTTCGTCGCCTGGCTCGCAGCCCGCGGGCGGTGGCTGTCGTACTCGGTCGGGATGACCATCACCGACGCCATCCACCAGGCCGTTTCGAAGGTCCCGGCCTCGGCCTGGACACCGGCCGTCGAACCTGACGGCGATGTCCGCGACGGCGCCTGGGTCGCCGAACTCGCCGGCGACTGCCTGATGGGCTGGCCGAAGGGGCTGCGGCTGATCGTGCGCAAGGAACGGCCGCACCCCGGCGCCCAGTTGCGCTTCACCGACGCCGACGGCATGCGCTTGACCTGCTTCGCCACCAACACCGCCGACGAGGCGATCGCCGCCCTCGAACTGCGCCACCGCCAGCGGGCCCGGGCCGAGGACCGCATCCGCGCCGCCCGCGCCACCGGCCTGCGCAACCTCCCCCTCCACGACACCGCGCAGAACCAGATCTGGCTGGAGATCATCCAGATCGCCCTCGACCTGCTCGCCTGGATGCCCCTGCTCGCCCTGACCGGCCAAGCCCGGCTCTGGGAGCCCCGCCGCCTGCGGCTCCGCCTGTTCTCCACCGCCGCCCAGCTCGTCACCACCGGCCGACGCCGCTACCTCCGCCTGGCCAGGCACTGGCCCTGGACCGACGTGATCACCGATGCCCTGGACCGGCTCCACGTCCTCCCGAACCCCGGCTGACCAGCACGTTCCCATCCCTGCGAGCAGCACCACCCCGACCGGAGCCGTGGAACCCGGCGCACACCCGACGCGACAGCCGGGCACTCAACCTGCCCAGACTGCGAAAATCCCCACCAACACTCACCGAAAAGGGTCCGCCAGCAAGCTGACGGACCCTCATGCAACATCGAGGTTAGAGCTTCCGTTAATTCGAGGAACAATGCGAAGCGCGTACGGGCCGCGCGAATCCCCGTGAAAAGGCTCCTGAGTTCGGCCGCCCGGTCCACCGCGCGACCGAGTAGTCCGCACTACTCGGATCGGAGCCTTCAGGGGGGTTGACCGGATCCTTTCCACGCGCATTCAGCGAGGGAAAAGGACGGAACCGGCGAAGGATTTCCCGAAATACCCGCGGGTGTTCAGCCGCCGACTTGGCCGTCGCCCAGAACCTTCGCCGTGGTGCGCTCGGCGGTGGCGTCGTCCAGGCAGCCGCGCAGCCGCATGCGGTCGTGGTCGCCGAGCGCCGGGCGCACGCTGCCCACCCAGAGGTCGCCCTCCAGCCGGCTCAGCGGGGCGTGGCGCGCCGGGACGCGGGTCGCGCGGCGGCAGCTCTCCCACAGGTCGCGCGCGGCCATCCGGCCCGCCGCCGCGTCGGCGGAGCCGCGCACCGCGACCTCGAAGACGACCGTCGTCGCCGCCGCGGTGGGCCGCTCCCGGGGCCGGGTCTGGGTGGCGTCCGCGAGCCGGCCGACGCCGAACGCCAGGGCGGTCAGGGCCAGTACGGCGACGACGAACGTGCGGACCCGGGGCGGGCGCCGTACCGCGGGGCGGGACTCCAGCGGCTCCGCGCGGCCCACGCCGCCGGGCGGTGCCGCCAGTCCCGCGAGCCGGGCGGCGGTGCGGCGGTCCCCGGGGCCGCCGGCGGCGGAGGCGAGCTTCTGCACCGCCCAGGCGGCGGCCGACATCACCGCACCCGCGGCCATCAGCACGGGCACGAAGACGTACGTGCGGTGCGTGCCGTCACGGCGCCGGGCCTCCAGCCAGCGGAACCGCGGCGACGGATCGGGCCTGGTGCGCGCCAGGCCGCGCAGGATCTCCTCGGTGCGGTCGCGTCCTTCGGCGACCTCGCGGCGGAGCCGGGAGACCCGGGCGTGCAGGACGATGCCGACGAGCAGCACCTCGACGGCCAGCAGCAGCACGCCGCTGATGAGCGCGCGCTGCCACTCCCAGCGGTAGAGGTAGAGCACGAAGTAGCCCCCGGCGGCGGCGCCGGAGAGCCCGCCGAAGACATAGCCCGCGTACTTCACGCCGCCTCCCCCGCCGTGCCGCGCGTGCGGTCGGGCACGCGATCGTCCCGGCAGCGTCGCCCGCCGGTCACGCCGCCGCCCCGGGACTGTCCCCGTGGGCCGCGTCGCCGCCGGTACGTGCCTCGCCCCCGGCGGCCGTCACCGCACCCGTCGTGCCGTCCACCGCCAGCGCCGTACCCGGCGGGAAGCGCTCCACCGCCCCCGGTACGCCCACCGCCGTCGGCACCCCGAACTCCCGGGCCAGCACCGCCAGATGCGACAGCGCGCTGCCGGTCTCCGCGACCAGTCCGGCGAGCCCGGCGAGCTGCGGTGCGAGCCCCGGGTCGAGCACCGGCACCACCAGCACCGCCCGCTCCGGCCGCTCCCCCGCACCGTCCCAGGCCACCCCCGCGCCGCTGCCGCCGCCCGCGCCCTGCCCGCCGCCCGCCGCCGGCCCGGCGCCCGCCGGATCCTGCGGTTCCGCCACCGGCCGCCCGCCGGCCAGCCGGAACGCCGCGGGCAGCCCCAGCCGTTCCGGCCGCGGCAGCCGCTCCGCGAAGTCCCGCGGCAGTCCCCTGCCGTCCGCGAGCGCGACCAGCTCGGGCCAGCGCAGCAGCGCCACCCGCGCCGCGCCGTCCAGCGCACCCGCCGCCGCCAGCCGCTCCGCCAGCTCCGCGACGACCCGGCTCTGCATCTCCTGCACCCACCGGATCCGCAGCCGCAGCCCCTCCCGCACCGGCAACGCGCCCACCCCGCGCGGCACCCCGCTCCACCGGGTGCGCACGGGCAGCGCCGGCGCCGCGCCGAGCGCCGGCGGCAGCAGCGCCAGCAGCACCGGGTGCCGGGCGATCAGCTCGGCGTCGTCGTGCGCCGCGTCCTGCCGCGGCACCTCCGCCAGCACGGCCAGCGCCTCCCCCGCCGCGGTGGCCCCGGTGCCCGCGCCGGGCAGCGCGCCGGCCAGCGACTCCTGGGCGTGCAGCGCGGAGAGCACGGTACGGCCCCAGCCCGCGGCGTCGAGCAGCCGGCCGCCGGCCATCGCGGCCGGCTCGGGCAGCCCGGCGAGCTGCTCGTCGACCTCGGCCATGAGGTCGCGCGCGAGCACGGGCAGCGCGGTGCGCAGCCGCCCCGTGCGCCAGGCCGCGCCGAGGAGCCGGGCGCCGCGCAGCGGGTTCATGAAGTCCCGTACCGGATGGGCGGACTTGACCGCGCCGAGCAGCCGGAGGTCGGCGGCGGCCCGGCCGTCGACGGTGGTGACGGCGGGCAGCGCGCGCA
Organism: Streptomyces sp. CNZ287; assembly: GCF_007827615.1. Classification (NCBI taxonomy): domain Bacteria; kingdom Bacillati; phylum Actinomycetota; class Actinomycetes; order Kitasatosporales; family Streptomycetaceae; genus Streptomyces; species Streptomyces sp. CNZ287. The sequence continues at coordinate 425,070 of NZ_VISV01000002.1, read as the reverse complement.
GGTGCCGCCGGGGCGCGGTGCCGGCGATGTCGAGGGCGACCGTCAGGCCGTGCGACATGGGCGCGACCCACAGGTCCTCCTCCAGCGGCTGGAGCACCGCGGGGAAGGTCTCGGCGACCGGCCCCGGGCCCAGCAGCCGGGCGGTACGCGGCGGGCGCGGCGGCATCGCGGTGATCGGCCGGGACTGGAAGAGCCACAGCCGCCCGTCGGCGTCGAAGCCGAACTCGACGTCCTGCGGCTCGCCGAAGACCCGCTCCGCGCGCCGGGCCAGCGACGCCAGCCGGGCGAGACGCCCGCGGCCGAGGAGGCGCGCGCCCGGCGGCTCCGCGGGGACGGCGGCGATCCGCCGGCCGCACCGGGTGAGCTGGTAGCGGACGCCCTGCGCGGTGCCGTCGACGAGGGTGCCGGGGCCGCCGTCGACGGCGCTGACCAGCAGCCGGTCGTGGCGTCCCGCCACGGGGTCGGCGCCGAACATCACGCCGCCGGCCGCGGCCCGCAGCATGGGCTGCACCAGGACGGCCATGCGCCCGGGCGCCCCGGCGCGCAGCGGCGCCTCGCGGGGCGCGGCGGCGGGGCCGACGAGCCCGCGGGCGGCGGAGTCGAGCACGCGGCGGACGGCGGCGGCGAAGTCGTCCCAGCCGCGGACGTCCGGCACGGTCTCGTACCAGCCGGCCATCGAGGAGTCCGCGGCGTCCTCGTACGCGGAGGAGGACCGTACGATCAGCGGCCGCCGCCCGCCCTCGCTGAGATCCCGCCAGGCGGCGTACAGCGCGCCGGGTCCCGCGGGGGCGCCGGGGGCGAGGGCGGGGTCGGTGAGCACGAAGCCCGGGAGGACGGGCAGCCCCGCGGCGGCGGCGCGGGCCAGGTTGGCGGCCTTGGCCCCGGCGCTGCCGGGATCCCGGGCGGGTCGTGCGTGCAGCGGGAGCACCGCCGGCCACGCCCCGCCCGCGGCCCGTTCCGTACGCGCGGCGCGCGCCGCCTGGTCCGCATCCGCCGCGCGTGCCGCGGGATCCGCGTCCGCCGTCCGCTCCGCTTCGGTCGCCATCAGCGGCTCCACCTCCGCCCCTCGTGCGCGCGCCCCTTGCGGGGGGGGGCCGCACGCCCGACTCGGTCCCGGGTAGCGGAGGGAGCCGGCCGGGCCGTCGCGGGGCAGTCAACGGGGAACCGCCGCGGCGACCCGGCGGGTTCGACCGGGTTGCTTACGAATCAGTATGCCGCGAGCGGCCGGAGGTATTCCTCAGGGATGTCCCCGAGTGGACCCGGGCACGCGCGGGCTACCGCTGTTCGCCGTCGCCGTGCCTGACGGTGGCGGAGCCCACGAGCGCGTAGTGGTCGGAGATCTCGCTGTCGCGCGGCAGCGCGTCGCCCCTGACGTTCCCGAAGTGGTCCCGGTCCACGAAGATGTAGTCGAGCTTCGCCTCCTTGACCTCCGCCGACTGGCGGAGGTGCGTGGGCTCTCCCGACCGGCAGGCGCGGGGCCGCGGCGCAGCGGCCTTGCAGGTGGCGTCGAAGCGGGCCGCGTCGGTCTCGTCGACCTCCATGAGCCGGCCGCTGCCGCCCAGCCCGGGCCGGTAGAAGGGGTCGAGGTCGGTGGAGCGCGGGCTGGTGGTGCGGTCGGGGATCGTGTCGGTGCGGTGCAGCGGGTTGAAGTCGCCGCCCAGCACGACCGGGGTGCCGGCGCCGAGCCACGGGTGGGCGGCCAGGTTGGCGGCCTGCCTGGCGTTGATGTCCGGCGGCTTGCCGTCGTACTGCGGGTAGAGGTGGACCGAGCAGCCGCGGGTCTTCCGGCCCCGGATCTCCGCCTCGACGCACGCCGCGTGCCATGCCTCCGGGCCGGAGTACTGCCGGGTGTAGTCGTCGTCGGGGTCGATCGTGACGGCCTCGCCGGGGGTGATCGGCCCCTTGGCGTAGACGGCGATGCCGTACACGCCCTTGGTGACCGTGCCGTCCGGTTCCTTCACGTCGCACACGCCGGGCCGCCGGAAGGTCTCGACGAAGTGCCCGTGGTAGCCGTCGCCCTTCAGGGCCCGGCCTATCGTCTCGAACTGCTGCGAGCAGACCTCCTGGAGGAAGACGAAGTCGCTCTTCTCCGCGCGGGCGTGCGCGACGACCGCCTCGCGTCTCTTCTCCACCTCGCGGGTCGCGGAGCAGTCCGCGGTGTTCGGGCTGTTGCCGCAGATGTTGTACGTGAGGAATCCGACCGGTGCGCCGGAGGCGTCCCTGGACGGAGGCGCCGCCGGTGCGGGACCGGCGGCGGCCGGCGCCGCGGCGGCCACGGTGAGCAGCAGCGCCGGCAAGACGGCGTGGGCCCTGCGTCGCAGCATGGGAGCGTCCTTCCTTCTCGGCCGCGAACAGCCTTGCGGCCCACGGCAGATGGGAGAGATGGAGCCCAGGTGATCGCTGGGAATGGTGTCATCGGAAGTGGATCGGCACCAGACGACCTCCTTTGCGCTACGCCCCGTCAGGCGGCCCGCGCTCAGCCGAGGAAGGACAGCCGCACGCTGCGCTGCGGGTTGTCGCGGTTGGTGTCGACCAGCACCACCGACTGCCAGGTGCCCAGCTCCAGCCGGCCGCCGATCACCGGCAGCGTGGCGTGCGGCGGCACCAGCGCGGGCAGCACGTGGTCGCGGCCGTGTCCCGGGCTGCCGTGCCGGTGGTTCCAGCGGTCGTCGGCGGGCAGCAGGTCGTGCAGCGCGGCGAGGAGGTCGTCGTCGCTGCCCGCGCCCGTCTCGATGAGCGCGATGCCCGCGGTGGCGTGCGGGACGAAGACGTTGAGCAGCCCGTCGCGGCCGTCGGCCGCCTCACGCAGGAAGGCGTCGCACTCCGCGGTGAGGTCGTGCACGGTCTCGCCGGACCCCGTGGTGATCCGCAGCGCGTGGGTGGTGAAGACGTCGGTCATGGGGCCAGCATCGCGCATGGGGAAGATCCGTGCCGCCACGGGCGTTGGCGCACACATGAGCGGCATCGTACGGACGCAGGTGGTGGTGATCGGCTCGGGGCAGGCCGGGCTGTCGGCAGCGTACTTCCTCCGCCGCGCGGGCCTGGACTTCGTCGTCCTGGACCACTCCCCCGGGCCCGGCGGCGCGTGGCAGTTCCGGTGGCCGACGCTCACGTACGGCAAGGCGCACCGCGTGCACGACCTGCCCGGTATGGCGCTGACCGCCGCCGAGGCGGACGGGACCCGGCCGGCCGCGGAGGTCGTCGCGGAGTACTTCGGCGCGTACGAACGCGCCTTCGAGCTGCCCGTGCGCCGGCCGGTGAACGTCGCCGAGGTGCGCGAGGGCGCCGGGGCGGAGACCGGGCGGCTACAGGTGGTGACGGACGCGGGCACGTGGTCGGCGCAGGCGCTGGTCAACGCCACGGGCACCTGGGACCGGCCGTTCTGGCCGCGCTACCCGGGCCAGGAGACGTTCCGCGGCCGGCAGCTCCACACGGCGCAGTACCGCGGCCCGCAGGACTTCGCCGGGCAGCGCGTGGTGGTCGTCGGCGGCGGCGCCTCCGGCACGCAGCACCTGCTGGAGCTGGCGGGGACCGCGGCGGAGACCGCCTGGGTGACACGCCGGCCGCCGGTGTGGCGGGAGGGACCGTTCACCGAGGACTGGGGCCGCGCGGTGGTCGCCAGGGTCGACGAGCGGGTACGGGCAGGGCTGCCGCCGAAGAGCGTGGTCGGCGAGACCGGTCTGGCGCTGACGGACGAGGTACGCGCCGCGCGGGCGGCCGGCGTGCTCGTGCGGCGGCCGATGTTCGAGCGGATCACGCCGGACGGCGTGGCCTGGGCGGACGGGACGGTCTTCGGCGCGGACGCGATCCTGTGGGCCACGGGCTTCCGCGCCGCCGTCGACCACCTGGCGCCGCTGCGGCTCCGCGAGCCGGGCGGCGGCATCCGCATGGACGGCACCCGCGCGGCCCGCGACCCGCGGATCCACCTCGTGGGCTACGGCCCGTCGGCGAGCACCATCGGCGCCAACCGCGCCGGCCGCGCGGCGGTCCGCGAGCTGACCCGGCTCCTGGCCGGCACGCCCGGCCGCGGCCCCGGGCCCGTACCCGCGGAGCCCGGCGCCGTCAGCGCTGCTGTCTGAGGCTGGAGCTGCGGACCACCAGCTCGGGCTGGAGCACGATCCGCTGGTGGTCGTGGTCCTCCACGCCCCGTTCCGTCTCCTCGATCAGCAGCTCCGCGGCCTCCCGGCCCATCCGGTGCGCCGGCTGGCGCACCGAGGTGAGGGGCACCGCCGCCGCGGCGGCGAACTCGATGTCGTCGTAGCCGACGAGCGCGATGTCGCCGGGCACCGAGACGCCCGCCGCGAAGAGGGTCTGGAGCACGCCGAGCGCGAGGAGGTCGTTGGCGCAGAAGACCGCCGACGGGCGCGGCGACATGCCCAGCAGCCTGGCCCCGGCGTCCCGGCCCGCGGCGACGTCCATCTGCTCGGTCTCGACGTGGATGAGCGCCTCAGGACCGAGCCCCTCCTCGGCGAGGGCGGCCAGAGCCCCGGTGTGGCGGTCCTGGCACTGCGGGAGCTGCATGGGGCCGCTGACGTAGACCAGGGAGCCGTGGCCTGCGCCGATCAGGTGACGGGCGGCGAGCACGCCGCCCTGGACGTCGTCCAGCGAGACCGAGCAGGCGTCGGCGCTGGCGACGGTGCGGTCCACGAAGACGTACGGGATGCCGTGCCGGCCGAAGGACTCCAGCGTGCGTCCGCTGGTGTCGGCCGGGGTGACGAGCACGCCGCGCACCCGCTGCTCGGCGAAGAGGCCCAGGTACTCGGCCTCCTCGGCGGGGCTCTGCGCGCTGTTGCAGAGCATCACGCCGAGCCCCGCTTCGCGCGCGGCGCGCTCGGCGCCGGTGGCGACGTCGACGAAGAACGGGTTGGTCATGTCGAGGACGAGCAGCGCGATGATGCGGCTGCGCCCGGCGCGCAGTTGCCGCGCCGACTCGCTGCGTACGTAGCCGAGCCGGTCGATGGCCGCCTGCACCCGCTCGCGGGTGGCGGCGGCCACGCTGTCCGGCCGGTTGATGACGTTCGACACGGTGCCGACGGAGACGCCCGCGTGCCGCGCGACGTCCTTGATGCCCACCATGCGCCCCACGCGCGTTCCCCTTCAGCCGTCCAGCCGGTCGTACGCGGCGCGCCCCGGCCGCGGCCCGTCGCTCATGCTACGCATCGCCCTCGCCACTCCCCGCAACCTCCACCAGGTCCAGCCCGGCGAGATCCGCGAGCGCCCGCAGCTCCGGCAGCAGGTGGCCGGTGGCCAGCGCCCAGTGGTGGCCGACTCCGCTCGCGCTCCACTCGTCGCACCACTCGCCCGGATCCCGGCCGAAGTCGACGCGGGAGGTGGTGTTGCCGATGGCCAGCAGCGGTCCCGGGGTGACGGTGCCGGTGGAGGCGATGAGCCGGTAGCGCCCGTCGCGGGACTGGCCGAGGCCGACGGCGGTGACCGGCCCGTGCCGTACGTCGAACTCCACGGACACGCCCCAGCCGCGCTTGCCGTGGTAGACGCCGAGGCCGCGCAGCAGCGGCCGGCCCTCGCTGATCGCCAGGTGCCCGGGCCCGTCGTGGCCCATCTCCACGACACCGTCGCGGAAGTTGAGCGCCTGCATCTCGGTGAAGGAGCCGCCGGCGCCGAACCGGTCGGCGACGAGCATGGCGAGCGAGGTCCGCAGCTCGTACTCGCCCGCGGCGGGGATGCCTCGGGCGGTGAGCAGGGACGCGCCGAGGATCATGCCGGCGCCCAGCCGCTCGTGCGTCTCGCCGTCGAGGCCGCGGTGGTAGTACGCGAGGGAGTCGAGGTCGAAGTCGGCGGCGAGCCGGTCGAGGCCCACCGACACCCGCGCCGCCCAGGCCAGGTCGTCGGGGTCGACGGTCGCGTCGAGGTCGAAGACCTCGCGGGTCTCGGCGAGCTTCGCCGCCACCTCGGCGTCGCCGGCCTTCGCGGCCCGTACCCGCAGGTCGTCGAATTCCAGCACCTCGACGTGGCCGCCGAGGTTCGCGGGGACCATGGTGAGGTCGGTGGAGACGTCGTACATGCCCGGATAGAGGTGGCCCATCAGCCCGTGCCGGCCGCCGCGCAGCACGGCCCGCACCCCCGCCGCCCGGATCCAGCGGCCGATCCTGGCCCACGCCCGCTCGTCCTCCAGATGGCCGGAGACCGAGCGGAAGGGGACGCCGCAGCGCTCGAAGGCGTTGGCCATCTCGGGCAGCGGGCAGGCGCCGCAGTAGGCGAGCCACTGGCCGGTGTCGAAGCTCGCGTGGTCCATCGCCTCGGTGGGCTGCAGGTTGATCAGCAGCACCGGCGCGCCGCTGCGCTGGGCGACGGGGACGAGCATCGTCGCGGTCATGTACGTGGTGAGGAAGCCGACGATCAGGTCGCAGTCCGCGGCGCGCAGCTTCTCCGCCGCGGCGGCGCCCCCGGGGGTGTCGGAGATGAAGCCGGCGTCGACGACCTCGGCGTCGAACCCCGCCATCCGCTCGGCCACCCGGGCGGCGGAGCGCCTGAGCTGCGGCAGCAGGTCGGGGAACTGCGGCCAGTACGCGCCGAGTCCGCCGGCGACCAGGCCGACGCGCGGACGGCGGGCGGTGGCGGGGATGCGTGCGGTCGTCATGGTGGCTCCTAGCGGGGCAGGGCGAAGTCCACGGTGCGCAGGGGCGAGGGCGTGGTGCCGGTGGACTTCTGCTGGTACATGAAGGACAGGACGCCGTCCTGGGTGAGCCGGGTCTCGTCGAGGTTCACCTCGCCGAAGGCGTCGAGGTCCGCGCCGTCGAAGAGGACCTTCCAGTCGGTCCACCCGGAGGCGGCGGAGGCGGCGGCGATCCGGCCGTAGGGCAGCACGGCGTAGGCGTTGTCGTAGCGGTCGAAGGCGAGCTTGGAGCGCTGGCTGGACGCCAGGGGCACGGGGAGTTCGGTCTTGTGCCAGCGCCCGGCGTCGTCGCGGTGGAGGTGGAAGGTGCGGGCGTTCGCCTTGCGGTCGGCGACGTAGTCCGTGGAGCACTGGCCGAAGCGGCCGGGGACGTAGCTGATGAGGGCGTGCGGGCGGCCGGCGGAGTCGGTGGCCTGGTGCTCCTGGTTCATCAGCGCATGGTCGGCGTTGAGCGGGTCGGCGACGGTGCCGGGGTCGTCGAAGGCGACGAGGTCGGGGCCGCCGGTGGTGCCGACGGCCTCGCCCGCGGCGTTGGTCCAGGTGCGGCCGTCGTCGGTGGAGCGGACGTAACCGGTGTCGTGGTTGCTGAGGCCGCCGGGGGCGCACATGACGGCGGTGTTCTGCTCGCGCCAGGTGTAGAAGGCGTGCAGGGTTCCGTCCGGTCCGTAGTCGATGCCGTGCAGGTACATGTTGCGGGCGGAGCTGCTGCCGTGTTCCGTCGTGTACGTGCCGGTGGAGCCCGACCACTGGCCGAGCGCGCGCCACCGCTTTCCGTCGTACGCGGCCAGCGCGTTGCGGCCGTTGCCGGAGACGCCGTCGCGGTAGCTGAGCAGCAGCCCGCCGGCGGGGGTGGCGACGAACTGGGGGTAGGTGAAGCGGTCGGTGAGCGGGAGAGCGTCCAGCGAGGTCTGCACGGGCCCGAAGGCGTCCGCCGTCCAGTCGTGCGCCTCCGGCCGGTTCATCAGCCCGGGCGCGGACTTGAGGTAGAAGAATCCGTCGGCGTGCGAGTCCATGTTGACGTGGAGCCGGCCGTCGGCGGCGGAGAGGCCGAGGGAGATGACGTTGTGGGAGTCGTCGTACTTCAGCCGGTGGTCCAGGGTGACGGTCTCCCACTCCCGGTCGCCGAGCGCCCGGCGGGCGACGACGGCACTGCGGTCGGCGGTGTACCAGGCCGCGTACTGGTGCCGCTTGTGGGTGAGGATGCCGTTCTTCGTGAACGAGCTGTTGTTGACCAGGCCGTCGAACGAGACGAAGTAGACGGCCTCCGGGTCGAGTTCGGTGTCGGCGATCCGGGTCAGCGACGGGCCGGGCGCCGGGGGCGGCCCCGGCGCCGCGGCGGGTCCCGCGTCCGCCGCGGCGGCCGGGAGGGCGGTCGCCGTCAGCAGCAGCGCGGCGGTGAGGAGCGCGGGCTTCACGAACGTGCGGGAGAGCAGTCTCATGGGGGGGTCCTCAGTCGAGGTGGAAGACCTCTGTCAGGGGGCGTACGGCCGCGTCCGGCGCGGCGCCGTCGAGCGCCTCGAAGAACGGGGCCATCTCGGCCTGCCAGCGCGCGTTGACCTCGCTCGCGGCCATCGCGGCCTGCGCGGCGGCGAAGTCCGGGGTCTCCAGATAGCCGACGAGGAGGCCGTCGTCGCGCAGGAAGAGCGAGTAGTTGCGCCAGCCGGCGGCGGAGAGCGCGGCGAGCATGTCCGGCCAGACGGCCGCGTGCCGCTCGCGGTACTCCGCCAGCCGGTCGGCGCGCACCTTCAGCAGGAAGCAGACGCGGCGCTGTTCCGCGCCGGCCATCAGAAGTCGTACTCGTCGATGTTCTTCTCGTCGAACACGGTCGGCGGGCCGAGGATGATCTCGCCGTCCTTGCCGACGGTGTACTCGCCGAGCCGGCCGGCCTCGAACGTCTCGCCCTCCTTGCCGGTGATCTGGCCCGAGGCCAGCGCGGCGGCGGCGTAGGCGCCGAGGTAGCCGAGGTCCTTGGGGTCCCAGAGGGAGAACTCCTCGACGGTGCCGTCCTTGATGAACTTGCGCATCTGGTTCGGCGTGCCGAGGCCGTTGAGCACGACGTCGCCCTTGTAGTCGGAGGTGCTGATGTAGCGGGCGGCGGCGGCGATGCCGACGGTGGTGGGCGAGATGATGCCCTTCAGGTCGGGGTACGCCTTGAGCAGACCCTGGGTCTCCTGGAAGGACTTCTGGTCGTCGTCGTCGCCGTAGGCGACCTTGACCAGCTTCATGTCCTTGTACTCGGGCTTCTTCAGCTCGTCCTTCATGAAGTCGATCCAGGTGTTCTGGTTCGTGGCGTTCTGCGTCGCCGAAAGGATGGCGATCTCGCCCTTGTAGTCGAGCTGTTCCGCGATGCGCTGCACCTGGCTGCGGCCGATCTCCTCGGAGCTGGCCTGGTTGATGAAGAGCTGGCGGCAGTCCTTGGCGGTGTCGGAGTCGTAGGCGACGACCTTGATGTCCTGCTGCATGGCCGTCTTCAGCGGGCCGCAGACCGCGTTGGGATCGTTGGCGGCGATGAGGATGGCGTCCTGGCGCTGCTGGACGAGGGTGTTGATGTACGAGACCTGCGAGGACGCCTTCGCGTCGGAGGGCCCGACCTCCTTGGCCTCGGCGTCGAACTCGGCGCTCGCCTCGATGCCCGCCTCGTCGACGATCTGCTCGTACGGGTTGTTGATCTGCTTGGGCAGGAACGCGATCTTCAGCCCCTTCTTCAGGGGCGCGTCCGGGTTCGCGGTGGCGTCGGACGCCTGCTCCTTGGCGTCGTTCTCCGCGTCGTCCTTCGTGGTGCCCGAGCAGGCGCCGACCGCCAGGGTGAGGGCGCACAGCGCGGCTGTCGCGGCGAGGGTGCGGCTCTTGTTACGCATGCGGGTGAACCTTTCGCGTTCGGTTCCGCGGATCCGCGGAGCTGAGGCAGACCGGGGGGATGGGGCTGGGGGGTATCGAGGGTCGGGGTACGAGGTCAGGGGGCCGCAGCGAGGCGGCGGTTGCGGCGCTCCGCGAGCGTGGAGATGGCGCGCGGGGCGAGTACGGAGGCGATGAGCAGCAGCCCGGTGACGATCACGCGGATCTCGTTGGCCACGTCGTTGAGGGTGAGGAGGTTGTTGAGCAGGCCGATGAGGAGCACACCGGCCACGGCGCCGCCGAGGGTGCCCTTGCCGCCGTTGAAGTCGACGCCGCCGAGGAGCACGGAGGCGATCACGACGAGTTCGAGGCCGAGGCCGTTGTCGGCGCGGGCGCTGCCGTAGCGGAGGGTGTAGACGATGCCGGCGAAGGACGCCATCAGGCCGGAGACGACGAACAGCGCGAGCTTGATGCGCTTGACGCGGACGCCGGCGAACCAGGCGGCGTCCTCCTGGGCGCCGATGGCGTACAGCGACCGGCCGAAGCCGGTCATGTGCAGCAGCACGGCGGCGAGCACGGCGAGCACCGCGAAGAGCGCGATGGGGTACGGCACGAAGGTGCCCGGCACGGTCTCGGTGGAGGAGGCCCACTGGGAGTAGGTGTCGGGGAAGCCCGCGACGGCCTTGTCGCCGAGGACCACCGAGGCCAGGCCCCGGTAGAGCGTGAGCGTGCCGATGGTGACGGCCAGCGGCGGCAGCCCGACGCGGGTGACGAGCCAGCCGTTGAGCAGCCCGCCCGCCGCGCCGGCGAGCAGGCAGACGGGCACGATCAGCTCGAAGGCGTACCCCGCGTCCCAGAGGGAGCCCGCGAGCGCGCTGGACAGGCCGAGCATGGAGGCGACCGACAGGTCGACCTGGCCCGCGACGACGAGCAGCGTCATCGGCAGCGCGATGAGGGCGATCTCGGCGGTGTCGTTCAGCGCGGCGGACATGTTGCCGGTGGAGGCGAAGCCGTCGGTGGACGAGGTGCCGGCCAGGAACACCGCGATCAGCAGGATGCCGACGGCGGTGTCCCACCGCAGGTAGGTGCCGAGCGACTTCACTGCCGCCTCCTCTTCCGCAGCGCGCTGGTGGTGCGCCGCTGCACGATGCGGTCGGTGGTGATGGCGGCGAGCAGCAGCACGCCGGTGATGGCCTGTTGCCAGAAGGAGCTGACCTTGAGCACGACCAGCGCGCTGCCGATGGTGGTGAGCAGCGCGGCGCCGAGCGCGGCGCCCCACACCGAGCCGACGCCGCCGGTGATGGCGACGCCGCCGACGACGACGGCGCTGACGACGGTCAGCTCCCAGCCGTTGGCGGCGTCGGCGACGACGGTGCCGAAGCGGGCGAGCCAGAGCGCGCCGGCGAAGCCGGCGATGGCGCCGGAGAAGGCGTACGCGCCGAGCACGCGGCGACGGATGGGGATGCCGGCGAGGCGGGCGGCCTCGGGGTTGGAGCCGATGGCGTACAGCTCCCGGCCGCCGGTGTAGGCGCGCAGGTAGTACGCGGTGGCGGCGAGGACGGCGGCGGTGATCAGCGGCAGGTACGGGATGCCGAGGAGGCTGCCGGTGCCGAGGGAGAGGACGTCGTCGGGGAGGTTGGCGGCGTTGATCTGCTCGCCGCCCGCCCACCAGTAGTCAAGGCCCTGGATCACGTAGAGCATGCCGAGGGTCACGACCAGCGCGGGCACCTTGCCGAAGCTCACCAGCAGCCCGCTGACCAGTCCGCAGGCGGTGCCCAGCGCGATGCCGAGGAGGACGACGGTGAACGCGCTGTGGTCGGTGCCGGAGACGAAGTCGCCGCAGGCGAAGGCGGTGAGGCCGACGACGGAGCCGACCGAGAGGTCGATGTTGCGGGTGATGACGACGACGGACTGGCCGACGGCGAGCAGCACCAGGATGGACGAGTTGAGCAGCAGGTCCTTGACGCCCTGGTCGTCCAGGAAGCTGGGGTTGGCTATCCAGGTGCAGAGGATCAGCAAGACGAGGGCGCCGCCGATGGAGAGTTCGCGGGCGCGGAAGATCATGTCGGTAACCGAGCGCGCGGAGCGCTCATCGCCGCCCGCGGGGGCGGGTTCCGTCTTCTGTACGGTCGCGCTCATGCCGCCGCCTCCCTGGCGCCGCGGCCGGTCGCGGCGGTCATCACCGACTCCTCCGTGGCCTCGGCCCGCGGGATCTCGGCGACGAGGCGGCCCTCGTGCATGACGAGCACGCGGTCGGCCATGCCGAGGACTTCCGGCAGGTCGGAGGAGACCATGAGGACGGCCAGGCCGCCGGCGGCCAGTTCGGAGAGCAGCCGGTGCACCTCGGCCTTGGTGCCGACGTCGATGCCGCGGGTCGGCTCGTCCACGATGAGCACCGAGGGCTCGGTGGCGAGCCACTTGGCGAGGACGACCTTCTGCTGGTTGCCGCCGGAGAGCACGCCGACGTCGTCGGAGAGCCGGCCGTACTTCAGCCGCAGTTTCGCCGCCCAGTCGGCGGCCCGGCCGCGCTCCAGCGTCCGCTTGACGAGCCCGGCGGAGCCGAGGCGGCCGAGTCCGGTGAGGCCGATGTTGCGCTCGATGGACATCTCCATGACCAGGCCGCGCTGCCGCCGGTCCTCGGGGACGAGGGCGACGCCCGCGTCCATGGCGGCCGTGGGCGAGCCCCGGCGCAGCGGACGGCCGGCCACGTGCACCTCGCCGGCGTCGGGGGTGTCGACGCCGAACGCGGCCTGGACGACCTCGCTGCGGCCGGCGCCGACGAGTCCGGCGAGCGCGACGATCTCGCCGCGGCGGACGTCGAAGGAGACGTCGTGGAAGACGCCTTCGCGGGTGAGGCGCCGTACGGACAGCGCGGTCCCGCCCAGTTCCGCGTCCTGCTTGGGGTACAGCTCGTCCAGGTCGCGGCCGACCATGCGGCGTACCAGGTCGTCCTCGGTGAGCGCGGCGACCTCGTCGGTGGCGATCCAGCGGCCGTCGCGCAGCGTGGTGACGCGGCGGCAGAGCCGGAAGATCTCGTCCAGCCGGTGGGAGATGAACAGCACCGCGGCGCCCTCGGCGCGCAGCGCCTCGACGACGGCGAAGAGACGGGCGGTCTCGCTGCCGGTGAGGGCGGCGGTGGGCTCGTCCATGATCAGGACGCGGGCGTCGAACGACAGCGCCTTGGCGATCTCCACGATCTGCTGGTCGGCGATGGACAGGCCGCGCGCCGGCCGGTCGGGGTCGAGGTCGACGCCGAGGCGGCGCATGAGCGCGGCGGTGGCGTCGTGGACCGCGGCGCGGTCGATGCGGCGCAGGGTGCGGCGGGGCTGGCGGCCCATGAAGATGTTCTCCGCGATGGACAGGTCGGGGAAGAGCGTGGGTTCCTGGTAGATCACGGCGATGCCCGCGTCGCGGGCGTCGGCCGGGCCGTGGAAGGCCACCGGGGCGTCGTCGAGGAGCAGTTGGCCGGCGTCGGGGCTGTGCACGCCGGCGAGGGTCTTGATGAGGGTGGACTTCCCCGCACCGTTCTCGCCGGCGAGGGCGTGCGCCTCGCCGGCGTGCAGCGTGAGGGAGACGTCCTGCAGGGCGCGTACGGCCCCGAAGGACTTGCTCAGGCCGCGCGCGGCCAGGACGGGCACTTCTGTCATGGTCAGCACCGTTGCGGTCGGCAGTTCATGAAAGGTTTCAATGAGTTTTCACGGAAGCTAGACCTCCCCCAACAGGCACGTCAATGGGTCAGACATGGAAACTTTCCGGGCAATGTCAAGTTCCCCGCGGCCCCTTGACACCCCCTCGACGCCTCCCTAACTTCGTGATCTGAAACGATTCATGCTCGCGCCGTCCCCCGGAGGACCCCGTGATCAGCAGACGTCGACTCCTCGGCACCGCCACCGCCCTGGGCACCGCCGCCGCCACCGGCGCCACCCCCGCCGCCCGCGCTGCCACGGTCGCCGGGAGTGATGCGGTCCGGGAGGCGGAGGTGACCCGGCCGACCGTCGAGTACGCCGGCCGGCCCCTCGGTCTCGACGTCGACCGCCCGCGGCTGAGCTGGCCCGTGGAGTCCGGCGCGCCGGGCGGGACGCAGAGCGCGTACCGGATCAAGGTGGCCACCGCGGAGCAGAAGCTGAGCGACCCCGACGTGTGGGACAGCGGCAAGGTCGAATCCGGCGACTCCGTCCTCGTGCCGTACGGCGGTCCCGAGTTGCGGCCCCGTACCCGCTACCACTGGACGGTCCGCGTCTGGGACCAGGACGGCACCGCCTCCGACTGGAGCGAGCCCACCTGGTGGGAGACCGGGCTGCGCGGCGAGGACTGGGACGCGAGCTGGATCGCCGCGCCCGGCCTGCCGGCCGACGCGCCCGACATCACCGGCTCCTCGTGGATCTGGTTCCCCGAGGGCGACCCGGCGAGCAGCGCCCCCGCCGAGACCCGCTGGTTCCGCGCCCGGCTCGCCGTCCCCGAGGGCGTCACCCGGGCCCGGCTCGCCGTGGCCGCGGACGACCGCCACACCACGTACGTCGACGGCACCGAGGTCTCCTCCGGCACCGCCTGGAACCGCCCCGACGTCGTGGACGTGACGGGGCTGCTCACCGCGGGCACCGCCGTGATCGCGGTCTCCGCCACCAACGGCGCCGTCGGTCCCGCCGGGCTGCTCGGCGCCCTCGAACTGACCACCGCCGACGGCGTGACCACCCTGGTCACCGACGGCGACTGGAAGTCCGCCGACGCCGAGCCGGCCGCCGGCTGGACCGCGCCGGACTTCGACGACTCCGGCTGGGAGGCCGCCAAGGTCCTGGCCCCCTGGGGCGCGGGCCCGTGGGGCGAGGTCGCCGTGCCCGTCTCACTGCCCGCCGCCAGGCTGCGGCACGAGTTCCGGCTGCCCACGCGGCGCATCGTCCGCGCGCGGCTGTACGCCACGGCCCTCGGGCTGTACGAGGCGCACCTCAACGGCCACCGGGTCGGCGAGGACGTGCTCGCACCCGGCTGGACCGACTACCACAAGCGGGTGCAGTACCAGACGTACGACGTCACGAGCCTGCTGCGGCCCGGCGCCAACGCCATCGGAGTCGACCTGGCCGCCGGCTGGTACGCGGGCAACCTCGGCTGGTTCGGCCCGCACCACTACGGCGAACGCCCTGCGCTGCTCGCGCAGTTGGAGGTCACGTACGCCGACGGCGGCGTTGAGCGGATCCTGTCGGACACCGGCTGGCGCGGCGCCGGCGGCCCCGTCACCGCCGCGGACCTGATGGCCGGCGAGGACCACGACGCCCGGCTGGAGACCCCCGGCTGGACCTCGCCCGGCTTCGACGACTCCGGCTGGCGGCCCGCCGAGGCCGCCGACGGAGGCGGCACGGCGATCGTCGCGCAGGTCGACGCGCCGACCCGGGTGGAGAGCGAGCTGCCAGCGCGGACGGTCACCGAGCCCGCGCCCGGGGTGTTCGTCTTCGACCTCGGCCAGAACATGGTCGGCGCCGTGCGGCTGCGGGTGAAGGGCAGGGCCGGCACGGTCGTCACGCTGCGCCACGCCGAAGTCCTCAACCCCGACGGCACCCTGTACACCGCCAACCTGCGCACCGCCCGCGCCACCGACACGTACACCCTGAGCGGCGCGGACGGCGGCGAGGTCTACGAGCCGAAGTTCACCTTCCACGGCTTCCGCTACGTCGAAGTCACCGGCTACCCGGGACGGCCGGAGAAGACCGCGGTCACCGGCCGGGTCATGCACACCGCCGCGCCGTTCACGATGGAGTTCGAGACCAACGTGCCGACGCTCAACCGACTGCACTCCAACATCACCTGGGGCCAGCGCGGCAACTTCCTCTCCGTGCCCACCGACACCCCCGCCCGCGACGAACGCCTCGGCTGGACCGGCGACATCAACGTCTTCGCGCCCACCGCGGCGTACACGATGGAGTCCGCCCGCTTCCTCACCAAGTGGCTGTACGACCTGCGCGACGATCAGGACGACGACGGCGCGTACCCCGACGTCGCCCCGTGGGTCGGGCCCGTCGGCAAGGGCGTCGCCGGCTGGGGCGACGCCGGCACGACGGTCCCGTGGGCGCTGTACCAGGCGTACGGCGACACCCGGGTGCTGGAGCAGTCGTGGTCCTCGATGCTGGAGTGGCTGGAGTACCTGAAGCGCAACAGCAACGGCTACCTCCGCCCCGCCGCGGGCTACGGCGACTGGCTCAACACGCAGGACGAGACCCCCAAGGACGTCATCGGCACCGCGTACTTCGCGCACAGCGCCGACCTCGTCGCCCGGATCGCCCGCGTCCTCGGCCGCGACCCGGCCCCGTACGACACGCTCTTCCGCGCCGTGCGCGAAGCGTTCACGGCCGCGTACGTCTCCGAAGGCGGCGCCCGGATCAAGGGCGACACGCAGACCGCGTACGTGCTGGCGCTCTCCATGGACCTGCTGCCCGAGGACGCCCGCAAGCCCGCCGCCGACCGGCTCGTCGCGCTCGTCGGGGCCCGCGACTGGCACCTGTCCACCGGCTTCCTCGGCACCCCCCGGCTGCTGCCGGTGCTGACGGCCACGGGGCACACCGACGTCGCGTACCGGCTGCTGCACCAGGACACCTTCCCCGGCTGGGGCTACCAGATCGCCAACGGCGCCACCACCATGTGGGAGCGCTGGGACTCCATCAAGCCCGACGGATCGTTCCAGGACGCGGGCATGAACTCCTTCAACCACTACGCCTACGGCTGCGTCGGCGAGTGGATGTACCGCCACATCACCGGGATCGCCCCCGCGGAGCCGGGCTTCCGCAAGCTGCTGATCCGGCCCCGCCCCGGCGGCGAGGTCGACCGGGCGCGCGGCCGGCTCAGCACGCTCTACGGCCCCGTCACCACCGACTGGCAGGTGCGCGACGGCCGGCTGCGGCTGGACGTGACGCTCCCCTTCAACACCACCGCCGAGGTCTGGGTCCCGGCCCGGGCCGCGGCGGACGTCTCCCACGGCCGCGCCCGCTTCCTGCGGACGGAGGACGGCTGCGCCGTCTTCGCCGCGGACGCGGGCACGCACCGCTTCGCCAACTGACCACACCCCACACGACAGCGACACCCCGCGCGGAAAGGCTTCGCGATGACCGTGAAAGCGGCACTCAAGTCCCAGGCAGTCGAGACACCCTCCTGGGCGTACGGCAACTCAGGCACACGCTTCAAGGTCTTCGCGCAGCCGGGGGTGCCGCGCACGCCCCAGGAGAAGCTGGACGACGCCGCCCGGGTGCACGAGCACACCGGGGTGGCGCCGTCCGTGGCGCTGCACATCCCGTGGGACCGGGTGGAGGGCGCCGACGGCTACGCGGCGCTCGCGGCGTACGCGAAGGAGCGCGGGCTCAGGCTCGGGGCCATCAACGCCAACGTCTTCCAGGACGACGACTACAAGCTGGGCTCGGTCACCCACCCCGACCCGGCGGTGCGGCGCAAGGCGCTCGCGCACCTGATGGAGTGCGTCGACATCATGGACGCCACCGGCTCGCGGGACCTGAAGCTGTGGTTCTCCGACGGCACCAACTACCCCGGCCAGGACGACCTGCGCGAGCGCCAGGACCGGCTCGCAGAGGCGCTGGCCGCGGTCTACGAACGGCTGGGCGAGGGGCAGCGGATGCTGCTGGAGTACAAGCTCTTCGAGCCGGCGTTCTACCACATGGACGTGCCGGACTGGGGCACGGCGTACGCGCACTGCCTGCGCCTGGGCGACCGGGCGCAGGTGGTCGTGGACACCGGGCACCACGCGCCTGGCACCAACATCGAGTTCATCGTCGCGGTGCTGCTGCGGGAGGGGAAGCTCGGCGGCTTCGACTTCAACTCCCGCTTCTACGCCGACGACGACCTGATGGTCGGCGCGGCCGACCCGTTCCAGTTGTTCCGCCTCATGTACGAGGTGGTACGCGGCGGGGGGCTCGGCCCCGGCGTCGCCTTCATGCTCGACCAGTGCCACAACATCGAGCCGAAGATCCCCGCGATCATCCGCTCGGTGATGAACGTCCAGGAGGCCACCGCCAAGGCGCTTCTCGTCGACCGCGAGGCGCTGGCCGCCGCGCAGCGCGAGGGCGACGTGCTGGCCGCCAACGCCGTGCTGATGGACGCCTACAACACGGACGTGCGGCCGCTCCTGGCCGAGGTGCGCGAGGAGATGGGGCTCGACCCGGACCCGATGGCCGCGTACCGGCGCTCGGGGTGGGCCGAGCGGATCGCCGCGGAGCGGGTCGGCGGCACGCAGGCCGGGTGGGGCGCGTGAGCGGGGGGGCCGGCGCGTACGACCCGGTGGCGGACCTGCTGGCGCGGGCGCACAGGCTGGGGGCGGACCCGCGCAACACCAACTACGCGGGCGGCAACGCCTCCGCGAAGGGCACCGCGAAGGACCCGGTGACCGGGGGCGACGTGGAGCTGATGTGGGTCAAGGGCTCCGGCGGCGACCTCGGCACGCTGACCGCCGCGGGCCTGGCGGTGCTGCGCCTCGACCGGCTGCGCGCGCTGACCGGCACGTACCCGGGGGTGGACCGCGAGGACGAGATGGTGGGCGCGTTCGACTACTGCCTGCACGGCAGGGGCGGCGCCCCGCCCTCGATCGACACCGCCATGCACGCCCTGGTCGGCGCCGCGCACGTCGACCACCTCCACCCCGACTCGGGCATCGCCCTGGCCTGCGCCGCGGACGGCGAGGAGCTGACCCGGCGGTGCTTCGGCGAGCGCGTGGTGTGGGTGCCGTGGCGGCGGCCCGGCTTCCAACTGGGCCTGGACATCGCCGCGGTGCACGAGGCGCACCCCGAGGCGATCGGCGTGGTCCTCGGCGGCCACGGCATCACGGCGTGGGGGGCGGACTCCGCGGAGTGCGAGCGCAACTCGCTGGAGATCATCCGCACCGCCGAGCGGTTCCTCGCCGAGCAGGGGCGGCCCGAGCCCTTCGGCCCGCTCCTGGAGGGCTACGGGCCGCTGCCGGAGGCCGAACGCCGGGCGCGGGCCGCCGTGCTGGCCCCGGTCGTCCGCGGGCTGGCCTCGGCGGACCGGCCGCAGGTCGGGCACTTCACCGACGGCGAGGCCGTGCTGGACTTCCTGGCGCGCGAGGCCCACCCGCGGCTGGCCGCCCTCGGCACCTCCTGCCCCGACCACTTCCTGCGCACCAAGGTCCGGCCGCTGGTCCTCGACCTGCCGCCGGACGCGCCGGCGGCGGAGGCGGTCGCCCGGCTCCGGGAGCTGCACGCGGCGTACCGCGAGGACTACCGCGCCTACTACGAGCGCCACGCCGCCCCGGACTCGCCTGCCATGCGCGGCGCCGACCCGGCGATCGTCCTGGTGCCCGGCGTGGGAATGTTCAGCTTCGGCAAGGACAAGCAGACGGCCCGGGTGGCGGGCGAGTTCTACGTCAACGCGATCAACGTGATGCGCGGCGCCGAGGCGGTGTCCACGTACGCCCCCATCGCCGAGGCGGAGAAGTTCCGTATCGAGTACTGGGAGCTGGAGGAGGCCAAGCTGCGCCGCATGCCGCCGCCGAAGCCGCTGGCCACCCGGGTGGCGCTGGTCACGGGCGCGGGCTCGGGCATCGGGCGGGCCATCGCCCGGCGGCTGGCGGCGGAGGGCGCGTGCGTCGTCGTCGCCGACCGGGACGCGGCGGGCGCGGGGGCGGTCGCCGCGGAACTGGGCGGTCCCGACAAGGCGGTCGCGGTGCCGGTGGACGTCACGGAGGAGGAGCAGATCGCGGCGGCGTTCCGGGCCGCCGTGCTCGCGTTCGGCGGCGTGGACCTCGTCGTCAACAACGCCGGGATCTCGGTCTCGAAGCCGCTGGCGGAGACCACCGCGGCGGACTGGGACACCCAGCACGCCATCATGGCGCGCGGCTCGTTCCTCGTCTCCCGCGAGGCGGCGCGGGTGCTGGCCGCCCAGGGCGTGGGCGGAGACATCGTCTACATCGCCTCCAAGAACGGCGTGTTCGCCGGTCCGAACAACATCGCGTACGGGGCCGCCAAGGCCGACCAGGCACACCAGGTGCGGCTGCTGGCCGCGGAGCTGGGTGAACTGGGCGTACGCGTCAACGGCATCAACCCCGACGGCGTCGTGCGCGGCTCCGGCATCTTCGCCGGCGGCTGGGGCGCCAGGCGGGCGGCGGTGTACGGGGTGCCGGAGGAGAAGCTCGGCGAGTTCTACGCGCAGCGGACGCTGCTGAAGCGCGAGGTGCTGCCGGAGCACGTGGCGAACGCGGTGTTCGCGCTCACGGCGGGCGAGCTGAGCCACACGACCGGGCTGCACATCCCCGTGGACGCGGGCGTCGCCGCCGCGTTCCTGCGGTGAGCCGGGCGTACGGGCCGGGCACGGGCGGCGGCGGGGCCGACGGGAACTCGCTGCCGTTCGCGGCCGTGGACCTCGGCGCCGCCAGCGGGCGCGTGATGCTCGGCCGGGCCGGCGGCGGCGAGCTGCACATCGAGGAGGTGCACCGGTTCCCCAACCGGCCGGTCCGGCTGGCCGGGACGCTCCACTGGGACGTCCTGGCGCTCTACGCGGGCGTGCTGGAAGGACTGCGCGCGGCCGGCCGGCGTTCCGGGGGCGGGCTCGCCGGCGTGGGCGTCGACTCCTGGGCCGTCGACTACGGCCTGCTCGACGCGTCCGGCGCGCTGATCGGCAACCCGGTGCACTACCGCGACGCCCGCACCGAGGGGATGGCGGCGAAGCTGGCCGCGGTGCTGCCCGCCGCGGAGCTGTACCGGGCGACGGGCCTGCAGCACCTGCCGTTCAACACCGTCTACCAGCTCCTCGCCGCCCGCGGCACTCCCGCCCTGGCCGCGGCCCGGCGACTGCTGCTCATTCCCGACCTCGTCGCGTACTGGCTGACCGGCGAGGCCGGCACCGAGCTGACCAACGCCTCCACCACGGCGCTGGTCGACCCGCGCACCGGCGCGTTCTCCCGCCGCGTCGCCGAGGCCGCGGGCGTCGACCTCGGGCTCTTCCCGCCGCTGCGCCGCCCCGGCGACCCGGCGGGCGAGCTGCTGCCCGCGGTGCTGGAGGAGACGGGCCTGACCGGTCCGGTGCCGGTGACCGCGGTCGGCTCGCACGACACCGCCTCGGCCGTCGTCGGCGTGCCGGCGCGGGACGCGGACTTCGCGTACATCGCCACCGGCACCTGGTCCCTGGCGGGCGTCGAACTGCCCGCGCCCGTACTCACCGAGGAGAGCCGCGCCGCCAACTTCACCAACGAGCTGGGCGTGGACGGCACCGTCCGCTACCTGCGCAACATCATGGGTCTGTGGCTGCTCCAGGAGTGCCTGCGCGCCTGGGACGCCGAGGGGCACACCTACGAGCTGGACGCCCTGCTCGCCGGCGCCGCCGCGGCGCCCCCGCTGCGCTCGTACGTGGACGCCGGCGACCCGGCGTTCCTCGCCCCGGGCCGGATGCCGGAGCGGATCGCGGCGGCGTGCCGGCGGGCGGGGCGGCCGGAGCCGCGGTCCGCGGCGGAGACCGTGCGCTGCGTGCTGGACTCCCTCGCCCTGGCGCACCGCCGCGCGGTGGCCGACGCACAGCGGCTGTCGGGGCGTACGGTGCGGGTGGTGCACGTGGTCGGCGGTGGCGCGCGCAACGGGCTGCTGTGCCGGCTGACGGCGGACGCCTGCGGGCTGCCGGTGGTCGCGGGTCCGGTGGAGGCGGCGGCCCTCGGCAACGTCCTCGTCCAGGCGCGGGCGGCCGGCGTGATCGACGGCACCCTGTCAGACCTCCGATCTCTGCTTCACAGAACGCAGCCGCTGCGGGAGTATGAACCCGGCGGCGGCGGATCGGCCTGGGAGGAAGCGGAATGCGCGTTGCGCTCTTCGTGACATGTGTCAACGACACGCTCTACCCGCGCACCGGGCGTGCGGTCGTGGCCCTGCTGGAGCGGCTGGGGGTGACGGTCGACTTCCCGCTCGCGCAGTCCTGCTGCGGGCAGGCCCAGTTCAACACCGGTTATCTGGGTGAGACCCGGCCGCTCGCGCGTCGCTACGCGGACGTGTTCGCGGACTACGAGTACGTGGTCTCGCCGTCCGGCTCGTGCGCGGCTATGGTCCGCGACAACTACCCGCGGATCGGCGAGCCCGCCGCGGCGGCCGTCGCCCCGCGCACGTACGAGCTGACGGAGTTCCTCACCGACGTCCTCGACGTGACCGATGTCGGCGCGTACTACCCACACACGGTCACCTATCATCCGACCTGTCACGGTCTGCGCGTGCTCCGTCTCGGCGACCGGCCACGGCACCTGCTGGAGCAGGTGAAGGGGCTGACCCTGCACGAACTGGAGGGCGCGGACGAATGCTGCGGGTTCGGCGGTACGTTCGCACTGAAGAACCCCGCGGTCTCGGCGGCGATGGGCGCCGACAAGGCGCGGCACGTGGAGGAGTCGGGCGCGCAGGCGGTGTGCGCGGCGGACAACTCCTGCCTGATGCACATCGGCGGCACGCTGGCGCGCCGCGGCTCGCCGGTACGGCCGGTGCACATCGCGGAGATCCTGGCGAGCACGGAAGGGGACGTGTGGTGAGCGAGACCCGAGCGGCCCGTACGTTCCTGGGCATGCCCCGCACCCGCCCGGCGGCCTTCCCGCAGTCCGCCGCCGCGGCCACCGCAGACGCCACCCTGCGCGCCAACCTCACCCACGCGACGCGCACCATCCGCGGCAAGCGCGCGGCGGCCGTCGCCGAACTCGCCGACTGGGACCGGCTGCGCGCCGCGGGCGCCGCCATCAAGGACGACACGCTGCGCCACCTGGACCACTATCTGGAGCAGTTGGAGGCGGCGGTGACCGCCGCGGGCGGGCACGTGCACTGGGCGGTCGACGCCGCGGAGGCCAACGCGATCGTCACCCGTCTGGTCCGGGAGACCGGCGCCGACGAGGTCGTCAAGGTCAAGTCGATGGCCACGCAGGAGATCGGGCTCACCGAGGCGCTGGCGGAGGCCGGCATCCGCGCGTACGAGACCGACCTCGCCGAGCTGATCGTGCAGCTCGGCGAGGACCTGCCGTCGCACATCCTGGTCCCCGCCATCCACAAGAACCGCGGCGAGATCCGCGACATCTTCCGCGACCGCATGGCCGACTGGGGCCGCCCCGCGCCCGCCGGGCTCGGCGACCGGCCCGCGGAGCTGGCCGAGGCCGCGCGGCTGCACCTGCGGGAGAAGTTCCTCGACGCCAGGGTCGCCGTCTCCGGCGCGAACTTCATGGTCGCCGAGACCGGCACGATGGTGGTGCTGGAGTCCGAGGGCAACGGGAGGATGTGCCTGACGCTGCCGGAGACGCTGATCTCCGTCGTCGGCATCGAGAAGATCGTGCCGAGCTGGCGGGACCTGGAGGTCTTCCTGCAACTGCTGCCGCGCTCCTCGACCGCCGAGCGGATGAACCCGTACACGAGTACCTGGACCGGCCCCGCCGAGGGAGACGGACCGCGCGACTTCCACCTCGTGCTGCTGGACAACGGACGCACCGACACGCTGTCCGACCAGGTGGGACGCCAGGCGCTGCGGTGCATCAGATGCTCGGCGTGTCTCAACGTCTGCCCGGTCTACGAGCGCGCCGGCGGGCACGCGTACGGCTCCGCCTACCCGGGCCCGATCGGGGCGATCCTCACCCCCCAGCTCCGCGGCACGGCAAGCGCGCTGGACGCCTCGCTGCCGTACGCCTCGACGCTGTGCGGCGCGTGCTACGAGGTGTGCCCGGTCGCCATCGACATCCCCGAGGTGCTCGTGCACCTGCGCACGCGGGTCGCCGAGGGCGGCACGTACACGGTGCGCGGCACGAAGGCCGTGATCAAGCCGGCGAAGGGACACGCAGCGGAGCGGGCGGCGATGCGCGCGGCGCGCTGGACGATGGACCACCCGCGCGTCTACGGCGCCGCGCTGCGCGCCACGACAGGCACCCGGCGGCTGCACCCGCGCCGGCTGCCGGGGCCCGGGAAGGCGTGGTCGGCGACGCGGGACCTGCCGCCGGTGCCGAAGGAGTCGTTCCGCGCATGGTGGCAGCGCACCCGCGGAGCGGGATCGTGACGGGCCGTACCGTACGGGCCGGTCGTGGGACGCGGAGCGGGAGGAGTGCGCGGTGAGCAGCAGCAGGGAGACGATCCTCGCGCGGGTACGGGCCGCCACCCGCGACACCGCGGGCACGCCCGAGCCGGCGGTGCCGCGCGACTACCTGCGCGTGCACGGCGACCGCTCCCCCGCCGAGTCCGCGGACCTGCTCGCGGAGAACCTCGCCGACTACCGCGCCCTCGTGCACCGTACGGACGCCGGGGGGCTGCCGGCGCTGCTGGCGCGGCTGTTCGCCGGGCGCGGCACCCGCACCCTGCTCGTACCCGACGGGCTGCCGCCCGCCTGGACCGCGGCGGTCGGTGCCACCCGCGTCCCCGACACGGCCGCGAGCACCGCCCGGGACCTGGACGCGGTCGACAGCGTGCTGACGGGCTGCGCGCTGGCCGTCGCGGAGACCGGCACGATCGTGCTGGACGCCGGCGCCGGGCAGGGCAGGCGGCGGATCACCCTCATCCCCGACCACCACGTGTGCGTGGTGCGGGTCCCGGAGCAGGTGGTGGACTCGCTGCCGCAGGCCATGGAGCGGCTGGACCCGGCCCGGCCGCAGACCTGGATCTCGGGCCCCTCGGCGACCAGCGACATCGAGCTGGACCGGGTGGAGGGCGTGCACGGGCCGCGGACGCTGGAGGTCGTGCTGGTGACGGGCTGACATCCCCTCAGTTGCCTCCCGCCACCAGAGTTGTACACCACTGGCAACCCGCCGGGACCCTGTTCCCCTCCCCCGCGGTCGGTTAGCTTCTGCGCCATGCCGAGACCTTCCGCACCGTCCCGCCGTACGCTCCTGACGGGCACCGCCGCAGGCGCGGCCGTACCCCTGCTCGCCGGCGCCGCGCCCGCCCGCGCGGGCGGGCGCCCCGCCGCGCTGCAGGCCGGCGCCGACGCCGCCGCCGCAGAGGGCTGGTCCGTGCTGCGCGGCCGCCGGCTGGGCATCGTCAGCAACCCGACCGGCATCCTCCGCGACACCCGCCACGTCGTCGACTCCATGCACACCTCCGGCACCCTCGACATCGCCGGCGTCTTCGGCCCGGAACACGGCTTCCGCGGCAGCGCGCAGGCCGGGGAGGCCGAGCCGGAGACCATCGACCCGCGCACCGGGCTGACGGTCTACGACGCGTACGGCGCGAACGCCGCGAAGATGGCCGAGCTGTTC
Source organism: Streptomyces sp. CNZ287 (assembly GCF_007827615.1). NCBI lineage: Bacteria > Bacillati > Actinomycetota > Actinomycetes > Kitasatosporales > Streptomycetaceae > Streptomyces > Streptomyces sp. CNZ287. Next base: position 400,411 of record NZ_VISV01000002.1, on the reverse strand, counting down.
GCCAAGGCGGGCGCGGACACGATCGTGTTCGACATCCAGGACGTCGGCGCACGCTTCTACACGTACATCTGGACCATGTACAACGCGATGGTCGCCGCCCGCGAGACCGGGGCCGCCTTCGTCGTCCTCGACCGCCCCAACCCGATCGGCCGCCGCGCCGACGGCGCGATGATGACCCCGGGCTTCACCTCGGGCGTGGGCCTCAAGCCCATCGTCCAGCAGCACGGCATGACCGTCGGCGAGCTGGCCCGCTACTTCAACGGCGAACTGCTGCCCGACGAGGGCGCGGGCGGCCGGGTGGAGCTGGAGGTCGTACGGGTACGGGGCTGGGACCCCGAGTCGTACGCGCAGGACGGCGACCTGCCCTGGGTGCCGCCCTCCCCGAACATGCCGACCGCCGACACGGCACTGGCGTACGCGGGCACCTGCTTCTTCGAGGGCACCAACCTCTCCGAGGGCCGCGGCACCACGCGCCCGTTCGAGTGGATCGGCGCGCCCTACCTGGACTACCACTACAGCGACCGGCTCAACGCCCGCGGGCTGCCCGGAGTGGAGTTCCGCGAGGCGTACTTCGTGCCGACGTTCGGCAAGCACGTGGGCGCGACGTGCGCGGGCGTGCAGGTGCACGTCGCCGACCGGCGCCGCTACGAGCCGGTGACGGCCGCGGTGGCGATGCTCGTGGAGGCCGCGCGCTACCCGGAGTTCGCCTGGCGGCAGGACAGCTGGGACCCGCAGCGGCCCTTCTGGATCGACAAGCTGTCGGGCTCGCCGCGGATGCGCACGATGATCGACGAGGGCCGGGACGTGGCCGAGGTCGTGGCCGCGTGGAAGGACGAACTGGCCGACTTCACCCGCCGCCGCCGGCGCTACCTGCTCTACCGCTGACGGACGCCCCGGCTCCCGGGGACCCGCCCCGCGGCGGGCCCCGGCGGCCCGCGGGGCGGGGGTTAGGATCGCCCGTATGCCCGCACGCTTCAAGGATCTCGCGCTGGACGCCCGGGACCACCAGGCGCTCGCCGACTGGTGGTGCACCGCCCTGGGCTACGCCCGCCGGCAGGAGTCAGGCGAGGAGTGGCCCGCCGAGTGGCCGGTGCCCATCCACGACCCGGCCGGGCGGGGCCCGCTGATCTGGATCAATCCCGTCCCGGAGGCGAAGACGGTGAAGAACCGGATACACCTCGACGTCTGGGGTGTCCCGGAGGAGATGGAGGCGCTGGGCGCGACGCTGGTCCGCCGGCGTGACGACGAGATCGACTGGACGGTCATAGCCGACCCCGAGGGCAACGAGTTCTGCGTCTTCGAAGAGGAGCGGTGACGGCCGAGCTGCGGGCCCGCTATGCGTCGTACGACTGGCAGCCGGTGACCGACGGCATGTCGGGCGCGGGCGTCTGGCGGCTCACCGGGCCGGGTGAACTGTTCGTGAAGACGGCGGCGGCCGGGGACGGGCCCGCAGAGCCCGGCGCCGATCTGCGGCACGAGGCGGCGTGCACCCGGTGGCTGCGCGCCCAGGGGCTCCCCGCGCCCGAGGTGCTCGACGCCGGGGCGGCGGACGGGACCACGTGGCTGGTGACGCGGGCGCGGCCCGGGCGGTCGCTGGCCGAGCCGTGGCCGGCGGACCTGCGGGCGGGGGCCGTCGAGGCGCTGGCCCGGTTCACCCGGCGGCTGCATGAACTGCCCGTCGCCGATTGCCCGTTCGTCCGGAACCTGTCGGTGACGGTGCCGCTGGCGGGGGCGGCGGTCGCCGCCGGGCTGGTGGACGAGGAGGACTTCGACGACGGCCGGCGCGGCCGCAGCGCCGCCGGCCTCTTCGCCGAGCTGGAGCGCACCCGCCCCGCCGTCGAGGACCTCGTCGTCTGCCACGGCGACCTGTGCGCACCGAACGTGCTGGTCGACCCGGCGACGCTGGAGGTCTCCGGCGTCATCGACCTGGGCCGCCTGGGCGTCGCCGACCGGCACCTGGACCTCGCGCTGGCCGTCCGCAGCTTTTCCGACGAGGACCTCAACCCGCAGCACGGCCCGGCGGCCGCCGGGCTGTTCCTGCGCACCTACCGCGCGGCCGGCGAGGGGGACGTGCGCGTCGACCCGGCCCGGACGGAGTTCTACACCCTGCTGGACGAGTTCTTCTGACGCCCCGTCATCCGCGTCACCGCTCCTCCGGCGCCCCGGTGGGTCCCGGCGGATCCGGCGGCTCGCCCGATAGCTCGACGCCGTGCGGCGCCCACTCCCGCGGCACCGCGAAGACGGCGAGCGCGTCGAAGGGCTCCGCGCACTTCCGGTACGCCGTGGTGTCGGCCGGCTCCGCGAACAGCCCGCGCTCCTCGGAACTGCGCAGGTCGGCGGAGCCGGCGCGGGTGCACCCGGTGCGCCACGCGAAGGCGACCAGCGCCTCGGTCGTGAAGTCCCGCCGGCCCGGCCCGCCGGGGTCCCGCGCGCTCTTCGCCGCCGCCGGGTACCGCTTCGCGAAGTCGGCGACGTCCGTGCGCGAGCGCAGCACCGTACGCACCGGCTCGTACCCGTGACCGGACGCGAAGTGCACCAGCTCCGCGCCGGGCACCGGCACGCCCAAGGTCCGCTGCGAGTCCCCGAGCACCGCCCAGACCCCGCTGACCAGCAGCAGCCCGGACACGACGGCGCCGGTGAGGATCAGCCGCGAGCCCCGCGGGCCGCGCGGCGCCGGCTCGCGCGGGGCCCCGTCGCGCGGGGCCCGGTCGTGCGCGTGGGCATCGGCCCGTCCTCGTCGCCGCCGCTGGAGAACCACAGCCCCGTCAGCTCCTCGATCGCGGTTCGCGTCTCACCCATACCGACCAGTGTGCCGCCCGCCACCCGCAACCGGCCCTGCCCTTTCCGCCGGGGGCGGGGACGGCACTGGTCAGTAGACTGGCCGGTAGGTAAAGGAGGTGAGCGGAGTGGCCGGTACGCGGGTGGACGGGCGGGTCGAGCGCGGCAATCACACGCGCCGGCTCGTGCTGCGGCGGACGATGGACATCGCCTCGGTGGAGGGCCTGGAGGGCCTGTCGCTGGGCCGGATCGCGAACGAGCTGGGGCTGAGCAAGAGCGGCGTCTTCGCGCTCTTCGGCTCCAAGGAGGAGCTGCAGCTCGCGACGGTGCGGGCCGCGGGAGCGGTGTTCGCCAAGACCGTGGTCGGGCCCGTACAGGACCAGCCGCCGGGGGTCGGCAGGCTGCTGTCGCTCTGCTCCCACTGGCTGCGCTACTCGCGCGAGCGCGTCTTCCCCGGCGGCTGCTTCTTCTACGGCGCGGCGGCCGAGTTCGCCTCCCGCAGCGGCGCCGTGCACGACGCGGTGGCGGCGGCGCACCGCGACTGGGCGGCGTACGTGGAGCGGACCGTCGAGGAGGCCCGCGCCGCCGGTGAACTGCGGCCGGACACCGGCGCGGGACGGCTCGCGTTCGAGCTGATCGCGCTCCTGGAGCACGCCAACCTGCTGTCGCTGCTGCACGGCGCGCAGGACGCGTACGACCTGGCCGCCTCCGCCGTCGTGGCGCGGCTGCGTGCGGCGGCCGCGGAGCCGGACTCAGTCCCGGACGCGCTCCCCTGCTGAGACGAACTCCAGCGCCGTGCGCACCACGCCGGGATCCGCGAGGATCCGCCGGTGCCCGAGGCCGCTGGTGCGGTGCTGCCTGACCTGCCCGCCGTAGGCCGCCGCGGTCTTGTCCGCCTGCGCGGCGGCGACCATGCGGTCCTTCTCATCGTGGACGAGCAGGATCGGGGGGGTGACCTCGGCCGGGCGGTACGTGACGTCGAAGCGCCGCCACAGGTCGTGCTCGCCGGGGAACATGTCGGTCTCGATGCGCCGCCGCAGCGCGGTCTTCACCCGGGGCCCGAGGCCGAGCCCTGCGCAGAACACGTCGACGACGTGGTCGAAGTCGGCGACGCCGGAGATCACCACGAGGCGGTCCGAGGCGGCGGCGCCGCGCAGCGCGAGGAAGGCGGCGGAGCCGCCGAGGGAGTGCGCGACGACGGCCTCGAACCGGCCGTGCTCCTCGTACAGCCGGGCGATGATCTCGCGGTACTCCAGCACGGTGGTGCGGCGCCCTTCCGAGGCGCCGTGGGCGGGGGCGTCGAACGCGACGGGCGTGTAGCCGGCGGCGCGCAGCGCGGCGATGTACGGGGCGAAGTGCGTGGCCCGGGAGCGCCAGCCGTGCACGAGCAGCACGGGCCGCTCGCCGTCGCCCCAGCAGTAGGTGACCACGTTCTTGCCGGCCACGGTGAGACAGCCGGTGAACGCGCCCGCGAGCAGCCGGCGTTCGGCGTCGTCGAAGGCGCGGTCGGAGCGCGGATGGCGGTAGAGGACGAGGGCGCCGCGGCCCGCGAGGCCCGGGGAGACGGCGGCGGTGGCGTTGAGGACCTTGCCTATGAGCGCGGTGACGACAGGCTTCATGGTCAGAAGATAGCACGACCGTTCGCTCAGTTTGAGGGCCGTGAAGGGAGGGGGAAGCGATCGGCGCGCGGGGTGCGCGTGCCGGCCCCGGCGGTGCGCCGGGGCCGGCACGGCGGCTCAGCCGGCGCGGTAGGCGTCGATGATCGTCTGCTCGATCGCCCGGCCCTCGGCGGCCGTACCGCGCACCCGTACGGACACCTCCTGGCCCGGCCGCGGCCACACCCCCGGCACCAGCGCGGTCAGTTCACCGTCCCGCCCGGGGAACACCAGCGCCTCGTGCCAGCGCTCGCCGCCGTCGGTGGAGGCCCAGAACCGCACGCTGCCGCGCTCGGTCCTGATCGCGTCCTCCGGGCCCGCGGTGGAGGTGAGCCGCAGGCCGACGGTGAGCGGCCGGTGCGCGGGGACGGTCCCGTCGCGGTCGGTGCGGGGCGCGTAGTCGACGCCCAGCAGCCGCACCCGCTCCTGTCCCACCAGCGGATCCGCGGGACCGCGGGCCGGGAAGGTCCAGCTCGTGCGCGTCTCGCCGCCGATGGGCAGCGCGTCGCGGTCGGGGCGCGAGGTGTGCTCCAGCCGGTACGTGGCGGGTTCAGGCGCGACCGGGAAGTAGCTGGTGCCGGGGCGGGCCGGTATCTCCCTGCCGTCGCGGAAGAGCCGCAGGCTCTCGTTCCCGGCGGTCGCGATGTTCCAGATCGAACCCTGGTGTTCGCCGTCGCTGAGCGACACCGGCAGGTCGAGCTGGTCGCCGTAGTGCAGCCCGGCGATGACCGCCGGGGCCGGGGCGCCGTACCAGACCGGCGCCGCGCTCTCCCCCCGCTCGTACGGCAGCGTGGGCGCGCACAGCCGCGGGAGCGCCGGCTCGGGGCCGAGGACGCAGTGGCGCCACTTCACGTCCGGCCGTGCGGTGACCATCTCGACGCGGCGCTGCGGCACGTCGAGCGGGTACTCGTGGACGAGGGCGGTCTCGATGCCGGCGGGGCGCGCCTCGCGCGATTCGGTGTACGTGTCGGCGCGGCCGTGCAGCGAGCGGTAGTCGGCCTCGACGCGGGCCAGTTGACGCGCCTCGGCGCGGGTGACGCGGTAGCGCGGCGGGTCGGGGATCGTCCTGCCCTGGCCGAGCACCAGTTCGTAGACGTCGGCCTGCCGCCCCTGCGGCCTGCCGTCGGCCTCCAGCCGCCAGCGGGTCGCGAACGCCGAGGTGCCGTGCCGTACCGGCTCGGTGGGCTGGAGGAAGACCCGGCCCTGCTCGATCTCCTCGCCGGTCGCGTAGATCCCCTCGTCCATCCCGCCGGTGCCGGACTCGTCGTGGCGCGCGTAGTGGACGGAGGCGTGCCGCACCCTGGTGTCCGCGCCCTCGACGGTCGCGGGCCGCAGCGGCAGGGCCTTGCGGGCGTCGATGGTGTAGGCCATGTCGCCGTCGAGCATGACCTCGGGCGAGCCGGCGAACGCGACGGTGCCGGCCTCGCCGTCCGCGGCGGGGGTCTCCACCTTGGCCAGCATCGACAGCGGCCCCGGCAGCATGCGGGCGGTGGCGCGGCCGTTCTCGTCCAGGTGGACGGTGCGGAAGCCGCCGCCGGTCTCGGGGTACGTCTCCCGCATGTTGAGCAGCCACAGGCTGCCGCCCGCCCAGGGCCGGCCGTTCCGGTCGAGGACGGTCAGGTCCACGTCGTGGCGGGGCGGTTCGAGGTAGAAGCTGAGCGGCAGGGTGACGGTGTCGTGCCCGCTCTCGGTGAGGACGACGGCGCCGGAGTAGACGCCGGGCGCGACGCCCTCGGGCGTCAGCGTGACCGTCACCCGCTCGGTGGCACCGGGTGCGACGGTCACGGCGGCGGGCGTCACGCTCACGGCACCCTCGGCGAGAGGGGCGCCGGCGCGCTCGGTGGCGAGGTCGGTGAGGGAGATCGCGCGGGGCTCGGTGCCGTTGTTGGTGAGGGTCACCTCGATCGACGCGGGGCGCTCGCCATCCGGGTAGCGCAGGTAGCCGAAATCGACGTTGCCGCGGTCGAGTCGGAGGGTCTCGTTCGCGGCGCCCGGCAGGTCGAGGACGCCGGCGCCGGCCGCGTGCGGCCGGGGTGCGGCGGCGTCGCCGTCGGCGGTGGTCATGAGCGTGGTCTTCAGCCGCCGCCAGTCCCAGTCGGGGTGCTTCTCCAGCAGCAGCGCGGCGGCGCCGGCGACGTGCGGGGTGGCCTGCGAGGTGCCGCTCATCTCCGTGTACGGATCGGCCGTGCCGCCGCCCGCGCGGGCGCCGGTGACGGCGACGCCCGGGGCGGCCAGGTCGGGCTTGGAGAGGTACGCGCCGGTCGTCGGCCCGATGCTGGTGAACCGGGGCGTACCGCCGCCGGCGTCCACGGCTCCCACGGTCAGCGCGCTCTCCGCGACTCCCGGGCTGCCGATGGTGCCGGAGTACGGCCCCGAGTTGCCCGCGGCGACGACGAAGAGGGTGCCGGTGTCGGCGGCCAGGGTGTCGAGCGCGCGGGCGACCGGATCGTTCTCCGGGTACTCGGGCGCGGTGCCGCCGAGGCTGAGGTTGACCACGTCGGCACCCTGCTCGGTGGCCCACTGCATCCCGGCGATCACCCAGGACGCCCGGCCCTGGCCCTCGCCGTCCAGGACCCGGCCGGACAGCAGCCGGGCGCCGTACGCGACGCCCTTGCGGGCGCCGCCGGACGCGGCGCCGCTGCCCGCGACGAGGGAGGCGACGTGGGTGCCGTGGCCGTTGCGGTCCTCCGTGGTGCCCTCGCCGGTGAAGTCGGCGGCGCCGGCGACCCTGCCGCGCAGGTCGGGGTGGTCGGCGTCGACACCGGAGTCGAGCACGGCGACGTCCACGCCGGCGCCGCTCAGCCCGGCGTCCCAGACCTCGGGGGCGCCGATCTGGCTCAGGTTGCCGTCGAGTTCCGCGGCCTCCAGGCTGCGGTCCAGCCACACCCGGCGCACCCCGGCCGCGGCCGGGCCCGCGGGCCGGGCGAGGGTCGCGGCGAAGGTGCCGGCGCGCTTCTTGGGCAGCTCGACGGCGACGGCGTCGAGGGCGGGCAGCGGCAGGGCGTCCTCGCGGGCCGCCTCGCCCGCCGCGGCCAACGGGCGGGGGCCCTGCACGATCAGCGGGAGCGCGCGGGTGGAGGCGTCGTCGTAGCCCATCTCGACGAGAGCGGTGACGTTGAAGAGTTCGAGGTCGAGCACCTCGGGGACGAGTCCTGCGGCGTCGTCCGGGACGACGTAGACGTCGTCGCCGTCGCGCAGGGTGGTGAAGGAGCGGCTGCCGGAGCCAGGCCGCGGGGTGACGGAGACGGCGGGGGGACCGTCCGCGGCGGGGGCGTCGAGGGTGACCTCGTCGCCGGTGACGAGGGTGACCGTGGCGGAGGCGGAGGGAGCGGCGCCGCCCGCGGGCGGCGCGGCGAGGGGCGGAGGGCCGGCCGCGGCCGGCGTGGCCGACAGGGCCGGGAGCGTCAGCCCGCCGAGGAGGAGGGCCGTCACGGCGGCGCGGACGTGCTGAGAGAGCCGTCTGGAGGACATGATCCCGGTCTTACCCCGGCGGACCTGCGCGGCGGAACGAATCTTCGTGGCGTCTTGTCGCCACGTCCACAAGTAGCCACCATGGCCGGATGCTTGAGGCCCTGGGGATACCGCCGTACGCCGAGTCCGTCTACCGCGCGCTGCTCGCGGCGCCCGGCCGCACCGTCGCCCAGCTCGCCGGGGAGCTGAGGCGCTCCGAGCGCGTCACCCGGCGCAGCGTCACGGAGCTGGAGGAGGTGGGCCTGGTCAGCCGGCTGCCCGGGCGCCCGGTGCGGCTGCTGGCCACCCGCCCTGACACCGCCGTCGACCTGCTCGTCGCGCGGCGCCGCCGGGAGCTGGGCGAGCTGCAGCGCAACGCACGGGCGCTGGCGGCGACGCTGAGCACGGGCCGGCAGCCGGACGAGCTGCTGGAGATCCTCACCGGCCGGCAGGCCATCGCGGAGCGCTTCGGCCAGCTCGTCCGCGGCTGCGAGCGGGAGTTGCTGGTCTTCGACCGGCCGCCGTACGCGGCGGACGTGACGCCCTCGGAGGAGAGCGTGACGGCGCGGCTGCACGAGCAGGTGGTGGTACGGGGCATCTACGCCCCGGAGTCGCTGGAGTACCCCGGCGCGCTGGCCGCGGCGCGGCGCGCGGCGGCCAACGGCGAGCAGTCGCGGGTCCATCCGCAGGTGCCGATGAAGCTGGCGCTCGCGGACCGCGCGGTGGCGCTGCTGCCGATCGCGCTCGACGACCAGGTGGACAGCGCGCTGGTGATCCGCCCGTGCGCGCTGCTGGACGCGCTGGTGAGCCTCTTCGAGCTGCTGTGGCAGCAGGCCGCGCCGCTGCTGCCCCGGCCCGCACAGGACCGTCCTTCGTGCTCGGACCTGGGGCTGCTCACGCTGCTGGCGGCGGGGGTCAAGGACGAGGCGATCGCCCGGCAGTTGGGCGTGAGCCCGCGGACGGTCACCCGGCGGTTGGCGGAGCTGCTGGACGAGCTCGGCGCCCGTACCCGCTTCCAGGCGGGAATCCTGGCCCAGCGCCGCGGCTGGCTTCCCGACCCGGAGGCGCACGGCCGGCGGGAGTAATTCCCGCCGCTCGCCGGCGCCTCGCATTGTTCCATGGCCATATCGCCGCGTGATGTAAGCGATTTCCTCGACCGGTCCCGGAATCACGATTTCCAGATGATGAACTCCCAGCTCAGTGCCGCGATTTCCGGGTTGGTGAATTCCCGTTCCGCCCGCCGCCCTGTTTACCTCCGGCTGAACTCGTGTTTACGCTCCTGCGATTTACCTCCGGCGTACCCGCGCCAAAGTCTCCATGGGAGGAAACCGCGAATGAACGGACGAATGCGCACCATCATGCGGCTCGGCGGGTTAACGACCGCCGTCGTGGCCATTCTGTCGATGTCGGGTGCGGCCGCGGCCACCGGCGGCCCGGAGCCCACGCCCCCGCCCACGGCGCAGATCGTCGGCGGCCAGCCGGCTTCCGAGACGTACTCCTTCATGGCCTCGCTGCAGAGCGCGTCGGGCGGCCACACCTGCGGCGGCAGCCTGGTCGACCCGAGCTGGGTCGTCACCGCCGCGCACTGCGGCACCCCGTACCAGGTGCGGATCGGCACCACCGACCGCACCGCGGGCGGCGAGGTCCGCCGCGTCGTCGAACGCCGCCAGCTCGCCGCCGACATGACCCTGCTGCGGCTCGGCACCCCCTCGACGAAGACGCCCGTGCCCATCGCCGCCTCCGCGCCCGCCGGCTCGGCGACCCGGCTGATCGGCTGGGGCCAGACCTGTCCGACCCGCGGCTGCGGCGCCCCGCCGGTCGGGCTGCGGCAGCTCGACACCACGGTCCTGGCCGACTCCTCCTGCGCGGGCATCCAGGGCGCGTACGAGCTGTGCGTGAACGGCGGCGGCGGCCGGGGCGCGTGCTACGGCGACTCCGGCGGCCCGGCGGTCGTCGGCGGGCCCGGCGACTGGCGGCTCGTCGGCGCCACGAGCCGCGGTACGGCGGGCACGTGCGCCGTCTCGCCCGCGATCTACGGGGATGTGACGTCGGTGAAGTCCCGGATCGACGCCATCGTCGGCGGCGCCTGACCCGCCCGCTACGGCCGGCCGGTCACGAGGCGCGCCGCGGGCGGCCGAAGCGCACCTGGACGCCCGGCGAGTACAGGACGCTGACCGGGTCGCCGGCGGGCGCGGGCAGGCCCGCCGCCGCGACCAGGTTCTCCTCGCACCGCACCAGTTCCGCGCGGTGCAGCGGCCAGCGGGGGTGCTCGTTGGGCAGGTAGGCGGTACCGCCGAAGAAGGCGGTGTGCAGCCCCCAGCGCGCGGTGAGGAAGTGCTCCAGCGCGCTCGGCTCGCCGATCCGTGCGCCCGGACGCACGGTCAGGCGGCTGTACGCGCCGCGCGGGCCCGGCCGGCGGCGCGAGCTGGTGTAGACGACCGTGTCACCGGCCCGGCGGACGGCCATCCGCGACCAGACGTACGGCAGCCCGAAGCCGAGCCGGCCCAGCACCACGGGGACCAGCCGGGCGGCGTCCAGCGACCGGAACACGACACCGCGCCGCCCGCGGCCGTCGACCGAGTACAGGCGCACGTTGGTCTCGGGGAAGGAGCCGAGGTACGGCACCGCGGGCAGCCGCAGCCACCCGACGCGGTGCATCCGGAACGCGACGAGCCCGGCGTACGCGACCCCGTCGTGCGTGTCCGGCGCGGTCCCGCGGGGCAGCAGGCGCGCCACGGCGTCCGGCTCGACGGCCCAGTGGACGAACGTCAGGTCCAGCCACTGCTGGGTGAGGAGCGGGAACCGCAGGGCGTGCGGGGCGTCGGGGGTGACGGGCTCGGGCTTCTGCACGGTGCCAGCATCGCAGTGCCGGCGCGGCGCGGCCCGGGTGGGCGCGCCGCGGCCGGGACGCTCCTATGGATCGTCAGCCGAGGTGCCGGGCGAACGCCTCGTGGGCCCGGGTGTCGAAGAGGACGAAGCGCACCTCGTCGAAGGCCCGCTTGTCGACGGACTCCTGGACGGCGGCCACCGCGATCCGGGCCGCGTCGTCCAGCGGCCAGCCGAACGCACCGGTGGAGACGGCGGGGAACGCGACCGTGCGGGCGCCCAGTTCGCGGGCGACGGCCAGCGACGCGCGGTAGCAGGAGGCCAGTTCCGCCGAGCGGTCCCCGCTCCGCGTCCACACCGGGCCGACGGTGTGGATCACCCAGCGGGCCGGCAGCAGCCCGGCGGCGGTGGCCACCGCGCGGCCGGCCGGCAGACCGTCCGGGTAGGCGGAGGCGCGCAGTTCGCGGCACTCCTCGACGATGCTCTTGCCGCCCCTGCGGTGGATGGCGCCGTCGACGCCCCCGCCGCCCAGCAGCGAGGAGTGGGCGGCGTTGACCAGCGCGTCGACCCGCTGCTCGGTGATGTCGCCGCGCACGGCCGTGAGCACACCCATGGCGCCACCGTAGTACGGGCACCGGGCCGGCGGCCGGGCGCCCGGCCGGTACGCCGGCTCAGACGGTGACCGACGCGCCCTCCGCCACCGGCTCGCCTCCCGCGACCGCGCTCGCGTCCGCGTCGAGGTCGCGGCGGACCAGCGCCGCGTACCGGCCGCCGGCGGCCATCAGCTTCTCGTGCGTGCCGAGTTCGGCGATCCGGCCGTCGTGCAGGACCGCGATCTGGTCGGCGTCGCGGACCGTGGAGAGCCGGTGCGCGATGGTGATCGTCGTACGGCCCGCGGCCAGCGCGTCCACCGCCTCCTGCACCGCGCGCTCGGTGCGGGTGTCCAGGGCGCTGGTGGCCTCGTCGAGGACGAGCACCGGCGGGTCGCGCAGGATGGTGCGGGCGAGGGCCAGGCGCTGCTTCTCGCCGCCGGAGAAGCGGTAGCCGCGCTCGCCGACGAGGGTGTCGTAGCCGTCGGGCAGGGCGGCGATGTGGTCGTGGATCTGCGCGGCGCGGGCGGCGGCCTCGATCTCGGCGTCGGTCGCGTCCGGGCGGGCGAAGCGCAGGTTGTCGGCGACGGAGGCGTGGAAGAGGTACGTCTCCTGGGCGACGACGCCGACCGCGCGGGCGAGCGAGTCGAAGTCGAGGTCGCGCACGTCGGTGCCGTCGAGGGTGACCCGGCCGCCGGTGACGTCGTACAGCCGCGGCACCAGATAGCCCAGGGTGGACTTGCCGGCGCCCGTGGGGCCGACGATCGCCAGGCTGCTGCCGGCGGGCACGGTGAGGTCGACGTCGCGCAGCGTCGGCTGTCCCGCCTCGTACGCGAAGTCGACCTTCTCGAAGCGCACCTCGCCGCGGGGCTTCACCAGCCGCACCGGGTGCTCGGGCTCGGCGATGTCGACGGGCAGGTCGAGGTACTCGAAGATGCGCTGGAAGAGGGCGAGCGAGGTCTGCATCTGCACGCCGGTCGAGAGCAGGCTGACGGTGGGCCGGAAGAGGCCCTGCTGGAGTGAGACGAAGGCCACGACGGTGCCGATGGACACGGCCTGCCCGCCGGTGCCGGAGGCCAGGCCCGCGGTCCAGTAGATGACGGCCGGCATGGCGGCCATGACGACGCCGATGGTGGCCATCCGCCAGCGGCCCGCCATGTTGGCCCGTACCTCCAGGTCCACCAGGCTCTCCGACTCGTCGGCGAAGCCGCGGGTGAGGCTGTCGGAGCGGCCCATGGTGCGGCCGAGCATGATGCCGCTCACCGACAGCGACTCGGTCACGCCCGCGGCCATGGCGGCCATCTGCTTCTGCCGCTGCGAGGTGATCTTCTTGCGCTCGCGGCCGACGCGGCGGGCGATCCAGACGAAGAGCGGCAGCAGGAGCAGCGAGACGACGGTCAGCCGCCAGTCGAGCGCGAGCATGGCGACGACGGTGGCGATGACACTGGTGAGGTTGGAGACCAGCGAGGTGGCGGTGGTGGTGACGGTGGCCTGCATGCCGCCGATGTCGTTGGCGATGCGGGACTGCACCTCGCCGGTGCGGGTGCGGGTGAAGAACGCCAGCGGCATGCGCTGCAACTGGGCGTAGACGGCGGTGCGCAGGTCGTGCATGACGCGCTGGCCGACGGTGGTGGAGATGAGGGTCTGGAGCACGCCGAAGACGCCGCCGAGCACGGCGACGCCGACCATGCCGAGCGCGAGCAGGCTGAGCAGCCCGGTGCGGCCCTCGGGCAGGGCGGTGTCGACGACCTCGCGGAGCAGGAACGGCGAGGCGACCGAGACCAGCGAGGACGCGGCCACCAGCAGCCCGACCACGGCGAGGCGGCCGCGGTACGGGCGGAAGAGCGCGAGGATCCGGCGCACCTGGGCGGGCTGCTCCGGATCGGAGGGCGGGGGTGACCACCCGTCGAGTGGATCGTGCGGCATGGGCCTCCTAGAAGAGCGTGACGACCTTATGGGAGGGTAGCTCATTGTTACCTATATACACAATGAATATGCTCCTGCTACCCTCGGAGCGTGTCCCAGTCGCCCCCGCCCCCCGCAGACGTGACCGGCCAGTTGGCGGAGCAGCTCCTGCTGCTCACCCGCCGCATCCACTACGCGCAGAAGCACCACTTCAAGCCGCTGGGCATCACGCCCGCCCAGTCCCGGCTGCTGCGCACCCTGGAGCGCCACGAGGAACCGCCGCGGATGGCCGACCTCGCCGAGCGCCTGGGCGTCGTCCCCCGCGCGGTCACCACGCACGTCGACGCGCTGGAGGCGGGCGGCCTGGTCCGGCGCGTGCCCGACCCGGCCAACCGGCGGGTGATCCGGATCGAGACCACCGCGGCCGGGCGCACGGCGCTCGCCGAGCTGCACCGGGCCCGCCTGGCCGCCGCCGCGGACGTGCTGGAGCCGCTGTCGGAACAGCAGCGTGAAAAACTGCTCGGGCTCATCGCCCCCCTGGTCGACCCGCACGGCCACCCCTGCTGAGGAGTCCGTTCCATGCCGCTGCTCCAGCCCAAGCCCTCGGCCCTGCGCCCCGGCCGCGGAGCGGCGGCGCCCGCGCCCGACCGGGTCGCCGACGACCTCGCCGCGGGCACGCCGGAGCCGCTGCGCGCGGAGCTGACGGCGCTGCTGGGTGCGGAGAAGGTGCTGACGGGCGCCTCGGACCTGGTGCGGTATGCCTCGGACGCCAGCCCGTACCGGTTCGTGCCGCGGGCGGTGGCCCTGGCCGAGACGGTCGCGGACGTCTCGGCGCTCTTCAGGTTCGCCCACGAGCACGGCCGGAAGCTGGTCTTCCGGGCGGCGGGCACGTCGCTGAACGGCCAGGCGCAGGGCGAGGACATCCTCGTCGACGTCCGCCGCCACTGGGCGGGCGTCGAGGTGCTCGACGACGCCGCGGCACGCGCCCGCGTCGGCCCCGGCACCACCGTCGTACGGGCCAACGCCACCCTCGCCAGGCACGGCCGCGTCCTCGGCCCCGACCCGGCCAGCGCCATCGCCTGCACCCTCGGCGGCGTCGTCGCCAACAACGCCTCGGGCATGACGGCGGGCACCACGCGCAACTCGTACCGCACGCTCGCCTCGCTGACCTTCGTGCTGCCCTCCGGCACCGTCGTGGACACCGCCGCGCCCGACGCCGACGAACGGCTGGCCGCCGCCGAGCCGGAGCTGTGGAGCGGTCTGCTCGCGCTCAAGGCCGAGATCGAGGCGGACGCGGAGCTGACGGCCCGCATCCGCGCCAAGTACGAGATCAAGAACACCAACGGCTACCGGCTCGACGCCTTCCTCGACGGCGCCACCCCCGTGCAGATACTGCGCGGGCTGATGGTCGGCTCCGAGGGCACGCTCGGCTTCATCGCCGACACCGTCTTCGACACGCTGCCGCTGGACCGGCACACCTCCACGGCGCTGCTGTTCTTTCCCACCCTCCAGGCCGCCGCGGCCGCGGTGCCGGCGTTCAACGCCGCCGGAGCGCGGGCCGTGGAGCTGATGGACGGCAACACGCTGCGCGCCTCGGTGAGCGTCGCCGGGGTGCCCGCCGACTGGGCGGAGCTGCCGAAGGAGACGGCGGCGCTGCTGGTGGAGTTCCGGGCGCCGGACGAGGCGGCGCGGGAGGCGTACGAGGAGGCGGCGGCCGGGGTGCTGGCGGGGCTCGACCTCGTAGCGCCGGTCGGGTCCGTGGCGGCCGAGGGCAACGCGTTCACCCGCGACCCGGGCCGCATCGGCGGCTACTGGAAGGCGCGCAAGGCGTTCGTGACCGCCGTCGGCGGCTCCCGCCCGGCCGGTACGACCCTCATCACCGAGGACTTCGCCGTCCCGCCCGGCCAGCTGGCCGAAGCCTGCGAGGCGCTGCTCGAACTCCAGGCGCGGCACGGCTTCGACGCCGCCGTCGCCGGCCACGCCGCCCACGGCAACCTGCACTTCCTGCTCGCCTTCGACGCCGCGGAGCCCGCCGACGTCGAGCGGTACGCGGCCTTCATGGACGACTTCTGCCGGCTGACCGTCGAGCGCTTCGACGGCTCGCTGAAGGCCGAGCACGCCACCGGCCGCAACATCGCCCCGTTCCTCGCGCTGGAGTGGGGCGAGCGGGCCACCGGGCTGATGTGGCGGATCAAGGAGCTGATCGACCCGCACGGCATCCTCGCCCCGCGGGTGCTGCTCGACCGCGACCCGCAGGCGCACCTCCGCGGGCTGAAGACCATCCCGCGGATCGAGGACGTCGCCGACCCGTGCATCGAGTGCGGCTTCTGCGAACCCACCTGCCCCAGCGGCGACCTGACGACCACCCCGCGGCAACGCATCGTGCTGCGCCGGGAGATGCTGCGCCAGCCGCCGGACGCGCCGGTCACCGGCAGCCTTCTCCAGGCGTACGGGTACGACGCCGTCGACACCTGCGCCGGCGACTCCACGTGCGGCCTGGACTGCCCCGTCGGCATCGACACCGGGCAGATGATGAAGGACTTCCGGCACGCCCGGCACTCCGCCCGCGAGGAGCGCGCCGCCGCCGCCACCGCCCGTCGCTTCCGCCAGGTCGAACGGGCCGCCCGGCTGGCCGTCGCCGTCGCGCACCGGCTCGGCGACCGGGTGCCGGGCGCGGCGACCCGGCTCGCGCGCCGCGCGGTACGCCCCGACCTCGTACCCGAGTGGCTGCCGGAGATCCCCGCTCCGGCGGCGCGCCGGCTGCCCGGCACCGTCCGCGAGGACGCCGCCGCCGTCTACTTCCCGGCGTGCGTCAACCGCATCTTCGGCGGCCCGGACGACGCGCGCGGACCGAACCTCGCGGAGGCCGTCGTCGCCGTCTCCGCCCGCGCCGGGCGGCCCGTGTGGATCCCCGACGACGTCACCGGCACCTGCTGCTCCACCATCTGGCACTCCAAGGGCTACGCCGACGGCACCCGGGTGATGGCCAACCGCATCGTCGAGGCCGCCTGGTGGTGGACCGACGGCGCCCGGCTGCCGGTCGTCGTCGACGCCTCGTCCTGCACCCTGGGCCTCGCGCACGAGGTGGTGCCGTATCTGACGGAGGCGAGCCGCAAGCTGCACGCGCAGCTCACCGTCGTCGACTCGCTCGACTGGGCCGCCGACGAGCTGCTGCCCCATCTGACGGTCGAGCGCAAGACCGCCTCCGCCGTGGTCCACCCGACCTGCTCGATGCGCCATCTGGGCAACACCGGCCGGCTCACCGCGCTGGCCGAGGCGGTCGCGGAGGAGGTCGTCGTGCCGGACGACGCGGCCTGCTGCGCCTTCGCCGGCGACCGCGGCCTGCTGCACAAGGAGCTGACCGCGTCCGCGACCGCGCGCGAGGCCGCGGAGGTCGCCGCCCGGGAGTACGACGCGCACCTGTCGGCGAACCGGATGTGCGAGATCGGCATGGACCGGGCCACGGGCCGCTCGTACCGCTCCGTACTGCTGGAGCTGGAGCGCGCCACCCGCCCCGCGGGGGTCCGGGGACGCCGCGGATAAGTCCATCCGGCCCGGGCGGTAAGTCCAACTCCTCAGTGGTGCAGACCTCTTGTCGGCACGCGCGGGTCCGGCGAGGGTGGCGGCGAACCTTCCGCACACCTTCCGGAGGACGCATGCGCGAGGAGAACGCCACCCCGAGACCAGGCGATTCCGACGACGGCTACTCCCGCCGTTCGGTTCTGCGCTCGGCGGGCATCGCCGGTGCAGGGCTCGGCCTGGGGGCCTTCGGCGCCTCCCAGGCCCAGGCGGCAGACGCAGGCGCGGCCGGTGAAGCCGCGGCGCCGGCCGTGCCGCCGCGGCGGGGCAGGACGATGATCGGCGTGCCCTTCGAGACCCACACCACCGTGCGGGTCGGGATCGTGGGCCTCGGCAACCGCGGCGGCGGCATGATCGACCTGTTCCTGGCCCAGCCGGGCGTCCGGGTGACCGCGCTGTGCGACCCGGTCGTGGACAAGGTGGAGCGGGCCGCGAAGAAGGTCGTCGCCGCCGGCCAGCCGGCGCCCGCCACGTACACCAAGGGCGACCACGACTTCGAGCAGCTCTGCGCCCGCGGCGACATCGACTTCGTCTACGTCGCCACCCCCTGGGACTGGCACTTCGAGATGGCCAAGGCGGCCATGACGAACGGCAAGCACGTCGGTGTCGAGTGCCCCATCGCGATGACCGTGAAGGAGCTGTGGGACCTCGTCGACCTGTCCGAGCGCACACGCAGGCACTGCATGCAGTTGGAGAACTGCGCGTACGGCAAGAACGAGATGCGGGTGCTGCGCATGGCGCACGCCGGGCTCTTCGGCGAACTGCTGCACGCCGCCGGCGCGTACAACCACGACCTGCGCGGGCTGATGTTCGACCCCGACTACTACGAGGGCCCGTGGCGCCGGCTGTGGCACACCCGGCTGCGCGGCGACCTCTACCCCAACCACGGCTTCGGCCCGACGGCCAACTACATGGACGTCAACCGCGGCGACCGCGTCACGCAGATCTCCAGCTTCGGCACTCCGGCCCTGGGCCTCGCCGAGTACCGCGAGGAGCACATGCCCGCCGGCGACCCGAGCTGGAAGGAGACGTACATCGGCAGCGACCGCACCTTCAGCGTGCTGCAGACGGCCAGGGGCCGCGTCATCCGGCTGGAGCACGACGTCTCCACCCCGCACCCGTACAGCCGGATCAACTCCCTCGGCGGCACGAAGGGCGTCTTCGAGGACTACGAGCCGCGCATCTACCTGGAGCCGATGCACACCGACGACCGGTGGCACAGCTTCGCGGACTTCGCGGAGTACGACCACTGGCTGTGGAAGGAGCACTCCAACCCGCCCGGCGGCCACGGCGGCATGGACTACATCATGATCTTCCGGCTGATGCAGTGCATGCGCCTCGGCCTGGTCCCGGACTTCGACGTCTACGACGCCGTGACCTGGACCGCGCCGGTGCCGCTCAGCCACGAGTCGATCAAGGCGGGCGGCAGGCCGCAGCAGATCCCGGACTTCACCCGCGGCGGGTGGAAGGACAAGCGCTCCGGCGTCGACTCGGAGAAGCCCGACGAGGCGTGAGCGCCGGCTTACGGCCGGTCCGCGGCGCGGCGCGCCGCTAGCCGGCCAGGGAGGCCCGGTCGCCCATCACGGCGACCGGGTCCTTCCGCGGGTCCAGGGTGCGCAGCAGCGTCGTCATCCCGGACTTGGAGATGCTGACGCACCCGGACGTGCCGCTGCCGTGGTCCATGTGGAACCAGATCGAGCCGCCCTTCCCCTGCCCCTGCGGGCGCGTCGGGTCGAGCGGCGAGGTGCCCCGCACGCGGTTGTAGTCGATGGCGATGACGAGGTCGAAGTCGTTCCAGTGCGTCTCGGGCCAGTAGTGGGGCGCGGCGAAGGCCGGGCTCTGCAGGTACGGGAGCTTCGCGCCCGGGTCGGCGAGGACGCCGCCGGCGTCGGAGAGCGTGAACACCCCCACGGGGCTGCGCTTGTCGCCCTCGCGGTGGTCGGGGGTCCAGCCCCTCTTGCCGTTGTGCGCGGGCCAGCTCTCCCGGCGCTGCCAGTCCCCGCCGCGCTTCTCGTAGAGGACGACGGTGGCGTCGGCGGAGTCGGGGCCCTCGCCGTAGACGGCGACGGCCTGGCGGGAGTCCGCGGGCACCTTCCCGTTCAGCCGGGCGCCGACGCCGGGGATGTCGCCGGGCGGGGTGCCCGGCGACGCGCTCGCGTCGCCGGTGGGCGCGGCCTTGCCCGTACCGCCCGTACCCCCGCCGTCACCGCCGTCGCCGCCCGAAGTGCCGCAGCCGGCCAGCAGAATCAGCCCCACCGCCGCGGCGGCCGTCCGGCGCGGCAGCCGCCCGCTCGTCCCGTACGCACGCATACACCCATCGTCACACGCCGCGTCCCGCGCCCTCCCGGGCGGGCCCCGCGGGCCGTGGCGCGATGGCCACGGCGCGGGGGGAAAACCGGTTGAAAACCCGCCCGCAAACCGCCAGCCTTGCACGGCTCACCCACACCCGAGACGACCATTTTGGGATGCCATGCAGTTGCGCGACCTGCCGCACACGGACCCCGGTGAACCCGACGTCCGATCCGGCCGCCACTTCCTCGTCTGGCTCGGCCGCATGCAGCTCGGCGGCCAGGTGGCCGCGCTCCTCTGGGGCCTGGTGTGGATGCTGCCCCTCGGCGCGATGCCGCTGGCCGTGGGCATGGCCGTGCAGGCGGTCGTGGACCGGAACGGCGGGCGGCTCGCGGTCGCCGGCGCGCTGCTGATCGCGTTCGGCGCGCTGATGGCGCTCGGCGACAGCATGCTGCACCGCGCGGCCGTCACCAACTGGATCACCGCCGCTTCCCGGGTCCAGCAGTTGCTGGCCCGCAAGGCCGCCGACCTGGGCTCGATCCTCACCCGGCGGGTGGCGGCCGGCGAGGTGGTCGCGGTGAGCACGGGCGACGTGGAGAAGATCGGCTGGTTCGTCGAGTCGTTCTCGCGGTTCACCGCCGCGCTGTTCACCGCCCTCGCCGTCACGGCGGGCCTCGTCGTCTACGCGCCGGAGCTGGGCCTCCTCGTCGCCGTCGCGCTGCCCGTGCTGGCGCTCGCGCCGCTGCCGCTGCTGCCGTACGCCACCCGCCGCGCCGACGACCAGCGGGCCAAGGCCGGCCGGGCGACCGAGCTGGCCGCGGACACCGTGGCGGGGCTGCGGGTGCTGCGCGGCATCGGCGGCGAGGAGCTGTTCCTCGACCGCTACCGGGAGGCGTCGCAGAAGGTGCGGACCGCGGCGGTGCGCAGCGCGCGGATGTGGGCGCTGATCCACGCCGTGCAGGTGGCGCTGCCGGGGGTGCTGCTGGTGGTCGTCGTCGGGCACGGGGCGGGGCTCGCGCGGAACGGGACGATCACGGTCGGCGAGCTGGTCACGGTCTACGGGGCGGTGACGTTCCTGCTCTTCCCGATGCATCACTTCGCCGAGCTGGCGATGGCGTACTCCTTCTCCCGTCCCTCCGCCAAGCGCGCCGCCCGGGTCCTCGGGCTCGCCCGCACCACGACCGGCGGCACCGGCACCGACCACGGCCCGCTCGGCGGCGAGCTGCACGACCCGGCGACCGGGCTGCGCGCCGCGGCCGGCCAGATGACCGCCGTGGTGTGCGGCGACCCGGACGCCGCGGGGCGGCTCGCCGACCGGCTCGGCGGGCACCCGGCGGAGCCGGGCGAGCTGCCGTCGGTGCGGCTCGGCGGCGTGGAGCTGGACGACGTGCCGCTCGCGGGGGCGCGGGCGGCGGTGCTGGTGCAGGACAAGGACCCGATGCTGCTGTCCGGGACGCTGGCCGACCTGCTGGACGTACCCGCGTCGGGATCGGTCAAGCCCGCCGCCGCGCTGGCCGCCGCGCAGTGCGGCGACGTGCTCACCGCGCTGGCGCAGGCGGCGGCCGCGGCGCCGGACGGCGACGGGGCGCCGATGGGCGCGCCGATCACCGAGCGCGGCCGGTCGCTCTCCGGCGGCCAGCGCCAGCGGCTGGCACTGGCGCGGTCGCTGGTGGCCGACCCGGAGGTGCTGGTGCTGGACGAGCCGACGTCGGCGGTCGACTCGCACACCGAGGCGCGTATCGCCGAGAGCCTGCGGGAGATCCGCGCGGGACGTACGACGGTGGTGTTCACCTCCAGCCCGCTGCTGCTGGACCGGGCGGACACGGTGGTGTTCGTGCAGGACGGCACGGTGCTGGCCGAGGGGCCGCACCGCGAACTGCTCCACGGCGACGTCGCGTACCGCGCCGTGGTCACCCGGGAGACGGACGGCGAGACGCAGGCCGGCCGCGTACCGGAAGGCGATCCTGCCGTACGCGGCGAGGGCGGCGTGCCGCAGATGATGGAGGAGACCGCATGATCGGCGTGCGACCGCCGGAGTACGACCCGGCCGCGCCGCGCACCGCGACCACCCTGCCGGTGGGCGCTCCCGCGACCGTGCGCGGCTACGTGGCGGAGCTGCTGCGCCGGCACCGGACGGCATTCCTGCTGCTGATCGCCGTCAACGCGATCGCCGTCATCGCCTCCATGACCGGCCCGTACCTGCTGGGCGGACTGGTCGAGGACCTGTCCGCGGGGGTCGAGGACCTCCCTCTGACGCGCGCGGTGGTGCTGTTCTCGATCGCGCTGGCGATCCAGGCGGTCTTCATCCGGCTGGTGCGGCTGCGCGGCGCGATGCTGGGCGAGCGGATGCTCGCGGACCTGCGCGAGGACTTCCTCGTGCGGTCCGTGGGCCTGCCCCCGGGCGTACTGGAGCGGGCCGGGACCGGCGATCTGCTGTCCCGTATCACCACGGACATCGACCGGCTGGCGAACGCGATGCGCGAGGCCGTGCCGCAGTTGACGATCGCGGTGGTGTGGGTCGGGCTGGTGCTCGGCGGCATGGTGGTGATGGCGCCGCCGCTGGCGGTGGCGGTGGTGCTGGCCGCGCCGGTGCTGCTCGCGGGCTGCCGCTGGTACTTCAAGCGGGCGCCGAGCGCGTACCGCTCGGAGGCCGCGGGGTACGCCGCCGTGGCCGCGGCGCTCTCCGAGACGGTGGACGCGGGGCGCACGGTGGAGGCGCACCGGCTGGGCGCGCGCCGCGTCGCGCTCTCGGACCGGCGGGTGAAGGAATGGGTGGCGTGGGAGCGGTACACGCTCTATCTGCGCTGCATGTTCTTCCCTGTGTTCAACGCCACGCACGTCGTCGTGGTCGGCTCCGTGCTGCTGATCGGCGGCGCGTTCGTCTTCCAGGGCTGGATGAGCGTCGGCGAGCTGACGACGGGCGCGCTGCTCGCGCAGATGCTCACCGAGCCGGTGGGCATGATCCTGCGCTGGTACGACGAACTCCAGGTGGCCCAGGTGTCGCTGGCCCGGCTGGTGGGCGTACGGGACATCGAGGAGGAGCCCGGCGACGCGGCCGTGCGGCCCGGCGGCCGGGACGTCCACGCCGACGAGGTCCGCTTCGGCTACCGCGCGGGGGCGGACGTGCTGCACGGCGTCTCGCTGCGGTTGCGGCCGGGCAGCCGGCTGGCGCTGGTCGGGCCCTCGGGCGCGGGCAAGTCGACGCTGGGGCGGCTGCTGGCCGGGATCTACTCGCCGCGGCGCGGCGAGATCCGGCTCGGCGGCGCGGAGCTGGCGCGGATGCCGGCCGAGCGGGTGCGCGAGCATGTGGCGCTGGTCAACCAGGAGCACCACGTCTTCGTCGGCTCGCTCCGCGACAACCTGCGCCTGGCGCGTACCGGGGCGAGCGACGCGGAGCTGTGGGCGGCGCTGGGCGCGGTCGACGCGGGCGAGTGGTCCCGGGCGCTGGACGACGGCCTCGACACCGAGGTCGGCTCGGGCGGCACGGCCCTCACCCCGGCGCAGGCGCAGCAGATCGCGCTCGCCCGGCTGGTGCTGGCCGACCCGCACACGCTGGTCCTCGACGAGGCGACGTCGCTGCTCGATCCGCGGGCGGCGCGGCACCTGGAGCGGTCGCTGGCGAAGGTCCTGGACGGCCGCACGGTCGTGGCCATCGCCCACCGCCTGCACACCGCGCACGACGCGGACGTCATCGCGGTGGTCGAGGAGGGCCGCATCAGCGAACTCGGCAGCCACGACGAACTGGTCGCGGCAGACGGCGCCTACGCGGCCCTCTGGCGCTCCTGGCACGGCTGACCTCCCGCCGGACGGTGTCCTGGACCGCGCGCCCCGGGTACGCCCCGTCCCTCGCGTCGCGGTCCCCTCGTCGCGCCCCGGCCGGCCACCCCTCCGTGGGCCCGGCCGGGGCGTCGTCAGCCGATGACGCCCATCGCGGTGAGCCCGCCGGCGGTGCCGGCGAGCATGAAGGCCGGCATCAGTATCTTCAGCTCGATCCAGCTTCCGGCGCGGAAGCGCATGAAGTCCGGCGGCCCGATCGGGTACCAGCGCCGGCGGCCCACCGGGATCGGCCACAGGACCGGGCAGCCGGAGACGGTGAGGGCGTCGCCGAGGTCGTGGACGAGGGCGCCGAGGACGATGGGCAGGCCCAGCCACAGGTACTCCTGGCCGGGCTCGGTGAAGAGCCAGTCGGAGCCGTTGCCGGGCCGGTCGAGGACGGCGGCGAGGATCCAGGCGCTGGTGGCGCCGAGGAGCCACACGAGGACGTCGCTGGAGACCCGGGCGGCACGCCACAGCAGGCCCTCGATGGCCAGCACCATGTGGACGAAGAGGATCCCGAGGACCGCCCACCGGCCGCCGAGGACCGCGAGCGCGGAGAAGCCGGCGCCGACCAGGACCGCCCAGAGCCAGGTGTGCGTCAGGGTGCGGTGGCCGCCGGAGCGGCGGGGGTCGCCGCGTTTCTTCGTCGCCTTGTAGACACTGGCGGAGAGCTTGTCGATGACCTCGCAGAGGATGCGGGAGAGCGGGCCGAAGGCGCGGGAGATCGTCGCGGACTTGTGGTCCAGGTCCGGGGCGAGGGCCGCCCCGGCGCAGATGAGGGCGCCGACGACGAGCACCGGCCAGGGCATCTCGTGGCCCGTCGCGGTGGCCGCCGCGCCCACCCCCAGCCACGCCGCCGCCCCGGAAAGCGAGTGCGCTGGACCCATCATGAAAAACTCCCCCGCCCCTCGTCCGCCCGTGTGGTGAACGGCCGTTGGCCCCACAGGCTCCGCCCGTCGGCGGCACAGCCTAGCGTGGGTGATCTTCAGACGTACCGGGGGTTCACACTTCCGGGGCGGTGGAGGGCAGTATGGTCGGGTGACCCTTATCGATCAGATGCCGCCCACCGCCGACCCCGACGACCTCTTCGAGGCGTTCTCCTCCTGGACCGAGGAGCGGGGCATCTCCCTCTATCCGGCGCAGGAAGAGGCTCTGATCGAGGTCGTCTCCGGCTCGAACCTGATTCTGTCCACCCCCACCGGCTCCGGGAAGTCGCTGGTCGCGGCCGGTGCGCACTTCGCGGCGCTGGCCCGGGACGAGGTCTCGTTCTACACCGCGCCGATCAAAGCGCTGGTGTCGGAGAAGTTCTTCGACCTGTGCAAGATCTTCGGCACGGAGAACGTCGGCATGCTCACCGGCGACGCCTCCGTCAACGCCGACGCACCCGTCATCTGCTGCACCGCCGAGGTGCTGGCGTCCATCGCGCTGCGCGACGGCAAGGACGCCGACATCGGCCAGGTGGTGATGGACGAGTTCCACTTCTACGCCGAGCCGGACCGCGGCTGGGCGTGGCAGATCCCGCTGCTGGAGCTGCCACAGGCGCAGTTCGTGCTCATGTCCGCGACGCTCGGCGACGTCTCCCGCTTCGAGGAGGACCTGACCCGGCGCACCGGCCGGTCCACCTCGGTGGTCCGCTCGGCGACCCGGCCGGTCCCGCTGTCGTACGAGTACCGCACCACCCCGCTCACCGAGACCCTCACGGAGCTGCTGGAGAACCGGCAGGCGCCCGTCTACATCGTGCACTTCACCCAGGCGCAGGCGGTGGAGCGGGCGCAGGCGCTGATGAGCATCAACATGTCGACCCGCGCGGAGAAGGACGAGATCGCCGCCCTCATCGGCAACTTCCGCTTCACCACCCGGTTCGGCAAGCAGCTCTCCCGCTACGTCCGGCACGGCATCGGCGTCCACCACGCCGGGATGCTGCCCAAGTACCGGCGGCTGGTGGAGAAGCTGGCGCAGGCCGGGCTGCTGAAGGTCATCTGCGGCACCGACACCCTCGGCGTCGGCGTCAACGTGCCGATCCGCACGGTGCTGTTCACCGCGCTCACCAAGTACGACGGCAGCCGGGTGCGCACCCTGCGGGCCCGCGAGTTCCACCAGATCGCCGGCCGGGCCGGGCGGGCCGGCTTCGACACCTCGGGGCTGGTGGTGGCGCAGGCGCCGGAGCACGTCGTGGAGAACGAGAAGGCGCTCGCCAAGGCGGGCGACGATCCGAAGAAGCGCCGCAAGGTGGTGCGCAAGAAGCCGCCTGAGGGCTTCGTCAACTGGTCGCAGAACACCTTCGAGAAGCTCATCGCGGCCGATCCCGAACCGCTCACCTCCCGCTTCCGCGTCACCCACGCCATGCTGCTGTCCGTCATCGCCCGCCCGGGCAACGCCTTCACCGCCATGCGCCGGCTGCTGGAGGACAACCACGAGCCGCGCAAGAAGCAGCTCCGGCATATCCGCCGCGCCATCGCGATCTACCGCTCCCTCCTCGACGGCGGCGTGGTCGAGCAGCTCGACGAGCCGGACGCGCAGGGCCGCATCGTGCGGCTCACCGTCGACCTGCAGCAGGACTTCGCCCTCCAGCAGCCGCTGTCGACCTTCGCACTGGCGTCGTTCGACCTCCTCGACCCCGAGTCCCCCTCCTACGCGCTCGACATGGTCTCCGTCGTGGAGTCCACCCTCGACGACCCCCGGCAGATCCTCGCCGCCCAGCAGAACAAGGCGCGCGGCGAGGCGGTCGCGGAGATGAAGGCGGACGGCGTCGAGTACGAGGAGCGG
The DNA here is from genome assembly GCF_007827615.1 of Streptomyces sp. CNZ287. Classification (NCBI taxonomy): domain Bacteria; kingdom Bacillati; phylum Actinomycetota; class Actinomycetes; order Kitasatosporales; family Streptomycetaceae; genus Streptomyces; species Streptomyces sp. CNZ287. The sequence continues at coordinate 374,757 of NZ_VISV01000002.1, read as the reverse complement.
ATGGAGCGGCTGATGGACATCGGCTACCCCAAGCCGCTGGAGGAGCTGCTGTCCCACGCCTACGGGCTGTACCGCAAGAGCCACCCGTGGGTCGGTGACCACCCCCTCTCTCCCAAGTCGGTCATCCGTGACATGTACGAACGGGCCATGACCTTCGGCGAGTTCGTCTCCTTCTACGAGCTGGCGCGCACCGAGGGCATCGTGCTGCGCTACCTGGCCGGCGCGTACAAGGCGCTGGACCACACCGTTCCGGACGAGCGGAAGTCCGAGGACTTCGAGGACATCGTCGCCTGGCTCGGCGAGATGGTCCGCCAGGTCGACTCCAGCCTGCTGGACGAGTGGGAGCAACTGGCCAACCCGGCGGAGGAGACCGCCGAGCAGGCCATGGAGCACGCCGACCAGGTGCGCCCGGTGACCGCCAACGCGCGCGCCTTCCGCGTCCTCGTGCGCAACGCGCTGTTCCGCCGGGTGGAGCTGGCGGCGCTCGACGACGCCGACGAACTCGGCGCGCTGGACGAGGAGTCCGGCTGGGACGCGGAGCGCTGGGGCGAGGCGCTGGACGCGTACTGGGAGGAGTACGAGGACATCGGCACCGGTCCCGACGCCCGCGGGCCGCGGCTGCTGCGGATCGAGGAGGACCCGGAGCACGCCCTCTGGCGTGTCCGCCAGACCTTCGCCGACCCGGAGGGCGACCACGACTGGGGCATCTCCGCGGAGGTGGACCTCACCGCCTCCGACGCCGAGGCCCAGGCCGTCCTCCGCGTCACCGACGTCGGCCCGCTGAGCCGGGCGGCCGGCTGACCTGCCGTCAGCGCGGCAGGCCCGTGCGGCGCCGGCGGCCCCGGCGCAGCCAGTTGAGGCTGCCGCGGCGTGGGCGGGTGCCTCCCGCCGGGCGCGCGGGCGGGGCGCCGCCGGGGGGCGGCGGCGGAGCCGCGAGCGGGGCGGGGAGCGGCGCCGGGGACGCTTCCGGAGGGAGGGACGGGCCCGGGGTGGCGTAGTCGACGCGCGCGGCCTGGAGCTCCACCGCCAGTCCCAGCCGGTAGCCCAGGGCCTCCGCGTCGGTCTCCGCCAGCAGCACGTCCTCCGCCGCCCTGCGGGCCGTCTCGCTACCGCCGCGCGCCGGGGCGACCAGCTCCGCCCGGTGCTCCACGACGCGCGCCCGCTCCCCGGTGTCGGGCACCTCCTCCGCCAGCTCCGCGTCGCTCAGCACCGCCGCGTACGCGCCCGCCCGCTCCCACGGATCCACCCGCTCCGACAGCAACTGCTCCACCCGCCGCTGGCGCCAGCCGCGGGCCCGGGCGTCCGCGCCCTCAGCCAGCTCCGCCCGCATCGCCGGCGGCAGCGGTCCGCGCAGCAGCCCCGGCTCCCGCTCCCCGAACCGCTCCACCTCCGTCGCGAGATACAGCCAGACCACGACCCGGTACCGGTTCACATAGAACCGCGCGGGCGCGAAGCACCCCGCCCGGGCCAGCCGCGTGAAGCGGACGGACGAGATGCCCAGCTCCTCCGCCCCTGCGACCGTCCCCACCAGCCGCAGACGCTCACGCAGCGCAGCCGCCGCCCCGGCACCGCCGGCGCCCCCGGTGCCGTCCTCCGCGCGCAGCCGCGCTACCTCGGCCCGGGCCACCCGGCGCCGCCCGCCGGCCCGCTGCGGCGGCTCCGTCGGCACCAGCCCGAGCTGCACCGCCAGCTCCAACTCGCGCGGCAGCAGCCCCAGCTCCGCCGCCGCCCGGCCGAACGTCAGCAGCTCCGCCCGCTCGCCCGCCGCGCCGGCCGTCCGCGCACCCGCGCCCGCCCCGGTCCTTACCACCATGGCCATCTCCCCCGTCGTTGCTCGAAAAGCGCCGCCTCGATTACTCTCAGTGACGAGCCTAGCGCGTCGCTCCCCGCCCCGCCTCCCCCTGTGGATAACCTGCTCGCATGGGCGAGAAGATGACCGGCGAAGAGTGGCGCACCTTCGTCTCCGCAGGCACCCGCACCGGCAAGCTGGCCACCGTCCGCGCCGACGGCAGCCCCCACGTGGCCCCGATCTGGTTCGTGCTCGACGGCGACGACTTCGTCTTCAACACCGGCGCCGGCAGCGTCAAGGGCCGCAACCTCGCGCGCGACGGCCGCGCCACCCTCTGCGTCGACGACGAGCGCTATCCGTACTCGTTCGCCGTGCTCTCCGGCCGCGCGAGGCTCAGCGACGACCTGGACGAGATGCGCCGCTGGGCCACGGTCATCGCCGCCCGCTACGTCGACAGGGAACTGGCCGAGACCTACGGCGCGCGCAACGCCGTCGCCGGCGAACTCCTCGTCCGCGTCACCATCGACAAGGTGGTCTCCGAAGCCCGCGTGGCCGAGTGACCCGCGGCACCCCGGGCCCGCTCACCCCACCGGCTCCGTGCCGACCGTGTCGAGCAGCCGGGCGGTGTGCACCCGCCCGGCGTACTCGACCAGCCTGATCAGCACCTCCTTCCCCGAGTCGCGGTCGCGCGCGTCGCACAGCACGACGGGAGTGCCCTGGTCGAGGTCGAGGGCACGGGCGACCTCGTGGGCGCCGAAACCGCGCGACCCGGGAAAGCAGTTCACCGCGACGATGAACGGGATGCTGCGGTGCTCGAAGTAGTCCACCGCCGGGAAGCAGTCCTGCAGCCTGCGGGTGTCCGCCAGCACCACCGCGCCCAGCGCGCCGGTGGCCAGCTCGTCCCAGAGGAACCAGAAGCGGTCCTGCCCCGGCGTGCCGAACAGATAGACCGCGAGTCCGGCGCGGATGGTGATCCTGCCGAAGTCCATCGCCACCGTCGTCGTGGTCTTCTCGTCCACGCCGCCGGTGTCGTCGACGGCGGTGCCGACCTCGCTCAACTGCTCCTCGGTGCGCAGCGGACGGATCTCGCTGACGGAACCGACCAGGGTGGTCTTGCCCACCCCGAAACCGCCGGCGATGAGGATCTTCAGCGCCAGCGCGTCGTCGACCCTGCGGTCAGAGGGCGCGGAGTCCATCGATCACTTCTCTCAGGATCATCTCGTCGGGAAGCTGCGCCGGCGGCACGGGCCTGCTCACCCGTACGCAGCCGAGTTCGACCAGATCGCCGAGGAGCACCCGCACGACCCCCACCGGCAGATCGGTCTCCGCCGCCAGTTCGGCGACGGACTGGGTCTCGATCCGGCAGAGGTCGATGAGCGCCCGGTGTTCGGGCCCGAACGTCCCGGCCTCCTTCCCCGCGGCCTCCAGCGCCTCTTCCTCCAGGTCGATGAGCGCGATGAGGTCGAACCGCACGGTGGTCGTCACCGGCCGGGTCCGGCCGCCGGTCATCGCGTACGGGCGGACCAGCGGACCGGCCTCGGCGTCGTACCAGTGACTGCCGTGGTGCGGAGGGGTGCCACTCATATCTTCAGTCATAACGTGTCACCGCCGTGCTCAGCCCGGATTCCGCGGCTTCGCTGCGGCCGTTCGCGGGGCGGTGTATAGATGTTCGCCCACCCGTGCGACCAGGCGGGCCATTTCGTACGCGACGAGGCCCATGTCCGCCGTCGCGGCGCTGAATACGGCAAGACAGGAGCCGTCCCCGGCCGCGGCCACGAAGAGGAAGCCGTCGTCCATCTCGACCATCGTCTGCCGTACGCCGCCCGCGCGGAAGTGCCGCCCGGCGCCCTTGGCGAGACTGTGGAAGCCGGACGCGACCGCCGCCAGGTGCTCGGCGTCCTCGCGGGAGAGCGTTCTGGAGTTGCCGACCGCGAGGCCGTCGCCGGAGAGCACCACGGCGTGGCGCACGTCGGCGACGCGCCTGACGAGGTCGTCCAGCAGCCAGTCGAGTCCCCCGGATCTCTGCGTGTGCACCGTGCCCGGCTCGATCATGGGCTTTCCCCTTCCGTCGACGTGTGCGCGGTCTCGTCCGGCTCCGGGCGCCCGGCGCCCGGTCCACCGCCGTACGTGCGGCCGACGGGCAGGCCGCCGCCGCGTAACCAGCCGCTGCGGTAGGCGGCCATACGGGCGCGCGCCTCTTCCGGCGTGCGCTCCCGCGGTGCGGGGCGACCCGCGGCGCCGGGCTCCCCGCGCGCTCCGGCGGCCCCGGCGCCGGTGTCCGTGACGTCCTCGGCGACGTCCCCGGCGTCCCCGGTGTGCGTGCCGCCGTCGCCGGAGCCGCGCTCCAGCCGCAACTGCGGCGCCATGCTGGCCTGCCGTACGCGCCTGGGCAGCTCCGTGACGTCCCCGGGGGCCTGGACGGCGGCCGCCTCCTGCCCGGCCCGCCCCGCGTACGTCCCCGATCCGCCGAAGGGCCCCCCGTCCTCCACCGCCACCCCCGCGCCGTCCCCGCCCTCCGCCGTCCCACCCGCCGTGTCCACGCCGAGCCGGGCCCGCAGCAGCACCACGTCCTCCCGCGGCGCCAGCACCGGCCGCTCCCCCACCGGCCCGACGGCCGGGCCTCCGGCCCCGGGCCCCGTGCGCCACGGCCCCGGCAGCGCCCGCCCGGCCCGCCGCTCCGGCAGGCCGTTCTCCGCCCCGTGCGTGCCGGAGCCGCCCCCGTCCGCCCCGTTCCGCACCGGCACCCCGGGCAGCCCCGGAACCCTCGCACCACCCGCCGGGCCCGCCACCCCCGGACCGCCGGATCCACCGGGCCCCCCGGGCACCAGCCCTCCCGGGAACGGCCGCGCCGCGGCGCCCCGCACCCCCGCCCCCGGATCCACCGCTCCCTCGACCGCCGCCTCCAGCACCGCTGTCGGCAGCAGCACCACCACCGTCGTCCCCCCGTACGCCGACTCCCGCAGGCTGACCTGGATCCCGTGCCGCGCCGCCAGCCGGCTCACCACGAAGAGCCCCAGCCGGTCGCTGTCGAACAGGTCCAGCGCCTCCGACTCCCGGATCCGCCGGTTCGCCGCGGCCAGCGCCTCCTTGCCCATGCCCAGGCCACGGTCCTCGACCTCGATCGCGTAGCCCTTGCCGACCTGCTCGCCGTACACCCGCACCTTGGTGTGCGGCGGCGAGAACTGCGCGGCGTTCTCCACCAGCTCGGCCAGCAGGTGCGTCAGGTCGGCCACCGCCGCGCCCACCACGGCCACGTCCGACAGCGCCCGCACCTCCACGCGCGCGTAGTCCTCCACCTCCGAGACCGCGGCCCGCACCACGCTCTGCAGCGGCACCGGCATCCGCCACGCGCGGCCCGGGGCCGCGCCGGAGAGGATGATCAGGCTCTCGGCGTGCCGCCGCATGCGGGTCGTGAGGTGGTCGAGCCGGAAGAGGTCGTCCAGTTCCTCGGGGTCCTCGGCGCGCCGCTCCATGCTGTCCAGCAGCGCGAGTTGGCGGTGGACGAGCACCTGGCTGCGGCGGGCGAGGTTGACGAACACCCCGGAGATGCCGCTCGCCAGCTCGGCCCGCTCGACGGCGGCGCGCAGCGCCGCCCGGTGCACGGTGGTCAGCGCCTCGCCGACCTGGGCGATCTCGTCGTCGCCCGGGTCGCCCCCGGGGGCCTCGCCGGCGATGTCGATCTCCTGTCCGGCGCGCAGCCGGTGCATCGCGTGCGGCAGCTTGCGGCGGGCGAGTTCGAGGGCCGAGTTGCGCAGGCCGACGAGTTCGACGATCAGCCCGCGGCCTATCCGTACGGAGATGAGGAGAGCCGCGGCCACGGCGGCGAGGCCCAGGACCGCCGCGGCGCCGGAGGGGGTGAGCATGCCGTCGGTGAAGGGGTCGGTGCGGTCGGCCTCCGCGGCGTGCTCCCGTCCGACGGCGCGGACGGCGCCGGCCACGTCCGCGTACGGGCCCTCCCAGTCGCGCGCGGGGGCGGCCTCGACGGCGGCGGTGCCGGAGTCCGCGGCGGCCACGGCGTCCTCCAGCTCGCCGAGGGTGCGATACGCCTCGCTCTCGCGGGCCTGCCGCCACACCTCCGCCTCACCGCCGCCGAGGTCGTCGGCCGAGCCCTCCTCCAGGGCGGCGCGGGCGGAGGCGGCGTCGGCGAAGGCGCGGTGGTGCGCGGCGCTGAGCGACCCGCGCACCTGCCCGGCGGCCAGGAGCGCGTCTTCGCGGGCGAGCATCTCGCCGGCCCGGTCGAACTCGTGCAGCACCCGGGCCTCGGACGCCCCCTCGGGGCCCCGGATACCGGTGAGTGCGCCGGAGACGCCGAAGGCGCGGTCGACGGCCGCGGTGTACTCCTCGTACGTCCGCGACCAGTCGGTCGTACGGGCCTCCACCCGGGTACGCAGCCGGCCCAGCGACTCCGTGCCCGTGACGAAGCCGTCGAGCCGCCGGGTGACGTCCCGGGGCAGGTCGGCGCCCTCCGCGACGGTGTGGCTGCCGTCGAGCCGCAACCGGTCGACGGCCCGGTCGGTGCGGACGGCGGCCGCACCGTAGGCGCGGCGGCGGTCACCGCCGGGGCCGGCGAGGTGGCTTGCGGCGGCGCGCCGTTCGTCCTGGAGCGCGGCGACGGCGGCGGCAAGGGGCTGCCGCACCTCGGTCTCGACCTGCTCGATCCGGCGCAAGCGGGAGACGTCCTGTGCGGTGCCTACGGTGGCGTAGCCCCAGAGCGCTATCAGGGAGACGACCGGCACGGTCAGCAGGCAGATGACGCGCGCGCGTACGGTACGGGGCCCGAACCGCCGGAGCCGTCCGCGGTGCCCGGACGCCGGCGCCTTCTGTGCACCCCCCGCGTCCACACCGCCGGAGCCCGCCGGTTCCCCGCCGCCCGCCGCGCCCGGTCCGCCGGGCAGGTACGCCCGCTCCCAGGCGCTCGGCCCCGGCGGCGGCCCGGACTCGTCGGCGGGCGGTCCCGCGTGCGCCCGCCGGCCGCGCACCGGCGCGGGCACAGGTGGCGCCGTCCCGCCCGCCCCGTGCCCGGCGGGCAGCTCGGCCGGAGGTGCGGACGGCGTACCGGACGGGCCGCTCGGCGGGGTGCTGTCCGGGGTTCGCATGTCCACCTCATATCGGTTGGCGGGGCCTGCCCCGCGGGGTCCGTCCGCCGGTGTGCGGGCGCGGCGCGGCCGGCTAGACGGCGCCGGGCGCTCGGGTCAGGCGCTGGGCGGAGACGGTGGCGGCACGCTCCGCGGCGGTCGGGGTGAGCGCGACGAACGCCGAGGTGAGGAAGAGGTACGAGCCGAGACCCACGGTCAGGGGAAAGACGAACTGGGTGGCGGTCGCCCCGGCCAGGGCTTCGGGCGAGGGCATCACGGACACGGACACGGCGGCCATCCCGGTGTAGTGCATGCTCGTCACGGCCGCCCCCATGACGAGGGAGGCGAGGGTCACGGCAAGCGGAGAGCGGATGGTGAGCGCGGCCCACAGCGCGGCGGTGGCCGTGGCGACGGCGATGAGGACGGAGAGCACCACGGCCGGGAGGTCGTAGGCGATCGAGCCGTGCAGGCGGACGGCGGACATCCCGAGGTAGTGCATGGCGGCCACGCCGAGCCCGGTGGCGAGCCCGGCGACCAGCAGGGCCGGGCCGCGGGCCCGGAGGTGGCCGAGGGCGAAGACGCCGGCGCCGGCGACGGCCATGGCGACCACGAGGCTGAGGACCGTCCGCTGGATGTCGTAGCGGATCTCGGTGCCGCTGACGGTGAAGCCCAGCATGGCGATGAAGTGCATCGTCCATATGCCGGTCCCGGTGGCGGACGCGGCGGTGAGCAGCCAGTTGCGCCGGGAGCGGGCGGTGGGGGCCGCCAGCGCCTGGACGGTGCAGCGCAGCCCGAGCGCGGCGCCGATGCACGCCATCGCGTACGAGAGAACGGGTGTCAGCCACCCGTAGGCTGCGTGGTCGAGGTGTCCCATGTCTCAGGGACGCTAGTCCGGTTGGGGGCGCACGACCGGGGCGCATGCCAAACCTGACTGAATTTGACAGAGTCATTGCCTCGATCGACCAGGGCAACGCCCGAAGAGGCACATCCCTGGCACATTTCTTACGGCATATGCCTCATCGGCCGTGTGCCTCCGCGGGAGGGCGCACGGTCAGCGGCCGAGCTCCTTGCGTGTCACCCTCTTGAGCCTGCGGCGCTGCCCGGGGTCGAGCGCCAGATAGGCGGCCACCGGCACACCGACGATCACCAGCACGGCGATCCAGAACGAGGTCAACCACCACAGCAGCAAGCCGACCGCCACCCCGCCGGCCGCGACCTTCCCTCGATTCGTCATCTTCCTGCCTCCTACAGCGGCGGCATACCGCCCTCGACTGGGGAACGGCCGCGCCGCTCCCCCGGTTCCTTTATCCCATGACCGGGGCCGGAGGGCGTCATACATGTGGATGAGGGACCCATTACGGGACGGGTTCCCCGTTACGGACGGGAGGTGCGCCATGACGGGGCGGGAGGCGGTCCCGCCCCGGGTGCAGCAGGGGGGCAGAGCGTGCGCCCCCTACGGGACGTCGGGGGCGCGCAGCGGCTCGCCGACCTCGTGCATGTGCTCCAGCGCCAGCCGGTACGACTCGACCGCGCTGGTCTGCGCGTACGGCAGCCCGAGCGCTGCGCAGTGCGCCCGTACCAGCGGCTGGACGCGGCGCAGGTGGGGGCGGGGCATGTTGGGGAAGAGGTGGTGCTCGATCTGGTAGTTCAGGCCGCCCATGAGCCAGTCGGTGACGGCCCCGCCGCGCACGTTGCGGGAGGTGAGCACCTGGCGGCGCAGGTGGCCCCAGTCGTCGTCGCCGGTCTCGGGCATCTCCATGCCCTTGTGGTTGGGCGCGAAGCACATCCCCAGGTGCAGACCGAAGACCGCGTGCTGCACGAGCGCGAAGACCACGGCCTTGCCGGGCGACATGGCGGTCAGCAGCAGGGTCGCGTAGCCGAGCACGTGGAGGCCGAGGAGCAGGGCTTCGAGGCGGCGCTCGCCCTTGCCCTGCCGGCGCAGGTCCTGCCAGCTCGACACCTTCAGCGCGATGCCCTCGAGGAGCAGCATCGGGAAGAACAGGGCGGCCTGGTGGCGGGTGAGCCAGCGGGCGAAGCCCTCGCGCTGCGCGGCCTGGCGCTGGGTCCATACCAGCGCGCCGACGCCGACGTCGGGGTCCTTGTCGATGTGGTTGGGATTGGCGTGGTGGCGGTTGTGCTTGTCCGTCCACCAGTGGTAGCTCATGCCGATCAGCAGGTTGCCGTGGAAGAGCCCGAGCGCGCGGTTGGCCTTGCGGGTGCCGGCTATCTGCGCGTGGCCGGAGTCGTGGCCGATGAAGGCGGTACGGGTGCTGAACACCGCGGCCGGCACCGCGAGGAAGAGGGTCCACCAGGTGTTGCCGAGGAGGTGGATGCCGACGCCGGTGGCGGCGAGCGACAGCAGCGTGACCGCGATGCTGCACCCGTACCATCCGCGCCGCCTGCGCAGCAGTCCGGCGGCCTTCACTTCCCGCAACAGCGGCGTGAACTCCGAACTCCTGACGGTTGCCGCCCCCTTGGGGGCCGACGTGACAGTGGCCTGCGGCATGGCGCCTCCGGTCTCTCGGTGCGAGGACCTCGACGCTACGGAAACCGACAGCTCGGCGCGATGACGTCAGCACCCGGAACGCCCGGGTGCAATCCACCCGGCACAAGGTAGTGCCAGATACACCCCCCGCGGCACCGCACGCGGAAAAGTGAAGTTGATCACTCCGCGGCGCCGTCCGGGGCCGCGGGGCCTGGGGTACTCTCGACCGCCCGGTAGTCAAACTTGAGGAGTGCGTCCGTACGTGACCGCCCTTCCCCCGCTCTCCCGCTGCGCCGCCCTTTTCCTCCCCGCCGACCCCGCCCGCACCGGCCGGATGGCCTTCTGGCTCCCGGACGACGACCGGGCCTCCGGCCAGGGGCCCGACCCCGCCGCAGGCCCGCCCGACCACCCCCGCGGCACCCGCACCGCGCTGACCGTCGCAGGACCGGGCGGCGGCACCCGCGAGGTGCCGGCGCTGCTGCTGCCCGCCGCGGACGCGGTGCCCGTGCTCACCCGCGCCCGGGCGGCGCACGCCGCCGGCGCGGACGGCGTGCACCCGGCCGCCGTCTTCTGGGGCACCGCCGCGCTGCTGGCGCTGCGCCTCGCCGCCCGCGGCAAGCTGCTGCCGGGGCTGAGCATGGGCGCGTACGACGCCTGGCGCTGCGGCCCGCTGGGCGAGGACGACGTACGGGACCTGCGGGAGCTGGCGGCGGCGATGCCGCCGGAGGCGCACGCGGCACCGCAGCCGCGGGACGGCGCCCCGGACACGGACCCCGTGCTCCTCCCCGGCCCCGAGCACCTGGTCCGCGCCTTCCTCGACGCCGTCGCCGACGGCCTCCCCCGCTCCCCCGCCGCCGTCCTGGCGGCCGGCGGCCGGGCCTTCGCCGCGCCCGAGCCGCGGCACGTCCCCGAGCAGCGCGCCTGGGCCGACGACGTCGCAGCCGGGCACGACGCCGGGGTACGGGTCTCGCTCCGCGTCGACATGGACACCACCGGCGACCGCCCCGCCTTCCGGGCCGTCGTCCAGCTCCACGGCACCTCCGATCCCACCCTCCTCGCCGACGCCGCCGACGTGTGGGCCGGCACCGCGGCCCACTTCGGCCCCGGTGCCCGCATGCAGGCCCTGCTCACCCTGCGCCGCGCCGCCCGCGCCTGGGACGCGCTCACCCCGCTGCTCTCGGCCGCCGTGCCCGACGCCGTCGACCTCGGCGACGACGACCTCGCCGCCCTCCTCGGCCCCGGCGCCCGCGACCTGGCCGCCGCCGGCGTGGAGATCCACTGGCCCCGTCACCTGACCCGGCACCTCACCGCCCGCGCCGTCGTCGGCCCCGCCGACGACCCGGACGGCCGCCACCCCGGCCCGTCCTACCTCACCGCCGACGCCCTCGTCGCCTTCGGCTGGCGCTACGCGGTCGGTGACGTGGAGCTGACCCGCGCCGAGCTGGACCGGCTCGCCGAGGCGGCCCGCCCGGTGGTGCGGCTGCGCGACCACTGGGTGCTCGTCGACCCCGAGTCCGTACGCCGCGCACTGGACCGCAAGGACGCCGACCTGACGCCCGTCGACGCCCTCGGCGCGGCGCTCACCGGGGAGATCGACGACCCGGCCGTGCCCGGCGGGCGGGTCGAGGTCGCCGCGAGCGGCTGGCTCGACACGCTGCGCAAGCGCATCGCGGACCCCGAGGAGCAGAGCGAGCCGACCGCCCCGCCCGCCGCCCTCGCCGCGACGCTGCGCGACTACCAGTTGCGCGGGCTCGGCTGGCTGCGCCGCATGACCTCGCTCGGCCTCGGCGGGTGCCTCGCCGACGACATGGGCCTGGGCAAGACCATCACGCTCATCTCCCTCCACCTCGACCGGCAGGAACGGGAGGAGACCGCGGGCCCGACGCTGGTGGTCTGCCCGGCGTCGCTGCTCGGCAACTGGCAGCGCGAGATCGAGCGCTTCGCGCCCGGCACCCCCGTGCGCCGCTTCCACGGCGGCGGGCGGTCGCTGGAGGCGCTGGCGGACGGCGAGTTCGTGCTGACGACGTACGGGACGATGCGGCTCGACGCCGGGCGGCTGGCGGAGGCGGGCTGGTCGCTCGTCGTCGCCGATGAGGCGCAGCACGTCAAGAACCCCTTCTCCGCGACCGCGAAGGCGCTGCGCACCATCCCCTCCCGGGCGCGGGTCGCGCTGACCGGCACGCCGGTGGAGAACAACCTCTCCGAGCTGTGGGCGATCCTCGACTGGACGACGCCCGGACTGCTGGGCCCGCTGCGGAGGTTCCGTACGCGCTACGCGGACGCCGCGGAATCGGGCGCGGGTCGGTCGGGCGGGAGCGAAGGAGACGGCGACACCGCCGAGCGGCTCGCCCGGCTCGTCCGCCCCTTCCTGCTCCGCCGCCGCAAGTCCGACCCGGGCATCGCGCCGGAGCTGCCGCGCAAGACCGAGACCGACCTGGCGGTGGCGCTGACGGTGGAGCAGGCCGGCCTGTACGAGGCGGTGGTGCGCGAGACGCTCGCGGCGATCACCGAGGCGGACGCGATGACCAGACGCGGGCTGATCCTGAAGCTGATGACGGCGCTGAAGCAGATCTGCAACCACCCCGCGCAGTATCTGAAGGAGGAGGCCCCGCGCATCCCCGGCCGCTCGGGGAAGCTCGAACTCCTCGACGAGTTGCTGGACGTGATCCTCGCCGAGGGCGGCAGCGCGCTGGTCTTCACCCAGTACGTGCAGATGGCCCGGCTGCTCGGGACCCATCTCGCGGCCCGCGGCGTCCCCGCCCAACTGCTGCACGGCGGCACACCGGTGCCCGAACGCGAGGAGCTGGTACGGCGCTTCCAGGACGGCGAAGTGCCGGTCTTCCTGCTCTCGCTGAAGGCCGCCGGCACGGGCCTCAACCTCACCCGCGCGGGACACGTCGTGCACTACGACCGCTGGTGGAACCCCGCCGTCGAGGCGCAGGCCACCGACCGCGCGTACCGCATCGGGCAGACGCAGCCCGTGCAGGTGCACCGGCTGGTCGCCGAGGGCACGATCGAGGACCGCATCGCGCAGATGCTGCAGCACAAGCAGGGCCTCGCGGACGCCGTACTCGGCGGCGCCGGCGAGGCGGCGATCACCGAACTGTCCGACGGGCAACTGGCGGAGCTGGTCCGGCTGGCCGGGCCGCGAGGGGGCGAGTGATGACGGAGCGGGAGGAGCTGACCTTCGAGGCGCTGCCGCCGAGCCGGGGGCGCGGGTTCGCCCACACGTGGTGGGGGCGGGCCTGGCAGAAGGCGCTGGAGGACACGGTGCTGGACGGCACGCTGCTGCGCCGCGGGCGCAAGCACGCGCGCGCGGGCGCGGTGGGCGCGGTCGCGGTGCGGCCGGGGCGGCTCACGGCGCGGGTGCTGGGCGAGGACCGTACGCCGTACCGCACCGATGTGCTGGTGCAGCAGCTCGACGACGCCGACTGGGAGCGGCTGCTGGACACGATCGCCGACCGCGCGGGACACATCGCGGCGCTGCTGGACCGGGACATGCCGCCGGAGCTGGACGAGGACGCGGCGGCGGCCGGGGTGTCGCTCCTGCCGGGGATCGGCGACCTGCAGCCGGAGTGCGGCTGCGGGGAGTGGGACCACTGCGAGCACACGGCGGCACTCAGCTACCTGGTGGCGCGGCTGCTGGACGCGGACCCGTTCGTGCTGCTGCTGATGCGGGGGCGGGGCGAGGCGCGGCTGCTGGCGGACCTCCAGGAGCGGAGCGCGGCGCGGGCGGAGCAGGAGGCGGGGTCCGCGGGGTCCGCGGTCCCGGCGGTGGCCGCGGGGGTACGGGCGGACGAGGCGTACGCGGCGCCTCCGCGCCCCTTGCCGCCCGCCGTGGGGCCGGTCGCGGAGGCGGGGACGCCCCCGGTGCTCACCGGCGGCGCGGAGCCGGCGGCGGGACTGGACGTGGCGGCGCTGGAGTTCCTGGTCGCGGACACGGCGGTACGGGCCCGCCGGCTGCTGGCCGACGCCCTGGCGCCGGACCACGCGGGGGCGCCGCTGCCGCCGGAGCTGACGGAGTCGCAGGACGCGGTACGGATGGCGGCGACGGCGAAGTCCGCGGGCCCGGGAGACGGTTCGGACGCCGACGCGGGCGGCGCGGCGGCGCGGATCGCCGTCCGGCTGGCGCGGGGCAGCGGGCGGGACCGGGGCGGCATGGAGCGTGCGGTACGGGCCTGGCGCCACGGCGGTGCCGCGGGCCTCGCGGTGCTGGAGGACGAATGGACCCCGGACCCGGCGGCCCTGGCCCGCGCCACGGACCAGTTGGCCGCCGCCTGGGCCCCGGACACCCGCCCCCGCCTCCGCGCCACGGGCACCCGCTGGACGGCGGTGGGCCGCGGCGCCCAGCTCCGCTACGGCCCCGACGGCCGCTGGTGGCCGTACCGCAAGGAGGGCACCACCTGGACCCCGGCGGGCCCTCCGGCCCCGGACCCGGCGGCAGCCCTGGCCATGGTCCTGGAAGACGCCTGACGCCGCAGGCGGACCTCGCCACAGGCGGACCACGCCCCGATTCGCTCACCGCCCGCTGGGACGCCGGGCTGCCCGCCGGCCGGGACCCCGACGCGCGCCGCGACCCGGCGGTGCGCGCCGCGTACCGCGAGCCCGCCCTGCGCCACGGTCCCCCGGCCGGGACCGCAACAGCACCCGGCGGCCAGCCCGCCCCTCCGGCCTTCCGCAACCCGACCGGGCCGCTCGTCGACGCCTTCTACCTCGCGCAGGGGCGGCAGTTCTACGACGCCGGCCTCATCCGCGCCCGGACCCTCGTGCTCCGCGGCGAGGACGACTTCTGGTCCCGGCCCGAGGACGCCGAACTGCTCGGCCGCCACCTCACCCGCGCCGCGGAGGCCCGGGTGCGTACGCTGCCCGGCGCCTCCCACTACCTCCACCTGGAGCGGCCCGGCTTCGGCCGCGACCGGCTGCTGGCGGAGGTGCGGGACTTCCTCTCCGGCTGACCGCCCCGGGGGCGCCCCCGTCGGCCGCCATCCGCGGCGGGGCCGCGGCGGCGCGGGCGCGCTCGGCGCTCAGGCCGCCCGCGGGACCGGCTGCGGCGGCGGGGGCCCCACGTAACGGGCCGCCGGGCGGATGATCTTGGGGTCCTCCGCCTGCTCCAGGACGTTCGCGCTCCAGCCCACCACCCGCGCCGCCGCGAACGTCGGCGTGAACATGTCCCGCGGCAGCCCGCACTGCTCCATGACCACGCCCGCGTAGAACTCCACGTTCGTGTGCAGTTCCCGCCCCGGCTTCAGCTCCGCGAGTATCTCCACCACCCGCCGCTCGACCTCGACCGCGAACTCCACCAGCGGCCCGCCGAACGACTCCGCGAACCCCCGCAGCAGCCGCGAGCGCGGGTCCTCCGTGCGGTAGACCGCGTGCCCGAAGCCCATGATCCGCTCGCCCGCCAGCACCCGTTCGCGGATCCACGGGTCGATGCGGTCCGGCGTGCCGATGGCGTCGAGCGCGTCCAGCGCACGGCTCGGCGCGCCGCCGTGCAGCGGCCCGGAGAGGGCGCCGATCGCGCCGACGAGGCACGCCGCCAGGTCCGCGCCGGTGGACGCGATCGTACGGGCGGTGAAGGTCGAGGCGTTGAAGCCGTGGTCGACGGTGGAGATCAGGTACGCCTCGATCGCCCGCGCGCGGGCGGGGTCCGGTTCCTCGCCGGTGAGCATGTACAGGTAGTTGGCCGCGTACGGCAGGTCGTCGCGCGGCTCGACGGGTTCCTGCCCCTGCCCGATGCGGTGCAGCGCGGTCAGCAGCGTGGGCACCCTCGCGCACGCGGCGAGCGCGTTCTCGCGGCGCTGGGCCGGCGTCAGGTCGTACAGCGGCCGGAAGTCCGCCGCCGCGCCCGCCTGGGAGAGCGCGGTGCGCAGCCCGGCGAGCGGGCCCGCGAGCACACTGGAGCGGGCGATGCCCGGCAGCGCGTCGCGCAGGTCCGGCGGCAGGTGGCGCAGCGCGGCGGTGCGCGCGGTGAACGCGGCACGCTGCGCGGCGTCCGGCAGCTCGCCCTCGAACATCAGGTGCCAGACGTCCTCGAAGGTGCGCTCGCGGGCGAGGTCCACCGCGGAGTACTGGCGGTAGTGGTAGAAGCCCTCGCGTCCGCGTACGTCGCCCAGCCGGGTCTCGGTGACGACGACGCCGCTGAGCCCCCGCGGGGCGGGGGCCGGGGCGTCGGCCCTGGTTGTGGCCATGCCGATCTTCCTCTCTCCTCTATTGATTCGACTGTCCACCCTTGATTCAATGGCTGTCAATCTTGATTGAATCAACATAGAAGGGAGGAGACGATGGCCGAGGAGACGCGGGACGCGCTGACCACGCGCGAGGCCGCCGAGCGGCTGGGCGTGAAGCCCGAGACCGTCTACGCCTACGTCAGCCGCGGCCTGCTGAGCAGCAGCAAGGCGCCCGGGGGCCGCGGCAGCCTCTTCGACGCCCGCGAGGTCGACGCCCTGGCGCGCCGCCACCGCCGCCCGCACGCCGCCGTGGCCACCGCCCCCGCCACCGGGGAGGACGGCGAGACGCCTGCCGGCACCCCGGTCCGTACGGGCATCACGCTCATCGAGCGCGACCGCTACTTCTTCCGCGGCGTCGACGCCACCGCCCTGGCCGCCGCGTACGGCTACGAGGAGGTCGCCGGCTGGCTGTGGACCGGCCGGCTCACCCCCGGCGTCCGCTTCACCGCACCGCCCGGGCTGCTGGCCGCCGCGACGGCCGCCGTCGCCGCGCTCCCCGCCCACGCCGGCCCCGTCGACCGGCTGCGCGCCGCCGTGGTCGCG
Source organism: Streptomyces sp. CNZ287 (assembly GCF_007827615.1). Taxonomy (NCBI): domain Bacteria; kingdom Bacillati; phylum Actinomycetota; class Actinomycetes; order Kitasatosporales; family Streptomycetaceae; genus Streptomyces; species Streptomyces sp. CNZ287. The sequence goes on along the minus strand of NZ_VISV01000002.1, from coordinate 358,638 downwards.
GCCGCGGCGGCCGACCCGCTGCGCTTCGACCTCGCGGACGACGCCGTCCGCGCCACCGCCCGCGGCCTGGTCGCCACCATGGCCACCGCGCTCCCCCTGACCGGCCCCGCGCACGCCCCGGACGCGCCCGTGGCCCGCCGGCTGTGGGCGCGGCTGACGGCGCTGCCGCCCGACGCCGGCTCCGTACGCTGCCTGGACACCGCGCTCACCCTCCTCATCGACCACGACCTGGCGGCCTCCACCCTCGCCACCCGCGTCGCCGCCTCCGCCCGCGCGCACCCGTACGCCGTCGTCACCACCGGGCTCGGCGCCCTCGACGGCCCGCTGCACGGCGCCGCGAGCGGCCTCGCGCACCGCATGCTCGCCGAGGCGCTGGCGCGCGGCAGCGCCGCCGCCGTGGTCTCCGACCACCTGCGCGCCGGGCGGCGCGTCCCGGGCCTGGGGCACCGGCTGTACGCGGGCGAAGACCCGCGCGCCGAAGTACTGTTCGCGCTCCTGGACGGGATCCCGCGGGCCGCCGCGGCGCTGGCCGCCGCCCGGGAGGTCGCCGAGATCACCGCGAGGGACGTGCCCGTACGGCCGAACGTCGATCTGGCGCTGGCCGTGCTGTCCGTGTCGGCCGGTATGCCGGCGGAGGCGGGCGAGACGGTGTTCGCGGTGGCGCGTACGGCCGGATGGGTCGCGCATGCGCTGGAGGAGTACGCCGAGCGCCCCCTGCGCATGCGTCCGAGCGGCCGCTACACCGGTCCGCCCCCGGCACAACCCCTCCCATAGGGAGCGTTACGGATCATGTGAACGGCTCCGTTACATGCTCGCAATGACCGGGGCGGCGACACGCGCGTAGACCGGTGGCAGGATCGCAGTCCCAGCAGCACATCTATTGCGCCGACCTGCCCAGGAGGCATCGTGTCGTACCGCCCCCCGCTGCCGCTCATAGCCATCGGCGCGGCGGCCGTGCTCCTCGCCGGGTGCAGCAGCACCGAGAAGTCCGGGCAGAGCGGTGAAGTATCGCTCGTCGAGAACGGGAAGCTGCTCAACTGCACCGGCCTGCCGTACGAGCCCTTCGAGTACCAGGACAAGAAGAGCGGCGACATCGTCGGCTTCGACATCGAGCTGATCGACCTCGTCGCGAAAGAGCTGGACGTCAAGCAGGAAGTCATCGACACGCCCTTCGAAGGCATCGAGTCCGGCGCGGTGTTCGCCTCCAACAAGTGCGACCTGTCCGCGGCCGGGATGACCATCACGGACGAGCGGAAGAAGAAGTTCGCCTTCTCCGACCCGTACTTCGACGCCACGCAGGCGCTCGCGACGAAGAAGGGCTCGGGGCTCGACTCGCTGGAGGCGCTGAAGGGCAAGCGTCTCGGCGTGCAGATGGACACCACGGGCCAGATGTACGCGCAGGAGAACGCCGAGGGCGTCGAGGTGAAGGACTACGAGGACCTCGGGCTGCAGTTGCAGGCGCTGGAGGGCGGCCAGATCCCGGCCGCGATCAACGACAACGGCGTCCTCTACGACTGGGTGAAGGACCGGCCGGACTTCGAGGTCTCCACCGAGTTCGACACCGGCGAGCAGTACGGCATCGGCGTCGGCAAGGACAACAAGGAACTGCTGAAGGTGATCAACGACGTTCTCGCGAAGGCGAAGGACGACGGCACGTACGACAAGATCTACCAGAAGTGGTTCGGCGAGGCGCCCCAGTGAAAGAGCCCGACAATCCCGGCAACAAGCCCGCGGGGAGCCGGTCCCTGACGCGGCGCCAGCGGGCGCGGCTGGCGCGCGGCGCGCAGTACGGGGTGCTGCTCGCCGCGGCCGTCGCGATCGGCCTGCTGGCCGACTGGGGCGAGGTCAAGGACGCGTTCTTCAACCTCGACGTCGCGGAGAACCAGTTCCCCGACGTCATCACGACCGCGCTCGTCAACACGGTCACGTACACGGCGCTCGGCTTCGTCTTCGGGCTGGGGCTCGGGCTGCTGCTGGCGCTGATGAAGCTGTCGTCCGTACCGCCGAACCGGTGGCTGGCGACCGCGTACATCGAACTCTTCCGCGGCGTGCCCGCGCTGCTGGTGTTCATCGCCCTGGGCTACGGCGTGCCGCTGGCCTTCAAGGTGAACATCAACCTGCTGCTCACCACGATGCTCGCGCTCGGCCTGGTCGGCGCCGCGTACATGGCGGAGACCATCCGCGCGGGCATCCAGGCCGTGCCGAAGGGGCAGGTGGAAGCGGCCAGGTCGCTGGGCATGTCGCAGACGCGGGCGATGATCACGATCGTGATCCCGCAGGCGTTCCGCATCGTGCTGCCGCCGCTGACGAACGAGCTGATCCTGCTCACCAAGGACTCCTCGCTCGTCTACGTGCTGGGGCTGACCGTGGACGAGCAGGAGCTGACGAAGTTCGGCCGCGACGCGCTCAACGACAATCTGAGCCTGACGCCGATCCTCGTCGCGGGGCTGTGCTACCTCATCATCACCATCCCCCTCGGGCATCTCGTCCGACGGCTAGAGGCGAAGGCGGCGAAGGCGCGGTGACCACGGAGGACAAGACGGGGGACACGGCCGCCCAGGGAGCGCCGGCCATCAGCGTCGAGGGGCTGCACAAGTCCTTCGGCGACCTGGAGGTGCTCGGCGGCATCGACCTGACGGTCGCGCGCGGCGAGGTGGTGTGCGTCATCGGGCCCTCGGGCTCCGGCAAGTCGACGCTGCTGCGCTGCGTGAACATGCTGGAGGAGCCGAGCGCGGGGCGGATCACCGTGGCCGGCGCCGAAGTCACCGACCCGGACGTCGACATCGACCGGGTGCGGCGCCGGATCGGCATGGTCTTCCAGTCGTTCAACCTCTTCCCGCATCTGACGGTGCTGGACAACCTCACCATCGCGCAGCGGCGGGTGCTCGGGCGCAGCCGGCCGGAGGCGCAGGAGGTCGCGCGGGCCAACCTGGTGCGGGTGGGGCTGACCGAGAAGGAGGCATCGTACCCGGCGCAGTTGTCCGGCGGGCAGCAGCAGCGGGTGGCGATCGCGCGGGCGCTGTCGATGGAGCCGGAGCTGATGCTCTTCGATGAGCCGACCTCCGCGCTCGACCCCGAACTGGTCGGCGACGTGCTGGCGGTGATGCGGCACCTCGCGGACGAGGGCATGACGATGCTGGTGGTCACGCACGAGATGAGCTTCGCGCGGGAGGTGGCGGACCGGGTGGTCTTCATGGACGAGGGCACCATCGTGGAGCAGGGCGTGCCGGAGCAGGTGATCGGCAAGCCGCAGCACCGGCGGACGCGGACGTTCCTGGCGCGGGTGCTGGACCCGGCGGCGGCGGAGGTCGCGGAGCTGTAGGGCCTACGGGCTCAGGCGGCCCGTACGCCGCCGAACTCGTCGAAGAAGCCGCGTACGGCCGCCGAGGCGTCGTACGCGTCGCTGCCCGAGCCGTCGGCGTGCCCGCCGAGCAGCGGGTCGGGCGTGCCCGGCCAGGCGTGGCCCAGGGACGCGACGGCGACGAGGCGTACGGGCTCACGGCCCGCGGCGTCGCGGTGGCGGAACTCCGTGACGCCGGGCGCGGATTCGGCCCGTACCGGCTCGGCCGCGCAGCCCGCGGCCCCGGCCCAGCGGCCGACGGCGTCCGGCACGGGCTCGTCCCAGCGGGGGCCGGCCGCGCCGCGGTACGGGTTGGTGGCGTCCCGCAGCCCGTGGACGGCGAGCAGCGGCGGTGCGGTGTCGCCGGGGCCGCCCGGGCGGCGTACGCCCCCGACGCAGGCGACGGACGCGAGGCGGTCGCCGAAGGCGACGGCGGCGTGGCTCGCGAGCCGGGCGCCGCCGGAGAAACCGGAGAGGTGGCGGCGGGCGGGGTCGAGCGGGAGCATGCAGTCGAGGGTGTCGAGCAGCGCGGCGAGGAAGGCGACGTCGTCGACGCCGGCGGCCTCGTCCCGTATCCGCTCCTCCCCCGCCAGCGGCACCCCGGGCAGGGACCAGGCCCAGCCGCCCTGATAGGGCAGCGCTCCCTGGGGCGCTGCGACGGCGTATCCGCGCGCGGCCAGCTCGCCGAGGCCGCTGCCGCGGAGCTGGGCGGCCGGGCCGAGGCCGCTGGGGTGCAGGTCGACGACGAGCGGCGCGGGGCGGTCACGCGGGCCGGGCTCCGGCCGCAGCAGGAGGAAGCGCCGGCGGCGCCCGCCGTACGTCAACTCGTGCCGCTCGGCTCGCCGTACGGTCTCCGCCCGGGTCGTCATGGTGATCGATCCTACGGCGGCCGGCGGCGCGACCCCGCGGCGGCCTGGGGCCTGTGTCCTAGGAGATGCCCTCCGGCAGCAGCTCCGTGGGGATGTCCTCGGGGCTCAGGCCGCTGGGCAGGTCGTCGAGGTCGAGGCCGCTGGGCAGCAGCTCGGTCGGGATGTCCTCGGGGTTCAGGCCGCTGGGCAGGTCCTCGGGGTCCAGGCCGCTGGGCAGCAGCTCGGTCGGGATGTCCTCGGGGAGCTTGGGGTCGTCGGGACCGGCGGACGGGCTCTCGCTGGGCGGCGGCTTGCAGGCGCACGTCCCCTCGTCGTCGTCACCGCCGCTGACGAGCGCGTACGTCAGACCGACGCCGCCGGCGAGCACCACGACCACCGCGGCCGCCGGGAGCCACCGCTTCCTGCCGCCGCCGTCGGGCGGCGGGGGCGGGGCGGGCCAGTGCTGGGTGCTGCTGCCGAGCGGGGGTGTGTGGTCCGGCGGCGGGGCGTCTGCGGGCGGCGGGTAACTCATGGCCCCAGCTTCGCCCGCGGTGGCGGCGGAAGGGATGGCTCCGCCGGGCTCGTGACAGGGTTGCGACACTCCGCCGCCGGTCAGAGAGCCGCGGCGGCCCTGCGGGCGGCGTGAGGGCCCGTGCCCGGCCGACGGCCGATGGGCGCCGGGCCGGGGCCCGCCTGTCTGCCGCCGGCGGGCGTGCACCCGGCCTTCTGCCGGAGGGGCGGCCTACCCTGGGGCGGGTGTGCGGGGGACGTGCGGTGACTTACCGGGATTCGGGGGCGTACGGGCCGCTCGCCGGCATTCCCCGGCGGCGCGGCCCGTACGCCGTCCTGCGGCGTCAGACGCCCAGGACGTGGTCCATCCCTGCGGCGTCAGACGCCCAGGATGTGGTCCATCCCTGCGACGTCAGACGCCCAGGAGGTGGTCCATCGCGAGCTGGTCCAGGTGTTCGAAGGCCATCCCGCGCCGCGCCGCCGCCTCCGGGTCGAAGTCCTCGTACGCGCCCCGGTCCGCGAGCAGCCCGGCGAGGCCGGAGTCGTCCGCGGTGGGCTGCGCCAGCTCGTCCAGCCGCGAGGCGCGGAGCGCCTCCTGCACCGCGGGGTCGGCGCGGAAGGCCGCGGCGCGCTCCTTGAGGATGAGGTAGTTGCGCATGCAGCCCGCGGCCGACGCCCACACGCCCTCCTTGTCCTCGGTGCGCGGCGGCTTGAAGTCGAAGGTCTTCGGACCCGCGTAGCCGGCCGTCTCCAGCAGGTCCACCAGCCAGAACGCGGCGCGCACGTCCCCGGCGCCGAAGCGCAGGTCCTGGTCGTACTTGATGCCGTTCTGGCCGTTGAGGTCGATGTGGAACAGCTTCTCCGCCCACAGGGCCTGGGCGATGCCGTGCGGGAAGTTGAGCCCGGCCATCTGCTCGTGCCCGACCTCGGGGTTGACGCCGTAGAGCTCGGGGCGCTCCAGCCGCTCGATGAAGGCCAGCACGTGGCCGACGGTGGGCAGCAGGATGTCGCCGCGCGGCTCGTTGGGCTTCGGCTCGATGGCGAACTTCAGGTCGTAGCCCTGCCCGGTGACGTACTCGCCGAGCAGGTCGAAAGCCTCCTTCATCCGGTCGAGCGCGACCCGCACGTCCTTCGCCGCGCCAGACTCGGCGCCCTCGCGACCGCCCCAGGCGACGTAAACCTTCGCTCCCAGCTCCACCGCCAGGTCGATGTTGCGAATCGTCTTGCGCAGCGCGTAGCGGCGGACGTCGCGGTCGTTGGCGGTGAAGGCCCCGTCCTTGAAGACGGGGTGGGTGAAGAGGTTCGTGGTAGCCGCGGGGACGGCCATCCCGGTGGCGTCGAGCGCCTGCCGGAAGCGCTTGACGTGCGACTCGCGCTCCGTCTCGGAGGCACCGAAGGGGATCAGGTCGTCGTCGTGGAACGTGACCCCGTACGCCCCGAGATCCGCCAGCCGGCGGACGCTCTCCACCGGGTCGAGCGGCTCGCGGGTCGCGTCGCCGAAGGGATCGCGGCCCTGCCAGCCGACGGTCCACAGACCGAAGCTGAACTTGTCCTCGGGGGTCGGGGTATACGACATGACGGCTCCTTCGGCGGATCTATTTCGTAAGGCCGCTTTACAAAATAGGATGCCGACCGGGTCGGAGGGAAGAGCCGGCCCACGAGTCGCGGAGGACACAGCATGGGGCCCCTCGTCATCGGCGTCGACAGTTCGACGCAGTCCACCAAGGCGCTGGTCGTCGACAGCGAGACCGGGCAGGTGGTGGCGCACGGCCAGGCCGCGCACGTCGTCAGCACCGGCGGCCGGCGGGAGAGCGATCCGGAGCAGTGGTGGGACGCGCTCGGCGCCGCCCTGGCCGCCTGCGGCCCGCCGGCCCGGGAGGCGGCGGCCATCTCGGTGGGCGCGCAGCAGCACGGGCTGGTGACGCTGGACGCCGGCGGGCGTCCGGTACGTCCCGCGCTGCTCTGGAACGACGTGCGCTCCGCCGCGCAGCGCGACCGCCTGGTCACGGAGCTGGGCGGGCCGAAGGGCTGGGCGGAGCGCACCGGCAGCGTGCCGGCCGCCTCCTTCACCGTCACCAAGTGGGCGTGGCTCGCCGAGCAGGAGCCTGAGTCCGCCGCCGCCACCGCGGCCGTCCGGCTGCCGCACGACTACCTCACCGAGCGGCTCACCGGCGAGGCCGTCACCGATCGCGGCGACGCCTCGGGCACCGGCTGGTGGGACGCCGCGACGGAGGCGTACGACAGCGCGACGCTGGAGCACGTCGGCCTCTCCCCCGACCGGCTGCCGCGCGTGGTGCGGCCGGGCGGGGCGGCCGGCACCGTACACGCCGAAGGACTGCCCGTACCCCGCGGCGCCCTCGTCGCCCCCGGCACCGGCGACAACATGGCCGCCGCCCTGGGCCTGGGCCTCGCCGCAGGGCAACCGGTGCTCAGCCTCGGCACCTCCGGCACCGTCTACGCCGTCTCCCGGCACCGCCCCGCCGACCCCACCGGCACCGTCGCGGGCTTCGCCGACGCGCGCGGCGACTGGCTGCCGCTGGCCTGCACCCTCAACTGCACCCAGGCCGTGGACCGGATCGCCGCGCTGCTCAGCCGCTACCGCGAGGAGGTGCAACCCGGTGGCACGGCCGTCGTGCTGCCCTTCCTCGACGGCGAGCGCACCCCCGACCTGCCGCACGCCTCCGGCCTCGTCCACGGGCTGCGCCACGACACCACCCCCGGGCAGGTGCTCCAGGCCGCGTACGACGGCGCGGTGCACGCGCTGCTGACGGCGCTGGCGGAGGTCTCCGGGCCCGACGCCGACCCGGACGCGCCGCTGCTGCTCATCGGCGGCGGGGCGCAGGGCGCCGCGTGGCGGGAGACGGTGCGGCGGCTGTCGGGGCGTGCGGTGCAGGTGCCGCGGGCGCAGGAGCTGGTCGCCCTCGGCGCGGCGGCGCAGGCGGCGGGGCTGCTGCTGGACGAGGACTCGGCGGCGGTGGCCAGGCGCTGGTCCACCGCGGAGGGGCGCACGTACGAGCCGCTGGAGCGGGACGACGCGACCCTGGAGCGGATCGGCGCGGTGCTCGCGGACGCGGGCGCGCTGCTGCGCCGGGCGGACTGAGGGCGTACGGACCGGTGGCGGCAGCTCGGGCCCGGCGGTGTCCGCGCGCCGGCCTGCGCCGCGTACGCCGGGACGGCGGCCGCGTACCGGCGTGGCGGGTCAGCCCGCGCGGACGAACGTCACGCCCGCCGCCGCGCAGCGTTCCGCCAGGTCCTCCGGCGCCTCCGCGTCGGTCACCAGCGTCCAGCCCCGGGGCAGCCGGGTCCACGCCGGGGCGTCGTCGACGACCAGCTTCGTCGCGTCGGCGAGGACCACGACCCGGTGCGCCCGCGCGGCGACGCGCTCCTTGACCGCCGTCTCCTCCAGCGTCGGCTCGCCGACGCCGCGTTCGGGGTCGACGGCGTCGGCGCCGAGGAACGCCACCGAGAACGACAGCCGGTCCAGTGCCAGGTCGGTGAGCGGGCCGACCAGCCCGTGGCTGAGCGGGCGCACGCTGCCGCCGAGCATCACCACGTCGATGTCGGGCGCCCCGGCGAGCAGTTGCGCGGTCTCCAGGCCGCGGGTGACCACGACGCTGCCGCCCGCGTGCACGTCGGCGTCGAGCAACTGGCGGGCCAGCGCCGCGCACGTGGTGCCCGCGTCGACGAACACCGCGCCGCTCTCCGGCACCAGCGCGAGCGCGGCCTCCGCGATCGCGGCCTTCGCGTGCAGCCGGACGAGCGCGCTCTCCCCCACCGGGCGCTCGGGGAACGCCTCGGGCACCACCGCGCCGCCGTAGGTGCGCGTCACCCGGCCGCCCTCGGTGAGCCGGCCCAGGTCGCGCCGTACGGTCGACGGCGACACGGCGAGCGCCGCGGCCAGCTCCTCCACCTGCGTGGTGCCTTCGCGGAGCAGCCGCAGCAGGGCTTCGTGCCGCTCGCGCGTGCCGCGCCGCGCCGTCGGGTGGGCCACACGTGCCTCCGTCTGTCGTGTCCGCCCGCCGCTGCGGGTCCCGCGGCGGGCGGGGTGGGTCAGCCGTACGTCCGGCGGATCCGCTCCGCGAACGGGCTGTAGTCCACGCCCGCGAGATACGCCGAGAGCATTGTGCCGTGATCGGCGCGGCCGGTGCCCGCGATATCGAAGGCCGTGCCGTGGTCGACGGACGTGCGCAGGATCGGCAGCCCGACGGTGACGGAGATGGTGCCGTCGAAGTCGTAGGTCTTGGCGGGGATGTGGCCCTGGTCGTGGAAGTGGGACAGCACGCCGTCGTAGCGGCCGACGAGGCCCTGGTGGAAGACGGAGTCCGCGGGGACGGGCCCGCTGACGTCCAGACCCTCGGCGCGCGCCGCCTCCACGGCGGGGGCGATGTGCACGATCTCCTCGTCGCCGAACGCGCCGTTCTCGCCGCCGTGCGGGTTGATCGCGGCGACCGCCAGCCGGGGCGCCTCGGTACCGAAGACCTGCAGCGCGGTGACCGCCTCGCGGATCGACCTGCCGACGCGCTCCGCGGTGATCTGGTCGAGCGCGGTGCGCAGCGCGACGTGCCGGGTGGTGAAGAAGATGCGCAGGTGGTGGCCTTCGGCCGCGGTGTTGCGCACGACGAACATGGTGTCCTGGCGGGTCACGCCGGTCAGCTCGCCGAGCATCTCGGTGTGGCCGAGGTGCTTCGAGCCGGCCTTCCAGATGGCCTCCTTGTTGATGGGGCCCGTGACGATCCCCGAGACCTTGCCGTCGAGCGCGGCGCGGGTGGCGACCTCGATGGCGGTGACGGCGGCGCGGCCCGCGCGGGCGTCGACCTTGCCCCACTCCGGTACGTCCGTGCCGAGTTCGCCGGTGTCGAAGACGTCGATGACGCCGGGGCCCGCGGGTTCGGCGTCGAAGCCGCTCACCGCGCGCACCTCGGTGTCGAGACCGGCGGCGCGGGCGCCGCGGCGCAGCGCCTCTGCGTCGCCGACGGCGATGCCGTGGTGCCCGGTCTGCCCGGCGACCTCGGCCAGGGTGCGGGCCGTGATCTCCGGGCCGATCCCGACGGGGTCGCCCAGGGTGACGGCGAGGACGGGGCGGGTCATCGGTGGTTCCTCCTCGTGGTGCGGCGGCGCGGTGCGCTCGCCGTCCGGTGGGGTGCGGTCGGCCCGAAGTCCTCGGGCCGGTCGGTCTGCACGGGCGTCACGGGTTCACAGTGTCCTCGGGGTGGCCGGCTTCACGGGGTCAACGTCTCCCGGCGGCCGGAACGTGCCGCCGGGCGGCGGCAGCGGCGCGGCGCAGATGGGCGACGCAGGCGACGGTGGTGTCGGCGCCGCCGATCAGGCCGCCCTTGGTGACGACCGGGAGGCCGGCCCAGTCGCCGCCGACGAAGCCGCCGGCGACCGCCAGCGGCTCCAACTCGTCCTCGACGTCGAGCCCGGCCGCCCCGAGCGCGGCGAAGAGGGCGGCGGAGACGTCGCCGCCGGTGGCGAAGAGACCATCGACGGGCTGCCGTTCCAGGGCGGTACGGACCGTGCGGGCCAGCTCCGCCGGCAGCCGCGCCGCGTCCGCGGGGTCGAGGGCGACGACGTCGGCGTCCTCCAGCACGGTCGCGAGCAGCACCACCTCGCCCGGGCCCGCGGCGGCCAGCTCCGCCGCCAGCGCCTCGGCGGTGGCGGCGGGCTCGGGGACGGGCGAGCCGGGAGCGGTGACGGGGCGGACGACGCGCACGGGCTCGACAGCCCGCAGCCGCGCGAGCTGGGCGCGGGTCAGCGCGGTGGCGGAGCCCGAGACGGCGAGCACCGGGAAGCCCGCGGCGCGGCCGGTGATGCCGAGCGCGCGGGCCAGCGCCACGGAGCCGGGCCCGGAGTCGACGCCGGTCCACACGATCTCGCCGCCGCCGGCGGCGACGGCCGCCGCGGCCGTGCGCTCCAGGTGCTCCACGGTCAGCGCGTCGGCGACGACCACCTCCGCGCCCTCGGCGACGACCTTGTCCAGATGGGCCTGGAGCGTCCCGGCCTCGGCGGTGACCACCGACAGCGGCACGCGGGCGATCCGCAGGTCCGCCTGGCGGCGCAGCAGCTCCGCGATGTCCGAGGTCGGCACGGGCGAGCGCGGGTCGCGCGCCAGCTCCGTCTCCTCCAGCCGGACGCCGTCGAGGAGTTGGGTGCCCTGCACGGTGTGCCGGCCCGCCTCGGGGTGGGCCGGTGCGCACAGGGCCACGGCCCGCCGGCCGGAGGCCGCGCGCACGGCCGCCAGCAGGGCTTCGGTGGAGGCGCCGACGTTGCCGCGGAGGGTGGAGTCGACGCGGTTGCTGACCAGTTCGGCCGGCCAGCCGGCCCGTACGGCGCCGGTCACCCGGCGCGCCGCCTCGGCGGGCGGGCAGTGCCGGCTGTCGGTGCTGACCACCACGGCGTCGAACCGCTCCGCGAGCCCGGCGAGGACGTCCGGACCCTGGTCGGCGCCGACGGTCACGGCGCGCAGCCCGGCCCGGGCGAAGCCCGCCGCCGTGGCGTTCGCGCCCGTCAGGTCGTCCGCGGCCACCAGCACGGCCGCTCGCCGGCCGGCCGGACGCGCCCTCACCGGCCCGCTCATATGAACGTGCTCGCGACCAGCAGCAGCGGCAGGGAGCCGAGCCACACGGCGGTGGTGATGCCCGACCAGCCGCGGATGGCCGCGATCCCGTCGAGACCGGTGAAGCGGGTGACGACCCAGAAGTAGGAGTCGTTGAAGTAGCTGAAGACCATCGAGCCGGCACAGCAGGCCAGGGCGGCAAGCAGCGCGGATATCCCGAGGCCGTCGATGAGGGGTGCGGTGACGGAAGCGGCGGTGATCATCGCCACCGTGCCGGAGCCCTGGGCGACCCGCACCAGCGAGGCGATGAGGAACGGCACCAGCACGCCCGGCAGGCTCCAGGACGAGATGGCCTCGGCCAGCTCGTCGCCCACGCCGGTGTCGCGCAGCACCTGGCCGAGGGCACCGCCCGCGCCGGTGATGAGGATGATGAGCCCGGCGGACGCGGCCGCCTCGGAGAGCCAGCCGCCGACCTGGGAACGGGTCGTCCAGCGGGGCAGCAGCACGTAGACCGCGAGCACGATGCCGATGAGGAGCGCCACGACGGGGCTGCCGATGAAGGCCAGGGCCTTCGGGAGGGCCGAGGGCTCGTAGTCGTCGGAGCCGACCGCGCCCTGGCGGTTCTGGTCGATGGCGGAGGCCACGGTGTTGGCGATGATGAGCAGCAGCGGCACCAGCAGCGGCAGCGTGGCCAGGCCCGGATTCATCCGGTGCGGCTTGGCGCCGGGCGGCGGGGTGCCGAGGGCGGCCGCCGGGTCGCGCTCCGGCTCCGGCTCGTCCGCGAAGTCGTTCTCGGACAGGCCGGCCGGCGCGCCCGCGGAGCCCGGACCGGCGCCGGCGGCGACCGCGGCCTTGCCGTACACGGCCTCGCGGACCTCGTCCGAGACCTCGCTCTCCAGCTTCGGCCCCATCCAGCGCGCGTACGCGATCACGATGGGCAGCAGGACGGCGGAGAAGGCCAGGCCCGCCAGCACCAGCGCGCCCAGCTCGGCGCCGAGGATGCCGGCCACGCCCAGCGGGCCCGGCGTCGGCGGCACCAGGTGGTGGGTGAGCGTCATGCCGCAGCCCAGCGCGAGCGCGAGCGTCACGTAACCTGCGCGCTTCACGCGGGCTATGGAGCGGGCCAGCGGGTTCATGATCACGTAGCCGGAGTCGCAGAAGACCGGGATCGAGACGACCGCGCCGGTCGTGCCCATCGCCCACGGCTCGCGGCCCTTGCCGAACGCCCTGACGAACGCCCTGGCCAGCGCGTCCGCGGCGCCGGAGACCTCCAGGATCTTGCCCAGGCCCACGCCCAGGCCGATCACGATGCCGATGGACCCGAGCGTCGAGCCGAAGCCGGCGGTGATCGAATCGAGGGTTTCCGTGGCGGGCGCGCCCGCGACGAAGCCCGTCACCAGCGAGGCGACGAGCAGTGCGACGAAGGCGTCGAGCCTGGTGCGCAGCACGATGACGATGATCGTGGCGATACCGAGCACGAGCGCCGCCAAGAGCTGAAGATCCACGCCGATCCTCCTCCGACTTTGCTGTGGACGTCCGTTCGGACAGGCACATCATGCACGCGTAACCTGCGCGAAACAAGCAGTACGACCAAGATTTTCTGCGCACTTCGCGCAACTATTGCTGGTGAGCCTGTCCGCCATGCTCCGGTACGGCGCCCCGAGGCCGTAGGGTCGTCGTGCCCGAGCCCGACGTGACGGTCATCACCGCCGTTCACGGCCCGTTCACCGCCTGAAGGAGTCGCCCGTGTCGGCGCCCTCTCCCCGCACGCAGCAGGCGCTGCGGCAGCGGAACCTGTCCCTGGCCCTGCGCGCCGTGGCCGCCGGGGGCCCGCTGTCGCGCGCGGCCGTGGCGGCGCGGATCGGAATGACGCGGGCGGGGGTCGCGGCCGTCGTGGACGAACTGCTGCGGGCAGGGCTACTGGTGGAGCTGGGTCCCGGCCGCCCCGGCACGGTGGGCAGGCCCGGCAGCGCCCTCGCGCTCAACGACCGCGGGCCGTGCGGCCTCGGCGCCGAGATCGGCGTGGACCACCTCGCGGTCTGCGCGGTGGACCTGCGCGGCCGGGTACGGGCCCGGGTCGCCGCCGACGCCGCGAACCGGGACCACCCGCCGGGGCCGGTGCTGGCGCGGCTCGCCGGGCTGATCGAGGAGGTCGTGGCGGAGGTACGGGGCGAGGGCCTGACGCCGACCGGGCTGACGGTCGCCGTCCCGGGTCTCATCGCGCGCGACGAGTCGACCGTCGTACGGGCCCCCAACCTCGGCTGGCAGGGCGTCGACCTCGGCCCGCTCCTCCCGGCCGCCCCGCCCGCCCGCGTCGGCAACGAGGCCAACCTCGGCGCGCTCGCGGAACAGCGCCTGGAACGCACCGCGGCGGAGCCGCCGGGCACCGGCGCGGACGGGGAGCCCGGCCCGGGTCCCGCCCTCGATCCCGGGGACCGGCAGGACGCCGCGCTCCCGGCCGGGGACCACGGCTCCCCCGGGCCCGGACGGAACTTCCTCTTCGTCTCCGCCGAGATCGGCATCGGCGCCGCCGTCGTCATGGACGGCGAACTGCTGCGCGGGGCACACGGGTTCGCCGGGGAACTGGGCCATGTGCCGGTACGCCCCCAGGGCCGGCCGTGCGCCTGCGGCGGACGCGGGTGCCTGGAGCAGTACGCGGGCGAGGAGGCCGTGCTGCGGGCCTCCGGCATCGAGCCGGCGGGGGCCCGCGCCGCACACCCGGGCCCCGGCGCGCGGATCGCCATGCTCGCCGCCCGCGCCGGGGACGGCGACGCCCTGGTGCGGACGGCGCTGCGCGAGGCGGGCGGTGCGCTGGGCATCGCGCTCGCCGGCGCCGTGAACCTCCTCGACCCGGAGACCGTCGTGCTGGGCGGCGCGCTCGCCGGACTCGGGCCCTGGGTGGTGCCCGCGGTCGAACGCGAGCTGGGCCGCCGGCTCGCCGACCCGGCCCGTACCGTACGGCTGACCGTCTCGGCGCTCGGCGCCGAGGGGCCGCTGCTCGGAGCCGCGCTGAGCGAGGTCGACGCCGTCATGGAGGCGCCGGGCGCGGTCACCGCCGGCTGACCGGCGCGCACCGGGCGCCTCCCGCGTACCGCGCCCCCGACCACCGCCTTTGGTACGCCCATTGGCATATCCGGCCATGTCTTGGCAGCGGGCCCGACGTGTCCTCATGATGGTTTCCGGACTGTCATGTACGCGCAAATGTCCCTCCGCTGTCAGGAGCCCCATGGACTTCGCGAACCTCCCCCGCAGGCGGCTCATCCAGGGCGCCGCCGCCACCGCCGCCGCGGCCGGCCTCGGCGGCCTCGCCGCCACCCCCGCGCAGGCGGCGCAGTACCCCCCGACGCACTGGATACCGGCGGACCGGTCCAACTACACGGTCTCCAGCCGCCCGACCGCGTACCCGGTGGACTTCGTGGTCGTGCACGTGACCCAGGAGTACTTCCAGGACGCCGTGGACATCTTCCAGAACCCCAGCCGCGACGTCTCCTCGCACTACCTCATCGCCTCGGCCGACGGCTACATCGCCCAGCTCGTCCGGGAGAAGGACATCGCCTGGCACGCCGGCAACTGGAACTACAACACCCGCAGCATCGGCATCGAGCACGAGGGCTGGGTGGACAAGCCGGCCTGGTTCACGGACGTGATGTACCGGCGGTCGGCACAACTGACCGCGGCGATCTGCACCCGCTACGGCATCCCGCGCACCCGTGACCGCATCATCGGCCACAACGAGGTCCCCGGCGCCACCCACACCGACCCCGGCCCCAACTGGGACTGGACGAAGTACATGGGGCTGGTACGGGCCGCCTGACGCGCGGCGCCGGACCCACGAGCACCCGGTGGGCGGCTCAGGGGTGTTGCCGCTCATCGGGTCCCCTCTTCCGTAAAGGCCAATACACTTCTTGCATACCACTTGCATGATGTGGGAATCTGCCATCGCCTGTGCCCGTACGCTGCTGACGGCGCTGCCGCTCGCGCAGGCCGCGCAGCCGGCGGACGCGGGGCGCGGCGCGGGGGTCCCGGGGGTGGCGGGTTCCGCGGGGAGCCCGGCGGGGTACCGCGTCGCCGAGCGGGGGCGCGGCCTGGTCGTCACGGGCGGGACGTACCGGACGACACCGCGGAGGAGGGCCGCGACGACGGCCTGCCCAACCCCCGCTACCCGGACCCGGATGCGCTGAAGCGGCTCTTCGCGGAGAACGACGTGGCGCTCCTCCTCGGCGCGCGCAACAACTTCAAGGCCGCGCGGGACGACGGCGGCAACCACAACCCGGTCACCGACGCCGGGTTCGTGGAGGAGGCCAGGCGCCAGGGGTATCTGCTGGCCGGCGCGGACGGCGCGCCGGTGAAGGTCACCAGGGCGCAGTTCCCCTCCGGCGCGTCGTACGTGCTGGACGGCCGGAATCCGGAGGCCGTCGACTGGTACGTGGCGCAGACCCGCAAGTGGGGCGTGGACGGCTGGAAGGAGGACACCATGCTCTACAGCCCCGACCTGTGGCGCGACGGCAACTGGAACGCGCTGCTGAAGGCGCTCCACGACGCCGGGGACGCGGTGATGGTGCGCAACACCGCCTATGCGCTGCCCGGTGACTGGGCGCGGATCAACGACACGATCTACGGCACGGGCGCGGTGTACCACGAGGACCCCGACCGGATGCCGGTGAACCTGCTGAACCTCGCCGCCAGCGGCTGTGGATCGACGTCAACACCGGTGAGCGGCACGAGGGTCCGGTGACGCTCACGGACCACCGGGTGGCCAGGGGCGACGTGCCGGCGTTCGTGGGCGGGAAGGGCGTGCTGGTGCGCCGGGCGGAGGCGGGTTCCTCGGCGCGGCTTCTGGCGCAGGTATTCCCGGTGACGCGGGATTCGGTGTACAGCTACGGTGACGGGAAGCGCACGTCGCGGATCGTGAACGCGAACGCCGGCTGGCACCCGAAGTCGTTGAAGGTGCTGGACACGACCACCGGCCGCGCGGTCGGCTTCTCCGTGGACCCCGTCACCGGCGCGGTCGGGTTCCCGCTGCGCGCGGGGCACGACTACCGGCTGGTGGGCGGGAGGTCATGAGCGTGCGCACGTGAGCGGGCGGTCGTCGCCGTCGAGGGTTCGGCCGACGCCGCCGGAGCCCGGTCCCGAGGCCCGCACCCCGGGACCGGGCTCACCTCTGTCCTGGGTACGGAACGGCCGTACCGGCGTGCGGGGAGGGCGGGTTCAGAGCGCGGCGGGGCGGGCGTGGGCGAGGTAGCCGAGGCCGGTGGAGATCTGGTCGGCGTACTCGACGGTCCTGGCGGCGAGCGTGTCCTGGCGGGCGGTCAGGTCCATGGCGGAGAGCGAGCCGGAGACGGACAGCGCGGCGACGACCGCGCCGGAGCGGTCGCGTACGGGCGCGGCGAGGCAGGCGCGGCCGAAGGCCAGCTCCTCGACCTCGGTGGCGTAGCCCCGGGCGCGGGTCTCGGCCAGGGCGTCGAGCAGCCCGGGGAGGCCGGTGATGGTCCTGCGGGTGTACGCGGGGTAGTCGGGGCCCATGAGGTCGCGGACCTCGTCCTCGGCGAGCCCGGAGAGCAGCGCCTTGCCCATGGCGGTGGCGTGCAGCGGGGCGGAGCGGCCGGTGAGGGTGAAGGTCCGCGGGGCGAGGGGGCCTTCGAAGTGGCAGAGGTAGAACATGCGGTCGCCGTGGCGTTCCGCGACGTTGGCGCCGAGGCCGAGTTCGTGGGCGAGGTTCTGGGCGACCTGGCGGGCGGCGCGGTGGACGCTGGACTGGTTGAGCGCGACGCCGGCGAGTTCGACGACCTTGGGGCCGATGCGGTGCAGGCCGCTGCGCTCGTCCCGGACGAGATAGCCGAGCGACTCCAGGGCGGCCACGAGCCGGGAGACGGTGGACTGGCCGAGGCCGCTCAGCTCGACCAGCTCGGCGATGCGGCGCTCCGGCTGCTCGTCGGTGAAGTACGACAGCAGTGACAGGGCGCGCTCCACGCTCTGCGTGCCCGACGCGGTGCCTCCCGTTGCCGCCATCGCGACCTCCGTTCCCGGTCCCGGCCCCCGTTCCCCTGGCGGGAAGATGGCTCATCCAGATAGCGGATGTTACATGGACGGGTGGGTCCGGGTGCGCGGAACCCGTTACGGGTCGGGGGTGCCGTAGGAGACGAGGGTGGTCGGGACCATGGTCCGGCGCTCCGGCGGGGTGGGGGCGGCGTCCACGCGAGGGCCGGCGCCGGCGCGTTCGCCGAGGCGGGCGAGGAGCAGGCGGCCGGCCTCGCGGCCGAGTTCGTCGGTGTCGTACGCGACGAGGGTGAGCGGCAGTCCGAGGGTGTCGGCCATCTCGAAGTCGTCGAACCCGGCGAGGGCGGTGGCGGTGCCGGCCTCGCGGATGGCGCGGAAGGCGCCGATGGTGTTGCGGTTGTTGGAGCAGAAGAGCGCGGTCGGGGGCTCGGGCAGGGCGAGGAGCGCGGCGGTGGCGACGGCGGCCTCCGCGGTCTGCTGCTGCCCCTGCCGTATGTACGTGCCGTCGGCGGGCAGCCCGGCGTCGGCGAGGGCGGCGGTGTAGCCGCGGAGTCGCTCGGTGCCGGTGTACACGGCGGGCGGGGTGCCGAGGAAGCCGATGCGCCGGTGCCCGGCGGCCAGCAGCCGCTCGGTCGCCGCGCGGGCGCCGCCGTAGTCGTCGACGAGGACGTGGTCGGCGGCGAACCCGACGGGCGGCCGGCTCGCCAGCACGACGGGCACGCCCTCGGCCGCGGCGGCGGCCAGGTGCCGCTGGTCGCCGCCGGCGGGGACGGCGACGATGCCGTCGACGCGGCGGGCGACGAGGTCCTCGACGAGGCTGCGTTCGGTGTCGATGTCCTGGCCGGTGTTCCCGATGACGGCCTTCAGGCCGTGCTGGGCGACGACGGCGTCGACGCCGAGGGCGAGGCGGGAGTAGAAGGGGTTGGCGAGGTTGGTGACGACGAGGCCGACGAGCCCGGTGCCGCTGCCGAGGCGGAGGCTGCGGGCGACCTCGTTGCGCCGGTAGCCGAGTTCGGCGACGGCGGCGCGGACGCGGGCGGCGGTGGCGGGCAGCACCTTGGGGTCGTCGCGCAGCACGCGCGAGACCGTCATGGCGCTGACCGCGGCGCGTTCCGCGACGTCCCGCAGCGTGGGCTGCGCGTCCCGCGGAGCGGCCCCGCCGGCGGGCCCCGGCGTCACCCGGCACCCCCGACCGCGGCGGCGGCCCCGATCAGTCCGGCGTCCTCGCCGAGCAGGGCCCGTACCAGCCGCCGGGAACCCGGGGGCGGTTCCGCGGGGCTCTGGGGACGGGTCTCCGCGGGGGTACGGCCCGGCTCCCCGGTGCCGCCGGGACCGCCGGGCGGCAGCGGGCCTCCCGCCGGGCCGCCGGACCGCGGCGAGCGGGCGGGTTCCGGCCGGCCGGGGTCCCCTGCGGCACGTACGCCGTGGACCCCGGTCCCGGCGGCCGGCCGCCAGCCTCCGGCCGTCAGGCCGGTGGTCAGCGGTGGGGCGACCAGGTCCCAGGACTCCGCCATGGAGCCGCCGACGACCAGCGCCGTGGCGCCGAACGCCGCCAGCCGTGGCCCCAGTTCCGCGCCGAGCGCGCCGAACGCCGCGTCGAGGACCCGGCGCGCCCGCTCCTCCCCCGCCCGCGCGCGCTCCGCGATCTCGCGCACGTCGACGGCGGCTTCCGCGCCGGCGGAGGCGAACGCGCCGTCCGCTCCCTCCGGGCGGCGCGGCCGGCCGGAGGCCCCCGCGGCTTCGCCCCCGGGCTCTCCCGGCGGCCCGCCGTACTCCCCCGCCGACCCGGACCCGCTCGCGAAGCCCGGTCCTCCCCCGGAGCCGGTTCCCCCGCACACCGTCCCGCCGCCGGCGCCCGCGGCGACCGAGTACCTGGCGAGGATCGCTCGGCGGGAGACCACCTCCTCCAGCGGTCTGCCGTCGATCCTGGCCAGGTCCATCCGGCCCTCCGGCGGCAGCCCCGGGCCGGTCGTGTGCAGCGTGCCGTCCGCGAGGAACGCCGAGCCGACACCCGTGCCCAGGGTGATGCCCACCGCGCGGGTGTGGCCGCGGGCGGCGCCCGCGGCCCACTCGCCGGCGAGGAAGGCGTGCGCGTCGTTGCGGAAGGCGACGCCCGACGGGCTCCCCGGCAGCCCGTCGAGCAGCGCCGCCCGCACGTCCACCCCGTACAGCGACTCGAACTTGCCGACGCCGGCGAAGAGCGCGACGCCGGTCGCGTAGTCGAAGGGACCCGGCACCGCCACCCCCCACCGCGCGCCCGCCGGCGCCGCCGGCAGGGCGCGGGCGCAGCGCAGGACCGCGCCGAGGATGTCCCCGGCGCGGGCCCGCGCGTCCAGCGGACGCCGCACGCGGGTGGCGACGGCGGCGGCCCGCGGGGAGACCAGCGCGGCGGTGACGTGCGTACCGCCGATCTCCAGGACGGGGATCAACGCTCGGCGGCCTTCCTGACGAGGGCCTTGACGACCCGCACGGGCCCGCCGCCCGCGGTGGCCACGAGCCGGTAGCCGCCGACCGCCGCGGGCACGGTCAGCGTCTCGGCGTACGCCAGCTCGTGGATGTCGCCGGCCGCGGTGTGCACGGTGACGCCGGCGCCCTCGGCCACGTTGAGGACGTGGAAGCGGCCCTCGGTGTCGTCGCCCGCCTCGGCTCCTTCGTCCAGGGTGTACCTCCTGACTTCGTAGAACATCTCGTCGAGCGCGCCGAGCAGTTCCTCCCGCCAGCCGGGGCCCGAGCGCAGTTCGCGCGGGTCCTGCACCAGCTCCCGGGCCACCGCCTCGCCGCGCCGCGCGGTCTCGAGGTTCGCCAGCCCGTGCTCGTACGGCATCGGCCGCGGCCTGCCGTCGGCGCCGGGCCGCAGCCAGTCGTAGAAGCGGAGGCTGTAGAGGTACGGCGTGGCGCTGATCTCCAGGACGAGGTTGCCGGCGCCGCTGGCGTGCGGCGTACCGGCGGGGATCATGAACAACTGCCCCTTCTCGCCCGGGAAGGCCAGCACGTGGTCCTCCGGGTCCATCGGCACCGCGTCGGTGATCGCCTTCTCGATCTCCTTGCGGAACTGCCCGGTGTCGGCGTCCTCGCGCAGCCCGAGGTACACCTTCGTCTCCGCGCTGCCGAGCGTCATGTAGTAGGTCTCGTGCTGGGTGTACGGCCAGCCGAACCGCTCGCGCATGTACGCCTCGCGCGGGTGGCAGTGCAGCGACAGGTTGCCGCCGTCGACGGTGTCGAGGTAGTCGAAGCGGATCGGGAACGAGGTGCCGAACCGCGCGTGCACCTCGGCGCCGAGCACGTCCTCGGGGGCGAGGACGCACATGAGCTGGAACGGCACCTCGGCCTGCGCGTCCGGTCCGGTGCCGATCAGGATGCCGGCCTCGGGGGCGATCAGCTCGTAGCCGAGGGCGGTGTTGGGCGCGTCGGGGGCGAAGCCCAGCTCGCGCTGGGCCCAGTGGCCGCCCCAGGGGGTGGAGTTGAAGTAGGGCCGGGTGCGTACGGGCCGGCGGGCGAGCGCGGCGAGGGTGCCGCGCAGCCCGTCGCCGTCGAGGTGGACGGGGTGGCCGGGGTCCTGGACGTCGAGCCAGCCGTCGATGCGGCGGGCCACCGCGTCGCGGTGGCGGTCGAGCATGGGCCAGTCGACGTAGAACAGCCGCCGGAGGGCGGGTGCTTCGCCGGGCAGGCCCAGGTTGGTGCCGGTGGTGCCGGCGGTGACGGCGGCCTCGGCGTAGCGCTTGGGCACGTCGGCGTACCAGAGCAGGTCGTGCGGTACGACGGCGGCGCCGGGGCCGTAGACCAGCAGCAGCCCGGCGTCGGGGCGGCGCGCCGCGGGCGGGGTGTCGAAGAGGTCGTCGAGGGGGTTCTCGGCGAGCTTGCAGTAGTGCGGGTCGGCGGCGTCCTCGGGCCGCTCGGTGCGGCGTCTGACCTCGTCGGCCGGCGCGTAGTGGCGCCGTACGTCGAGGAGTGCCACGGGGGTGCCGCGGGCGGTGAGCTCGCGCCGGAGCCGGCCGGCGAGGGCGTCCCAGTCCGCGGACGGGGGTCCCTCGACGGCCACTACCGCCGGGCCGTGGGGGAGTTCCGCCGCCACGGCCCGCCAGCCGGTGGTGAGGACGGCCGGCGGGGCGGGTGCGTAGCGCGGGTCGAGCCGGTACACGCAGTCTCCTTCGGATGTGGTTCAGCGGCGCCGGAAGAGCACCGCGGTCGTGCCGAGGGTGGGGAGGTCGACGGTGACCTCCCCGTCCGTTACCGGCAGGTCGTCTCCCGGGCGGCCGAGGTAGTCGGCGAGCCCGGCCCCGGTGACGGGGAAGAGGGCGCGTACGGGACAGGCCACGGGCTCCTCGGCGAAGGACTGCAGCCGCAGCAGCACGGCGCCTTCGCCGGCTTCGCCACCGGGGGTGGTGGCGCCGACGAGCCGCACCCGCGGGTCGCCGACCTCGGCGAACGCCAGCCCGTCGGTGACCTCGGGGCCCTCGGCGTGCGGGGCGCGGGCCCGTACGGCGTGCAGCGGGCGGCTGAGTCCCGCGGCGGTGCGGGCGCCGAGGGAGCCGTGCGGGGCGGCGGCGTCCGTACCGCAGGCGAGGCTGTAGCGGAAGGTGAACTCGAAGCCCTGCTCGCTGGGGAAGTTGGTGTCCCACAGGTTGTTGTGGATCCAGGAGAAGACGGTGGCGGGCTCGTCCTCGCCCATCGTCTTCGGGAACGGCGCATACGGCAGCGCGATGTTCCCGACTTGTACCAGCGGCGCGTCCTGGGTGGCCCAGGCGACGGCGAGCCCGTCGTCGGCGAGCGTCACCCAGCGGCGTACGGCCCGCATGTGCCGCGCGGAGCCGGGGATGACGGACAGGCCGGTGCCGGTGGCGCCGCCGGTGGCCTCCATCCGCACGGTGGGCGCCTCGAAGGCGAAGGGGAACGCGAAGTAGGCGCTCTCCTTGCCGGGGGTGGCGTCCTTGTCGACGCGGTTCTCGATGTCGAGGCGGGCGGCGCCGTGCGGCAGCGTGAGCGTCGTGCGCACCCGGTTGGCGCCGGCGGGGCGGGTCTCGTAGGTGAGGGTCTCGCCGGTGGCGGTGGACGTGCGCGCGATGAGCGCGGCGGGCGGGGCGACGGAGCGGTTGCCGAGGTGCTCCAGGCGCTCGGAGGCGGTGGTGCGGCTGGAGTTGTGGTTGAAGCCGCCGGCGGTGGTGTAGCTGTCGTGGATGTAGGCGTTGAAGCCGGCGGCTGCGCCCGCATCGGCGCCGCGGACCAGTTCGCGTCCCGTGGTCTTGTCGACGACGGAGGCGATGCAGGCGCGGGCGAGGTCGACGCGGACCGCGAGGTGCTCGTTCTCCAGCAGCGTGGGGTCGGCCTGGGCGTGCGCGGCGGCGGCGGTCTCCGCGGGGTCCTCCTTCTCGGTGCCGCCGGTGGGGTTCCAGCCGGTGGCGGCCTTCAGGACGGTGCCCTCGCCGTCGGCGGCCCCGTCGCCGGCGCCTTCGGCGACGACGTCGAGGCGTACGGAGCCGGCGGGCGGCACGTCGGCGACGCACACCAGCAGGAACCGGCCCGCGTCCCGGTGGTCGTCGTTCACCTGCGCCTGCTCCTCGTGCCGCAGCTTCTCGCCGGTGCGGGCGTCGCGGACGGCGACGCGCTGCTCCAGCGGCACGCTGCTCTCCGGCAGGAAGATCCGCACGACGTCGGTGCGGGCCCAGGAGCAGGTGTTGACGACGTGGTACGACACGGCGTCGGGCGCGCCGGCGAGCCGCTGGCCGAGGCGGGCGCGGGCCCGGTCGAGGAGCGAGTTGCCGTCGTCGTACGCGCGCAGCGCCTGCCCGTACTTCCAGTGCCACTGCTCCTCGCCGCTGTGGCCGCCGTGGTCGCCGTGGGTCCAGGGGTCGCCGGCGCCCCAGGTGTGCTCGTCGAAGAGCGACACGGCCTCGTAGACGGGGGCCGCGTCCCGGCTGTCGTCGGCGGCGCCCGTGGCGCCCAGGATGCCGGCGAAGGTGCCGAGGGTCTGCGCGTCGGCGACGGTGGCCTGCGCGGTGCGGGCCAGGGAGAGCGGGCGGGCGCCGGAGCCGACGCCGTCGACCCACCAGTCGGTCCAGTCGCCCTCGAAGGTGCGGATCTCGTCGCCGAGGCGGGCCTCGGCGTCGGTGAAGAAGTCCTCGTTGCGGGAGAGCCGGAGCTGCGGGTAGGCCCAGGTCTCGTTCCAGCGGCGGACGGTGTCGGCGATGATCCGCCGCGGCGGCGCGTTGTCGCCGAACTTGCCCTGCACGCGCAGGTGCAGGATGTCCCACGGGTATGGCTCGCGCTTGACGTCGGCCTGGTCCATGGCCCAGCCGAAGATCCCGCCGCGGTACGGGTACGGGTTGCTGGCCAGCGACGTCAGATAGGCGGGCAGCAGGTCGTCGACGCTGTCGTAGTCGGTGTCGAAGCCGAGCAGCGGGCCCTCCATGTAGGCCAGGCCGTGCGGGGTGTCGGTGACCCAGACGAGGATGCTGTTGCCGCTGGGCGCGCGCCACCGGAAGAGCCGGGGCAGCTTCTCGCCGCCGACGAGGTGGGGCACGGACCGGCCGGCCCAGTTGTGCGCCACGGACAGGTACCTGACGCCGGCGGCGGCGAGCGCGTCCACGAGGCCGACGACGGCGCCGGGTACGTCGGTCTGCATCGCGGAGGTGAACTCGACGCCGTGCTCGTCGCGCACCTCGTCGGCGAGCCGCAGCAGTTCGTGCAGCTCGTCGGTGGAGCAGGTCTCGGTGTGGAGGTTGAACGGCATGGCGGTCAGCTCGATGCGGCCCTCGCGGACGCGCCGTACGAACTCCTCGACCTGCTCGGCGGGGCGCGCGTCGGCCCACTGCCGGAAGGACCACAGGGACTCCACGCACCAGCGGAACCGGGACTCGGCGGGCCAGTCGTCGGTGGCGCGGGTCAGCTCCAGGCAGGAGTCGAGGAAGGACAGGTGCTCGGCGAGGACGCGGCCCTGGGGGTCGGTGTAGCCGATGTCGAGGTGGGAGTGGTGGACGAGGTGGAGGGTCCACTGCCGCTGCGGGGTGAGGGTCAGGACGATGCCGGCGTCGGCCCCGGCATCGGGGTCGGCGGCCAGGCCGACGGTGACGCGGGTGGCGGTGTCGACGGCGGGCAGCAGCAGGCGTACGGACCCGCCGGGGCCCGCTTCCGGCACGGCGGGCAGCGCCGTGCCGGACTCGGTGCGTACGACGAAGGCGGTGGAGGAACCGGCGGCCAGTTCGGCGGGCAGAGGGCCGCCGGTGGCCTCGACGCGCAGGCTCTGCAGCAGCCCGCCGCCCTCGGCGTGCTTGAGCAGCGGCTCCTGGGTGAGGCGCAGGGCGGTGCCGGCGAGGCTGCCCTCGGCGCTGACGACGCTGCCGCGCAGGCTGTCGCGGATGCGGTCGTTGTCCCAGTCGGTGGTCTTGACGAGGGCCCGAGTGGTCATGCGGCGGTCTCCGTACTCTCCCGCGGCGGCGCGGGCGGTGAAGCGGGCGGGTTCGTGGGCCGGGCGGGGGCCGGCGGGCGGATGGGTCGGCGGGCGGGCGGTCAGCGGGCGGATGCGGTGATGCCGCGCAGGAAGAGGCCGCGGAACACCAGGAACACCAGCAGCGTGGGCAGCGAGACGATGAACGCGCCGGCGAGGATCACCGGCGGCCCGGCCGAGCTGTACGCCTGGTTGAGGGAGTTGAGGGCGGCCATCACCGGCTGGATCTCGGGGCTGCGGCTGAGCGTGATGCCGAACAGCAGGTCGTTCCAGACGGCGGTGAACTGGAAGATGAACGCGGCGCCCAGCCCGGAGCGCATCAGCGGCACGTGGATGCGCCAGAAGATGCGGCGCATGGACGCGCCGTCGAGCATCGCGGCCTCGGTGATCTCCGGTGGCATCGTCGTCATCTGGTTGCGGATGAGGAAGAACGCGAAGGGGATGGCCCAGGCCGCGTAGACGAGCATCAGGCCCAGGCGGGTGTCGTAGAGGTTGGCGTCGGCGTACATGCCGAAGAGCGGGGCCAGGAACATCTGCAGCGGGAACAGCGTCCCGGAGAAGATCGCCCAGAACCACAGGGCGGGCCGGGGTATCGGCAGCACGATGACGGCGAACGCGGCCATCGCCGCGACCACCACGGCCACCGCGCCGCAGACGACGGCGTACAGCATCGAGCTGGCGAAGCCGTCGCCGATGCCGGCGTCGACCCAGGCGGTCTTGAGGTTGTCGAAGATCGCGAAGCCCTGCGGGGTCCAGTCGACGGAGCCCGTGTACTCCTCGGCGGGGGTGAGGGCGTTGACGATCAGCAGGTAGAGCGGCAGCAGCCAGAGCAGCACGCAGCCGGCGACGAAGAGGTTGCGCATGTGGCGTCCCATGTCGGTGTCTCCTCTCAGTCCTTGGCACCGGGCATCTGGCGGCGGAGGTACAGCCAGGAGGAAGCGACGACGATCACGGAGAGCACGAGCGCGATGGCGGAGCCGTACCCGACGTGGAAGAGGCGGAACGCCTCGCGGTACATGGTCAGCGCCAGCGTCTCGGAGCTGCGCGAGGGGCCGCCCTGGGTGAGGACCCAGATCATGTCGAACGCCTTGAGGCTGTTGACGATCGCCATGCCGACGACCACGACCGTCACGGCGCGCAACTGCGGCAGCGTGATGTGGCGGAACATCCGCCAGCCGGTGGCGCCGTCCAGCTCGGCGGCCTCGATCGTCTCGCGCGGGATGGCGCGCAGGCCGATGGCGAAGAGGACCACGTTCAGTCCCGTGGCCTGCCAGGTGCTGGCGACGATCATCGAGAGGGTGTTCTGCGGCCACTCCAGCAGCCAGCTCTGCGCCCAGGAGTCGAGGCCGACGCCGCGCAGGATCTCGTTGACCGCGCCGTCGGTGGTGAGCATGAAGCGCCACAGCGCGGCGGTGGCGGCGCCGGAGATCGCGAACGGCAGCACGATGACGAGCTGGGCGAGGCCGCCGAAGCGGCGCATCCGGTGGGTGGCCACCGCGATGGCGAGGCCGGCGACGACGGGCAGCAGCAGGGTGCCGGCGACCCACATGAAGGTGTTGAGCAGCGAGCGGCCGAAGATCGGGTCCTCGGCGAGCCGGGTGTAGTTGTCGACGCCGGTGAAGCTGCTGGTGAAGCCGTTGTCCTCGAAGAAGCTGCCGTAGATGCTGCGGAGGAAGGGATAGAGGAGCAGCACGCCGACGAGGGCGAGCGCGGGCAGCGCCCAGGGGACGCCGGCGAACGGTCCTCCCAGGCGGCGGGTGGACGTGTTCCTCGCGGCCTGGTGCGGGGTGCGCACGGGTATGCGGCGGCGGACGCGTACGGGCTTGGCGGCGTCCGCCGTGCCCACGGTGTCGGTCATGACTTCTCCGCCTCCCGCCACACCTTCCACGCCTCGTCGGCGCGCTCCTGCATGGTCCGCAGCCCGCTGCGGTACGAGTGCGGATCGATGAGCATGCCCGCGAGGTCGTCCACGGTGGACTCGACGAGTTCGGGCGGGCCCTGTTCCCAGAACCGGTTGAGCAGCCACAGGTCCTTCGACTGGCGGGTGATGCCCTCGATGACCGCGTTGGCCGGCTCGACCTTCGGGTTGGGGCTGCCGTCGGAGAGGCCGTGGGCGAAGGCGGTGGCGACCTCGGGGTGCAGCCAGCCGCCGGCGGCCTTCAGCGCCTCCTCCTTGTCCGGGCCCTTGACCGTGACCGCGAAGGCACTGGACTCGAAGATCACGCAGGGGCGCGCCGCCGGGTCGGCCATGGGCAGGACGAAGGCGTCGACGGTCTTGCCGGGCTTGGCACCGGCACCGGCGAAGACTCCGCCCAGCCACGTGCCGCAGGCGACCATCCCGATGTCGCCGTGGACGACGGCGGCGGCGGCGTTGTTGTGGTCCACGTCCATGCTGGTGAACCAGTTCTTGTCGAAGAAGCCGGCGATCGTGCGCAGCGCCCGTTCGGCGCGCGGGTCGGTGTAGCGCTCGCGCCCGTTCATCAGGTCGTCGTAGAACTGGGGATCCTGACGGCTCAGGATCTCCTGGAACCAGATGAACGCGGGCCAGCGGCCGGCCGTGGTGCCGTGCAGCGGGGTGATGCCGTTGTCCTTCAGCCGGGTGCAGGCGGTGAGGAAGTCGTCCCAGGTCTCGGGCTTCCCCAGGCGGTGCTCCGCGAAGACCTCGGGGTTGTAGAAGATCACCCAGTAGGCGAGGTTCATCGGCAGCCCGTAGACACGTCCGCCGTAGGTGAACGCCTCGCGCAGCGAGGGGTCGACCCAGCCCTGGGACTCGGCGGACTCCCACTGCTTGGACAGATCCTCGATGCCGCCGGTGCGCGCGAGGTCGCGCAGCCGGTAGCCGGACCAGTACTTGAGCAGGTCGGGGGTCTTGTTCGTGCGGAGCGAGGACTTGACGATCTGCTCGAAGGACTCGAGGGACGGGATGACCTCGGGGACGAGCTGCAGTCCTGCGGTGGCCTTGAGCGCCTTCCCGGCTGCCTGCAGCGGCGCCTCCCAGGTGGCGTTGTCGCCGTGGATGGCGACCTTTCCCGGGCCCTGCCCCGCGGCGCTGCCGCAGGCGGCGGCCAGTCCTCCGGTGGCGGAGGCGGCCGCTCCGGCCGCGGAGACCCGGAGCAGGGTACGGCGGTCGAAGCGGCCGGGGCGGGGGATGGTCGTGCGGGGGTCGGCGGGTGGTGGGGGGATCGGCGGATGACGACCTGACATCGGGCGGCTCCCTTGGTCGCTCGTGTTATCGTTAACACGCAGTGGAGAGAGCTTGACGGCCGACTGCGGCCGACGTCAATGGGCTTGCAGTGAAATTTCAGCAGACGGCCTGACAAGTCGGGCCGCGCCTCTTCTTGCGGCGGAATGCCCGAAATGTATAGTTCTGGCCCAGCGGGGTAGCAGGCCCGTCGCCGTGCCTCTGCGCAAGGACGGCCCCCGGCCGCCGGGCCTGCGACCTCCACGCCGCCGCCGTACGCCGCCCGCACCCCCGTGAACGCGCCGACGACAATGGCCCGATGACCCACCCGCACCCCGCCCCCGCGCTCACCGTCGTCGGCCTGCTCAGCGGCACCTCGTACGACGCAGCGGACGCCGCCGTCTGCGACCTGCGCCTGGCCGGCGACGAACTGCTCCTGCACCCCCGCGGCCTGCACAGCGCCCCGTTCCCCGGCGAGCTGCGCCGCGCCGTCGCCGCCTGCCTGCCCCCGGCCGCGACGACGATGGCGGAGGTCTGCCGGCTCGACACCGAACTGGGCCGGTTCTTCGGCCGGGTGGCCGCCGAGGCGGTCGACGCGGTCGCGGGCGGGCAGGCGGACCTCGTGGTCTCGCACGGCCAGACCGTCTACCACTGGGTCGAGGGCCGGCGCGCCCGCGGCACCCTCCAGCTCGGCGGCGCCGCCTGGATCGCCGAGGCGACCGGGCTGCCGGTGGTCTCCGACGTCCGCACCCGAGACATCGCCCGTGGCGGCCAGGGCGCCCCGCTGGCCTCCACCCTCGACGCGCTGCTCCTCCTCGGCGAAGGTCCGGGACCGCGGCGCGGGGCGCTGAACCTCGGCGGCATCGCCAACATCACCGTCCGCGGCGGCGGCGGGGTCGTCGCGTACGACCTGGGCCCCGCCAACGCGCTCATCGACGCGGCCGTGGCCGACGGCACCGGCGGCGCGGAGACCATGGACACCGACGGCGCGCGGGCGCGGCGCGGCACGGTGGACCGGGAGCTGCTGCGCCGGCTGCTGGCCGAGCCGTACTACGCGCTGCCGGCGCCCAAGTCGACGGGCAAGGAGCTCTTCCACGGGGCGTACCTGCGCGAGCAGGTGGCCGCGGCGGGTGCGAGGGCCGCGCTGGACGACCTGGTGGCCACCGTCACGGAGCTCACCGCGGAGCTGGCCGCGGCGGCGTGCCGGGAGTACGGGGTCGAGGAGCTGGTCGTCTCCGGCGGCGGGGTGCGCAACCCGGCGCTGATGGCGCGGCTGGCGGAGCTGTGCGCGCCGGCGCGGGTGTCGCGGATGGAGGACCACGGGCTGTCGTCGCAGGGCAAGGAGGGGTATCTCTTCGCGCTGCTGGGCTTTCTGACGGTATGCGGGCTGCCGGCGTCCGTCCCGTCGGCGACGGGCGCGCGCGAGGCGGCGCTGCTGGGCTCGGTCACCCCGGGCGCCCGGCCGCTGCGGCTGCCGGAGCCGGCGGCGCAGGCGCCGGTGCGGCTGCGGGTGGTGTGAGGGCCGGCGGCCGGTCAGCGCCGGGCGCTCAGCGCCGCCGCCAGTGCCGCGGTCACCGCCGCCGCAACGGCGGCGCCCGCCAGGGGCAGCAGCGGCAGCGGCACCTCCGCCGCGCGGGAGCCGCTGACCAGGCCGGTCACCGCGGCGTTGGCCGGCGAGCCGGCCGCCACCAGCACCGCCCCCGCGCCGGCGAGCGTCGCCGGCACCGTCCAGGCCCGGCTGCGCAGCAGCGGCCGGTTGCAGAGCGTGCCCACCGCCGTCCCCAGCAGCGCGCAGGTCAGCGTCGCGAGCAGCCCCGCGCCCGCCGCCGCCGCGACCGGGACGGCGGTCTCCGAGGCCCGGTCGGAGCCGTGCGCGTCGCTGACGAGCACGACGTAGGCCACGCCCGCCGCACCCAGCGCGGACGCCGCCGCGAACGCCGCGGCCAGGCTTGCCAGATGGGCCCGCGCCGGGCCCGCGGCCGCGGCCAGGCAGGCCCGTGCGGCGGGCGGCTCCATGCCGGTGCAGACCCGCACCAGCCACGCGGCGACCGGCAGCACCGCCGCCGCGGCCACCCCGAGCGAGTCCAGCACCGCCTGCCCGGGCTGGACGCCGACGGCCACGGCCGCCGCGTACACCAGCAGGGGCGGCAGCCAGCGGTGCGACCCGGCGAGCAGGGCGAGTTGGTAGCGCACGAGCGCGGTCACGGCGCCGGGTCCTCCTCCCGCGCGTACGGCAGAGGGCGCACGCCGCGGATGTGCCAGCCGGGGCGTGCGCCGAGCAGCACCCGCAGCAGGGCGTCGGAGTACGCGGCGGGCACCGTCAGCCGGCAGCCGCCGCCGGGCAGTTCCTCGCAGAGCGGCGCCCCCGGCAGGTCGCCGGGCACGCGCGCGCCCGCCGGCCCGACCGCCTCGACCACCACCGCCGGGGCTCCGCCCGCGGGCCGGGCGACGACCCGCCCGCCGCCGGCGCGGTAGGCGGCGTACGGCACGTCCGCCAGCCGCCGCGGGTCGTGGTCGACGAACACCACCGCCCCGCCCGCCGCCAGCCGCTCGGCCACCGCCGCGTCCAGCTCCGCCCGCGCGCCCGTGTCCAGCCCGGTCCACGCCTCGTCGAGCACCAGCAGCTCCGGCTCCGCGAGGAACGCCTGCGCCACCGCGACCTTCTGGCCGCCGCCCTTCGACAGTTCGTCCAGCGGCGTACGCGCCGACTCTCCCGCCCCGAACCGCTCCAGCCACTCCCCCGCCCGCCGCCGCGCCTCGGCACCGCGGAGCCCCTGCACCCGGCCCAGGTGCGTCAGGTAGCCGAGCGCCGTCAGCGGCAGGGCGGCGGGGAAGCGCTCCGGCACGTACGCCGTGCGCGCGGGGCGGTCGGCGACGCGCCCGGCGCTGGGCAGGTCGATGCCGGCCAGCAGCCGCAGCAGCGTCGACTTGCCGCCGCCGTTGGCCCCTTCGACGCGTACGAGCGCGCCCGCCGGCACCCGCAGGTCGACCCCGCGCAGCACCCAGGGGCCGCGTCTGCCGTAGCGCCGCCCGACGCCGTCCAGCCTCATGGACCCGGATGATCCCACGGCCGCGCCCGCGGCGACCGCACTGACGTGCGTCCGGGTGGCCGGATCGCTTACCGTGCACGGGCCGTTGGACTACTTTGTGTGGCTTCAAGCACGACTGCTGGTGGGAGAGATCTGATGGGGGACGCAGATGACGGCGGAAGAGCGCCGGTGATAGACACCACCGTGCCGCAGTCGGCGCGTATCTGGAACTTCTGGCTCGGCGGCAGCGACAACTACCGTGTCGACCGGCTTGCTGGCGAGGCCTACGTGCGGACCTCGCCCGCCATCGTCGACGTCGCCCGCGCCTCCCGGGCCTTCCTCGCCCGCACCCTGCGCTACCTCGCGGCCGAGGCCGGGATCGGCCAGTTCCTCGACGTCGGCACCGGGCTGCCGACGGCCCAGAACACGCACGAGGTGGCGCAGGCGGTGGACCCGTCGGCGCGGGTCGTCTACGTCGACAACGACCCGATGGTCCTCGCGCACGCACGCGCCCTGCTGGTCTCCCGGCCGACCGGGGTGTGCGACTACGTGAACGCCGACGTGCAGGACCCGGACGCGGTGCTGGCGAGCGCGGCGAAGACGCTGGATTTCGACGAGCCGGTGGGGCTGATCCTCAGCGGGATCCTGGGGCACGTCGCGGACTACGACGAGGCGCGCCGGATCGTGACGCGGCTGGTCGGCGCGCTGCCCGCGGGCAGCCATCTGGCGCTCAACGACGGTACGGGCGTGGTGCGCCCGGAGGCCAGACGGGCGCAGGACGCGTACAACAGGAGCGGCGCGGTGCCGTACGTGCTGCGCACGCCGGAGGAGATAGAAGGTTTCTTCACGGGCCTGGAGCTGGTGGCGCCCGGTGTCGTGTCGTGCCCGCGGTGGCGGCCGGACGGCGGCGGGGAGCCGGAGCCGCTCGACCTCTTCGGCGGCGTGGGACGGAAGGCGGGAAGCGCGTGACGGGAGCGGAGTTCGATCCGGGGTCGGTACGGGCCCTCGCGTTCGACATCTTCGGCACCACCGTCGACTGGCGCACGGGCGTCGCGGAGCAGGTGGCGCGCCTGGCGGCGCGGCGCGGCGTGGAGCTGGACGGCGCCGGCTTCGCCGACGAGTGGCGGGAGATGTACCTGCCGTCGATGGGCCGGGTCAACAGCGGCGAGCGGGGGTGGGCGTATCTCGACGTGCTGCACCGCGAGTCGCTGGACGAGCTGCTCGAACGCCACGGCGTCGGCGCCGCCTTCGGCGACGCCGACCGCGCCGAGCTGGTACGCGCCTGGCACCGGCTGCCCGCCTGGGACGACGCGGCCGCGGGTCTGACGCGGCTGCGCGGCCGGTATGTGGTGGCGGCGCTCTCCAACGGCGGCTTCGCACTGCTGACCCACCTGGTGAAGGCGGCGGGGCTGCCGTTCGACTGCATCCTCTCCGCCGAGCTGGCGCAGCACTACAAGCCGGACCCGTCGCCGTATCTGACGGCCGCGCGGCTGCTGGACGTGGCGCCGGGCGAACTGCTGATGGTGGCGTGCCACGGCTGGGACCTGGCGGGCGCGCGCGACGCGGGGCTCAGGACGGCGTTCGTCTCCCGCCCGCTGGAGAAGGGTCCGGGAGGCGGGGCGGACGCGGACGTGCCGGCCGATGTCGCGGCGCGGGACTTCACCCTCCTGGCCGACCTGCTGGGCTGTCCGTAACGGCGCCTTCACGCACCGTCCGTCCCTGCGAAAGCAATCAGCCACTCGGCGTGGGCTTCGCCCCCGGGGCCAGTTCCTCCCAGGCGACGGTGCGGTCGCACCAGCGCTCCAGTAGCGTCCGGTCGTGCCCCACGGCCAGCAGCGCGGCGCCCGAGGTGCGGCGGTAGTCCTCGACAGCCGCGACGAGGGCCGCGGTGGTGGAGGCGTCGAGCATCGCCGTCATCTCGTCGCACACCAGGATCCGGGGGCGCAGCGCCAGCGCGCGGGCGAGGCAGGCGCGTTGGAGCTGGCCGTCACTGACCTCGTGCGGCCGGCGGGCGAGCAGGTCGGAGGTGAGACCGACGAGTGCGGCCAGTTCCTCTGTACGGCCCTGAGCCTCCGCGCGGCGGCCGGTGGCGCGCAGCGGCTCGCCGATCAGGGCGGCCAGCGTCAGCCGGGGGTCGGCGGCGAGGCGGGGCTGCTGGAAGACGACGCCGAAGGCGGTGCGCTGCGCGCGGGGGGCGCGGTGGCGCCAGCCGCGTACGGGCACGCCGTCGAGCAGCACCTCGCCTGCCTCCGGGCGGTGCAGCAGCGCGGCGACGCGGGCGAGGGTGGACTTGCCGCAGCCGCTGGGGCCGAGGAGCCCGGCGGCCTCGCCGAGGGCGAGGGTGAAGGAGACGTCGCGGACGACGGGGGCGCGGCGGTCGTATCCGGCGGTGACGGCGCGGAGTTGCAGCGGGGGCGGGGCTTCAGCGGGCATCGGCGGCCTCCGGCTGCGGTGATCCCGGCGCTCCTGCCGGCCGCGCCGGCACCTGCGTCGGCCCGGCGCTCGCGGGCTTGTCCGGCGGCACTGCCGCCGCGGCCAGCGGGTGGTGGCAGGCCACGCCCGCCGTCAGGGCGGGCACCGTCGCGCAGGCGGCCGTCGCGTACGCGCACCGCGGCGCGAACGCGCAGCCCGGCGGCAGCGCGCCCAGCTCCGGCGGCAGCCCGGGGATCGGGGTGAAGGCGCGTTCCGGGAGGGCGTCGAGGAGGCCGCGGGCGTACGGGTGCCGGGGCCCGGGGGCGCCGAAGAAGGCGGCGGCGCCGGCGAGTTCGACGATCCGCCCGGCGTACATCACCGCCACCCGGTCGGCGATCCGCTCCGCGGCGGCCAAGTCGTGGGTGATCATCAGGAGCCCGTGCCCGTCGTCGACCTGGCGGCGCAGCTCGTCGACGGTGCGCTCGACGAGGTCGCGGTCGAGCCCGGTGGTCGGCTCGTCGGCGAGGAGCAGCGGCGGGCCGCCGACGAGGGCGAGGGCGGTGGCGGCGCGCTGGGCGAGGCCGCCGGAGAGTTCGTGCGGGTAGCGGTCGAGGTGGTCGGCGGGGAACGCGGCCCGCTCCGCGGCCTCTTCCGCGGCCGCGCGCAGCCCGGCCTTGCGGGTGTCCGTCAGCTCCCTGACGACCTCCTGGAGCTGGGAGCGCACGGTCCTGACGGGCGTGAGGTGCGCGGCCGGGGATTGCGGGATGAGCCCGACGCGGCGGCCCCGTACCCGGCGGGCCAGCTCCGCCTCCCCGGCGCCCAGCAGCTCCAGTCCGCCGAGGTGCGCGGTGCCCGCGGTCTCGGCGTTCCCCGGCAGCAGCCCGAGGAGCGCCGAGGCGAGGACGGACTTGCCGCAGCCGCTCTCGCCGACGAGGGCGACGCACTCGCCGCGGGCGAGGGCGAGGGAGACGTCGGTGACGGCCGCGACGTACCGGCCGCGAGGCATCCGGAAGCGCACCGACATCCGGTCGAGGGCCAGCAGCGGCGCGGCGGCGCGGCCCTCGTGGTCGCCGTGGTTGTCGTGGTCATCGCGGTTGTCGTGGTTGGCGTGAAGCCGGTGATCCGTGCGGTCCGTCACAGCGTCAGCTCCGATCGGCGGCGCGGGTTCAGCCGCTCCCGCCACGCGCCGGCCAGGCCGGCGACGGCGAGGGTCGGGATGATGATGAACAGGCCGGGGAAGAGGGTGGGCCACCAGTCCCCCGCCAGCAGCGACCCGCGCGCCCCCTGGACCATCGCGCCCAGGCTCGCCTGGTGCGGCGGCAGCCCGAGGCCGAGGAACGACAGCGCCGACTCGTGCCAGATGGCGTGCGGCACCATCAGCACCGCCGCGAGCCCCGCCTGCGGCAGCACCCCGGGCACGAGGTGGCGGATCGCGACCCGGGTGCGCGAGGCGCCGCCGGAGACGGCCGCGTCCACGAACGGCCGGCCGCGCAGCGACAGCACCTCGGCGCGCACGATGCGGCAGGTCGACACCCAGTGCGTCAGCCCCACGGAGGCGACGACCGGCCACACCCCGGGCTGGAAGAGCGCGACGATGAAGATGCCGAGCAGCAGGTGCGGTACGGAGGCGAAGACGTCCACGAGCCGCATCACGGCCCGGTCGACGTGCCCGCCGAGCGCGCCGGCCAGCGCCCCGATCGCGGTGCCGACGACGGTGGCGACGAGCGCGGCGACCACGCCGACGAGCAGCGAGACGCGCAGCCCGTAGACGCAGCGCAGCAGCACGTCGCGGCCGACGTCGTCGGTGCCGAAGAGGTGGGAGAGGGACGGGGCGGCGAGCTTGTTGCCGATGTCGACGGCCTGCTGGTCGAGCTGGACCAGCGGCGGTACGACGAGCACCGCCAGCACGGCGAGCGCGACGACCGCCGCGGAGGTGCGGACGCGGAGCGCGCGCACCGACTTGCGGCCGGTGCCGCGGGTGCGCCAGCGGGTCGTGTCCGGCCGCCCGGCGGCGGACATGCCCGGCTTCCGTACCGCCCGCGGTGCCTCCGGTGCCTCTGGTGCCTCAGCCATCGAAGCCCACTCTCGGGTCGGCGAGTCCGTACAGCAGGTCGGACAGCAGGTTGCCGAGGAGCACCGCCGCCGTCGCCAGCACGGTCAGCGCGGCGAGCAGCGGGAAGTCGACGGACGTGGCGGCCTCAACGGTGGCCGCGGCGATGCCCGGCCAGCTGAAGACGGTCTCGATGAGCAGCGCACCGGTGATCAGCTCCGGCACCCGGGTTCCGATCAGGGTGAGCACGGGCAGCAGCCCGGAGCGCAGCGCGTGCCCCAGCAGTACGGTGCGCTCGGCGAGCCCGCGGGAGCGGGCGCCGCGCACGGGGTCCTCGTCCAGCGCGTCGCCGACGCCCTGGCGGACGTAGAGGACGAACCACGGCATCTGCGAGACCGCGAGCACCGACGCGGGCAGCAGCACGTGCTCGGCGACCTGCCCGAAGGTGACGACGTCCGTGCCGGTGTCGGTGAGTCCGCCGGCCGGCAGCGCGTCGAGCCGGAGCGCGAAGAGCCAGACGGCGAGCAGCCCGAGCCAGAACGGCGGCGCCGCCTCCAGCGCGTACGCGACGGAGGTGACCGCCCGGTCGAGCAGCCCGCCGCGGCGGCGGGCGGCGAGCACGCCGAGGAGCGTGCCGGCGACGATGGCGACGGCGAACGCGACCGCGCAGAGCAGCACCGTCCAGCCGATGCGCTCGCCGATGACGTCGGCGACCGGCTGGCGCATGCTGGTCGACTGGCCGAGGTCGCCGGTGACGACGGCGGTCAGCCAGTCCCACCAGCGGGTGACGAACGGGTCGTCGGCGCCGAGGCTGTCGCGGAGCTGGTCCAGCGCCTCCCCGGAGGCGCTGAACCCGGCGGTGCCCGCGTACGCCTTCACCGGGTCGAACGGCGAGGCGGCGGCGATGGCGAACACCCCGAAGGTGACGGCCAGCAGGACGGGGACGGCGTACAGCAGCCGCCGCCCGGCCATCCGCGCCATCGGGGCCAGCGGCAGCCCGGTCACGACGCGGGCTGCCAGCTCTCGACGTTCCACCAGGGACCGCTGCCGAAGCCGTGCTCGTGCGGCTCGACCTGGGTGGTCAGGCCGCGCCAGGTGTCGGCGACGACGTAGATGTGGTCGATGTGGGTGAGGAAGACGTAGCCCGGGTTCTCGGTGAGTTCCTGCTGCACCTTGTCGTACGCCCGCTTGCGCTCGGCCTTGTCGGGGCTCTCCCGGCCCTCGACGAGGGCGGTGTCGACGTCCTGGTTCTCGTACGAGGCCATGTTGTTGAAGCCCTGGCCGGCCAGCTCGGAGTAGAGCATCGGGTAGAGGTCGAAGTCGGGGTCGGCGGGGCTGCCGCCGCCGGCGAGCACGGCGTCCTCGCCCATCCGCGGCTCGATGACCTCCCACGTGCCGCTCTCCACCCTGGCCTCGATGCCGACCTTCTTGGCGTCGCCGGCGAAGGCGAGGGCGTGCTCCTGCCGGACCTTGTCGCCGGAGGGGTAGTAGAGGGTGAACGAGGCGCGCTGCCCGTCCTTCTCGCGGATGCCGCCGTCCTCGGCGCGCCAGCCGGCGTCGTCGAGGATCTTCCCGGCCAGCCCGGTGTCGTAGGGGCGCTCGGTGCCCTTGGCGAACCACTCGCTGCCGGTGGGCACGGGACCGTAGGCGGCCTTGCCCCGGCCCTCCAGCAGCTTGTCGACCATCGCGCCGCGGTCGACGGCCACGTCGAGGGCGCGGCGGACGGCGATGTCACCCGTGACGGGGTTGTCCGTGGGCAGGGTGACGGCGCGGTGGTCGGCGGTGGTGGCGGCCAGGGTCTGCTTGTCGTCGTCCTCGGCGAAGGTCTTGGCGAGGTTCGGCGGCAGGATGGCGCCGTCGAGGTCGCCGGAGCGCAGCCGGGTGGCGCGGATGTCGTCGTCGGCGATGATCGCCATGGTCAGTTTCTTCACCTTCGGCCTGCCGCCCCAGTAGCCGGGGTTGGCGGAGAAGGTGAGCTTCTCGCCCTTGCGCCAGTCGTCCAGGACGTACGGGCCTGTGCCGATGGGCTCGGTGTTGAACGCGCCGGTGTTGACGTCGCCCTTGCCGGCGACGTGCTCGGGCGCGATGGGCAGCACGGTGCGCTCGGCGAAGGGCGCGTAGGGGTACTTCAGGGTGAAGACGACGGTGCCGTCCCCCTTGGCCTCGACGCTCTCGACGGCTTCCAGGTCACCTTTGGAGGCGTTGTTGGTGCCGGGGTCGAGGATCGTCTCGTAGGTGAAGACGACGTCGGCGGCGGTGAAGGGCTCGCCGTCGCTGAACGTCACGTCGTCGCGCAGCTCGTACGTGTACGTGGTGCCGCCGTCGGTGATTTCCGGCAGCGCGCGGGCGAGGGCGGGCTTCAGCTCCATGTCGCCGTCGCGGGCGAGGAGGCCGTCGAAGATCTTGGAGTTGCCGTCCTTGCCGTAGCCGAGGAGCGGGCTGAGGGTGTCGGGCTCGTTGGCGACGCCGATGACGGCGGTGGCGCCGTCCCCGCCGGAGCCGTCGTCGGCGTCCGGGTTCGAGCAGGCGGCAGCCCCCGCGAGCACCGCCGCTGCCGCCGTGACCGAGACCGCTGCGCGTATGCCGCGGACTGACATGCCCACTCCCCTGTTGAAGGTCCACTGTTATTGCGAACAGTTCGCAATTAGAACCCATGATCGGTGCATGGCGCAATGAGGAGTCCACTCCGCGGGCACCCTGCGTGCGCATGGTCCGCCGAGGTCAGCGTCCGGATAGCGGAAGGAGCGGCCCCGCTCCTTGCGTCGACCGGGTGGCCCCGGGCGGGACACGGCAGCCTTTACGGATATCCCGGGGCATTCCGCCCCGTAGCATCCGGTGTCCCGTACCCCACCGGGAAGGACCGCCATGGCCCAGCAGGCGCGCTTCAAGGGTTTCGTCCAGGCGGTCGACGCACTGGGCGGCGCACCGGTGTGCACGAAGGAGCCGATGCGCGACAAGAACTCGGGCATCGACCTCGACCCCGGGAGGCACCACCTCGACGGCGCCGGGGCACTGCGGTACGTCCGCACCCGGCACAGCGGGCACGGCGACATCGACCGCGTACGCCGCCAGCAGCGGCTGGTCGCCGGCATCGCCGGACGGCATCTGGCAGCGGGCACCCTGGCGGATCCGCCGCGGCTGGACGCGCTCGCCGGCGAGGTCGCCCGCGGGCTGCGCCCGGGCCCGCGCACGAGCGTCGCCGACATGCTGGCGCTGGGCTGGCAGGCGCCGCATCTGCGGCTGCGGAACGTGGAGTTCGCGAACCGTGCCACTGGAGAGCATCAGCCACCCGTCGGGCCAGTGGGGCTCGGCCGTGAAGTGGAACGAGGAGCGGGCCCGCGCCATGTTCCGGCGGCCGGCCGCCGACCGCACGCTGGCGCCGGGCGGCGAGCGGGGCCCGCGCGGTGCTTCGACTGGACGGGCCGGGCCGCCCCCGGCGACCGCATGGACTGGGACTCCGGCTGACGCGGGGCACGCGGGGCGCCGCGGGCCACGGGGCGCGCACGCGAGCGGCGCCGCCGGGCATGGGACCGGCGGCGCCGCGGTGCGCGACGGGTCAGAGGACCCGGCGCACGGTCACGTCATCGGCGTTGACGAAGCCGATGCGGTGCCCGATCTGGATGATGTGGTACTTCATCTTGCCGCGGACCACCGTGCGGTCCCCGGGTGCGGAGCCGTCGAAGGTCACGGCGCGGTAGTACTCGCCGGGGACGGTGCCGCCGTAGGAGTACGCCTGGCCGGCCTTGAACTCGTACGGGTGCGCCGAGATCGGCTGGTACGGGATCTCCGGCGGGTACGCGGCCTGTTCCGGGTACGCCCGGCCGTAGACCGGCACCGACTCCTTGCCCGGCTTGGGCGTGACGATCTTCCCTGCGGTGTAGTCGGCGACCCGCGCGCCCGCGGGGTTGTGGAACCAGCCCTTGAGGCCGTGGTACCAGATCGCCACCCAGTCGCCCTTGCGCTCGGCCACCGCGTACGTCTGTCCGGCCGAGGCCCGGCTGCCGATGTCCGAGACGTGCATGTCGGACGCCCGGCCGTCGGGATGCAGACCGATGTCCGCCAGCAGCGGGGAGTCCGCGTCGGGCTGCGAGTGCAGGATCACCGACGACGACGGCGCGAGCGGGCACGGCTCCTTCGGGTCGGAGCCCGACTCGTAGCTGCAGCCGGTGAACTGCGGCTTGTTCTCCGCGAAGTCCGGCTTGATCATCACCATCGACTTCGAGAACCCGCCCGGGCTGCGCAGCGGGGCTTCCAGCAGCTCGAAGTACCGCTCCCAGTCCCAGTACGGGCCCGGGTCCCAGTGCATGCCGCGGATGTTCGCCGTGGTGGTGCCGGGCACGTTGTCGTGGCCGATGATGTGCGTGCGGTCCAGCGGGATGTCGTACGTGGCCGCCAGGTAGCGCACCAGCGTCGCCGAACTGCGCATCATCGCCTCGGTGTACCAGGTGCCCTGGTCCTTGGCGAAGCCCTCGTGCTCCAGGCCGATGGACTTGGCGTTGATGTTCCAGTTGCCCGCCTGCCAGGCGACGTCCTTGTGCTTGATGTGCTGGGCGATGTGGCCGTCGGAGCTGCGCAGTGTGTACTGCCAGCTCGCCGCGCGGTTGGGGTCCTGGACCATGTTGATGACGCCGGGATAGCGGCCCTCGGTGTCGTGGATGACGATGTACTCGATCTTCTGGTCGCGCGGCCGGTCGGCCTTGTCGTGGTTGACGTACGCCTGGATGTCGTCCGGGTTGGTCTGGCGGTACGTCGCCGGGATCCACTCG
The DNA here is from genome assembly GCF_007827615.1 of Streptomyces sp. CNZ287. Lineage (NCBI taxonomy): Bacteria > Bacillati > Actinomycetota > Actinomycetes > Kitasatosporales > Streptomycetaceae > Streptomyces > Streptomyces sp. CNZ287. Next base: position 318,508 of record NZ_VISV01000002.1, on the reverse strand, counting down.
CAGCCGAGCCGGTCCGGGCACTCCACTTCCTCGTCCGTCAGCCGCGGCAGGCCGAGTTCGCCGAGCCAACGCTGCCGCGGCGCCACGGACGGGTCGGCGGCCAGCCGGACGGCGTGGCCGTCGTCGGTGGTGCGGGCGGCGCCGTCGCGGATGGTCGCGTAGACCTCGTCGGCGAACGCCGCCGCGTCCTGCTCGTACGCGGCGCCCGCGTACTTCGCCACCGCGCCGTACCAGTCGGCCGGGTCGGCCGAGGCCGGCGCGCCCAGGTCCTCCTGGTACGCGGCCAGCAGCGCGGCGCCGCCGGCGATGTTCTCCGCGGGCTTCGCGCGCAGCGTCGCCGCGTCGGTGCCGGTCAGCTCGGCGGCCGCGTACAGCGTGGTGAGCGCGGGGCCGAACGTCTCGTCGCCGACGGGCCGTTCCGTGTCGCCCCGGGGATCCTCGGCGGTGCCGCCGTGGTGGTCCTCGGCGAGCACGGTGGGGGCGTCGGTCAGGTGCATGGGGCCGTAGCCGGCGTCGGTGCTCGGCTCGCCGGCGTGGGTGTCCCAGCGGGACTCCAGGTACGACACGCCGAGCAGCACGCTCTCCGGCACGCCGTACTCGTCGGCCGCCGCGGCGTACGCCGCCTGCCGGGTCGCGGGCGCCGCCGCGTCCTCGCCGCCGCCGGCGGCGGCCGGGAGGGACGCCGAGGTCAGCGGCAGCAGCAGGCCGGCGGCGACGGCGGCCGTCGCCCAGGGTCGTCTTCGCAGGTTCACACGGAGGCGGGTGGCTGGAGTGGGAGGCAACGGGACTCCTCAGGGGGTCGGGACGCGGACGTGCGCGTGCGGTGCGTACCAGGGGTACCGACTCGGTCACGTACCCGTCAATCCCTTCCAGGGGCACGAAAGTTGCACGTCAGCCCGGCTGCCGCCCATCTGCACGGCGGCACTGGTCCAGACCGGTGCCGACGGCCGACCGCGGCTCGGGCCGCGGCCGGCCGCCGTTCGGCCGCCGGGCCAACCCGCCCGGTCGCCCTGCGGCCGGTCAGGGGGCCCGGCGGCGCCGGGCGAGCCAGGTCTGCGCGATGACGACGACCACCAGGAAGCCGCCGCTGACGACCTGCTGGTAGGCGGAGTCGAGCGAGCCGATCTGGTTGATGACGTTCTGGATCACCTTCAGCAGCAGCACGCCGACGAGCGAGCCGCCGACGAAGCCCATGCCGCCGGAGAGCAGCGTGCCGCCGATGACGACCGCGGCGATCGCCTCCAGCTCCATGCCGTAGCCGAGGATGGTCACGCCGGAGTCGAGCCAGGCGGCGTTGAGCGCGCCGGCGAAGCCGGCGAGCAGCCCGTTGAGGGTGTAGACCAGCGTCTTGGTACGGGCGACGGGCGCGCCCATCAGCGCGGCGGCGTCCTCGTTGCCGCCGACGGCGTAGACGTGCTGGCCGAAGCGGGTGCGGCGGAGCAGGATGCCGCCGGCGACGAAGAGCGCCGCGGTGATCCACACCGGGACGCCGATGCCGAGCAGCTTGCCCTGGCCGAGGTCGGCGAAGAACGAGCCGTCGGCGACGAGGTAGGTGTCGGCGCCCTCGTCGGTGAGGGACAGCATCACGCCGCGGGCGCCGAGCATGGCGGCGAGCGTGACGATGAACGGCGCGAGCCGGAGCCGGGCGATGAGCAACCCGTTGACCAGGCCGAAGAGTCCGCAGACGGCGAGCGGCAGCAGCAGTGCCACCAGGGTGCCGTGGCGCGAGCCCCAGGCGGCGAGCACGCCGCCGAGCACGAAGACCGACCCGACGGACAGGTCGATGCCGCCGGTGATGATGACGAAGGTCATCCCGAGGGCGACGATGGCGAGGAAGGCGGAGGAGACCGCCATGTTCTCGATGTTGCCGGTGGTGGCGAAGGAGTCGAAGGAGAGCGAGGCGACGGCGGCGATGGCGATGAGCGCGACCAGCGCGCCGTGCTGCTGCGCGAGGGCGCTCAGCCGCTCGCCGCGCCCGGGGCCCGCGGGCTCCTCCGGGCCGTACGCCACGGCGACGGGTTCGTCTTTCACGACGGTCACCGCTTCCCCCTCTCCCTGGCGGCGTAGACGGCGAGGATGATCACCACGGCCTGGGCGATCTGCGTCCACGACGGCTCCAGGTCGTGCTTGATCAGGGTGGCCGTCAGCAACTGGATGAGCACCGCGCCGGCCACCGTGCCGCCGATGCGGACCCGGCCGCCGGTGAGCGGGGTGCCGCCGACGACGACGGCGGTGATGGCCGACAGCTCCATCAGGTTGCCGAGCGATGTGGGGTCGCTGGCGGACAGCCGGGCGGTGGCCAGGAAGCCGGCGACGGCGGCGAGCACGCCGCAGACGACGTACACCACGATCAGCACCTGGCGCACCGGCAGCCCGGCGAGCCTGGCGGCGGGGCGGCTGTCGCCGATGGCGAGCAACTGGCGGCCGAAGGTGGTGCGGCGGACGACGAAGGCGACGACGAGCGCGAGCGCCACGGCGATGAGCACCACGTACGGCACGCCGGCGAACTCGCCGGAGCCGAGGGTCGCCATGCCCGGGTCGCGGATGTCCTCCAACTGCGGCAGCAGCACCAGCGCGAGGCCCCGGGCGCCGACCATGAGGGCGAGCGTGGCGACGATGGGCTGCACTCCGATGAACGCGATCAGCGAACCGTTGGCCAGGCCGACCGCGGCACCGCCGGCGATCGCGACGATCAGCGCGATCCACGGCCCGTACCCCATGTAGAGCGCGACCAGCGAGGTGGACAGGGCCATGACGGAGCCGACGGACAGGTCGACGCCCTCGCTGCCGATGGCCAGCGCCATGCCGAGCGCGACGATGACGACGGGGGCGACCTGGACGGCCTGGGTGCGGAAGTTCTCGGCGGAGAGGAAGTGGGGGGTGAAGGCGATGTTGACGAGCAGCAGGAAGGCGACGCCCGCGTAGACGCCGTACTCCTGGAGCCAGCGCAGCACCCGCTCGCGGTCGGCGGGCAGCGCGCGGCGCAGCGTGAGGTCAGCCATGGCCGGTCGCCTCCGCACCGGCCCCGCGGAGCGCCGGGTCCGGGTCCCCGCCCGGCTCGGCGGCGGCCGCGATGGCCTCCATGAGTCTGTCCTCGGTGACGTCGTCGCCGGTCAGCTCGCCGACGACGGCGCCGTCCCTCAGCACCACCACGCGGTCGGACCCCTCGATCAGCTCCTCCACGTCGGAGGAGATCAGCAGGACGCCGAGGCCGTCCTCGGCGAGTTCGTCGACGAGCTTCTGCACCTCGGCCTTGGCGCCGACGTCGATGCCGCGCGTCGGCTCGTCCAGCAGCAGCACCTTGGGCTGCATGGCGAGCCACCGGGCCAGCAGCACCTTCTGCTGGTTGCCGCCGGAGAGTTCGCCGACCTTCTGGTGCGGGCTCGCCGCCTTGATGCGCAGCCTGCTGACGAACGTCTCCACGACGGCGTCGATCCGGGCCTCGGATACCAGCCCGTAGCGCGACATGCGCGGCAGCGCGGCGAGCGCGATGTTCTCGCGGACCGAGAGCCCCGGCACGATGCCCTCGGACTTGCGGTCCTCCGGCAGCAGGCTGATGCCGGCGCGGATCGCGGCGGGCGTGGAGCCGGTGCGTACGGGCGCGCCCGCGACGGTGACGCGGCCGGCGCCGAGCGGGAGGGCACCGGCGATGGCCTTGGCGGTCTCGGTACGTCCCGAGCCCAGGAGTCCGCCGAGGCCGACGACCTCGCCGGGGCGGACGGAGAGCGAGACGTCGTGCAGCTCGTGCCGACGGGTCAGGCCCTCGGCGCGCAGCACCGGCTCGGCACCGGTGCCGTGGTCCCCGGTGAACTTGGTGAGTCCCTCCGCGCGCACCTCGCCCATCTCCCGGCCGAGCATGAGGGAGACCAGCCGGAGCCGGTCGAGCGCGGCGAGCGGTCCGGTGTGCACGACGCGGCCGTCGCGGAGCACGGTGACGGCGTCGCAGACGGCGTAGAGCTCGTCGAGGCGGTGGCTGACGTAGACGACGGCGACGCCGTCGGCGCGCAGCCGGCCGATGACGCCGAAGAGGGTCTCGACCTCGCGGGGTTCGAGGGAGGAGGTGGGCTCGTCCATGACGACGACGTCGGTGCGGCCGGCCGCGGAGACGGCGCGGGCGAGGGCGACCATCTGCTGGGCGCCGACGCCGAGTTCGGCCAGCGGTCGGCGGACGTCGACGCGGACGCCGTAGTCGAGGAGCATGCGCTCGGACTCGCGGTGCATGCGGGCGAAGTCGATGAGGCCGCCGCGGCGGCGCGGCTCGCGGCCGAGGAGGAGGTTGCGGGCCACGCTCATCAGCGGGATGAGGTTGACCTCTTGGTAGATGGTCGAGATCCCGGCCTGCTGGGCGGCGAGCGGGGTGGCGAAGGACGCCCGCTCGCCGCGGTAGGTCAGCTCGCCCTCGTCGGGGTGGTAGACGCCGGTGAGGACCTTGATGAGGGTGGACTTCCCGGCGCCGTTCTCGCCGACGAGGGCGTGCACCTCGCCGGCGCGGGCGGTGAAGTCGACGCCGTCGAGGGCGAGGACGCCGGGGAAGCGCTTGGTCAGGCCGCGTACGGCCAGGACGGCGGGACGCTCCGCCGTGTCGTCGCCGCGGTCACGGGCGGCGCCCTCGGCGTCCGTGACCTCCTGGGGCTCCGCCGGGTGCGGCCCGGCGGACCGGGCGGGCCCGGCGGGCCCGCCCGGTCCGTGCCGCTCGGGCGGCTCGTTCGCTGCGGCCATCGGCGTCAGAACGCCTTGCCGAGGTCGGCCTCGGCGTTGTCGGCGGTGTACTCGCTGTCCTCGATCACGATGTCCTGGCCGACCTCCTCGCCCTTGGTGAAGGCGTCGAGGGTCTCGAACGCCAGCGGGCCGAAGCGCGGGTTGGACTCGATGACGGAGTCGATCCAGCCGTCGACGATGCCCTGGACGGCGTTGCGGGTGCCGTCGATGGTGACGATCTTGACCGCACCGGGCTCCTTGCCCGCGCCCTTGAGCGCGTTGACGGCGCCGAGGCCCATCTCGTCGTTCTCGGCGTAGATCCCGGTGATCTCCGGGTTGGACTGGATGAGCTGCTCGGTGACCTGCTGGCCCTTCTCGCGGGCGAACTCGCCGGTCTGCTCGAAGACGACCTCCAGGTCCGGGGCCTTCTCGGCGATCCGGTCCTTGAAGCCCTTGGTGCGCTCGGTGGTGACGTTGTTGCCGGGGGTGCCGAGCAGGATGGCGATCTCGCCCTTGCCGCCGGTGGCCTCGATCATCTTGTCCGCGGCCCGCTTGCCCTGCTCGGTGAAGTCGGAGCCGATGAAGCTCACGTAGTCCTTGCAGGGCTCGGCGTTGATCTTCCGGTCGATGGTGACGATCGGGATCTTCTTGTTCGCCGCGGACTTCAGCACCGGGTCCCAGCCGTCGGAGTTCAGCGGGGCGATGACCAGCAGGTCGGCGCCCTTGGCGATGAGGTCCTGGACGTCGCTGATCTGCTTGGAGAACTGCGACTGGGCGTTGGCGGTGAGCAGTTCGATGCCGCGCTTGTCGGCCTCGGCCTTGATCGAGGCGGTCTCGGCGATGCGGAACGGGTTGGCTTCCTTCTCGGACTGCGAGAAGCCGACGGTGGCGCCGGAGAGGTCGGTCTCCTCGGCGCCGTAGTCGCCGATCACACAGGTCGGGCCCGAGCCCCCGGAGACCTTCTGCTCGCTGCCCTTGGCCTCCTCGGAGCCGGCGGCGCCGGTGCTCCCCTCGTCGTCGTCCTCGGACTTGGCGCAGCCGGCCGCGAGCGCGAGGCTCGCGCTGAGCGCGACGGCGAGGAGTGTTCTGGCGGCGGTACGGGCGTGCGGCTTCATGGTGATACCCCAATTCGGGCGGTGGAGTACGAGGGCCGGGCCGCTGCGCGGGACCGGAAGAATTCAGGGGATGTTTTACATCGTTGGAAGGGCGCTGTAAACACCTCCCGCAGCACGGATTTGCCCGGCGAAGATCGCCAAGGCGCGTGTGCCGTACGGGACTTGACGCCCCGTCAGCCCGGCGCGGGGCAGGCCGGGGCGCCCGCCCGGGGGCCGGTCCGGGCGGGGTGTTCCACGGGGTCAGCCGCGCGTGCGGCCGCGCGTGCTCTCCCGCTCCACCAGCGAGAACGCGGGGTGCATCTCCTGCGACTCGGGCACGCTGCCGTCGCCGTGGGCGGCGTCGAGACGCTTGACGAGGGACTCCACCGCGAGCCTGGCGATGGCCTGCTTGTCGGGCGCGATGGTGGTCAGCGTGACGGCCCCGTAGCGGCTCTCGGTGATGTCGTCGAATCCGACCACCGCCACGTCCTCCGGCACCCGCAGCCCGCGCTCGGACATCACCCGCATCGCGCCGATGGCGATCAGGTCGTTGTACGCGAAGACCGCGTCCGGCCGCTGCCCGGAGTCCAGCAGCGCCGCCATGGTCACCGCGCCGTCCGCCCGCTCCCAGCCCTCGGTGTACGCCACCAGCGCCTCGTCGACCGGTACGCCGCGGTCCGCCAGCTCCGCCCGCCAGCCGAGAAGTCGCAGGTGGGCCGGCTGGTGGGCGCGGTCCTCGCGGGCGCCGAGGAACGCGATGCGGCGCCGGCCGAGGTCCAGCAGATGGCCGACCGCCTGCCGGGCCGCGGCGATGTTGTCGATCGCGATGTGGTCGTACGGCAGGTCGTAGCGCCGCTCGCCGAGGAGCACCAGCGGGCTCTCCTCGGCCCGGCCGCGAAGGTCCTCGGTGTCCAGCTCCAGCGGGCTGAGGATCAGCCCGTCCATCACCCGGGCCCGGAAGCCCTGGGTGACGAGCAGCTCCAGCTCGCGCCGGCCCTGGGTGTGGTCGAGCAGGACGGTGAAGTCGTGCCGGGCGGCCTCGTCGATGACGTGTCCCGCCAGCTCGGCGAAGTAGGGGTTGCCCAGCTCGGGCACGGCGAGCGCGATGATACCCGTACGACCTTTGCGCAGGTGGCGGGCGGTGAGGTTGGGGCGGTAACCCAGCTCGTCGATCGCCTGCTGCACCCGCGCCCGCATCGCCGGCGTGACGTGCGGATAGTTGTTGACCACGTTCGAGACGGTCTTCACCGACACGCCCGCCCGCTCGGCCACATCCTTCAGGCTGACTCTCAACGCGTTCCTCCTACGCCGTTTGGTCATGCACTGGACACAACGCAGGAGGCGTGCTGTCATGCCAACTGCCCTTGTTTCCAACGTTATACAAGACGCCCGGGGGCAAAGGGCAGCCCCAGCACCCGCATTCTCCGACTTCCGGAGGTACCCGTGCACCCCTCGCTCAGACGCGTACGGCGGCGACTACTCCGCTGGCCGACGCCCATCCTCGCGGCACTCGCCCTGACCCTGGTCCCCGCCGGTCCCGGCTTCTCGGCCACGAGCGCCGACCGCCCGGCCGCCGCCGAGGCCGCCGACTCCCGCGCAGCCGCGGAGGTCCACGGCCTCAAGGGCGAGTACTACACCCACAGCGCCCCCGGCGCGTTCGACTTCGACCAGTTGAAGGCCACCGCCTTCGACCCGTCGCTCGACTTCGACAACCTGGAGCCGCGCCTCGCGGCCCGCGCCGGGCAGGCCGACCACGTCAGCGTCCGCTGGACCGGCGGGATCACCCCCGAGGTCTCCGGCGCGCACACCTTCCACGTCAGCGCGGACAACGGTTTCCGGCTGTGGGTGGACGGCGAGATCGTCATCGACCACTGGATCGACGACTGGGACAAGGAGCAGACCTCGCAGCCCGTGACCCTGGAGGCGGGCCGCACGTACGACATCAAGGTGGAGTACTTCGAGCACTACGGCGGCTCGAACTTCCACCTGCGCTGGACCAAGCCCGGCGTCCAGAAGGAGGCCGTGCCGCAGTCCGCGTTCACGCTCCCCGCGGACTTCGACTACACCGGTCCCACCGACGTCGCCGTGCAGCCCGACGGCCGCACGCTGACCATGGACTTCGCCCAGCCGCTCACCGCTCCCCCGGCGACGTTCGACGAGCATCTGGAGACCGTCATCGGCGGCGCCGACTGGCCGCGGGCCGCGGCCGAGCTGGATCCTGACGACCCCTCGCGGCTGATCGTCCCGCTCGACGAGCCGGTGGTCGGCCAGGGTGGCTCCGCCGATGTGCGCTACGACGGCGAGGGCGGCCTGACCGGCGCCGACGGCTCCGACATCGGCGAGTTCTGGACCTCGGGGGCGAACGACTCCGAGTACCAGTTGCGGACGAAGTGGGCCGACGACGTCGACGAGGACGCCCCGCTCCCGGAGTACCCGCGCCCGCAGCTCACCCGCGAGGACTGGCAGAGCCTCAACGGCACCTGGCAGTTCGCCGGCGCCACGGAGGGCGAGAGCCCGCCGTTCGGCCGCACGCTGGACGAGAAGATCGTCGTGCCCTACCCGGTCGAGTCCGAGCTGTCCGGCGTCCAGCGGCACGAGGAGCGCATGTGGTACAAGCGCACCTTCACCGTGCCGCGTGACTGGGGCGTCGGCCAGCACGGCGAGCGGCTCCAGCTCAACTTCGACGCGGTCGACTGGAAGGCCGACGTCTGGCTCAACGGCAAGCAGGTCGCGTCCCACAAGGGCGGCTACGACCGGTTCAGCGCCGACGTCACCCAGGCCCTGCGCGGCAGCGGCAAGCAGGAGCTGATCGTCGGGGTCTACGACCCGACCGACTCCGCCGACGGCGAGAACCCGCCGATGGGCAAGCAGCGGCTGTCGCCCAGCGGCATCTGGTACACCTCCTCCTCCGGCATCTGGCAGTCCGTGTGGATGGAGCCGGTGCCCACCGACCGCGCCGAGGACCTGAAGATCACCCCCGACGTGGCCGGCGAGCAGGCCGCCGTCCAGGTGCGCGGCGTCCGCGACGGGGTGCCGGTCACCGCCACCGCGTACGACGGCCGCCGCGAGGTCGGCACCGCCACCGGGAAGACCGGCGAGCCGCTGACCGTGCCCGTGCCCGACCCGAAGCTGTGGTCCCCCGACGACCCGCACCTGTACGACCTGAAGGTGACGGTCGGCCGCGGTCCCTCGGCCGACCAGGTGCGCGGCTACTTCGGCATGCGGACCGTGGGCCTCGAGACGATCGACGGGCAGCAGCGGATGACGCTCAACGGCGAGCCGGTCTTCGCCATGGCCACCCTCGACCAGGGCTTCTGGCCCGAGGGCATCCACACCGCACCCACCGACAAGGCGCTCAAGTACGACCTCGAGATGCACAAGGAGATGGGCTTCAACTCCGTGCGCAAGCACATCAAGGTCGAGCCCGACCGGTGGTTCTACCACGCCGACAAGCTGGGCCTGCTGGTGTGGCAGGACATGCCGTCGATGAACACCAAGACGCCCTCGCAGGACTCCCGCACCCAGTTCGAGCACGAGCTGAAGGAGATGATCGAGCAGCACGACAGCCACCCGTCGGTGGTCATGTGGGTGACGTTCAACGAGGGCTGGGGCCAGTACGACCAGGCCCGTATCGCCGACTACGCCAAGGAGCTGGACCCGGCGCGGCTGGTCAACAACATGAGCGGCCACAACTGCTGCGGCGCGGTCGACGGCGGCAACGGCGACATCTCCGACGCGCACGGCTATCCGAGCGCGCAACTGCCCAATCCGGACGGCACACGCGCGCTCGTCAGCGGCGAGTACGGCGGCCTCGGGCTGGCCATCCCGGGCCACGCCTGGCCGGTGCGGCACACCTACGTGGGCGTCGACCGCGAGGCGTACACCGAGGAGTACCTGATCAAGCTGGCCGAAGTCGAGCGGTTCGCCGCCTGCAACGGCAGCAGCGGCGCCGTCTACACCCAGATCACGGATGTGGAGGGCGAGCTGAACGGACTGCTCACCTACGACCGCAAGGTCCTCAAGCCCGATGTGGAACGCATCAGGGCCGCCCATGAGGCGCTGATCGAGGGGGCCGCTGACGGCACCCTCACCTGCGACGCCTCCTGACACACCGCCCGTTCCCCGCACCCCGGCCGCGGCGCCAGCCGCGGCCGGGACAGGGGACGGGCCCCGCGTGCCCCGGCGGTACCACCGGGGCGCCCCCGAACACCAGGCACCAGGCACCCCCTCACCTTCCAGGCACCCAGGGACCCGACATGCCTCCTCCGCTGAACCGCCGCCACTTCCTGCACGCCTCCGCCGCCGGGGCCGGCGCGCTCGCCCTCGGCGCCACCGCCCTCCCGGCCCACGCGTACGGGCCGGCCGCCGGCAGGGCCGCCGGCACCCCGTACGCGGCCGCCGCCTTCGGCAAGCTGCCCCTCGGCAGCGTCACCGCGCGCGGCTGGCTCGCCGGGCAGCTCGGCACCCTCCTCGGCGGGCTCTTCGGCCGCTACGACCGGATCTCCCACTTCCTCGACCACGACGGCTCCGGCTGGGTGCACCCCGACCGCGCCGGCTGGGAGGAGGTCACGTACTGGCTGCGCGGCTACGTCTCGCTCGCCGCGCTCACCGGCGACTCCACCGCGCAGGCCACCGCCCGCCGCTGGATCGACGCCATCCTCGCCACCGGACAGCCCGACGGCTTCTTCGGCCCCACCCGGCTGCGCACCGCACTCAACGGCGGCCCCGACTTCTGGCCGTACCTGCCGCTGCTCCAGGCGCTGCGGAGCCACGAGGAGTTCACCGGCGACGAGCGGATCGTGCCCTTCGTGCTGCCCTTCCTGCGGTACATGAACGCGCAGGGCAAGGGCGCGTTCGACTCCAGCTGGGTGTCCAGGCGGTGGGGCGACGGCATCGACATCGCGTACTGGCTGCACGCCCGCACCGGCGAGGACTTCCTGCTGGAGCTGACGGACAAGATGCACCGGTGGGGCGGGAACTGGGTGGACAACTTCCCCGACCTGCACAACGTCAACGTCGCCCAGGGCTTCCGGGAGCCCGCGCAGTACGCGCTGCGCGCCGGCGACGCCGCTCTCACCCGGGCGACGTACCGCGGCTACGAGCGGATCCTCGCGGAGTACGGGCAGTTCCCCGGCGGCGGCTTCGCCGGCGACGAGAACGCCAGGCCCGGCTTCGGCGACCCCCGGCAGGGCTTCGAGACCTGCGGCATCGTCGAGTTCATGGCCAGCCACGAGCTGCTGACCCGGATCACCGGCGACGCGCTGTGGGCCGACCGCTGCGAGGAGCTGGCGTTCAACCTGCTGCCCGCCGCCACCGACCCGGCTGGCCGCGGCGTCCACTACGCGACGAGCGCCAACTCGATCGACCTGGACGACGTGCGCAAGAACGACGGCCAGTTCCAGAACGGCTTCGCGATGCAGTCGTTCCAGCCGGGCGTCGACCAGTACCGCTGCTGCCCGCACAACTACGGCATGGGCTGGCCGTACTTCACCGAGGAGCTGTGGCTGAGCACGCCGGACGGCGGGCTCGCGGCGGCGATGTACGCGCCGTGCGAGGTGCGCACCCGGGTGCGCGGCACCGAGGTGACGATCACCGAGGAGACCGACTACCCGTTCACCGAGACCGTCACCCTGCGGATCGGCGCCGCCCGCAAGGTGCCCTTCACACTGCGGCTGCGCGTGCCCGGCTGGTGCGACGCACCGGAGGTGACGGTCAACGGGCGGCCGGTGACGGCGGCTCCGGGGCCGGGCTTCGCCCCGGTGAAGCGGACCTGGGCGCGCGGCGACACCGTCGTGCTGCGGCTGCCGCAGCGCACCTCGGTGCGGGTGTGGGACGCCAACGGCGGCGCGGTGAGCGTCGACCGGGGGCCGCTGACGTACGCGCTGCGCATCGGCGAATCGTACGAGCGCATCGGCGGCAGCGACGACTTCCCGCACTTCGCCGTGCACGCCACCACCCCGTGGAACTACGCCCTGGCCCCCGACGCCCCGGCGGCCCTCGCGTTCCACCGCGACGACGGGCCGCTGACCGGCGACCCGTTCACCCACGAGCACACCCCGGTGCGCATCACCGCACCCGCGCGCCGGCTGCCGGAGTGGGTGGCCGACCGGCAGCGCGTCGTCGCGCCGCTGCAGCAGAGCCCGGCCCGCAGTACGGAGACGCCGGAGGCGGTGACGCTGATCCCGATGGGCGCGGCCCGGCTGCGGATCACGGCGTTCCCGACGGCGGACCCGGACGGCACGCCGTGGACCCCGGAGCCCCCGCACCACCGGGTGGAGAACAAGCACAGCGGCAAGGTGCTCGCCGTCGACCGGATGTCGCTGTCGGACGGCGCGCGGGTCCACCAGTTCGACAACTCGGGCACGTCCGACCACTCCTGGCAGTTGCTGGAGCGGGGCGACGGGCTGCTGGTGATCCGCAACGGCCACAGCGGCAAGGTGCTCGCCGTCGACGGCGGATCGACGGCGAACAGCGCGCCCGTCGTGCAGTACGAGGACGACGGCGCCCCTGACCACCTGTGGCGGATCGTGCCCGACGCGGACGGCTGGTTCCGCATCCGCAACGAGCACAGCGGCAAGGTGCTCGGCGTGGACGGCATGTCGGCGTCGAACAGCGCGCAGGTGGTGCAGTACGACGACAACGGCACCGCGGACCACCTGTGGCGACTGGCCGCGGCCCCGGCCTGACCCACGCCGGCTGACGCGCGGGCGGCCACGTCCGTCACCAGGGCCGCGCCGGTGGTGGAGGCTCGCGCGTCGCGTGGCGTGCCGGGCAGCACCCGGACGCCGTCCGGCAGATCGCGTGCGACCTGCTCCGTTTCGCCGGTCAGCCAGACCCCGCCCGTCGCCGTACGGGTCAGGACGGTGCCGTTCAGCGGCCCTTCGGCGAGCGTCCGCGGCGTGCGGGCACGCAGCCCTTGCGCGCCGTCCGCGAGCTGCGCGGCGGTCAGATGTCCGGTCCGCGCCCTCTCCTCGCCGTCTGGTGCCATGAAGACCAGCCCACCGTCCGCGTCCGGCGCCAGTCGGTACGGAGTGCTACCGGTGGCGGCGATGTCGGTCGGTTTCCCGGTGTCCGAGACGGAGACGACGCCCCGCCGCGAGCGGCGTACACCTTGCCGCCGACCGGAACCGCCGAGGTCACCTGCCCGGACACCTCGACCGGCGGGGCAGGGTCTGCCCGCGGCACGTCGACGACCGTCAGCCGGGTGGCGTCATGGTCGCCGCCCGACTGGGCCAGCACCGCCCTGTCGCCCGTCCCGCAGCCGGGGTTGCAGTACGGCAGACTCGCCTGGGCGGGCAGCCGGCGCACCTCGCCCGAGGCAAGGTTCACCACCGAGGTGAAGGCGCCCCGCGACATGAGCAGCGGATCGTTGGTGAAGGTCCGCGGCGCGTAGACGACCACCGCCCATTTCCCCGACCCGGTCACGCAGGCGTTGCCGATCCACCTGTCCGTCTCGAAGCCGGGTTCGGCCGGCGTGGCTGCCGTGCGCCAGGCGCAGCCGTGGCGGACGTCGGCCACCAGGAGGTGGAACCCCGTGGCGTCTCCCGTTGTGGTCCAGGCCCGGTCGGCGGAGGACTTCCAGTCCTCGCCCAGCACCTCGGCGCGGACGCCGGGCCCGACCGCGTCGCCGGGCGCGGGCCCGGGAGACGATTCCCCGGCCGGAGTGGCCGGTTGGAGCTGGTCCCACACGCCCTGCACGGAGGACGGCGGTGGTGCGTGTCCGCCTGAGAGGCCGGAGTCTGCAGCAGACCGGCGCCGAGCACGAGGGCAAGCAACCCGGCAAGCCGGCCGCGGCGGCTGCGTAACCCGCGCCTGGACATCGAAAATCGCCCCATGATCAACTCAGCTGCCAGGAACTGGCACGGTTGTTCCAGTTGTTCACGGTGGGGCAGTCCCCTTCGCCGCTCCCGTTCAGATTGGAGCAGGAGTTGATCCAGGCGGAGCGGCCGCCGTCCACGTTGTTGTTGACCCAGTCCGACAGCCTGATGTCGCACCCGTTGAACGTCTGCACCGAGCTGTATGCATCATTCTCGGACACGCCATCGGGATTGCGCATGACGAACTGCTTGCCGTAGAGGGTCTGTCTGGCCCAGTCGATATCGCCGGTGCTGTCCGTGCAGACTGCGTAATCGGTCGAGGCAACGGCGGTGGTGGGGCCGGAGTCGTTGAAGCCGACCCAGTCATAGACCGTCACCAGGTTGCGGAGCTGCTTGACGGACATGTAGCGAGTCGACTCCTCTGCCGTTGCGAAGCACACCGTTTCCTCGTCGGACTCGCCGAGGACGAGGACACAGTGCTCGCCGTCGGGGTCGGGGGTCGGCGCTGCCGCGGAGGCCGTCCCCGGCAATGCGAGGGTCAGCACGAGGGCCGCGCACGACACGGGGGCCAGTGCAGAAAGTTTCCTCAGGCTTGGCACGAAATCCTCCTTCATGAGAACAGGTCGAATGGTCCGGGATACGAGATCGAGAGCTCGTTGCGAACTACTCAGACGCGCTGAACTTCGAAGAGTTCACTTTGCGGGTCGACTGTTCTCAGGAGCTGTGGGGGTCCCGGCTGTACGGGTGCCGGCCACCGGGCTGCGGCTGCTGCTGAGACGCGGGCTCCTGGGCAAACGGGTTGCCGGTGCCCTGCTGGGGCGCCGGCTGCGGTGCAACCTGCAACTGGAACTGCTCGGACTGCTCCTTGGTTATCTGGCCCGACGCCCCACAGAACGTGCACTGGGTGAAGTACTTCGTCGAGACGGGGAACAGCGGGATGAAGAACAGCGTGAACTTCGTGACCCGCTTGAGCAGGCTGTGTGCCGCCGGGTTCCCGCACATGCCGCACAGGAGGTTGATCACGGCGAGCTGGGCCGCGGTGGTCCGGGTACCAAAGATGATCACTGTTCTGTCCGCTCCCTCGGAAATGATGTCGAACGGGGGGTGATGCCCCTGGCTGACGCCGCCCGCTCATGCGCTCCACCCGGCTTCCCAGCCTCGGGCCCCATGTCCGCGCTGCGTCCGTGCCGAACTCCCGGCGCAACGGATGAACGTAGCTGCGGATGCTCGCGACTGCAGAGTCCGGCTGTCTCCGAGGCCCGCACGAAGGAGAAGGCCCCGGGAGCCTGGACGCGTGGGTTGACGTCGGAGAGGCCGCTGGTCGCACGGACATGACGCTCCCCGTTCCTGGCATGGCGATCTGCAGCGGAACAACCCTCCCACACGCGTCTGGTGAAGAACCTTGACGAAATCTGACAGGAGACCCGGCCGCTGCACCAGGACCTGGCGCACACGGCCGAAGGCCCTGCGCCCCACACACGGGAGACACCTGGCGCGAAGGGCGGTGGCCTTGAAGTGGTCGTCGTCCTCACACCGGCCGTCACAACCTCGGTCGTCGCGGCCGTCAGGAAAGGGCGCCGATCCCGCGGCCCGGTTCGCCGGACACGGACGGTTCGTGATGACCGGTTCCGGCCCGGACGAGACGTCGTACGACAGCGCCGCCGACAGAACCGCGGAGACGCGAACAGTCGGGGACGCAGGCCCAGTCTCTTCACCGAGCACCTGGTCGCCGGGCTGCGCCACGGAGCCGTGGCCACGACGGCTCCGTCACGGTCACCGACGTCTACCACTATGTGCACGCAAGGCTCAGGGCACTTCCTCAGCAGCCGCTGATGAAGACCGACGGGCGGGCCGGTCAGGTGTGGCTGGCTCGCAGGCCGCTGCGGCGGGAGCCCGGCTCGGCCGGGACGGACGGCACCCCTCGGCCCGTCGACGTCATCGGCCTGCCCGCAGAGGAGCAGTGAGTCGCCGTCCGCACCCCGCAGGGAGTGCTGCGGCCACGCGACAGGGCGCGCTAGCCGGACGGGGTGTGGGCTCCGCTGCCGCGTGCGGCCCCGGAACCGGTCGGTCATCGCCGGGGCCCGTCCGGCGTGCCGAATGTCCCCGAGAAGTCCCAGGGACTCACCGTGCCCGTCAGGAAGCTCACATCATCGCAGTTCAAGGGCGCTTTCCCTACCATGGGCACCATGAGCAATCTGGACATGAAGCCCCCCGTCGCCGCCTGCGGCGGGCGGGCGGACGTGACGGCGGAGCCGGTGCGCGAGGTGCTGGAGGCGCGCCACATGCCGCTGGGCGAGAGCACGGTGGTGCGGCGGCTGCTGCCGAACCTCGGCCGGCGGATGGTCGGCGCCTGGTGCTTCGTCGACCACTACGGCCCCGACGACATCGCGGGCGAGCCCGGGATGCAGGTACCGCCGCATCCGCACACCGGGCTGCAGACCGTGAGCTGGCTGCACGACGGCGAGGTCCTGCACCGCGACAGCCTGGGCAGCCTGCAGACGGTGCGGCCGCGGGAGTTGGGGCTGATGACGGCGGGGCGGGCCATCGCCCACTCGGAGGAGTCGCCGCGCGACCACTCGCGGATGCTGCACGGCGCGCAACTGTGGGTGGCGCTGCCCGACGCCCACCGGGCCACCGCACCCGCCTTCGAGCACCACGCGGAGCTGCCGCACGTGGCCGGCGGCGGCCTGTCGGCGACGGTGATCCTCGGCGAGCTGGCCGGCGCGTCGTCCCCGGGGACGACGTACACGCCGATCGTCGGTGCGGACGTCACCCTGACGGCGGGCACGGAGGCGCGGCTGCCGGTCGAGCCCGACTACGAGTACGCGGCGCTGACGATGTCCGGCGAGGCGGAGGTCGATGGGCTGCGACTCGCCCCGGAGTCCATGGTCTACCTGGGCTGCGGCCGTACGGAGCTGCCGCTGCGGGCCGACGTGGACAGCTCGCTGATGCTGCTGGGCGGCGAGCCGTTCGCGGAGCGGCTCGTGATGTGGTGGAACTTCGTGGGCCGCCACCACGACGAGATCGACTGGGCCCGTGCGGAGTGGATGAGCGGCACCGGCTTCGGCGAGGTCCACGGCTACGAGGGCCCTCGGCTGGAGGCGCCGCCGCTGCCGCCGACCCCGCTCAAGCCGCGCTGAGCGCCTGGCTGTTCACCCGCCGCCGTACCCGTACGGGCACGGCGGCGGGGCACGTCATGGGCCCCGCTGCCGGGGGAACAACGGGGCCCGAACAGAAGACTACGCGTCAGTAGCGCTCTTGCGAAGCGGTCCGCCCGCGCCTGGTCAGAATCCGGCCACCTGCGTCGATGACCGTTCAGGCATACGGGGCCCGCCGCACGCCGGGAGACGGGCACGAACCCCATGGCGAACCGGGATCAAGGCGCCCAATAGTCAGAAGTGCCGTTTCCCGGAATCTTCCGCCCGCCACCGGGGCGCCGCGTGCGGCGGCGCCGAGATGCCGCTGGGGCAGCGCCCGGCGGTGGCGGAGGCGCGGGCAGTCAGGCGGATGAGGTACGAGAACGGCGGATTCGCCTGCTCCGGCCGCGCCCGGCCGCCCCCGGGCTCCGGGGCGCGCGCCGTATGTGCCGGCGACGGCGCCCCGGCCGGGCATCGGGCTCCGGCCGGGGCGCCGGCCCGCGAGGGGCCGCGGATCAGGGCTGGATGTCGATGGTGAAGGTGGACGTGGTGTTCTTGACGTCCTGCGCGTTGTTCCTCAGGGTCAGGTTGCGGAACGTGACCTGACCGACGGCCGGGCCCTGCCCCGCCTCGGGCATCTCGTTCGCCCACAGGCCGAAGCCGGACTTGGCGTCGAGGGCGTCACCGCTCTTGCGGGCGCCCGAGACGGTGATGTCGGTGAGGATGGTGTCCTTGATCGGGAACTGCGGCTGGCCTCCCACGTAGTTCGTCTGGAACATGATCCCGGAGTACGTCGGGTCGGTGATGTCGACGTTGTTGATCCTGATGCCCTGGAAGACCTTCGAGGCGGAGAAGAGCCAGATGCCGGGGAAGGTCTGCGCGCCCCAGAAGTGCCCGCCGCACCGCTCGATGGTGATGTTCTCCAGGGTCGTCGGCTGGGTGCCGAAGCCGTTCATCGGATAGCCGAAGTCCAGCGAGCTGACGGTGACTCCGGAGTAGACGAGGGTGTCGGCGATGCGGATGTTGCGGAAGGTGTTGTTGTAGCCGCCGTAGACGGCGATGCCCGCGGCCCGCCAGGTGAGCAGCGAGGTCAGGTTCTCGTAGACGTTGCTGTGCATGTCGGAGCCGCCCGCGTCGATCGCGGAGAAGAGCGCGAAGCTGTCGTCGCCGGTGGCGCGGGACTCGTTGTTGACGACGTGGGCGCCGGTGCTGCCGTTCGTCATGTTGATCGCGTCCGCGAAGGAGTTGCGGATGCGGGAGTTCCCGATGGTGATGTCGTCGGTGTTCGCGCCCCAGTAGAGGCACACCATGTGCTCGTTCCAGATGTCGTCGATCGTGATGTCCGAGACGTTCTGGAAGTCGAAGACCTTGCCGGGGCCGTCGATACGGCTGGTGTAGTTGCCGAAGTAGGCGAAGCCGCGGAAGGAGGACCCCGCCGCCGCCTGCTCGGCGCGGAAGCCCACGTCGGTGTTCTGCTGGCCCGCGGGCGCGTGGAAGCGGGTGTACCAGGGTCCGGCACCGACGACCTGCACCGGCTTGCCGTACACCTGGAACTTGCTCGACGTCTGGTACTCGCCATGCGGCAGGTAGACGCCCTTGAGCTGTCCCGTGGTGTCCATGCGCACGCGGTCCAGGGCGTTCTGCACGTCCTGGTGGGTGACCCCGGCGGGCACGGTGTACGCGGCCGGGTCCGGGTTGGCCTTCGGCGCGACCTGCTCCAGGCTGACGAAGTCGATCGCGTAGCTGGTGGTGTTGGCCGCGTCCTTCTGCAGCCGGATCTTGCTGCCGGCGGGCACGGTCCTGTCCAGCATCAGGTTCGCCTCGTCGTAGATGTGCCGCGCGGGCCCGGCGCCGGGGCTGTTGCCCGGGGCGGCTTCGGCCCCGTACAGCCAGGCGTACGTCGAGGTGAGGCTGATGGCCTTGTGGAAGGTGCCGTCGACGTAGACGTTCAGGGTGGCGTCGATGCCGCCGCCGCCCGGAGCGTCGGGGATGGAGAACCGGGTGACCAGGGTGTTCGTGCTCGATTTGGTGGTGAACTCGACCGACTCTCCGGTCTGGTCGAGGGTCACCGCGCGCCGCCCGGACGCCTCGCCCGCGACGTCGCCGATGGTGCGGTTCGGGCCGACGACCTGCGCGCCGCCGGCGACGGCGCCGTCCTCGGCCTCGTACGTGTCGTACGGCATGTCGGCGCCGCGGCCGACGAAGAGCGACTCGGTGCTGGTGTTGTTCTCGCGCTTGACCGGCACCTCGTTGGCGTCGGCGGCGACCGTCACCTCGACGGTGTACGAGCCGTTGGCCGCGGTCCACCTGCCCAGGCCGACCGGGGCGGTGGTGGCACCGGCGGCGATGGTGCCGTTGTGGGCGCCGTTCAGCGTCGTGACCGTGCCGCCGGAGGCGCTGCGCAGCGTGAGGGTGATCGGGTGGCTGCCGCTCGCCGACGCCTGGGTGCCCTGGTTCTTCAGCGTGACCGAGAAGTCGACCCTCTCCCCGCCGGTCGCGGAGCTGGGCGTCCAGCCCACGGAGGCGACGAGGTCGCTGCTCTGCACGGGCGAGACGCGGAGCGGGGTGGGAGCGGTGTACTCGTTGTTCGCCTCGTCCTGTTCGACGACGGTGTCGTCGGGGTCGACGACGGCGGCGAGTGCGTACTCGCCGGCGTCGTGCGCCCCGGTGTTCGCGGTCACGGTCCGCGTGGCGCCCGGGGCCAGCGTGCCGACGTCGGCGGTGCCCGCCGGCTCGCCGCCGAGCAGGAAGTCGACGCCGGTGGCCGCCGCGGGCTCTCCGCCGGCGTTGTGCACGGTCGCGGCGAGGGTGACGGACTGGGTCTCGTCGGGGCTCGCGGGGGTGGGGGTGAGGCCGGTGATCTCCAGGTCGGGGTTGGGCGCGGCGGTGCCGAGGACCTGGAGTTCGCCGACCTGGCCCGCCGAGGCGCCGGTGTTGGCGGTGAACGACAGCCGCAGGTCGGCGACGCGGCCGGTCACGGGGACGGTGACGCTGTTGCCGGTGGCGGGGTCGAAGGCGTACTGGGCGCCGGCCTTGAGGGTGGTGAACGAGGTGGCGTCCTGCTCCCGGCCGAGGACCGAGAAGGTCTGGGTGCGCGGGCCCCAGACGGGGTCGGGATTGAGCTGGACGACGACGGCGCTGACGTCGGCGTTGGCGCCGAGTTCGACGGTGAGGGTGCCCGGGTAGGCCCCGCCGGCGCCTTCCCAGTAGGTGCCCCGGTTGCCGTCGTTGGCGTTGGTCGCGACGAAGTTGTGCACGTGGGAGGAGGCGGTGATCGGCTTGCCCCCGGCCAGGTCGGGATCGGCGGCGGCCGCGGTCGCGGCGGCGGTGCCGGGGTCCGGTGCGGCGGGCTCGGCGGTGGCGGTGGCGGACGGGCGGGCCCGGACGGCCACCTTGGCGCTGTCGGGCGACTGGTTGCCGGCGGTGTCCCGGGCACGTACGCGGTACGTGACGGAATCGCCGGGCGCCGGGGTGTCGACGTACGTCGTCACGTCGGCGCCGACGCCGGTGCGCAGCCGGCCGTCGGCGTAGACGTCGTAGCCGTCGAGGTCGTCCGCGCCGCCGGCCGGGGGCCGCCAGTCGAGCTGGACGCGGCCGTCGGGCAGCGCGGTGCGGGTGAGGTCGCGGGGGGTGCCGGGCGGCCGGGTGTCGCCCTCGGCCGGACCGTAGACCTCCAGCTCGGCCAGCCGGGCGCTGCCGGTGCCGGCGGTGAAGACGACGCGTACGTGGCGGGTGACGGCGGTGTCGAAGGAGAGGGTCGCGCTGTGGCCGCCGGAGGAGCCGAAGGCGATGTCGCGGGCGGCGGTCAGGTCGGTGAACTCCCGGCCGTCCGTGCTGCCCTGCAGCTTGAGGTTCTGCACCCGGGCGGCGCCGCCCTCGGGGAGCTTCAGCACGGCGCGGTCGATGCCGACGGTGGCGCCCAGGTCGGTCCGCAGCCACTGCTCGCGCTTGCTCTTCCCGCTCTGCCAGAAGCTGTCGCGGTCGCCGTCGCCGGCCCGGTCGGCGGTCCGGTCGCCGGTGTGGCTGCTGGCCAGGAGGGGGCGGCCCGCGGCGAGGTCGGCGGCGCCGTCCGCGGCGGTGTGCACGGTGAGTTCGGCGAGGCGGGCGGGGCGTTCCGCGGTGGTGCCGGCGAACTGCACGCGCACGTAGCGGGTGAGGGAGGCGGGGAAGCGCACGGTCACGGTGTTGTCCGCGGCGGGGCGGAAGGCCCGGGTGTCCTCGGCGGAGAGGGTGTGGAAGGTGGTGCCGTCGGCGCTGCCCTGCACGGCGAGCGTCTGCTTGCGCGCGGAGGCGTCGGCGGGCAGTCGCAGCACGACCTCGTCTACGCGCGCCCGCCGACGGAGGTCTGTCTGCACCCACTGCGCGCCGGTGCCCCGGCTCTGCCAGTACGTGTCCTGGTCGCCGTCGGTGACCTCCGCGGCGGCGTGCCGCGGGGCGGCGCTGCTCGCGGCGGCGGGGCGGCCGGCTGCGGCGTCGGAGCCGGTCGCGGCGACGGCGGGGAGGGCGGGGAGGGCGGGCAGGCCGAACAGGAGCAGTCCGGTGGCGAGGGCGGCGACGGTGGGCCGATGTCTCGAGCGGTGCTTTCTCATGGGGTCGTCCAACCTGTGAGTTAGCTAATTGCGCTGAGATATCGAAGAATTGCAGAACGATCATGGTAAGTCTACGGCCGCGACACCGACCCCGTTCCTGCACGCAGCCATAACTCATCGACTTGCGTGGACATGACAGCATGCCTTCAGGGGCCGCGTACGCACGAGTTGGCAGCGTGCGGAGCTGGAGACATCCACGTCGCCGATGCCGACCCGCCCGCCATGCGCCCCAGGACGCAACTCGCTTACATTTCTTGGTGGCTTCTTGCGCACACCACGACCCCGGCCGGGGCCCGTACGGGATACAGGCCCCGGCCGGGAGGAGGTCAGGGCCGTAGCCGCACCGTCGCCGTGGGCAGCACGACCTGGCCGGTGACGAACTCGCTCCACAGCCCGAACCGCAGCTCGTCGCCGGGCCGCGCCGTCGTCTCGACGAAGCCGACGGTGCGGCCGCGGTCCTCGCGGGTCGCGCCGAACGACAGCTGGAAGCGGGTGGTGCCCACGCGCTCCCCCGGCGGCACCGGGCTGGGCGGCAGGATCTCGTCGGCCGCCCACCGGTAGTCGCCGCGGTACGGATCCGCCACGCGCTCGAAGGTCTGCTCCAGGATCGAGCCGGCGCCGGGGATGACCACGAGCACCCCTGGCGTGCCGTCGACGCGCGTGTTGACGACGGTCACCTCGTGCTCCGAGCCGTCCGGCCAGGTGCCGAGGCCCTCGCCGACGAGTGAGCCGGGCGGGCAGGCTGCCACGCCGCCGGCTTCGACGACGGCGCGGGCGCAGGTCGGGAAGGACTCCGGGCGGAGGCTGACGGAGCTGTCGAAGAGGAAGACGAAGCGGCGGGCCGCGACGGGCGTCGTCCCCTCGGCGGCGCGGCTGCGCCGGTCGAAGGCGACGGTCACGCTCCGCCCGGGTCCGCGGGTCGCGGTGACGTCCAGGGTGTCGATGTTGTCGGTGCCCTCCACATCCGGTTCGTACGGGCGCTGCGGCCCGCCGGGCGCGGGGTCGGGCGCGGCCGCGGGCGCGGCGGCCTGGGCGAGCGGGGTCAGCGCGACCGCACCTGCCAGGACGGCGGCCAGGGCCGTGGCGAGACGTCTCAAGGGGTCCCCCTCAGGGATCTCGGTGGATCGTTCGCGGCCCGCATCGAAGCACCGGGCCGCGAAAGCGGGTATAAAAGCCCTGCTCCGGGGGGTGCGCGCCGCCGCGGGCAACACCCGTACGCCGCACGGGGCTTCGCGGCGGCGGAGACGGTCCGGGGCGACCGCCGCGCGCCCGTCCCGCTGTCCGCCGCCGGGCCGGTGTCGGTGGCGCGTGCCAGACTGCACGGTGGGAGCGCGCCCGCGCGGGGTGCCGGTTGTCGCAAGGGGCGCGATGGGGCTGGAGATCGAGGGACGGGCGTCGGACTCACCGTACGTGTCATACGTCTGGCGCAGCCGCAGCGAGGGCGTCGACCGGATGACGGCGGTCGCGTCGGCCTGCTGGGACCTGGTGTTCTGGGAGTCGCGCGCCGGGTTCCAGGCCGCGGTGGCGGGCCCCGAGTCGCGGACGAGCACGGCGCCGGTGCCCGAGGAGGCGGCGTTCTTCGGCATCACCTTCGCGCTGGGCACCTCGCTGACGCATCTGCCGGCGCCCCTGCTCGTCGACGGCGGGGTGGACATACCCGGCGCGACGCACAGGTCGTTCTGGCTGAAGGGCTCCCACTGGCCGGTGCCGGGGCCCGACGACGCCGAGGCGTTCGCGGACCGGCTGGTGCGCGCCGGCGTGCTCGCCCGCGACCCGCTCGTCAGCGACCTGATGCGCGGCGGCACGCCGGACGTCTCCGCGCGCACCGCGCAGCGGCGCTTCCAGGCCGCGACCGGGTTCACCCACGGCGCCGCCCGGCAGATAGAACGGGCGCGGCACGCCGCGGTGCTGCTCCGCGAGGGCACGGCGGCCGACGACGTGGTGCACCGCCTCGGCTACTACGACGAACCCCATCTGGCCCACGCGCTCAGCCGCTTCATCGGCCGGACCGCGGGACAGTTGCGGAACGACCCGCGGCCCGCGCGGCCGCTGGCGCTTCTGTACAAGACCTGACGGCCCGGCGGCCGCTAACGTCCCGACGGACTGCACGTCCGCCGACCCCCCGCCTTCTGGAGCCTCTCGTGAGAAAGATCGTTGCCAGCCTGTTCATCTCCCTCGACGGCGTCGTGGAGGCGCCCGACCAGTGGCACATGTCCTACTTCGACGACGAGATGGGCGAGGCGGTCGGCGGGCTGATGTCCGACACCATGCTCTACGGCCGCAAGACCTACGAGAGCTTCGCGGAGGCGTGGCCGCAGCGGGAGGGGACCGACGACGAGGACGCCGGGTTCGCGAAGATCCTCGGCGACGCCCGCAAGATCGTCGTCAGCCGCGGCGAGGTCGACCTGAGCTGGCGCAACTCCGAGAAGCTCCAGGGCGACCTGGTCACCGGCGTGACCGCGCTCAAGAAGGAGCCCGGCGGGAACGTCTCCATCGGCGGCTCGGTCTCCGTGATCCGCGAACTGCTCGCGCACGGCCTGCTGGACGAACTGCACCTGCTGGTCCACCCCGTGGCGGTGCGCCAGGGCGAGCGGCTCTTCGACGAGGGCGGCACCAGGATCCCCCTGAAGCTGCTCGACTCCAGGGCGTTCGCCTCCGGCGTGCTGCACCTGGTCTACGGACCGGCCGACTAGACGGCAGGCCCGTCCCCCACTCGAGTCGCCGAGCCGTACCGCCTCCGAACCGGCGTCCGGGGCCTAAGGGCGTTCCGGCTCCTCGGGGTCGGTGGCGGGCGGGTCCTCGATCAGGGACTGCAGCGGCGGGCCCGCCACCGCGCAGTGCACGTGGCACGGCGGTTCCGCCGGTACCGCCGGCTTCTTCGGCGAGCGGATCGTCAGCCACGACAGCACGGCCCCGCCCGCGAGCAGCGCGGCGCAGATGAGCAGCGCGACGCGGAAGCCGTCGCCGAACGCCCCGGGGTTGCGGTAGTCGTTGCCGGAGAGCCCGGCGGCGAGCGGCAGCGCGGCGACGGCGAGCAGGCCCGCGGCGCGGGCCACCGCGTTGTTGACGCCGGAGGCGATGCCGGAGTGCCTGTCCTCCACCGCGCCGAGGACGGTGGCGGTGAGCGGCGCGACCGTCGTCGCCAGGCCGAAGCCGAAGAGCACCACGCCGGGCAGCACCTCGCGTACGTACGACACGTTGTCGCCGGGGCCGCCGATGCGCAGCATCAGCAGCAGCCCGCCGGCGCAGATCGCCGGGCCGACCGTCATCGGGATGCGCGGCCCGATGCGCTCCGACAGCTTTCCCGACCGCTCCGAGAGCGCCAGCATGATGAGCGTCACCGGCAGCAGCGCGGAGCCCGCGGCGATCGGCGAGTAGCCGGCGGCGATCTGCAGGTCCAGCACGAGGAAGAAGGTCACCCCGCCGAGGGCGGCGTAGACGACGAACGTGACCAGGTTCGCCGCGGTGAACTGGCGGGAGCCGAAGATCCCGGTGGGCAGCATCGGGTGGCTGCTGCGCCGCTGGACGCACACGAACGCCGCGAGGCTCGCCACCCCCACGGCGCTGCTCGCGGCCAGCAGCAGCGCCGAGACGCCCTTCCCGGGCGCGGCGATCAGGGCGTACGTCACGCCCGCCAGGCCGAGCGCGCCGAGCGCGGCGCCGGTCCAGTCGAAGCGTCCCGTGGCCGTCTCGTCGCGGCTCTCGGGTACGTGCCGGGCGGCGACGGCCACGACGACGGCGGCCAGCGGCACGTTGATGGCGAACACCCACCGCCAGCTCGCCGCCTCCACCAGCCAGCCGCCGAGCAGCGGGCCGAGGGCGCTCGCGATGCCGGCGAGCCCCGACCAGACGCCGATCGCGCGGGCCCGGTCCTCGGGGGCGAAGGAAGCCTGGATGAGGGCGAGGGAGCCGGGCGTCAGCAGCGCGCCGCCGATGCCCTGGAGGGTGCGGGCGGCGATGAGGATGCCGACGTTGGGCGCCAGCGCGCAGAGCAGCGAGGCCACCGCGAACCACACGGTGCCGAAGATGAAGATCCGGCGGCGGCCGTAGCGGTCGCCGAGGGCGCCGCCGAGGAGGATGAGCGCGGCGAGGGTGAGGGTGTAGCCGTTGACGGTCCACTGCAGACCGCCGAGGGAGGCGCCGAGTTCGTCGCCGATGGTGGGCAGCGCGACGTTGACGACGGTGGCGTCGAGGAAGGTGATGCCCGAGCCGATCACCACCGCGGTCAGCAGCCAGCGCCCGGCCGGCTGGGCGAGCCGCAGATCCGCGGGTGCACCGGCCGGCGGGTGGGAGTGCGTCATGCCCGCAGTCAACCGCACCGCCCGGCCGCGCGCACCGTACCGGAGCGTGCCCGCCGTGCGGCGCGTCGGGTACCGTCCGGGTTGTGAGCGAAGCCGGCACCGGGGGCAACCTCGACGACAGGTCAGAGAAGAGGTCGGCGGGCGGGTCCGGGGACGGGACCGGGGAGCGCCCGGACGACCGCCCGGGAGACCGGCCCGGGGCCGCGTCCGGCTTCGAGCGCGGCACCGACGGCCCCAAGGTGATCCTCGTCGGCGTCGACGGCTCCGACACCTCCTGGCGCGCCGCCGCCTACGCCGCGGGGCTGGCCCGGCGGCAGGGCTCGCTGCTCGCGGTGGTGTACGTGCAGCCGACGCTGGCCGCCGCGGCGGCGCTCGGCGCGCCGGTGGCGGGCACGACGGCGGAGGTCGCCGAGGAGCTGGTGGCGGAGATCCGGCAGGCGGTGGCTCAGTTGCGCGGGTTGTTCGACGTGCGCTGGGAGTTCCACACCCTGCACGGTGACGCGTACACGGGGCTGGTGCAGGCGGCGCAGGACCTCACGGCGGACGCGGTGATCGTCGGCGCCTCGGAGCAGGCGGGGCACCGGCTCGTCGGCTCGGTGGCGGTGCGCCTGGTCAAGGCGGGCCGCTGGCCGGTCACCGTGGTGCCGTAACCGCCGCCGGCCGGGCGCCGTCCGTGTCGCGGGCCCGGCGGGTCTGCGGCACGGTGGGTTCATGAGCGATCACACGTACCGCCTCACCGAGATCGTCGGCTCCTCCCACACCGGTGTCGACGACGCCGTCCGCAACGGCGTCGCGCGCGCCTCGCAGACGCTGCGCAACCTCGACTGGTTCGAGGTCACCCAGGTGCGCGGGCAACTGGAGAACGGCGCCGTGGCGCACTGGCAGGTGTGCCTGAAGGTGGGCTTCCGGCTGGAGGACGCGGGCGGCTCCTGACGGCCCTCCGCGGCCGGCAGCCCGCCGCGGCCGCGCTCACTTCAGCAGCCGGGACATCCTCCGGTCGGCCAGCGGCTTGCCGCCGGTCTGGCAGGTGGGGCAGTACTGCAGCGCCGAGTCGGCGAACGACACCTCGCGGATCGTGTCGCCGCAGACCGGGCATTTCTCCCCGGCCCGCCCGTGCACCCGCAGCCCGCTCTTCTTCTCCGCCTTCAACCGCCCCGCGGCCACGCCGCGGGAGCGCTCGACGGCGCCGCGCAAGGTGTCGCCGATCGCCGCGTAGAGCACGGCGGTCTCCTCGTCGGTGAGGTTCGCGGCGAGCTTGTACGGGGAGAGCTTCGCGACGTGCAGGATCTCGTCGGAGTACGCGTTGCCGATCCCGGCGATCGTCGACTGGTCCCGCAGCACGCCCTTGATCTGCCGCCGCTCGCCCGCCAGCAGCCCCGCGAACGCCTCCGCCGTGAACGCCGCGTCCAGCGGGTCGGGCCCCAGCCGGGCGACGCCGGGCACGTCCCGCGGATCCCGTACGCAGTAGACCGCGAGGCGCTTCTGGGTGCCCGCCTCGGTGAGGTCGAAGCCCGCGCCCTCCGGCTCGGCCAGCCGCACCCGCAGCGCCAGCGGGCCCTTGCCGGGACGCGGCGGCGCGGCCGGCAGCTTGTCCTTCCACTGCAGCCAGCCGGCCCGGGCCAGATGGATCACCAGGTGCAGCTCGTCGGCGACCGTGAGGTCCAGGAACTTGCCGTGCCGCCCGACGGCCGTGACCTCGGCGCCCTCCAGCGCGGTGAGCGGCGGGTCGTACGTCTTGAGCACACTGATCGCGACCGGCTGCACCCGGGCGATGTACCGCCCCACCAGGTGCTCGGTGAGGAATCCGCTGAGCGCTTCGACTTCGGGAAGCTCGGGCATGCCTCCCAGTCTGCGGCATCCTGGAGTGATGTACGAGGAGAGACCGGTGCTGCTCGGCGGCGCGGTCGTCTGGCACCGCCGGGACGTCCGCCCGGGCCCGTACCGGGTGCTCCCGGACGGCGGCACCGACCTGATCCTCACGCCCGGCGGGCTGCTCGCCGCGGGCCCCGACACGGTGGCGCACGTCGGCACCGCGGCCGCGGGCGACACGTACACCGGGCTGCGCTTCGCCCCCGGGCAGGGCCCGGCGGTGCTGGGCGCGCCCGCGTACGAGCTGCGGAACCTGCGGGTGCCGCTGGCGGACCTGTGGGGCGAACGGCGGGCCCGGATCGCGGCGGAGCGGGTCGCCGGGGCGGCGGACCCGGGCGCGGCGCTGGAGGCGCTGGCGCGGGCCCGGCTGGCGGACGCGGAGCCGCCGGAGCCGTACGTGCCGGCGGTGGTCGCGGCGCTGGCGGCGGGCCGGCCGGTGGCCGAGGTCGCGGGGGCGGTGGGGCTCGGCGAACGGCAGTTGCACCGGCGCAGCCTCGCGGCCTTCGGGTACGGGCCGAAGACCCTGGCCCGGGTGCTGCGGATGAACCGCGCGCTGGCGCTGGCCAGGGCGGGTACGCCCCCGGCCGCGGCGGCGGCGCTGGCGGGGTACGCGGACCAGGCGCACCTGGCGCGCGAGATGCGGGCGCTGACCGGGGTGCCGCTGACGGCCCTGCTCTGACCTGCACCCCGGCCCGGGCCGCGGCCACCCCGGCCCCGGGCCCCCGCGGGCGCGGCGGTCAGCCGAGCGGGGCGAAGAGGTCGACGCCGTTGCCGTCCGGGTCGTGCACCTGCGCGTAGCGCTGGCCCCACTCGGCGTCCCAGGGCGCCATGGCGCACTTGTACCCCGCCTCGGTGAGCATCGCGTACGTCGCGTCCACGTCGGCGGGGCCCTCGCAGCGGAAGGCGAGGCCGATGCGCCCCTCCCCGGTCGGCGGCTCGAAGTCGGGCGCGAAGGACTTGATCGTCTCTTCCGCGTCCCACATCAGGCGCAGCCCGCCGGGTAGTGCGGCCTCGACGTGCGGCTGCCCGTCGGCGTCGCCGGGGATGTCCAGGCCGAGCAGGCGGTAGAAGGCGAGGGTGGCGGCCATGTCGGCGGTCACCATTCCGATGGCGTCGAATCGTGCGGTCATGGCCCCGACCCTAGGAACGGTCCCGCACGCGCGTCTTGAACGAATCGGACGCCCTCACCCGCCCGGCGCAGTTCGGCCGGCCCGGTGCCCGCGGCCATCACGTCGTACCCGGGTCTCCGCCCTTGACTCCGCGCCGACTCTGCAAGTTAATGTGAACATGAAGTCGGACGAGTCCATGACCATCGGCGAGCTGGCCGGCCGCTTCGGCCTCGCCGCCCACGTGCTGCGGCACTGGGAGGCCATGGGCCTGCTCACCCCGGCGGAGCGCGTGAACGGCCGCCGGCGCTACACCTCCGACCATATCTCCCGGGTCGCCATGATCATCGGCGGCAAGCGCGGCGGGCTCAGCCTGGAGCAACTGCGCGAGCTCTTCGCCGCGCAGGGCCCCGGCGACCGGCACGCGCTGCTGGCACGGCACCGGGAGGAGCTTCAGGAGCGGATGCGGGAGATCGAGCGGTCGAAGGCGATGATCGACCACGCGCTGGAGTGCGAGGCGCACGACTTCACCCGCTGCCCCACTTTCCAGGCCCTCGTGCGCCGGCTCGCGGCCGGCGAGAGCCTGGCTCAGCTCCCGGTCGGGACCGGCCCGTCCGCCGGTCGCGATCCGCAGGAACCGCACGTCCGGGGCGGTCCGAACGGAACGGTTATCCGATAGCGTGCCCGTCCCGGCACCACCACCGCACACCGCGCCACCACCGCACCGCCAACGCACACCCGCATCACCACTGCCCGAGGTGTCCCCACCGCGCACCGAGGGCAGCACCCTGAGGTCGCCCGCAATTCGCCCAAGAGGGAGCGAGAAGCATGGGAGCCCAAGCCGTCACCGCGGGGGTCCTGAGGGAGCGCGCGCCGGATGAGCGCCGCGTCGCCCTCACCCCCGAAGTCGTCACCCGTGTGCGCCGGTCGGGTGTCGACGTCCTCGTCGAGACCGGCGCGGGCACGAGCGCCTGGTTCACCGACGCCGACTACACGGCCGCGGAGGCCGAGGTCGTCGGCGCGGACGAGCTGATCCGCCGGGCCGACGTCGTGCTCTGCGTCGCACCGCCCGACCGCGAGACCGCCGCCGCCCTGCGCTCCGGGCAGACGCTCATCGGCATGCTCGACCCGCTCCGCCAGGCCACCCTGATCGGCGAGCTGGCCGCCCGGGGGGTGACCGTCGTCAGCCTCGACCTGCTGCCCCGTACGCTCAGCCGGGCCCAGACGATGGACGCGCTGACCTCCCAGGCCAACGTCGCGGGATACAAGGCGGTGCTGCTCGCCGCCGACAGTTACGACCGGTACTTTCCGATGCTGACGACGGCGGCGGGCACCTCGAAGCCCGCCGCCGTCCTCGTGCTCGGCGCGGGCGTCGCCGGGCTGCAGGCCATCGCCACCGCCCGCCGGCTCGGCGCGATCGTCACCGCGTACGACGTCCGGCCCGCGGCAAAGGGCGAGATCGAGTCGCTGGGCGCGAAGTTCCTGGAGCTGGAGGGCGTGGCCTCGGCGGCCGGCGAGGGCGGCTACGCGCGCGTGCTCACCGACGAGGAGCAGCGGGCGCAGCTCGCCGCGCTGACGGCGGCGGTGCCGCGCTTCGACGTGGTGATCACCACCGCCCGGGTGCCGGGCCGCAAGCCGCCGCTGATGGTCACGGCCGAGGCGCTGGAGCAGATGCGACCGGGCTCGGTGGTGGTGGACATGGCCGCCAGCGAACTCGGCGGCAACGTGGAGCTCTCCGAGCCGGACAAGACCGCGGTGCTCGCCGGCGGCGTCACGCTGATCGGTGCGGGCAACCTGCCGTCGGTGATGGCGACGGCCGCCTCCACCGCGTACGCCCGCAACATCAGCGCGCTGCTGGCACACCTGGTGGCCGACGAGGCGGTGCGCATCGACCTCGACGACGACATCCAGGCCGGCGTGGTCGTCGCGCACGGCGGCGAGGTCGTCAGCGACGCGGTCGCCCCGCGGAACGGAGGGAACCGGTGAACCTCGATCTGCTCACCGCCGTCACGATCTTCGTGCTCAGCGTGCTGGTCGGCTTCGAAGTGATCAGCAAGGTGCCGGCGACGCTGCACACGCCGCTGATGTCCGGCGCCAACTCGATCCACGGGATCGTGCTGATCGGCGCGATGCTGGTGACGTCCCTGGCCGACGAGCCGCTGGAGTACGCGCTGGCGTTCGTGGCCGTCGCGTTCGGCGCGATGAACGTCGTCGGCGGGTACGTCGTCACGGACCGGATGCTCCACATGTTCCGTGCCCGGCCCACGCCGGGCGGCGCCAAGGGGGGTGCGGCGAAGTGAGCGATCTCGAGACCGCCGTACGGTACGTGCTGCTGGCCGCCGCCGCGTGCTTCGTGCTCGGCCTGCGGCTGATGAACTCCCCCGCCACCGCCCGCCGCGGCAACACCCTCTCGGCCGCTGCCATGGCGGTGGCGATCGTGGCCACCGCGGTGCTGCTGGCGGAGCGCGGCGACATCACGGCGACCGGCTGGCTGGTGCTGCTCTCCGCGACCATCGTCGGCTCCGGCGCCGGGCTGTATCTGGCCCGTACCGTCGAGATGACCGCGATGCCGCAGTTGGTGAGCCTCTTCAACGCGGTCGGCGGCGGCGCCGCCGCGCTGCTCGCCATCGTCGAGGTACTCCAGCACGCGCATCCGGAGGACCTCGGCGCGCGCACCACCGTGCCGGGCGGCATCGACATCCTCATCGGCGCCATCACCTTCTCCGGCTCGCTGATCGCCGCCGGGAAGCTGCAGGGCGTGATCCCGGGCAAGCCGATCGTCCTGCCGGGCACCCGGGCGCTGAACGCCGGGCTCGCCGTGGTCTTCGCCGGGGCCGGCGTCTGGCTGGTGGTGGACCCGGGCAGCGTCGCGGCGCTGACGCTGCTGACGCTCGCGGGGCTGGCGTTCGGCGTCACGATGGTGCTGCCGATCGGCGGCGCGGACATGCCCGTGGTGATCTCGCTCCTCAACGCCTTCACCGGCACCGCGGTCGGCATGGCCGGCTTCGTGCTCAACGAGCCGGCGCTGATCATCGCCGGGGCGCTCGTCGGCGCCTCGGGCACGATCCTCACCAAGCTGATGGCGGACGCCATGAACCGCTCGATTCCGGCCATCATCGTCGGCGGCTTCGGCACCGGCGACGAGGCGGCGGCCGTGGGCACGGACGGGGACGTGCAGGTGCGGCCGGTCTCCGTCGACGACGTGGCGATCCAGCTCGCATACGCCGGCAAGGTCGTCATCGTGCCGGGGTACGGGCTGGCGGCCGCGCAGGCGCAGCACGAGCTGGGCGACCTGGCGGACCTGCTGGAGGAGCACGGCGTGGAGGTCACGTACGCGATCCACCCGGTGGCCGGCCGGATGCCCGGGCACATGAACGTGCTGCTGGCCGAGGCGAACGTGCCGTATCCGCAGCTCAAGGAGATGGAGGAGGCGAACCCGGAGTTCCCGCAGGCGGACGTGGCGCTCGTGATCGGCGCCAACGACGTCACCAACCCGGCCGCGCGGCGGCCGGGCAACGCGATCTCGGGCATGCCGATCCTGGACGTGGACCGGGCCAAGAGCGTGGTGGTGATCAAGCGGTCGATGGGCCACGGGTACGCGGGCATCGACAACGAGCTGTACACCGCGGAGAACACCGGGATGTTCTTCACCGACGCCAAGAAGGGGCTCGCCGACCTCAAGGCGGCGGTCCGCACGTTCGTCGGCTAGGGCACCGTGGCGTGCGGGCGCGGGCGGCCCGGCCGGATCAGTCGATGCCGCGCAGGATGTGCAGCTCGGCGGTGTCGGCCGGGTCGTCCTCGTATCCGGCGAGCCGGATGGGGGCCGAGCGCGCCCACACGTCCAGGCTTGTCAGGGACTCCTCAGGCACGCGCGGGCGCGGGTGCGGCCGGGGCGCGGGCTGAGGATGCCGTTCCGGTGCGGCTTCGGTGGTCAAGGTGCACTCCTCCGGGTCATGTGAACTGGTCAGCCCGCCCTGGCCGGGCGGCGGGTGTCGGCGGCGGACACCCCGGGCTGTTCGGGTGGGCAGTTCGGACGCGGTGGCGCCGGCGTAGCTCGCGGACGGTCCGAGGTGTCGAACCCTTCCCCGGGGGCGGGGCTGTCCATTTCCCCAGGGTAACGACTCGGGGCCGGGGACGCCCGGCGTTATCCGGTCCGGCGGATCGATTCTGGAATCGGGCCACAGCCGCATATCAGGGTCATTTCACCCGGGGAAGGGGCGCCATGGGCACCAGCGGCATAGCCCGCCTTCTGCGTACGGCCGCGGCCCTGCCGGCCGTACTCCTGCTGCTGCCGCTGCTGCTCGCGGGCGGATGCACCGAGGAGGCGACGCAGAAGCCCGGAAAACCCCGG
Source organism: Streptomyces sp. CNZ287 (assembly GCF_007827615.1). Lineage (NCBI taxonomy): Bacteria > Bacillati > Actinomycetota > Actinomycetes > Kitasatosporales > Streptomycetaceae > Streptomyces > Streptomyces sp. CNZ287. The sequence goes on along the minus strand of NZ_VISV01000002.1, from coordinate 285,546 downwards.
GACGAGCAGGGAAGCGGCTCGCCGTTCCCCGGACTGGCGGGACGCGGCGGACCGGTCCTGGGCGTGAAGGTCGACAACGCCGAGCCCGGCCGCCCGCAGACGGGCCTGGAGCACGCGGACATCGTCTACGTCGAACGGGTGGAAGCCGGTCTCAGCCGGCTGCTCGCGGTCTACGCCTCGCACCTGCCGGAGCGGGTCGGCCCGGTGCGCAGCGCCCGCGAGTCCGACCTCGAAGTCCTGGAGCAGTTCGGCAGGCCCGCGCTCGCCTTCTCCGGGGCGCAGTCCAAGCTGCTCCCGGTCATCGACGAGGCACCCCTGTTCCCGGTGCCGCCGGGCACGGCCGCCGACGCGTACCTGCGCGACCCGGCGAAGCCCGTACCGCACCACCTCTTCGTCCGGCCGGAGCGGGCGCCGGCCGCGGCGCCGGACGCGGACCGGGCACGGGACGTCGGCTTCCGCTTCGGCCCGGCGCCGAAGGGCGGCGAGGCCACCGCCGAGCGCACCGTGCGCTACCCGGCCGCCAGCTTCGGCTTCACCTGGGACGAGGACGGGAAGCGCGCTGGCTGGTTTCCTTCGACGGCACTCCTGCCGCCACCGTCGCGGGCGGGCGGCTCTCGGCGGCGACGGTCGTCGTCCAGCATGTGAAGATCCACGGCTCCGGCTTCGGCGACCGCTCGGGCAACGTCTCCCCCTTCACCGAGACCGTCAGCACCGGGAAGGCGGAGGTGCTGCGCGGCGGCAGGTCGTACGAGGCGCGCTGGGAGCGCCGATCGGCGGGCGGCGGCACGGAGTTCACCGACGCCGACGGCGAGCGGCTGCGATTCGCGCGCGGCCCGGTCTGGGTCGTCTTCACGGAGTGACGCAAACCACACCCTGATTGGCGCGAACAGGTTCTGACAGCCGCTACCATTTTTTGAGTACGAAACCGTTTCGTTCCGCTGACTGGGGAGGGGGCCCGATGGTCGTGCAGGACACCAGTACCACCGGGCGCCGGAGCCGGCTGAGCGCCGAGCGCGAGCAGGAGCTCTTCGACGCCGTGCTCGACCAACTGCGCGAAGTCGGCTACGAGGCCCTCACCATGGACGCGGTCGCGGCTCGTACGCGGTCGAGCAAGGCCACCCTCTACCGCCAGTGGCACTCCAAGCCGCACTTGGTCGCCACGGCGCTCCGGCACAGCAAGCCGGTGAGGTCGGCCGGGATCGACACCGGCACGCTGCGCGGAGACCTCGTGCAGTTCGCCGACGGCGTGTGCCAGAACGCGGAGAAGGACTCGGCCCTTCTGCGCGCGGTCGCCTTCGCCCAGCAGTCCAACGAGGAACTGCAGCAGGCCATGCGGCACCTCCTGATCGAGCCGGAGCTGGCCGCCTTCCAGGAGCTGATCGATCGCGCCGTCGCGCGCGGCGAGCTGCCCGCGGACATCCCCGCCGCGAAGTTCGTCCCGCACATGATGCTGGGGGCCATGCTGGCCCGGCCCCTCATCGAGAACGCGCCGGTCACCAGCGACTATCTTGTCCGTTATGTCGACGCAGTGATTCTCCCCGCCCTGCATATGAACTGACCAGTCGTTCGCCAACCACAACAGAACACGGCTCCACCTGGCGCACGCCGCTCTCGTCGTCGGGCTGGTTCAACACAACCCACCGTCGAGATCAGGAGAACCTGCTCGTGGCCACCTTCCTATACAAACTCGGTCGGCTAGCCTTCCGGCGGCGCCGTATCACGGCGCTGATATGGCTGCTGCTCTTCGGCCTCGCCGGGGCCGGGGCGGCGACGGCGGGCACCCCGCCCGAGGACGAATTCGCGCTGCCCGGCACCGAGGCACAGCAGGCCTTCGACCTTCTTGAGGAGCGCTTCCCCGGGCAGTCCGCCGACGGCGCGACGGCCCGCATCGTCTTCGAGGCACCCGACGGCCAGAAGATCACCGCCACCGACAACCGCGAGGCTGTCGACGGCGTGCTCGACGGCATCGCGGGCGACCAGGTGGAGTCCGTCAGCGACCCCTTCGCGGACAACGCGGGTGTCAGCAAGGACGGCTCCACGGCGTACGCGGTCGTCGACTACAAGGTCACGTCCATGGAGATCGAGGACAAGACCCGCGAAGCCCTCACCGACCTGGGGGAGAAGGAGCGCGACGACGGGCTGACCATCGAGGCCGGCGGCGACGCCGTGATGGCCGAGCCCGACATGGGCAACGGTGAGATCATCGGTATCGGCATCGCACTGGTCGTGCTCGTGATCACCTTCGGTTCGCTGGTCGCGGCCGGGCTGCCGATCATCACCGCGCTGATCGGCGTCGGGATCGGCATCTCCTCGATCACCGCCCTGGCGACCGTGTTCGACCTGTCCGCGACCACCTCCACGCTGGCGATGATGATCGGCCTCGCGGTCGGCATCGACTACGCCCTGTTCATCGCCTCCCGCTACCGGGCGGAGCTGACGGACGGCCATTCCCGCGAGGAGGCGGCGGGCCGCGCCGTGGGCACCGCCGGTTCCGCGGTGGTCTTCGCCGGCCTCACCGTGATCATCGCGCTGGCCGGCCTGGCGGTCGTCAACATCCCGATCCTGACGAAGATGGGCCTGGCCGCGGCCGGCACGGTCGCGCTCGCCGTGCTCATCGCGCTCACGCTGGTCCCGGCGGCGCTCGGCATCGTGGGCAAGCGGATCTACGGCAAGAAGGTGCGCAAGGCCAACCCGGAGACCGGCGCTCCGAAGGCGTCCGACCACGACGCCAAGCCGAACATGGGCACCCGCTGGGCCCGCGGGGTGCTCAAGCGCCCGGTCCTGGTGCTCGCCGCCACCGTCATCGGGCTCGGCGCGCTGGCCGCGCCGGTGGCGAGCATGGAGCTGGGCCTGCCGGACGAGGGCAGCCAGCCGACGGACACGACGCAGCGCAAGGCGTACGACATGCTGTCCGAGGCGTTCGGCCCGGGCTTCAACGGCCCGGTCACCGGCGTCATCGACGCCGGTGAGGCGGAGAACCCGCAGCAGGCGGCCGACGAAGCCGTCGCGCGGATCTCCGATGTGGACGGCGTCGTCTCCGTCACCCCCGCGGCGTTCAACGAGGCCGGAGACACCGCGACCGTCATGGTCACCCCGTCCACCGGCCCGAGCGACACCGACACCAAGGACCTGGTCCACGAGATCCGCGACCTGGCGTCGGCGCTCCAGGACGAGACCGGTGCCGAGCTCTACCTCACCGGCAACACGGCCGTGATCATCGACTTCTCGCAGGTGCTCGACGACGCGCTGGTGCCGTATCTGGCACTGGTCGTCGGCCTGGCGTTCGTCCTGCTGATGCTGGTGTTCCGCTCGGTGCTGGTGCCGCTGAAGGCCGCGCTCGGCTTCCTCTTCTCCGTGCTGGCCGCGCTCGGCGCCGTCGTCGCGGTCTTCCAGTGGGGCTGGCTGGCCGGGCTGCTGGGGGTCGAGGAGACCGGTCCGATCATGTCGATGATGCCGATCTTCCTCATCGGCGTGGTCTTCGGTCTGGCCATGGACTACGAGGTCTTCCTCGTCAGCCGGATGCGCGAGGCGTACGTCCACGGGGAGTCGGCCGGCGACGCCGTAGTCACCGGCTTCCGCTACGGCGCCCGGGTGGTCACCGCGGCCGCGGTCATCATGATCAGCGTCTTCGCCGGCTTCATCGGCGCGGGCGACTCCATGATCAAGATGATGGGCTTCGGCCTGGCGGTGGCGGTCCTCTTCGACGCCTTCCTGGTTCGCATGACCATCGTTCCCGCGGTGCTCGCGCTGATCGGCACGTCCGCCTGGTGGCTGCCGAAGTGGCTGGACCGGATCCTGCCGAACGTCGACGTGGAGGGCGAGAAGCTGTACCGGCAGCTCGCCGCGGCCCCCGCGCCGCCGCCGACGGCCGGTGAGGAGCGGGCACCCGAGCCCACCGGCGTGCGCTGAGGCACGACCCGCGGTGCCCGGCACCGCGGGACCACATCAACCCGACCGGGGCCCGGTGGCGTTCGCGCCACCGGGCCCCGGCGCGTTGCCGCTCGGCCCCACCTGTCGCCGCCCCGCTGCGGCCCGCTGCGGCGAGCCTTGACGTTCATCCGATGAATCTCTACGTTCCCTCTCCAGCAAGCGCTTGAATCTGACACAACCCCCATAGACATCGGATGGGTCAAGGTCCTAGAGGGAGAACGGGATGAACGGGTTTGCACGACGGCACGTGCTGGCGATCGGCGCGGGAACCGCGGCGGGCTCCGCGCTGGGCCTCGCGCCCACCGCCGCGGGCGCCGCGCCACAGGGCCCGGCCGGGGCCGCCGGCGAGAACGCGACCGCCGACGACTGGGGCCGGGTCCCCGACCCCGTACCGGTACCGCTGACGGGCCACTTCGACAACGACGGCGTCGACACCGCCGACGCCCGCGGCGGCGACTTCGACGGCAGCGGCTACACCTACCCGGGCGAGGAACTGCCCGCGGGGCCGGTCGAGGTCGACGGGTTCCCCTTCGACTTCCCCGGCTCGGGCGCCGGCGCCCCCAACAACGTCGTCGCCATGGGCCAGCGCATCGAACTGCCCCCGGGCCACTACCTGAGCGTGCTCTTCCTCGCCTCCTCCTCGTACGGCACCGCCTCCGGCGAGGCCACCGTGCACTACGCCGACGGCGGCACCGCCACCGCGGGACTGTCCGCCCCCGACTGGTACTCCGGCGGCGGCTCGCTCAGGGCCCCGTACCGCTACGCCCCCGACGGCACCAAGGACCCGCACCAGGTCTCCATCGCCGTCGTCGAACTCGGCCTGGACCCGGTGCGCGAGGCGGTCGCGCTCACCCTGCCGGTCATCAACCGGGCCGAGCCCGACAAGTCGGCGCTGCACGTCTTCGCGCTCTCCCTGCAGCCCGTCGCCGAGGGGCGCGCCGTCGCGCTGCGCAACGTCCGCTCCACCACCACCTCGCTGGAGCGCTCCGGCGCGCAGTCCGTCGAGGCAACGCTGATCAACGCCGGCGGAGTGTGGATCGCCGCCCGCGACGGCCTGTCGGTCACCGTCGACACCGAGGGAGCCCGTACGGTCGCGCCCGTCGCGGTGCCGCGGCTCGGCCCCGGCGAGCAGGCCCGGGTCACGGTCGGCATCCGCAACCGCGCGGGCGTGGCGCCGGGCACCGTGCAGGAAGGCCGCGTCGTCGCCACCGGGCGGGGCGGCACGGCCGCCGAGGTCACGCGTCCGCTGACTCTCGGCGTGCCCGACTTCGAGCCCACCGACGCGTCGCTGAGCAGCCATCAGGCGCCGTACTGGTTCAACGACGCCAAGTTCGGCATCTTCATCCACTGGGGGGTGTACTCGGTGCCCGCCTGGGCGCCGGTCGGCAAGCAGTACGCGGAGTGGTACTGGCAGCAGATGAACCAGCCGGACAACCCGACGCACGCGCACCACCGGGAGGTGTACGGCGAGGACTTCGCGTACGACGACTTCATCCCGATGTTCCGGGCCGAGCGCTTCAACCCGCGCTCCTGGGTCGAGCTGTTCCGGGACGCGGGCGCGCAGTACCACGTGCTCACCTCCAAGCACCACGAGGGCTTCGCGCTCTGGGACACCAAGCTCTCCACCCGCAACTCCGTCGCGATGGGCCCGCGCCGCGACCTGATCAGGGAGCTCTTCGACGCGTCCCGCAGGTACACCCCCGGCCTGCACTGCGGGCTGTACTTCTCGATGCCGGAGTGGTTCAACCCGGACAACCCCTGGTACGGCCACGCCCCGCGCAACCCGTACACCCTGGAGCCCGTGCCCTACACCGGCTACGCCCCGGGGCAGGACTACGTCCGCGACTACCAGGCCGGGCAGATGCTGGAGCTGATCCACGAGTACGACACCGAGATCATGTGGTGCGACATCGGCGGCGACAACGACAGCCACCGGGTGCTCGCCGAGTTCTTCAACCACGCCAAGAACCGCCCGCGGCCGATCGAGGTGACGGTCAACAACCGCTCCGGCATCGGCCCGCACGACTTCACCACGCCCGAGTACGAGGTGTACGAGAACACCGTCGTCGCCAAGTGGGAGGCCAGCCGCGGCCTCGATCCGCGGTCCTACGGCTACAACGCCGAGACGCCCGACGACGCATACATGACGACCGAGGAGGTCGTGCACAGCCTCGTCGACATCGTCAGCAAGAACGGCAACTTCCTCCTCGACATCGGCCCGCGCGCCGACGGCACCATCCCCGAGATCATGGAGCGGCGGCTGCGCGAGACAGGCGAGTGGCTGCGCGTCAACGGCGAGGCGATCTACGGCACCACCTACTGGTCGCGCATGGCCCAGCTCGGCGAGGACCTGCGGTTCACCATGAAGCGCGACGCCTTCTACATTCACTCGCTCGCCGCACCCTCGCCCCGGCTCGTCGTCGAGGCCCCGGTGCCCGTCAGGGCCGGCGACGAGATCACCATGCTCGGCTACGGCGACCGCCCGCTGAACTGGGACGTCGACGGCGGCGCGCTGGTCGTCGAGGTTCCGGCGGCGGCCCGCAGGGCGGGGAAGCACGTCTGGGTTTTCAAGGTGAGCACCCGCCCCTCTTCCTGAAAGGCACCTCATCCGTCATCGTGCTCCACTGTCATCGAACGGCCTCGACGGAGAGGACGCACCATGGCAGGGCTCTGGAGCACGGACGGCGTACTGCGCCGCAAGCCCATCGAGCACATCGGGGCGACCGAGGGCGGGAGCGGCGAACAGCTCACCCGGGTCCTCGGGCTGTGGCAACTCACGGCGATCGGCGTCGGCGGCATCATCGGCGCGGGCATCTTCGCGCTCGCCGGCGCGGTCGCCAACGGTACGGCGGGCCCCGCCGTGCTCGTCTCCTTCCTCATCGCGGGGGTGGCGAGCGCGGCGGCGGCCCTGTCGTACGCGGAGTTCGCCGGCCTGATCCCCAAGGCGGGGTCGGCGTACACGTACGGCTACGCCGTCCTCGGCGAACTCGCCGGGTGGTTCATCGGCTGGGATCTGCTGCTGGAGTACACCGCGATCGTCGCGGTGGTGGCCATCGGCATCTCCGGCTACTTCTCCTTCCTCATGGAGAACCTGGGCGCCGACCTGCCGGCGTGGATGCTCGGCGCCCCGGGCACCGGCGAAGGGCACAAGGTCGACCTGTTCGCGGTCGTGCTGTGCCTGCTGGTCGCGTACCTGCTGACCCTCGGGATCAAGAACGCGGCGCGCTTCGAGACCGTCGTGGTGGTGCTGAAGGTCGTGGTCGTGCTCGTCGTCATCCTGGTCGGCGTCTTCCACATCGACACCGCCAACTACAACCCCTTCTTCCCCTACGGCGTCGGCGGCGCGTTCACCGGCGCGGCGACGGTGTTCTTCGCGGTCTTCGGCTACGACGCGATGTCGACGGCGGCCGAGGAGTCGAAGGAGTCGCAGCGGCACATGCCGAAGGCGATCCTCTACTCGCTGGCGATCTCGATGCTGCTGTACGTGGCCGCGACGCTGGTGCTGACGGGGATGCAGAACTACAAGGGCATCGACCCGGAGAGCGGCTTCTCCACGGCGTTCGAGTCGGTGGGTCTCGGCTGGCTGGCGAACCTGATCGCGGTGGGAGCGATCATCGGCATCCTCACGGTGATGTTCACCTTCATGCTCGGCGTCACGCGCGTCTGGTTCTCGATGAGCCGCGACGGTCTGCTGCCGAAGTGGTTCGCCAAGACGCACCGGACGCGGCACGTGCCGACGCGGGTGACGTGGATCGTGGGCGTCGGCTCGGCGCTGATCGCGGGCTTCCTGAAGATCGGAGAGGCCGCGGAGCTGACGAACATCGGGATCCTGCTGGCGTTCGTGGTGGTGTGCGTCGCGGTGATCGTGCTGCGCTACCGGCAGCCGGACCTGCCGCGGACGTTCCGCTGCCCGGGGATGCCGGTCGTGCCGCTGATAGGGGTCGGCTTCTCGATCTGGCTGGTGACGTTCCTGAAGTGGGAGACGTGGCTGCGGTTCGGCGTGTGGTTCGCGGTCGGGATGGTCGTGTACTTCGCGTACTCCTACCGCCGCAGTGAACTGGCCCGCGCCGAGCAGGCGGCGGCGGACGGGCCCGATCTCCACAAGCGGGACGAGCCGCGCGGCTGACGCCGGGGCGGGCCCCGTACCGGACGCGGACAGTGCGCCGGTACGGGCCCTGCCGCCCGGGGGTGCTGAGACGGGACTGCGACCGCCCACGGACCGGGGCTCAACCCGCCGGTGGATTCCTGAGGAGGGGTGATGAGTTTCCGGCGCCCGCCGGGTCTCACCTTCCAGACGGAACCACACCGCCACCGGCGGCCCGGCTGGGCCGCCGCCTCCCGACCGAGAGTGCAACGGGACGATCGTCTTAGACGAGACCGAGGGGCCGCCGAGGCCCCATTTTCGAGGTCTCATCGGAGTAGCCCATGTCCACCCGCGTCACGGCCCGCTGGCCGTGCTCTTAGCTCTCGCGGCCCTGGCCGGCGGCGCCGGCGCCGCCGGCTCGCCGCGGCCGACGCCGTCGCCGACCGCCTCGGCGGCAAGGTCGACGCCGTCCGCACGGTCGCCGTGAGCCGGGCCTGGGCGATTCCGTTGGTGCAGCACCGGGCGATGAAGCCCGGTCGCACCGAGGGAGGGCATGACCCAGACACGGCAGAAACCCGCAACGGGATGATCTTGCACCCTGGGCGTGCGCATCAGGCTCATGGCCTCGGATACCCCGCTCCAGGACTCGGTCTGGGACGACGGCCGGGCGGGGAACGGCCGGTAACCCGACGCCGGATCGGTCAGGTGCTCGCACGCCCCGCCGTACGCAGGGAGGTCCGTTCTCGCTAGAAGTCCAGTGTGGCCAGGTGGTCCGCGGTGCCGCCCCGCCATTCGACGAGGAAGAGGGTGGCGTCATCGCTGGTGAGGTCGCGCCTCTCTCTCTTCAGGGCGTGGGACAGGGCCCGCGCCATTTGCTGCACGCTCCCGCACGTGGGTCCGACGTGTTCGATCATCTCGATCATGCGCTCCTCGCCGAACTGTTCCTGGCCAGGCTGGTGTTCTTCGGTGAGACCGTCGGTGAAGAACATCACCCGGTCGCCTCGTTGGAGTTCCAGGGCTGAGACCAGTGGTGTGGCGCCGCCGAAGCCGACCGGCAGCGTGCCCGGGTTCTCCAGTGACCGCACGACCCGGTGGTCGCGGATCAGCAGTGCGGCCGGGTGTCCGGCGTTGACCCATTGCAGGTGACCGGTTCCGATGTTCAGGCGCATCATCTGTGCGGTGACGAACTGGTCAGGGCCGAACTGCTCGTCGATGGCGGTGTCCATGAAGGAGTACAACTCGTCCAGGTTGACATCGGCGCGCCGAGCGTGGCGGTAGGCGCCCACGGCGACGGTCGCAAGGACGGACGCGTTCAGGCCGTGGCCCATCGCGTCGACGATGGCCAGGTGCAGAATGTCGTCGTTGAGGGCGTAGTCCAGACTGTCACCGGCGATGTTGTAGGCGGGCTCCAGAATGCCGGCGACCTCGACCTGCGGGGTACGCATGGACAACGGTGGCAGCAGCGACCACTGGATCTCGGCGGCCACACTCATCGGCTCTCGACGCCGGGCCTGGAAGAACCTGTCCGTGTACGCGTCCTTGGTCACCAGCATGTCGGCCACCAGGCCGGCCAGCCGCCGCAGCAGCCTGCGGTCTCCGTCCTCGACGGTCTCCAGGGTCAAGCCCATCACCCCGACCTCGTCGCTTCCGTCCAGCAGCGGCAGGTACACCCGGACACCGTCGTCCCGGGCCTCCTCAACCGCCGTCAGGTGCAAGAACGCCTCGCCCGCCCGGGAATCATCGATGGGCACTGCCTCACCGCCGACCAGCCCTCTGCCCGGCAGCGGCACCAGCATGAGCTGCTCGTAGTCCTGGAGCAGGATCATCACGTCCCAGCCACCGACCCTCTTCACTTCCTCGGCCACCAGCGGGGCGATGAGCTGCGGCGGCATCTCATGGGCCCGGTCCAGCAGCTGACCCAGCAGCCGCTCGCCGAACCCCTCCGACAGATCCACCGGAACCCTCCGGTTCTCCGACTCACCCCGCGCCACCGGGTCACGTCCCTTCACTCGTCCGACACCATCACCGTGGAGTTAACGATCGCCGAAGCCCTCCCGGATTCGGCCGAGCAGGTGTCTCAGAGGGTCTGCGAGGAGCGCGACGCGGCCGCAGAACTCCCGGGGCGGCCAAGAGACATCGGCATCGAGCCACGTGTCCCCCCGCGGAGCGGAGGCGGTTCCTGTTTGGTGGACCTCCAGGAGGCGTCGGTGCGCGAGGCCCGCAAGCGCCGCGGCGTCGCGGCCTGGCCTTGCACTCGAACGCATGCTGAAGCCGTGGAGATGCGTCCGTGGTGCCCGGATATGGGCCGCCCGCCACGCGTCCGCGGCTATCCGGTGACCCGACCAGGAGCGGGCCAGCGAGGTGTCCAGGCCATTCGGCAAACCGGCGATGACGGTGTCGGCGCCGGCTGCTTCGGCGGCGGCGTGCACGGCGGCGTCGCCCTCAGGGCAGGGCTGGCCGAGGGTGATGTTCTCGCGGGCGGCCGGCGGCCAGCGGCTGTAGTCCTGCGGGACGAGCGCGACCTTGCACAGGACGGTGGCGGGGTCGGCGTCTGCGAGATCCATGCGGCCGGCGACATCAGGAGCACGAGCGCGCTCCAGGTCGCGAGCGTTCCGACGGCGGTGAGGGCGTCGCCGGCGCCCTGCACGACCAGGGCCTGCCGGGTGGCGGTGAGCTGTTCGGCCTCCAGGCGGCCGGAGGCGATGCGGTACTGCCGGGTCAGGAAGCCGGCCATGGTGCCGGCACGGACCTCGTCGGCGGTGTTCCGTTCGGTGGTGTAGGAGCGGAACACGTTGCGCAGGCGGGAGTCGCCGAGGTTGCGGTGGTGCGCGGCGTGCTCGACCGCGCGCCCCGTACGGCGCCCCATGCGCAGGGGGGTGACGGAGAGGACCAGCAGCGGCAGCAGCACCGGGTGCAGCACGGTGACGACGGTCGCCGCGGCGGCGGGCCGGGCGGCGGCGGAGGTCAGCTCGGCCGGGCGTACGGCCCCGACGTCACGGCCCTGGCCAGGGCCGCCAACCTGGACTTCGTCCGTACGCTCGGCGCTCATCGCGCCTCGACCTACCGGGAGACGTCACCGGCCGGATGGGGCCCGCTCGACGTCGTCCTCGGCGGGTGTCGGGGGCTCATCGCCGCGGACCGCGACCAGCACGCACCTGTCGCCGCACTGCCAGACCGTGCCGACGGCCGCGAAGCCCGCCTTCTGCAGCAGGTCCACGTGGCGCGCCAGGCTCAGCCCGTTGTCCCCCGCGGGGGCCGCGCCGCGGCGGCGCCGCTCGGCGAAGAGCCGGGCCAGCTCGGGCGCCTCGGCCGCCGCGTCCCACCACGACGACCAGTCCTCGCCGCCCGGCATCCGCCGCCGCTCGGCCAGCCGGCTGCCGACCTCGCCCGCCAGCTCGGCGACGGCCGCGTCCTCCGGCGGCAGCCGGCCGGCGTTGACGAGCAGCCCGCCGGGGCGGAGCAGGGTGTGCAGCCTGCCGTAGACCTCCAGGAGCACGCGCTCGGGGAGGCGGTGCAGCATGGTCGCGGAGACGGCGGCGTCCAGGGGGCGGTCCAGCTCCAGCTCGTCCTGCCAGCCGATGCCGCCGATCACCGTGTCGACGAAGCGCACCTGCGTGCCGTGCATCCGGCGGCCGAGGCCGAGCAGCACGGGGTCGGCGTCGGCGGCGACGACGTCGAGCGCGGGCATCCGGCGCTTGAGCCGGGAAGCCAGCGAGCCCGTACCGCAGCCGAGGTCGAGGACGACAGGGCGCTCCCGGCCCGCGGTGATCAGCTCCACGAGGTCACCGACGACGGTGAACCGCTCCTCGCGACCGGCCTCCCGCTGCTCCCGCTGGAGTTCCCAGCGCACCGCCCAGCCCTTGGCCGCCGCCGCGCTCAGGTCCTCGCCCATTCCGTGAGGATACCCGGCTACGAGATCTTGAACTCGCGGCGACGCCGCGAGCGGGGCGGTGCGCCGCACGTGACCGGACATCCCGGCGCTCCGCTCACGTGGGGTTTCCGCCCCTTCCCGTACACCCGGAGGGCGGCCGGTTCCCGGTCCGCGCACGACCGTTGACCACCTGGAGGTAAGGGCTTACTTTGACAGGGCACCGTCAGCAAGCGCTTTCTACGCCACTCGAAACGGGCCCGCCCTCCGGCGCGCCCGCGTTCCGGCACGACTGGGAGCACTATGAGACGCCTAGCAAGACCACCCCTGTCACCCATCGCCGTCCTGGCCGCGCTGCTGGCGCTGCTCCTGGGCACGGCCTCGGCGACGGCCGCCCCGCAGGACGAGGAGGCCGGCTTCCGGGTCCTGGTCTTCTCCAAGGTCACGAACTTCTACCACGACTCCATACCGGCGGGCATCGAGGCTGTCGAGAAGCTCGGCGAGGAGCACGGGTTCGAGGTCGACTCGACCGACGACGCGGCCGCGTTCACCGAGGAGAACCTCGCGAACTACGAGGCGGTCGTCTTCAACAACACCAACTCCACGCCGGAGAGCGGCGACCTGCTCGACGCCGGCCAGCGGGCCGCGCTGCAGTCGTACATCCAGGGCGGCGGGGGCTGGCTCGGCCTGCACGCCGCCTCGGCCAGCGAGCGCGACTGGGACTGGTACGAGGGCCTGGTCGGCGCGATCTTCGACAAGCACCCCGTGCCGCAGACCGGCCGGATCAAGGTGCTGGACAACACCCACCCCTCCACCAAGGGCCTGCCCCAGCTCTGGGAGCGGAACGAGGAGTGGTACAACTGGCGCGCCAACCCGACCGGCAAGGTGCACACCCTCGCGCAGATCAAGGTGCGCGACGGCATCACCGGGCTGGACGAGGGCGTCGACCATCCGTTCTCGTGGTGCCAGAAGTACGACGGCGGCCGGTCGTGGTTCACCGCCGGCGGCCACGACGCCTCGTCCTTCGACGAGCCGCTCTTCCTCAAGCACCTGCTCGGCGGCATCCGGTGGGCCGCGGGCGACGCGCCCGGCGACTGCTCGGCCACCCAGACCGGCAACTTCCAGCGCACCCCGCTGGTCACCAGCGACCTGGCCGACCCGTTCGAGCTGGCCGTCGCCCCCGACCGGCGGGTGTTCTACGCCCAGCGCACCGGTGAGCTGAAGGTCGTCGACCAGGAGACGCTGCAGGTCACCACGGCCCTGGACTTCGACTACACCCCCGAGATGACCAGCCAGTCCGACGGCCTCCTCGGGCTCACCCTGGATCCGGACTTCGCGCGCAACAACTGGATCTATCTCCTCCACTCCGACAAGGAGAAGAACCTCATCAACCTGTCCCGCTTCACCATGAAGGGGAACACCGCGGACCCGGCGTCGCAGAAGGTGCTGCTGACGGTCCCGACGTGGCGCGGCGAGGGCCGGGCCAACGTGCACATGGCGGGCTCGCTGACGTTCGACACGAAGGGCAACCTCTACGTCGCCACCGGCGACAACACCGACCCGTTCGAGTCCAGCGGCTTCACGCCGATCGACGAGCGCGAAGGCCGGCGCGCCTGGGACGCCCAGGGCACCGCGGGCAACACCAACGACCTGCGCGGCAAGGTGCTGCGGGTGACGCCCACGAACGGCGGCGGCTACACCATCCCGAAGGGCAACCTCTTCAGGCAGGGCGAATCGAAGACCCGTCCCGAGATCTACGCGATGGGCCTCCGCAACCCGTTCCGCATCACCACCGACCCGATCTCCGGCGCCCTTCTGGTCGCGGACTACGGCCCCGACGCGCGCAGCGCCGACCCGAACCGCGGCCCCGAGGGGACGGTGGAGTACAACCGGATCACCAAGGCGGGCAACCAGGGCTGGCCGTACTGCATCGGCAACAACACGCCGTTCAACGACTACGACTTCGCGGCCGGCAAGGCCGGGGAGAAGTTCGACTGCTCGGCGCCCGTGAACGACTCACCGAACAACACCGGCAAGACGGAGCTGCCGCCCGCGCAGCCCGCCACGGTCTGGTACGCGTACTCGGCCTCGCAGGAGTTCCCCGAGCTGGGCACCGGCGGCGGCGGCCCGATGAGCGGCCCCGTCTACGACTACGACCCGGAGAACGACAGCCCGTACAAGTTCCCCGAGTACTTCGAGGGGAAGTGGATCACCTACGAGCTGACCCGCAAGTGGTTCAAGACCTTCTCGTTCCAGGAGAAGGACCAGCAGTTCGAGGATCCGCGGTTCGCGCCCGTCAAGAAGGGCGACCTGCAGTCGATCAACGGGATCTTCGGCGACATGAGCTGGGTGCAGCCCTTCGAGGCGGACTTCGGCCCCGACGGCTCGCTGTACGTCATCGACTTCGGCGAGGGCAGCGGCACCGGCCGCGGCGGCAGCAACGAGAAGGCGGGCATCTACCGCATCGACTACGTGGCCGAGGGCCGGCCGCCGGTGGCGAAGCTGTCGGCGTCGGCGGACTCCGGGCCCGCGCCGCTGACGGTGGAGTTCTCCTCGGAGGGCTCGCACTCGCCGGGCGACGACCCGATCACGTACGCCTGGGACTTCGACGGCGACGGCACGACCGACTCCACGGACCCCCACCCGACGCACACCTACACCGAGAAGGGCCGGTTCACCACCCGGCTGACGGTGGAGGGGCCGCCGGAGCGTACGGCGATGGCGGTGCACGAGGTCACCGTCGGCAACACCCGTCCCGAGGTGAAGGTCACCACGCCGGCCGACGGCACCGCGTTCGACTTCGGCGACACCGTTCCGTACAAGGTGGAGGTGAGCGACGCGGAGGACGGTGACATCGACTGCTCGCGCGTGGTGGTGCAGACGCAGCTCGGGCACGACGACCACCTGCACCCGCTGGACAACCTGACCGGCTGCGAGGGCGAGTTCAAGACCGACCCGGGCGACAGCCACGGCCCGGGGCAGAACCTCTACTACGGCATCAGCGCGCAGTACGAGGACGACGGCGCCGAGGGCGTGCCGAGCCTGGTCGGCTCCGACTCGCTGAGCCTGCGGCAGAAGTTCCGCGAGGCCGAGCACCACAACGGCACCGGCGGCGCGAACGGCGGCGTGGAGACGCTGGCCCGGGAGGACTCCTCCGGGGGCAAGCGGCTGGGCGAGATCGAGCACGGCGACTGGATCGTGCTGGACCCGGGGACCCCGAGCGGGATCGACTCGGTGACGGTCGGCGCCTCCTCCGGCGGGCTCGGCGGCGACGTCGAGTTCCGCGCGAACGCGCCGGACGGCGAGCTGCTGGGCAAGGCGACGATCCCGAACACCGGGGACTTCGCCAAGGTGGTCTCGCCCACGGTGCCGCTCACCGATCCGGGCGGGGTGGAGAAGGTCTACCTGGTCTTCACCAACCCGGCGTGGACGCCGTCGAGCCCGGACCTGATGGCGCTGGACTGGCTGCACTTCAACGGCCGCGGCGCGGAGAAGGAGTCGGCGGCGAAGGTGACGGTGACGGCCTCGCCGGAGAGCGCGACGGCGCCGGCGGAGTTCTCCTTCGAGGGCGCGGTGACGCTGCCCGAGGGGCGTACGGCCACGTCGTACCACTGGACCTTCGGGGACAACGCGACGGGCGACGGTGCGGCGACGGCGACGCACACGTACACCGGGAAGGGGACGTACACCGCGCATCTGACCGTCACGGACGACACCGGGAACCTGACGACCGGTGCGGTGCAGGTGACGGTGAACTGACCGCAGGCTGACGCACCATGCGGCGGCGGCCGGCCGGGGACGCCCGGCCGGCCGCCCTGCGCCTGCCGCGGGCGCCGCGGGAGGGCGGGCCGGGGCAGCGCAGGGCGGACCGGAGCCGGAGAAGGCCGCAGGCTTCGCGGCGGCCCGCACCGGGCGCCGCCCACCCGGCGCCGGGCGGCGGTTCGTGCGCGGGCGGGAGCGCCGGGAGGCTTCAGCGGGCCGGGGTTGCCGCGGTGTCGCGGTGTGACGTGCCGCCTGCGTCGAGGAAGTGGCTCAGCGGGAGCGTCGCGGCGCCGACCGTCACGGCGTCGGTGCCGAGTTCGCCCATCTCGATCGCCGCGCGCGCCGCCGGGTAGCGCAGCGCGTACATGGCCGTGGCCCCGCGTACCGCCGGCAGCAGCCGGGGGCCCGCGAGCAGCCCGGCCCAGCCCGACAGTACGATGCGCTCCGGGTTGAAGAGGTTGACGAGGTCCGCGATGCCGGCGCCGAGGTACTCGGCGGTCTCGTCCAGCACGGCGCGGGCCGCGGGGTCGTCGGCGGCGATCAGCTCCGCGAGCGCCGACTCCTCGTCCGTGGCGACCGGTTCGCCGCCCGCCTCCCGCCAGCGCCGCAGCATCCCCTCCGCGCCGACGTACGCCTCCAGGCAGCCGCGGGCGCCGCACCGGCAGCGCCGTCCGCGTATCCGCATGGTGGTGTGCCCCCACTCCCCCGCGCCGCTGGACGAGCCGCCGTAGGCGGTGCCGTCGGTGACGACGCAGGCGCCGACGCCGGAGCCGATGAGCGCGATGACGGCGTTGCGCGCGCCGCGGCCCGCGCCGAACCACATCTCGGCCTGGCCCAGCGTCTTGGCGCCGTTGGCCACGGTGTACGGCACGTCCGCCAGGCCGGGCGCGCCGGTCGCGGCGGTGCGCAGCATCGCCTCCAGGGGTACGGCGTCCCAGCCGATGGTCTGCGCGTACACCACCGCGCCGCCGCGGGCCGGTTCGCGGTCGACGATGCCGGGGACGCCGAGGCCGACGCCGAGCAGCTCGCCGGCGGCGACGCCCGCGTCGGCGAGCACGGCGGCCAGCCCCTCGGCGATGTGCGCGACGACCCGCCCGGCGTCCCGGCCGCCGTCGGCGAGCGGGCGCTCGGCACGCGCGAGTTCGGTACGGGCGAGGTCGAACAGCTCCACCCGCACCCGGGTCTCGCCGACGTCGACGCCGGCGATGTGCCCGCAGCGCGGCGCCACCCGCAGCAGGGTGCGGGGGCGGCCGCCGTCGGAGTCGACCGCGCCCGCCTCCTCCAGCACCCCCTCCGCGATCAGCTCCGCGGCGACGTTGCTGATCGACCCGGAGCTGAGCCCGGTGACCGGGCCCAACTCCTGACGGCTCAGCGGCCCTTCGAAGTACAGGTGGCGCAGTACCGCGGAGCGGTTGCTACGGCGCAGGTCGCGCACGGTACGGCCGTTGTTTCTCGCCATGTGGCTCCTTCCCGGAGGAAAGATACGTGCCGGGAAACGCGTGTGAGAAGGGTTGACGAGGACTTCTTTCACTACTTAACTCACGCCCTGAATTAAGCGCGGGCCGCGTTCACAGCCTTAAGCCATGTGCCCGGAGAGGGGCCCCACCCATGCGCAGAATCCGCCTGGCGGCGACCGCCGCACTCGCCACCGCCCTCAGTGTGACCGCCGCCGCCTGCGGCGGCGGCAGCTCGACGGGTTCGGAGGGCAGCAACGACAAGCCCGACGAGCTGACGTACTGGGCGAGCAACCAGGGCACCAGCCTGGAGCACGACAAGGAGGTGCTGACCCCGGAGATCGAGAAGTTCGAGAAGAAGACGGGCATCGACGTCAAGCTCGAAGTCATCCCCTGGGACAGCCTGCTGGACCGGATCCTCGCGGCCACCTCCTCCGGGCAGGGCCCCGACGTGCTCAACATAGGCAACACCTGGTCCGCCTCGCTGCAGGCGAGCGAGGGGCTGCTGGCGTGGGACGACAAGACGCTGGACCGGATCGGCGGCAGGGACCGGTTCGTCCCCTCGGCGCTGGCCGCCGCGGGTGCCGAGGGCCAGGACCCCGCGGCGGTACCGCTGTACTCCCTCTCGTACGCGCTCTACTACAACAAGCAGATGTTCGCCGACGCGGGGATCGAGGAACCCCCGGCGACCTGGGACGACTTCGTCGCCGTCGGCAAGAAGCTGACGAAGGACGGCAAGTACGGCGTCGCCGTCGAGGGCGGCAACCCGGTGGAGAACTCGCACCACGCCTTCGTCTTCGGCAAGCAGCACGGCGCGGACTTCTTCGACGCCGAGGGCAACCCGACGTTCGACACCCCCGAGGCGGTGGCGGCGGTCAAGCAGTACGTCGACTTCCTCGCCGACGACAAGATCGCCGCGGTCGGCAACGCCGAGTACGCACAGAACCAGTCGATCAAGGACCTCGCCACCGGCAAGGCCGGGATGCTGCTGTGGCAGGCCGCCGGCAGCTCGCTCAAGGCGCACGGCATGAAGCCCGAGGAGTACGGCGTCGCGCCGGTACCGATGCAGAGCGAGAACCCGCCGGAGGGCCGGAACGTCAACTCCATGGTCGCCGGCATCAACATCGCCGTCTTCAAGAACACCGACAACCTCGACGGCGCCCTGGACTTCGTGGAGTTCATGACCTCCACCGAGGAGCAGCAGATCCTCAACAAGACCTACGGCTCCATCCCCCCGGTCAAGGAGGCGCAGGAGCACGAGGCGTTCAGCACCACCGACCTGACCGTGCTGCGCGAGGTGCTGTCCACCAGCTCCGCGCCGCTGCCGCAGGTGCCGGACGAGGCGCAGTTCGAGACCCTCGTCGGCGACGCGATGAAGGAGCTGTTCGCGGACGCCGCCGCCGGCGACGAGGTGACCACGGAGTCGGTCCGGAAGCGGCTGACCGAGGCCCAGCAGCAGATGCAGAAGTGAGCGGCGCCGGATGACCGCGACCGTCCTCGACACGCCCCCGGCCGGCCCCGGCGACAAGCCGCCCGCCGGCCGGGACGCCACCCGCAAGCGCCGCCGCACCGGCCGCGTACGGCGCGGCGCCCTGCCGTACCTCCTGCTGCTGCCCGCGCTCCTCCTTGAGCTGCTGATCCACCTGGTGCCGATGGCCGTCGGCGTGGTGATGAGCTTCAAGGAGCTGACCCAGCACTACATCCGCGACTGGGGCGCCGCACCCTGGACGGGCCTGGACAACTTCCGTATCGCCGTCGACTTCGACGCCCCCGTGGGCGAGGCGCTGCTGCGCTCGTTCTTCATCACCTGCGCGTTCACGGTGCTCGCGGTCGGGTTCTCGTGGCTGCTCGGCGTCACCGCGGCGATCCTGATGCAGGACGCCTTCCGCGGCCGCGGCCTGCTGCGCGCGCTCTTCCTCACCCCGTACGCGCTGCCCGTCTACACCGCCGTCATCACCTGGTCCTTCATGCTCCAGCGGGACAACGGCCTGGTGAACCACGTGCTCCACGACCAGCTGGGGTTCACCGGCCAGCCCACGTTCTGGCTGATCGGCGACAACGCGTTCGTCTCGCTGGTCGTCGTCTCGGTCTGGCGCACCTGGCCGTTCGCCTTCCTGGTGCTCACCGCCGCGCTCCAGAGCATCCCGCGCGAGGTGTACGAGGCGTCCGCGATCGACGGCGCCGGGATCTGGCAGCAGATCCGCCGGATCACGCTGCCGTCGCTGCGGCCGGTCAACCAGGTGCTGGTCCTGGTGCTGTTCCTGTGGACCTTCAACGACTTCAACGTGCCGTACATCCTCTTCGGCAAGTCGGCACCGGAGTCCGCGGACATCATCTCCATCCACATCTACCAGTCGTCCTTCGTGACCTGGAACTTCGGCGCCGGCTCGGCCATGTCCGTGCTGCTGCTGCTCTTCCTCCTGGTCGTCACGGCCGGCTATCTGCTGCTCACCTCGCGGGGAAGGAAGGCGGCCCGTGCATAGCTCCCCCACCGCACCACCGCGGTCGTTCGTCTGGACCCGGCGGATCGTGCTCACGCTGCTGACGGTCTTCGCGGTCACGCCCGTGTACGTGATGCTCAGCAGCTCGCTGAAGCCGCTGGAGGACGTCACCGGGGCGTTCCGGTGGATCCCCAGCGGGCTGACCATCCGGCCGTACCTCGACATCTGGGACACGGTGCCGCTGGCCCGTTACTTCCTGAACTCGCTGATCGTGGCGGGCGCCGCGACCGGCTGCTCGGTCGTCATCGCGGTCTTCGCCGCGTACGCGGTCAGCCGCTACCGCTTCCGCGGCAAGCGGCTCTTCACGGTCACGGTGCTGTCCACCCAGATGTTCCCCGGCATCCTGTTCCTGCTGCCGCTCTTCCTGATCTTCGTCAACATCGGGAACACCACCGGGATCGCCCTCTACGGCTCCCGCGGCGGCCTGATCCTCACGTACATGACCTTCACCCTGCCCTTCTCGATCTGGATGCTGGTCGGCTATCTCGACTCCCTCCCCCGCGACCTGGACGAGGCGGCGCTCGTCGACGGCTGCGGGCCGCTGAAGGCGCTGTTCCGTGTCGTGGTGCCGGCGGCGGTCCCCGGGATCGTCGCCGTCGCCATCTACTCCTTCATGACCGCCTGGGGTGAGGTGCTCTTCGCCTCGGTCATGACCAACGACGTCACCCGGACGCTCTCCGTCGGGCTGCAGGGGTACGCGACCCGGACCGAGGTGTACTGGAACCAGGTCATGGCCGCCTCCCTCGTCGTCAGCCTCCCCGTCGTCGCCGGATTCCTGCTGCTCCAGCGCTATCTCGTCGCCGGGCTGACCGCAGGAGCCGTCAAGTGACCACGTCCGAAAGGAACTCCGTGACCGACCTGCACCTCGACCGCCTCCCGTCCGACTTCGTGTGGGGCACGGCCACCGCCGCGTACCAGATCGAGGGCGCCGTACGCGAGGACGGGCGCTCCCCGTCGATCTGGGACACCTTCTCGCACACGCCCGGCATGGTCGACGGCGGCGACACCGGCGACACCGCCTGCGACCACTACCACCGCTGGCCCGAGGACATCGCGCTGATGCGCCGGCTGGGCGCCGGGGCGTACCGCTTCTCGATCGCCTGGCCGCGGGTCGTCCCGGGCGGCGACGGGCCCGTCAACGAGGCGGGGCTGGCCTTCTACGACCGGCTCACCGACGCGCTCCTCGAAGCCGGCATCACGCCCTTCCCCACGCTCTACCACTGGGACCTGCCGCAGGCGCTCCAGGAGCGCGGCGGCTGGGCGGAGCGCGCGACCGCCGAGGCGTTCGCGGCGTACGCGGACGCGGTGGCCCGCCGGCTCGGCGACCGGATCACCGACTGGGCCACGCTCAACGAGCCGCTCTGCTCGGCCTGGATCGGCCATCTGGAGGGCCGGATGGCACCGGGGCTCACCGACCTCACGGCGGCGGTACGGGCCTCGTACCACCTCCACCTCGGCCACGGCCTGGCGGTCCAGGCGCTGCGCGCCGCGGTGCCGGGGGCACGGATCGGGCTGGTCAACAACCTCACGCACTGCGAGCCGGCCTCCGACCGCGACGAGGACATCGCCGCCGCCGCGCGCGCGGACGGGCACACCAACCGCTGGTGGATGGACCCCGTCCACGGCCGCGGCTACCCGGAGGACATGCGCCGGCTGTACGGCGTGGACCTGCCCGAGCACCCCGGGGACCTGGAGACCATCGCCGCCCCGCTGGACTGGCTCGGCCTGAACTACTACTTCCGCCAGGTCGTCGCCGACGATCCGGACGGGCCGCTGCCGTACGCGCGCCAGGTCGACCTGCCCGGCGTGCGGCGCACCGCGATGGGCTGGGAGGTTCACGCCGAGGGGCTGACGAAGACGCTGGAGCGGATGGCCGACGACTACCGCGCCCGCTGCCTGTACGTCACCGAGAACGGCGCCGCCTACCCGGACGCGGTCGGCCCCGACGGCCGGATCGACGACCCGGAGCGCACCCGCTATCTGGAGGAGCACCTCGCCGCCTGCGCGGAGGCGGTGCGCCGGGGTGTGCCGCTGGCGGGGTACTTCGCGTGGTCGCTGCTGGACAACTTCGAGTGGGCGTACGGCTACGACAAGCGCTTCGGGCTCGTCCACGTCGACTACGCCACCCAGCGGCGCACCGTGAAGGGCAGCGGCCGGCGCTACGCCGAGCTGATCCGCGGCCACCGCGCGGCGGCGCGGCGCGCGGCGTAGCGCGTACGGCACACGCTCCGCCCGGGTCCGCCGCCGCGTGCCCCGCACGGCATCCCCCCACCACGACGGCGTGCCCGGGCGGTCACGCGCGCGGCGCCCGCGGCCCGGCCCCGGACTCCCGGTCCCGCGTCCCGCCCCCGCCACCGGGCGGACGCGGGGCCGGGTCCCGCGCCGGGGCGGTGGCGGCACCACCGTCCGCACTCACCCGGCCCGCCGCACCCGCCGCGCGCAGGCCGGGAGTCAGGGTCAGCGTGACGGCGATCGAGAGCGCCGCCATCGCGGCCATCGCCGTCGCCGGCGAGGTCAGCTCCGCGATGCCGCCGGCGAGGGCGGCGGCCACGCCCTGCATGGTGAGCATCCCCGAGGTGTGCAACCCGAGAGCCTGGCCGCTGAGTTCGTCAGGCGTCAGCGCCATCAGCCGCTCCTGCTGGACGAGGCTCGCGGCGAACCCGGCCGAGGCGAGGGTGACCGCCACCGCCGCCACCGCCGGCGGCGGGCGCAGCGCGAAGACCAGGTACGGGACCGCCAGCAGCAACAGCAGCGGCACCCCGAGCCGGGGCCGCCACCGGGCGGGCAGCACCCGTCCGGTGAGGACGTCGCCGGTGAGCATGCCCAGCGCGGTGAGGGCCAGCAGGGCGCCGGCGCGGTCCGGTGCGTACGGCACGAACTGCGACTCGGCGCCGACGACGAGGCCGTTGGGCAGCCAGAGCGCGAGATACAGGGTGCGGCGGTGCCGCGAGGACCAGAGCAGCCCGTTGACCCGCCAGGTCTCCGCGACCGAGGGCCGGCCCGCCGCGCGCGGCGCCCGGCGGCCGAGCCCGGCGCGGGCGACGGCGGCGCCGGTGAGGAACGCCGCGGCGGCGACGAGGAGCGTGCCGCGCGGCGACAGCACGGTCACGAGCACGCCGCCGACCGCGAAGCCGGTGATCTGCATGGCGCCGGCGGACATGTTCACCACCGACCTGCCGAGCAGGTAGCCGTCGCGCGGCAGGATCTCGTTGAGCAGCCCGTAGCGCACCCCGCCGCCCACGGAGGCGAGCAGCCCGAGGCAGACCAGGATCGCGAACGCGCCCCACACCGGCAGCCCCGGCGCGGCCTGCGCGGTGGTGGCGGCGGCGTAGACGAGGGCGAGCGCGGTCATCGCGCCGCGCGGCGGCAGCCGGTCCGCGGCGGACAGCAGCAGGGTCGCGCCGAGCACCTGGGCGAGCGAGGGGCCGAACATGGCGAGGGCCGACAGCAGCGGGGAACCCGTCTGCTCGTAGATGTGCGTGCCGAGCGCCAGGCCGCTGATCGTCAGCCCGGCGACCTGGAGGGAGGAGGCGGCGAAGAGGGGAGTGAACTCCGGGGCCCGGAACAGCTCGCGATAGGTGCGCATGCCGGGCAGCCTCGGGGAGATCGCGGCCGGGGGGTTAGAGTTTCGCCGGGAGGCGAAAGCAATGGGGTGGTGGCAGGTCGACGCGGACACGCTGGCGGGCAGCCGGTTCGTGGTCTCGCCGCTCGCGGAGACCCTCGCGTGCCTGAAGACCCTCGCCCGCGGCACCCCCTCGCACCCCGGGGAGCGCGCCTGGCTCGACGCCCACCTGCCCGCGTACCGCGCGCGGCAGGCCGCGGACCCGGTGGCCGACGAGCTGGTCCGGGCGGGGCTCCTGCGGCCGTGGAACGCGGACTTCCTCACCCCGACGCCCACGGGCGCGGCGGGGGCGTCCTTCGAGGAGGAGCTGGCGGCGGTACGGGCCACGCCCCCGGACGCCGCCCGCGCCGACGTCGCCGTCTCCCTCGACGGCCGGCTGCCGGAGCGGCTGCGCCGCGACGACCTGCCGCGGCGGGCGGCGGAGGTCATGGAGTGGGTCTGGCGGGAGACGGTGCTGCCGGACTGGCCGCGGCGCCGGCGGATCATCGAGGCGGACATCGTCGCGCGCACCGCGCAGGTGGGGCACGGCGGCTGGGCGGCGGCGCTGGACGCGCTGCGGCCGGGGACGCGGTGGCTGGGCGCGAGCCGGCTGCAGATAAACGTGCGCGACTACCCGCCGCGGGACGTCTCCGGCGCGCAACTGCTCTTCGTGCCCGTGGTGCCGCGCACCGGCTGGGTCTGCTGGGAGGCACCGCACCGCTACGCCCTCGTCTACCCCTGCGCCGGGGCCCTGGCCGACACCGGGACCGCCGCCCCGGCGGAGTCGCTGGGCCGGCTCCTCGGCCCGGGGCGGGCGACGGTGCTGGCGCTGCTGGACACCCCGAAGAGCACCACGCAACTGGTGGCGCTCACCGGGCAGGGCCTCGGCTCGGTGGGGCGGCACCTGCGGGTGCTGCGCGACGCCCGGCTGGTGGGACGGCGGCGCGCGGGGCGGTCGGTGCTGTACTACCGCACGGCAGTCGGCGAGGTGCTGGTCGCGGCGGAACGGGACGACTGAGCCCGCGGCGTACGGGCGCGGCCCCGGCGTCATACGGGTGCCGCCCCCGCGGCGTACGGGCCGCCGCGAGACGGGCGTACGCGGCCGCCCGTGACGGGCCCGCCCGCCGTCCCGGTCCGGGACGGGTGCGTGCGTACCGCCGGGAACGCTCAGCCGGCCGAACGGTCGCGCTGGTAGCCGCCGTCGATGTCCCAGACGGCGCCCGTGACGTACCCGCTCTCCGCGCTGTCCAGCAGGGTCAGGGCCGGCCGGGCGATCTCCTCCGGGGTGGCCATCCGCTTGACGAGGTTGGTGGCGATCGTGGCCTCCTCCAGCCCCGGGATGGCCTTCGCCGCCTCGTACATCGACGGCGTGTACGTGCCGCCCGGGCAGAGGGCGTTGACCCGGATGCCGCTGGGCGCCAGCTCGATGGCCCAGGTGGACACCAGGTAGTGCAGCGCCGCCTTGGTGGCGCCGTACACGCCGAGGCCCGGGACGGGCAGCCGGCCGGTGGCCGACGACGTGAGGGTCACCGCCGCGCCGGGGCGCTTCGCCAGCTCCGGCGCCGCCGCGCGGACGAAGGTGATGGGGCCGCGCAGGTTGACCGCGAGCATGCGGTCGACGTGGTCGAGCGGCTGTCCCGCGATGTCGCCGGGCAGCAGCGTGCCGGCGTTGAAGTGCAGCAGGTCCAGACCGCCGTGGGTGTCGACGGCGTGGGCGACCGCGCGGGCGGCGGTCGTCTCGTCGGCGACGTCGCCGGCGACGCCGGAGGCGGCCGGGCCGAGCTTGGCGGTGGCCTCGGCGAGCACGTCCTCGCGCCTTGCCACCAGGACGACGTTGGCGCCGCCGGCCACCAGCCCGGCGGCGACCGCCAGGCCGATGCCCTCGCTGGCCCCGGCGACGACGGCGGTCCTGCCCGCGAACCGCCCGCCCGGGTCCTCCCCGGTCTGCGCGGTCACGCGTCGCCCGCCATCAGGTGGGCCAGGAGCGCGGAGTCGTAGTAGTCGCGCCAGGACGTGATCTTGCCGTCGGCGACCTCGAAGGTGCCCATGACGGGCAGCGACTCGACCAGGACGGCGCCGTCCTTGCCGGTCCAGTGCTCGTGGCGCTGGGTGAGCACGGTGCCGCCCCGGCTCGCGATCCGCAACACCTCTCCCCCCACGCTCTCCAGTCCGGTCTGGTCGACGAGCTGCTGGAGGAAGCCCAGGATCTGCTCCGTGCCGCGGACCTCCGGCAGCCCCTGGTTGTCCCAGACGCAGTCGTCGGCCAGATGGCGGCGGAAAGCGGGCACCATCTCGGCGTAGGTGGTGCCCATGTCGGCGAAGAACTGCACGACGAGGGCTTCTTCTTCGGTGGCGGGTTCGTTCGGGGCTGGCATGTCCCGGAACGCTATTGAGCGCCCGCGCCGCCCGTCAAGGCGGAGCCGTACTTCTCGCCAGCCCCAATCGTCCCATGGCTCAAGGTCGTTGACCCCATGGTGCGACGCCCCGTGGCAGCGGATAGGCTCGGCCCCCACGTCACCAGCCGGGCAGAAAGGGACTGTTGTGGAGGACGAGGGCAACGGGCGGGCGGCCAAACCGGGACCCGGCGACATCGACACCACCAAGCCCAGCATCGCCCGGGCCTACGACGTGGTGCTCGGCGGCAAGGACAACTACAAGGTCGACCGGGCCGTCGCCGACCAGTTGCGGGAGACCATGCCGCACATCGACGACCTGGCGTGGCTCAACCGCGAGGCGCTGGGCCGCACAGTGCGCTACCTGACCGCCGAGGCGGGCATCGACCAGCTCATCGACCTCGGCGCCGGGCTGCCGACCATGGAGAACACCCACCAGGTCGCCCAGCGCCACCTGCCGGGCGCCCGCGTGGTCTACGTCGACAACGACCCCATCGTCCTCGCCCACGGCCGCGCGCTGCTCCAGGAGAACGACGACACCTTCGTCATCACCGCAGACCTGCGGCGCCCGCAGGAGATCCTGGAGCACCCCGACGTGCGCCGGCTGATCGACTTCTCCCGTCCGGTGGCGATCCTGCTCGTCGGCATCCTCCACCACCTCCACGACGACGAGGACCCGCAGGGCATCGTGGACGCGTACATGGACGCGGTCCCGTCGGGCAGCCACCTGGTGATCACCGCCTTCTGCGACGTCGGCGAGGAGGCCCGGGCGCTGCAGGACACCTTCCTCTCCTTCCTCGGCACCGGCCGCTTCCGCACCGCCGCCGAGATCGAGAGCTACTTCACCGGTCTCGAACTGCTGGAGCCGGGCGTGGTCTCGCTGCCGCACTGGCGTCCCGACAAGCCGGTGCGCACGGATCTGAAGCTCTACGAGCGCCTGATGGCCGGAGGCGTCGGCCGCAAGCCGTGACGCGGCGGACCCGGCAAGGCCCCGCCGGAGCGCCCGCGGCTCAGGCTCCGCCGGGCGCCCGGGCGGGGAAACGGTAGCGGGTCTGGCCGAACGGCTCGCCCTTGGCGAAGGCGAACGCGACCCGCGGAGTGACCTCGAAGACCAGCGGGCCCTCGCCGCGGCGGATGGCCTCGGGGAGCCCGTGGAAGGTGCCCTCGGGCGAGGTGACGTGGCGGCCGTACTTGGCGGTGTACGCGTCCGCGACCCGGCCGAGCAGGGCGCGGTCGCGGACCTGTGCGGCGTCGCCCTCGACGACCACGTCGAGCCCTTCGTCAAGGGCGCTGCCGCCGGTGCTGACGATGCAGTGCGGGTTGGCGGCGAGGTTGCGGGCCTTGCGCTCCTCGGCACCGGTGCCGAAGTACACGGCGCCGTCGAGCCACACGCCGATCAGCGGGGTGACGTGGGGGCGGCCCTCGGGGCGTACGGACGTCAGCCAGAAGGTCGCGGCCGTCTCCAGCTCGCGGCGGGCGTCCGGCCAGGGGGTGGCGGCGGCCCCGGCGCCGCTGAAGGCCGCATCGAGCGTCGTCTCGGGCTGGTGGGCTGTCGCTTCTGTCATGCGGACTCCTTGCGGTGCACGGTCTCGGCGGTCTCCCGCGCGCTGTTCTCCCTGCCGGTGTCGACCAGCCTGGCGGCCGGAACTCATCGGGCGGCGCCACCACGGAGGCGTGTCGGCGTTGTTGACGGTCCAGGAACGCGATGGGAGGCTCTGTTTCCGAGTTCGTGAAATCGATTTCTCAGGACACCTTCGGGAGGGCCCATGGGCAGTCATCGCGAAGTCGGAGCCGGGCGCGGTACGCCCATGAGCAGGGCGCGGTTCCTGAGAACGGCGGCCGGCGCCGCCGTCGGCGGCGGGGTACTGCTGGGGACCGGCCGGGCGGCGGCGGAGCCGGCGGGCGCGGGCCGCGGGGGCGCGCCACGTGACGGGCGCGGGGCGGCGGCCCCGGAGGTGACCAAGATCCGGGACCTCACCGGGCCAGGGATCACCACCGCGTACCGGATGGAGGCCACCGACCTGGGCATCCCCGTGCGTACGCCGGACGGCCGGATGCTCTTCGTCTTCGGCGACACCTTCGAGGGGGCGCGCGTCGGCGGGGGCTGGTGGCGCTCGCCCGTCGCGCTGTACTCGCGGACGACGAACCTCGACGCGGGCGTCACCTGGTCCGGCGCGGTGGGCGGTGCGGCGGCGCAGCAACTGTGGGCGTACGAGCACGACAACCCCGTCTTCTCCACCGTCCTGCCGTCCGACGTCATCACCATCGGCTCGACGATGTATCTGCACGCCATGGTCAACAAGGGCCTCGGCAACGTCGTCTGGACGGAGATCTGGCGCTCCGACGACAACGGCGCCACCTGGGTGCACACCGGCGCGAAGTTCGCCCCCGACCTGCACGGCGGGCTCTTCCAGTTGCTGACCTGGGCGGCGGGCGACGACGGCTTCGTGTACGTGTTCTCCACGGAGTTCACCCGCAGCAAGCCGGTGATCCTCCAGCGGGTGCCGGCGGCCCGGATCGCCGACCCCGGCGCGTACGAGCCGTGGGGCTACCGCAACGGCGCCTGGGCGTGGGGCAATCCGCCGACGCCGGTGCTGGAGGGGCGCTTCGGCGAGATGTGCCTGCGGCCGATGGCGGGCAAGTGGATCCTCACGTGGTTCAACGAGGCCGACTACCGCATCGACGGCATCCTCATGGACACCCCCACGTCCAACCTGTACGAGGCGCACCGGCGGACGCTGGTGTGGGGCGGGCAGTGGGGCAACGAGGACGACTCACACGTGGCGCAGTTGTACGGCGGCTACGTCATCCCCGGCTCGACGCCGGACAACCTGCACCTGGCGGTGAGCCAGTGGAACACCGCGGAAGGCTGGCCGTACCGGGTCATGCAGCACCGGGTGAGGGGGTTCGTGTAGCCGGGCCCGCGCCGGGCCGCGCACCGCCCGCCCGCGGCGCGCGACCGGTGACGACCGTCGCCGCCAGGTCCGCGCACACCGCCGTGTGCGCCGTCAGCCCGGCGGCGGCGACGGCCGCGCGGGTACGGGGCTCCTGCCGCCCGCTCGTCTCCACGAGCAGCAGCCCGCCGGGCGCCAGCCACTCCGGGGCCGCCGCGATCACGCGGCGCTGCACGTCGAGCCCGTCGGCGCCGCCGTCCAGCGCGGTCAGCGGCTCGTGGTCGCGGGCCTCGGGCGGCAGGAACGGGACCTCGGCGGTGGGCACGTACGGGGCGTTGGCGACGAGCACGTCGACGCGGCCGCGGAGGTGTCCGGGCAGCGGCGCGTACAGGTCGCCCTCGTAGACGGTGCCGCCGGGCCCGACGTTGAGCCGGGCGCAGCGGACCGCGGCCGGGTCGACGTCGGCGGCGTGCAGCTCGGCGCCGGGCACGGCGGCGGCAATGGCGGCACCGATGGCGCCGGAGCCGCAGCACAGGTCGAGCACGACGGGGCATGCGGCGGTCGCCGCCGCCTCTGCGGCGTGCCGGACCAGGAACTCGCTGCGCCTGCGGGGTACGAACACGCCGGGCTCGACGGCGATGTGCAGCCCGCAGAACTCGGCCCGGCCCAGAACCTGTTCCAGCGGCCACCCGGCGACGCGGCGGGCGACGAGGGCGTCCAGCTCGGCGGGGGTGGAGGCGGCGGCCCGGAGGAGACGGGCCTCGTCCTCGGCGAAGACGCAGCCGGCGGCGCGGAGGCGGGCCACCAGCGGGGCCGGAGGGCCGGGCCGGTGAGGCGGGGGCTGGGGCGGTGCGGGTTCCTGTGGGCGTCCTTCGTGCCGTGCGGGTTCGTGGTGCGGGGCGTTCCGCTGCGGGGTCTCTGGCACGTACCCGTTCTACCTCGTGGCCCGTACGCTCCGCCCCTCCTTATTTCGCATCCGCGTAGCACTCCACCACCGCCGTCGTGAACGAGAACACCACCGGCGTCTGGCCGAACATCACCTCCCCCGCCCGCGCCGACGCCACCGCCAGCGCCTTCTCCACCGCCGGCGCCTCCGCCTCCGGGCAGTGCACGATCACCTCGTCGTGCTGGAAGAACACCAGCTCCGCCCGCATCCCCGCCAGCTCCTGGCGCAGCGCCGCCAGCAGGCACAGCGCCCACTCCGCCGCGCTCGCCTGCACCACGAAGTTGCGCGTGAAGCGGCCCCGCGCCCGCGCCGCGGCGCCCCCGCGGGCCGCCGCCCCGCCCCCGTCGTCCTCCTGCGGCAGCCCCGCCTCGCCGTCGTCCGCCGCCTCCGACGGCGCGCACGTACGGCCCAGATGGCTGCGGACGAGCCGGCCCTCCTCGCCGGCGCGGGCGGCCTCGTCCACGTACGCCACCGCGGCGGGGAAGCGGCGGCGCAGATCCGCCAGGTACGTCAGCGCGTCGCCGGAGGTCTGACCGTAGATCGCGCCCAGCAGCGCCAGCTTCGCCTCCGCGCGCCCGCCGGCGAACGCGCGGGCGGCCAGCGCCTCGTACAGATCCCTGGTACCGTCCGCCGCCGCCATCAGCCCCGCGTCACCCGAGACGGCCGCCAGCACCCGCGGCTCCATCTGGTCGGCGTCGGCGACCACCAGCCGCCAGCCCTCGTCCGCGACCACCGCGCGGCGCACCACCCGCGGGATCTGCAGCGCGCCGCCGCCGTGCGTGGTCCAGCGTCCCGACATGGCACCCCCCGGCAGGTACTCGGGGCGGAACCGGCCGCCGTGCACCCAGGTCTGGAGCCAGGACCAGCCGTGGGCGGTATGCAGCCGGTACAGCTTCTTGTACTCCAGCAGCGGGGCGACCGCGGGGTGGTCGATGTCCTGCAGCTCCCACTTGCGGGTGGAGGTGATCCTGACGCCCGCCTTGCGGAACGCGCGGACGACCTCCGCGGGCAGGTCGGGGCGGACCCGCTCGCCGAAGGCGCGGGACACGTCGTCGGCGAGCGCGGCGAGACGGGGCGGCTCCAGGCCGCCCGGGTAGCGGCCGCCGAGCAGCTCGGTGAGGAGGGCGTCGTGCACGTCGGCGCGCCAGGGCAGGCCGGCGTGGTGCATCTCGGCGGCGACGAGCATGCCGGCGGACTCGGCGGCGAGGAGGAGACGCAGGCGGTGCGGGTGGGCGGAGGCGGCGACGCGATCCTGCTGCGCGGCGTGGACGGCGAGGAGGGCGGGCAGGTCGTCGGTGCCGTGGGGGCGGGCGGGGGCGGCGTCGAAAAGGGTGGGCTGGGGCTCGCCGGCGAACGAGCGGGGCGGCGGGTCCTTCGGGACGGGGAGTCCGCGGAGTCGCGCCCAGGCGGCGGCGAGGGAGCGGGGCAGGCCCCACATCCCCTCGTGGCCGAGGAGGATGGCTTCGGCGGCTTCGACGTCGTGGCAGCGGGGGACGGTCTCGCCGGCGTCGAGGAGGCGGGGGTAGAACGCGGCGGTGGAGGACCAGATCCAGCGGTCGGCGGTGGGGTGGTGGCGGAGGGCGTGGGCGGGGTGGGGGTAGGTGTGTTCGGGGCCCTGGGGGTCGCCTGCGGCGTCGACGGGGCAGACGATGACCCCGCCGCGGGGTCCGTCGGCCATGGCCCAGCGCATGAGCCCGAGTCTGCCACCGCGCACTGACAACGGGCCGGGTCGGCAGGGGTTCGTCCCCCGACCCCGCCCCTTCCCGAACCCGGGGGCTCCGCCCCGGACCCCGCCGTTGCGCCCGCGGCGCGGTGGGCGGATTCAGGGGCTCCGCCCCTGAGACCCCGGAGTTGCCGCCCCCAGACCCCGCCACGACGCCCGACGCCCCAACGCCCAAAGACGCCAGGTGCTCCGCCCCTGCGACACCCCGGCGCCCCGGACCCCGCCGCGGCGCCCCGCCCCTGCCGTAACCTCGGCTCCGCCCCGGGCCCCGCGAGCGCCGGTGCGGCGCGGTGGGGAGCGTTCAGGGGCTTCGGCCCTGCGGTCACCGGGGCTGGCGCCCCGGATCGCCGTTACCGTGGCTCCGGCGTCGGCAGGTGCGGGGGCTGCGTCCCCTCCTGTGCCCCTCGCCTCGCCCCGGCGCCGTGGCCCTCAGTCGTCCCGCCACACCTCCCGGCGGCCGTCCCCCAGCGACGGTCTCGTCGCCTCCCAGACTCTCCGCCACTCCGCCACCGGCTTCCCCTGCTCCACCGGCGTCGACGTCAGCGGGAGCGCCGTCGTGCGGCCCTCCGGGAGGGTCAGGCGGCCCTCTTCCGCCGCGCGGAGCGACTGGTACCAGCCCAGGTCCTCCTCCGCCCACAGAGCGGCGATGTGGCGCAGCATGCGGGCGCGGAAGTCCGTGACCGACTCGCCCGTCTGCGGGGGCAGGGGGCGGCCGAAGCGGACCACCAGGCGCGTGCCCGTGCGGGTGGGCAGGGCCTTGCCGCGGGGCATCGCGGCGAACGTGCCGCGGACCGCCACCGGGACGACCGGGATGCCCATGTTCACGCACAGGCGCGACGCACCCATCTTGAACGAGCTCATCCAGCCGTCGTGCGACCGCGTGCCCTCCGGGTACAGCAGCAGGCTCCAGCCGTCGTCGATCAGCTCCGCCGGCAGCGACACCCCGCCGCGGCGCGAGCCGTAGCGGTCCACCGGGAAGGCGTTGAACATCAGCGCGGTGGTGATGCTGACCGCCGTCGAGGTGAAGAAGTAGTCCGCCGCCGCGCCGACCGCCGTGCGGTCGGCGATGCGGCGGGGCAGGGAGCCGAGGATCAGCGGCGTGTCGAGGTGGCTGGAGTGGTTGGCGACGAAGATCGCCGGGCCGCGCAGCGACTCCAGCAGGTCCAGGCCCTCGATCTGCGGCCGGGTCTTGGCCCACGCGTACTGCTTGAGCACCCCGCGCTGCAGGACGTTGCGCACCGCCCGGGCCGCGGGCGTCCGCGCCCACGCGGTGGGGAACGTCTTCTGTTCCACCTTCCCCGCCCCGAAGCCCGCCGCGCTGCCGCCCGGGGTGCGGTAGCCGCGCGGGGCCAGGGCCCGGCCCCGCCAGTCGCGGCCCGACCGCACCATCGCCAGGTCGCCGCGGAGGCTCCCCCGGCCCGGCTTGCCGCCCTTGCGCGGGCCCTTCGCGCCGCTCATCGGACGGACGCCAGGGTCAGCGGCGGCATGTGCTGGTAAGTGATGGAGGGGCTGGTGCCCACCGTCTGCGAGGCCAGTTGCAGCGCGTCGTTCAGCGTCGACGCCGACTGCACGCCGAGCCGGGACGCCGCGCTGCGGTCCGCGCCGACGAAGATGACCTGGCCCAGGTGCTGCATCGCGTGCGCGCCCCAGTACCACATGTAGAAGGGGTGCACGCCGTGGTAGGCGTAGCTCTTGCGGTAAAGGTGCGTGTACCACGGGTCGGTGGCGAACTGCTTCTCGAACTTGGCCTCGATGACCGCCGGGTCGGTGGTCTCGGCCAGCACCTCTTCGTAGAAGTCGATGTAGCTGGGGTGGTGCACGGGGTGGAACTCGTTCGGCATCGGGTGGTAGAAGATCCCGACGCCGCCCTCGCGCACGATCGGCTTGTTCAGATACAGGTTGAAGAAGTAGCCGAGGCCCAGGCACATCGTCAGGATCGGGTTCATCACCGAGTTGACGTTGTACGGGCAGATGTACGGCAGGCCGTACACCGCGACGTCCGCCTGCCCCTGCACCTCGGTGAGCTGCTGGCGGTGGACGTTGCGGAGGGTGATCGGGTGCACCTCGCTCGGCGCGCCCGCGTTCACGCCCGTGACCCCGTACGGCGCCTCCGTCTTGTGCCACAGCCGGCGCCGCATCGACGGCGTCATCAGGGAGTTGCCGCGCCGGGAGGCGAGGTAGGCCGCCTGGTCGCCGTAGTTCCACTCCCACTCGCGCTTGTTGAGGAAGCGGGTGGCGGACGGGAAGGTGTCGTTGTTCAGCGTCGTCTCGACGGTGAACACCTTGACCTGGCCGCCGATCAGGTCGTGCATGCGGTTGTACGAGTGGTGCATGGCCGACTTCGGGGGGTCGTTGAACGACCGGGAGTGCCGCAGCGTGTGCACGTTGTGGTGGTGGCGGATGCTGCGGTAGCTGGCCAGGCCCACCGACACCGACTTGGGGCCGCCGCTCATCGCCGTCGAGGTGATGTTGACGTAGACGACGAGGTCGCTCTCGGCCGCCCGCCGGTTGATCTCGACCTCCTCGCCCTCCGCGGTGTCGCCGAGGTGCACGAGGTTGTCGCGGTCCTCGGCGTCGTGGTTGGTGAGGTGCTGCGGGAAGAACGACCGGAACACCCGGTCGCCCACGACGTGCTGCAGCTCCGCCGGGGTCATGCGCCGGTGCAGGGCGTTGGCGGCGATCAGCTCGACGTCGTCGACGCCCTTGACCGCCGCCATCTCCAGCACCTGCTCGATGATCCGCTGGCGTACGTCGGGCCGGCGCATCGGCGGCAGCGGGAGCGACAGGTCGTCGAAGACGATCGTCAGCCGCATGCCGGCGAAGAGCAGCTCGGGCAGGGGTTCGCTGCCGTGCGGTTCGAGCAGCGCGCGGCGGATGACCCCGTCGAGGTCGCGGATGCCGGGCAGCGAGTCGGGCGGGTAGATCACCCGGGTGCCGTGGGGCAGCCGCTCCAGCCGGAAATTCTCGCCCTCGTGCACCAGCAGGGGCGGGGTTCGTTCGTCGACTTCCAGCACGAAGCCTGGTCTGCTCACGCTCTCTCCTCAGTGTGGTCGCCGGCGCCTGCAGCGGGCGGCGGTGCGGGCGTCGGGTGCCCGGCGGCTGCGTACGGCGGTGGGGGGCGGCCGACTACGGTACCGGCCCCTACCCTGCCATTCGTCCCCGGTCAGCCGTCCAGGGTCGGATCAAAGGCGATCTTGACGGAGCCCGCCGAGCCGGCCGCGAACGCGTGCTCCAGCGCAGGGCGCCACTGCTGGAGCGCATAGCGTTCGACGTACCCGTCCAGGGGCGCGGTGGCGGCGAGCTGCACCGCCTTGTCGAAGTCGGTGCCGGCGCGGCCGTCGGGGCCCGCGTCCGGGTCGTCCGGGGTGACGTCCTCGCGGCGTCTGGTCGTGTACGCGCCGACGAGGCTCAGCTCCCGGTACCAGAGCGGGGTCAGGTCGGCGCCCCCCGGAATGCCGGACACGACGACCGTCCCCCCGGCCCGTACGGTACGCAGCGCGGTGTCGAGGCCGGCGCCGCCGCCGGTGCACTCGAACGCGATGTCCGCCCCGCCGAGCAGGAACTCCGACCCCATCTCGGGACGCTGGGCGAGCGCCGAGGTCATCCGGCGGACGGCGCGCAGCGCGCGGTCCGGCTCGACGGCCTCGTCCGCGCCCAGCGCCAGCGCCCGTTCGCGCTGGTGGCCGTGTTTGGCGACGACGTGGATGGTGCCCGCCTCGGTGAGCTGCCGCAGCGCGAGCACGGTGAACAGCCCCACCGTGCCGGCGCCGATGACCAGCACCGAGGCGCCCGGCTCGATCGGCACCCGGCGCACCGAGTGGATCGCGCACGCCAGCGGCTCGACGAGCACCGCGCGCTCGTCCGGCAGGTCGTCGGGCACCGGGCGGAGCTGGTGCTCGTGGGCGACCATGCGCTGCGCCCAGCCGCCGCCGGTGTCGGCGCAGTAGCCGGTCTGCATGCCGGGCGACAGGTGCCCGGAGGTGATGTGGTCGCAGCGGTTCGTGTGCCCGGCGCGGCAGGCGTCGCACTCGGGCAGGCCGCGCACCGCGCAGGAGAGCACCGGGTCGAGCACGACGCGGGTGCCGCGCGGGATGGTCGGCAGGTCGTCGACGGTGGTGCCGACGACCTCGTGTCCCGGCACGAACGGCGTGGACGTCAGCGCCGCCAGATACGGCGACACGGTGCCGTTGAGCATCCCGAGGTCCGAGCCGCAGATGCCGGACAGGCTGGGCGCCAGCCGGGTCCAGCCGTCGCCCTTGGGCAGTTCGCGCCGGTCGCGGGTGAGCCGCAGCGGCGCGAGCGAGCCGGCCAGCGAGCCGGCGGCGCGGCTGCGGGTGCGGCTGAGCCCGCGGGCGGCCAGGAAGCGCGCGGGCGAACGGTGGTACTGAAGCGCCAGGCTCATCGGGCCTCTCCGTCGGATGCGGTGCGGCCGGCCGCGGGCAGGGCCCGTACGGGACGCGGCCGGGTGTGGCTGATCACGGTGCCCGCGAGCGCGTCCCAGCGGCTCGCGGTGTGCGTCCCCCAGCGGGCGATCTCCCAGCGGTGGCGCTTGGCGTGCCGGAACAGCCGGGTGTCGGGGTTGACCGCGTGCGGCTTGCCCACGACCTCCAGCAGCGGCCGGTCCGAGTAGCTGTCGGCGTAGCCGAAGCTGGCGCCGAGGTTCAGTTCCCGCTCGCGGGCGTGGCTCTGCAGCCACGCCGCGCGGCCCTCGCCGACGATCGGCGGGGTGCGCAGGAAGCCGGTCAGAACGCCGTCGTGCTCGGCGAGATGGGTGGCCTCGATGTCGTCGAAGAGCGGCCGCAGCGGCTCCACGAGCAGGTCGAGGCTGCCGGTGATGAGCACGGTGCGGTGTCCTGCGGCCCGGTGCGCGCGGATGCGGCGTACGGCCTCGGGCATCACGCGGTGCAGCAGCGCGTCGCCGACCTGCTCCGCGACCAGGGCGCGCAGTTCCTCCGCGCGTGCGCCCTCGTAGCGGCGGAAGAAGGAGCGCATCACGTCGCCGCGGTCGCGCCGCTCCGCGAGCAGGTAGCGCGGCGCGTTGCGGGCGAGGTCGAACAGCTCGGGGGCCCAGCGCCCGCGCGGCAGCGACGCCAGCCGGGTCCAGACGTAGGACTCGACGATGTCGGAGGCGATGATCGTGCCGTCCAGGTCGAAGACGGCGGCCGTGCTGCCGGCGGCGACGTCGCCGCCGGACGGGAGCGCGGCCGGGTTGGGCTTGCGGGTCTTGCGTCCGCCGCCGGTTCTGGCCCGCAGCGGCGCGGTGACCTTGGGGCAGTGGACCTCTTCGAGGTACGTGTACCAGTCGATCTCGGCCGGGTCGAAGCCGTGCTCGGCGGCGCGGTCGGCGGGCAGCGCGGCGTTCAGCGCGCGCAGCTCGCGGTCGTCGTAGACGACGGCGGTGCGGGTGTAGACGCCGTACAGGTCGGAGTAGCGGCGCAGGGTCTCCAGCGAGCGCTTCTCCTTGTGCAGCCTGCTCGCCCACTCCTGGGTGCGCTCGGTGCCGGGCAGTTGGCCGAGGAGCTTGTCGGCGAGGTTCGCGGCGCGCTCGCCGGCGCCGAGCGCGAACTCCACCCGGGCGGCGCCGGGGAACGTCCACGACGGCGGCCGGACGTGGCCGCGGCCGCTGCTCTCCGGCAGCGGGTCCCGGCGGAAGTAGGAGTGCACGTGCTTGTAGAGGTCGCGCAGGGTGAGGGGGTTGGTGGCGCCGGAGCCGACGTGGAAGTAGTGCGGTCCCGCGTCCTCCTCGGGTGGCGCCGCGGCCGCGGCGAGGGTGGCGTTGACGACGAGGTCGACGGGGACGACGTCCATGACGGTGTCCGGCTGCCCCGGCATGTCGCGCAGCAGCCCGCTGCCGTACGCGATGATCAGCGGGTCGGCCATCTTGAAGCCGTCGATCCAGCCCGGGTACGGGTGGCGCAGCGCGCTCTCCACGATCGCGGGGCGCACGATCGACAGCGGCCGGCCCGCCCACAGCTCCTCGACGGCGCGCTCGGACATCGCCTTGGTGAAGGTGTAGACGTCGGAGAAGCCGAGGATCTCGGCGCGGGTGGCACCGTGTTCGACGAGTCGCTCCTCGACCCAGGCGCGGCGGGCGTCCTCGGCGTCCTTGGCGGCGATCTGCGGTCCCGCCTTGCCGTGGTCGCGGCCGGCCTTCTCCAGCGCCTTGCGCAGCACCTCGGGGCGGCGGGAGGCGCGCTCGACGTCCTCGCGGGCGGCCAGGCCCTGGGCCAGCTCGCCGCGCCAGTCGACGTCGTGGGTGAGCCGGCCCTCCCGGACGAGGCCCTGGCCGCCGCTGGAGACGTACGCGGTGGAGATGTGCACGATGTGCGGCGGGCGCTCCTGCCTGCCCAGCTTCTCGTACAGCGCGACGGCGCCGGAGACGTTGCTGCGGAACGCCTCGTCGATGGGCGGGTCGAAGGAGACGGACGAGGCGCAGTGGATGGCGACGTCGATGTCCGCGGGGAACTCGACGTCCTCCAGCCTGTCGAGGGCCCCCTCGATGACGGTGACGCGCCGCTCCGCCTCGGCGAACGCGGCCTCGTCGCCGACCTGTTCGCGCCAGGTGCGGAAGACGTCCTTGCGCAGCAGGCGGCGGAAGCGGTCGGCGGCGCCGCCGTTGCCCCGCGGGCGGACGACGATCGAGACGCGGGTGCCGGGATGGCCGGACAGCAGCCGCTCCAGCAGCGCCTGCCCGATGAAGCCGGTGGCCCCCGTCAGCAGGACGTGCGCGTCGTCGAGTCGCCCGATGCGGTAAGTCCCCGTCACTCGTGCCCTCCCCTGGTCTGGTCTTGCATGTGCCGGTCTCTGTTTCTCTTGCGGACCGGCGTCAACCGGTGGCGGGCCGCGGCACCGCCAGGTCGCCCCGGTAGCGGACTGCGGCAGCTTCGCACACCGCGCGTACGGGCCAGCCCAGCGCGGCCGCGGCGGCCTCCGCTTCGGCCAGTTCAGGCTGCACGGTGAGCGCGCCGCCGGGTCCTTCCGCGACCTTGACGGTGATCTGCTGCTCGGCGCCGGGCGGGCCGACGGCGACCACGGCGCTCTGCCGGGGCAGCATCAGGCGCCGGTGGGCGGACCAGCGGACGCCGAGCGTGGTGGTGTGCCGGAAGAGCGCGTCGGCCACGGCGGGCCGCACCTCCGCCGCGCACAGCGCGGTGACGACGCGGCCGGGGCGGCCGTGCCTGCCGACGGTCTCGGTGGTCCAGCAGTCCCACGCGCCGGCGGCGCGCAGGGCGGCGAGGACCGAGGGCCACAGCCGCGGGTCGAGGTCGTCGACGGTGCTCTCCACGGCGGTGACCTCGCCCTCGGCGGGCCCGCCGGACGCGGCGGCGGTGCGGGTGCCGACGACGACGCGGGTGATGTTGGGGCGGTCGGGGGTGTCGCGGCGGCCGCCGCCGGTGCCCACGGCCCGTACCGTCATGTCCGGCAGCGGTCCCGGCGCGGCGAGGGCGGCGACGAGCGCGGCGCCGGTGGGGGTGGTGCGCTCGCCGGCGAGGCCGCCGCCGGTCAGCGCGAGGCCGCCGGCGGCGGCCAGGTGCAGTACGGCGGGTACGGGGACGGGCATCCGGCCGTGCGCGCAGTCGACTTCCCCGCTGCCGGCGGCGAGCGGGGAGGTGGTGACGGCGGCGCCGGGGGCGAGCAGCCCCAGATCGGCGAGGGCGGCGGCGCAGCC
This sequence comes from Streptomyces sp. CNZ287, assembly GCF_007827615.1. Taxonomy (NCBI): domain Bacteria; kingdom Bacillati; phylum Actinomycetota; class Actinomycetes; order Kitasatosporales; family Streptomycetaceae; genus Streptomyces; species Streptomyces sp. CNZ287. Next base: position 246,721 of record NZ_VISV01000002.1, on the reverse strand, counting down.
GACCACGTCGGCGAGCGCGTCGAAGGCGCCGACCTCGTGGAAGTGGACCTCCTCGGCGGCCGTGCCGTGCGCCTTCCCCTCGGCCTCGGCGAGCAGCCGGAAGACGCGGGCGGCGAAGTCCGCCGCGGGCGGGGCGAGTCCGGCGCCCGTGGCACGGTCGAGGTCGGCGAGGACGTCGGCGAGGTGCCGGTGGTGGTCGGGGACGGCGGGGCGGTGGACGGTGACGCGGTGGCACCCGAAGCCGCCGCGGCGGTCGCGCGCCACGGACACGTCGAGCCCGTCGATCTTGAGTGCGGCGAGGGCGTCACGTACGGCCGCCAGGCGCGCACCGGCGTCGAGCAGCGCGCCGAGCAGCATGTCGCCGGCCACCCCGGCGGTGCAGTCGAGATGGGCCGCGGCCGTCCCCTCAGCCACCGTGTGTCACCCCCGGCGAGTCCCGTTCGTGAGCGGTGGGGGAGCCCTTCCCGTACGTCTCCGCCGCCACACCGGCGCGCGGGGCGGCCTCCCCCGTGTGAGCGACGTCGTACGCGAAGGCGGGGCGGGCGCTGCGCTCTTCAGTCACCGGCGCGTACCCCCACGATCTTGGCGGCGTGCACAGCGGCGCCGAAGCCGTTGTCGATGTTGACGACCGTGAGCCCGGGGGCGCACGAGGCGAGCATCGCGCCCGCGGCGGCGCGGCCGCCGTCGGCGAAGCCGTAGCCGACGCTGGTGGGGACGCCGACGACGGGGGCGGTGAGCAGTCCGGTGACGACGCTGGGGAGGGCGCCGTCCATGCCCGCGACGACGATCGCGCAGTCCGCGGCACGCACCTCGGCGAGCACCGAGAGAAGCCGGGACAGCCCGGCGACGCCGACGTCGGCGTAGAGCCGGGAGCCGGTGCCCAGGGCGTCGAGGGTGGCGACGGCCTCGCGGGCGACGGGCAGGTCGCTGGTGCCGGCGGTGAGTACGGCGACGGTACCGCGCGGGGCCGGCAGCGGGCCCACGGTGACGGTGCGGGCGCGGGTGTCGACCCGTACCGGCTCGTCGGCGAAGGTGTCGGGCGCGTCCCGCAGCACCTCCTCGGGGCAGCGGGTGGCCAGCGCCGGGGAGTCCGGTGCGCGGAGGCGCAGTTCGGCGAGGAGCTGGAGGGTCTGCTGCGGGGTCTTGCCGTCCGCGTAGACGACCTCGGGCACGCCGGTGCGCCGCCGCCTGCCCACGTCGAGGCGGGCGAAGTCGCCGACCTCCGCGACGCCGCCGGACAGCAGCCCGGCGAGGCCGGTGGGGTCGAGGGCGCTGCCGCGCGGCTCGCTCATCGCGTCGGCGCTCCGTCGGAAGAGACGGTGCGGGAGGCGGCGCGGGCGGCGGTGCTCACCGCGCCCGTACGGTACGGGGCGAGGCTGCCCTCGCCGAGCGGGCCGACGGCGGCGACCTCGCGCAGCAGCGTGTCGCCGAGGCCGTGGGCGGCGGCGACCTCGCGGTGCGCGGGCGCGTCCAGCTCGATCCGGAATCCCTGCTTCAGCAGCCGTACGCGGACGTCGCGGGCGCCCACCCGGTGCTCGTCCAGCGTCTCGCGGACCCGCTCCTCGGCCCGTTCGACCAGGTGCAGCCGGTCCTTGGAGACCGTGATGCCCACCGCGATCCGGGACGCGAGGCACGGCATGCCGGGCTTCTCCGCGACCGGCAGCCCCCACGCCCGCGCGACCGCGCGCACCGCGGCCTTGCCGAGCCCGGCGGCGGCCAGCGGTTCCGCGGCGGCGAGTTCCTTGGCGGCGCGCAGCCCCGGGCGGTGGGCGGCGCGGCGGTCGTCGAGGTGGGTGCCGGTGGCGACGTGCGCGAAGCCGTGCTCCGCGGCGTAGCCGGAGACCCGGCCGAGGACGGTCTGCTTGCAGAAGTAGCAGCGGTCGCCGGCGTTGGCGCGATAGCCAGCGACGGACAGCTCGTCGGTGTCCAGCACGACGAGTTCGGCGCCGAGGTCCGCCGCCGTCTCGCGGGCGAGGGCCAGCTCGCCGCGGGCCAGGGCGGGCGAGTCGGCGATGACGGCGACGGCCCGGCCGGGGCCGAGGGCGCGTACGGCCGCGGCGAGGACGACCGTGGAATCCACGCCACCGGAGTATGCCACCGCGACGCTGCCGAGTCGTCCGACTTCCGCCAGCAGAGCGGCGGCGGCCGCGCCCGCGTCCGGCTCGCCGGAGTCCGCGGCCGCCGCCCCCGGTGCGGGGACGGCCGCGGGGTCACCGGCGGCGGTTGCGGTGGGCCCGCGCCGGTCGGCGGCGGGGCCGTGGTGCGCGGCGGGGCCGGCGTCCGTCATGCGTGTGAGCCCGCCGATCGACGTCGTACGGCGGCGATCCCGGCCGCGCCCGCGACCACCGCGGCGCCCGCGACCAGCCGCTTGCGGGAGCCGCGCTTGGCGGCGCCCACGTCGCCGACCGGCACGCCGACGCCGAAGCCCGCGACGCCGCGCTGGACCAGGTTGAGCCCCTCCATGCCGGGAAGCTTGTGCACCTTCTCGTCGATCTTGCGCACGGCGGTGGCGCCCGCGTCGTCACCCAGCAGGTGCCGCAGCACGAACTGGGTCTCCTCCACGGGCTGGATGGTGGAGCCGACCGGCTGCCAGAAGCGCTCGGTCACCCAGCGGGCCAGTGAACGGGCGCGCTGGGAGCGCTCCAGGCGCTCCTTGGCCTGGCTGGCGTAGAACGCGAGATGGCGGGACTCCTGACGCTGTATGCGGCCGAGCAGCTTGGTGAGCTCGGGGTGCTGCTCCTTCTCGATGAGGCTGCCGTACGCGGCGTGCGCGGACCACTCGTTTATGGCACCCCACGTCATGTGCACGGCGACGAAGTCGTCGCCGATGGCGTTGGCCGCGATGGACTGGTAGATCGGCGCCAGCCGGTCCTTGAGCCCCTGCGCCTCGCGCACCTCGCGGATGTGGTCGTAGTCGGCCTTCTGCCCGTGGGCGCGCAGCACCGAGTCGATCGCCTCGCCGTGCCAGAACTCCTCGAAGGCCCACATCGACATGAACGCCGTGACGTCCGGATCCCGGTGTGAGGGGGTGACGAGCACGTCCCGCAGGTAGCAGACCGTGTGGCTCTCCACGTCCGACATGTACCGCAGACAGCGCAGCGCCTCCGCGGACAGCGGGCGCTCGGCGAACGCGTCGAGATCCAGATCGTCGACCTGGACGCGTCCGGCCGTGTTGATGTAGCCCGGTATGTCGAAGGCCATTGCTCTCCCTCCGGCAGATGCGCCGATTGCGCCGAGTCCATCACGGCACGAAGCTCTTTATCAACATCTGTTGAGTTAGCTCGCGATTCTAGATCGCGGCCTGACCCGCACGCCACTGCCCCCACCCGTGACGCAGCAGACACTCCTGAGGTTGACTCGGCGCGCTAACTCGCTGCGGCGGGAAGCGGTCCGAAGAGATAGCCGTCGATGGTACGGCCCACGATCTCGGCCAACTCCGGCCGAGGCAACTCGGCGAGCGGGCCGAAGCGCACCACGTACCGCACCAGCGCGGTGCCCACGAGGTGGGAGCCGGCGAGGCCGGCGCGCAGCTCCGCGCGGTCCTTGACGGCGCGGGAGGCGATGCGGGCGACCAGTTCGCGGGTGATGAAGTCGCGCAGGATGGCGGCGGCCGGCTGGTACGAGGCGGCGGAGAGCAGGATCGCCTGAAAGGGCCACCTGGTCTCGGCGTCGTCCCACAGATCGAAGTAATAGGCGGCGAGCCGGCCGCCCAGACCGTCGGAGGCGTCGCCGATGATTCGCCCGAGCACGTCGTCGGGGCGCATCACGTCGGCGATGGCGGCCAGGTACAGCCCTTCCTTGCTGCCGAAGAACTGGACGAGGAGGGACGGGTCGACGCCCGCCTCGCGCGCGACCGCGCGCAGGCTGCAGGCACCGTAGCCGCGGGCGAACATGCGCTTGGCGGCCCGGATGATGTCCGCCCTGGTGTCGGGACGGCCGGGGCGGGGCCCGAGCGGCCGCACCCGAGGGCCCAGCGTTCTCTTCCCGGTCACGGTGGTCGCTCACGCTCCAACGCAGGTGTGCATTTTGCTCATTGCGTCAAGTCTTCGGTGAACGCCCGGCCGGGACAAGAGGGGCGGGCCAAAGCTCCGGTCAAGAGGGCACGTCGGCGAGGCCGCGGGCGTACGGCTCGTCGGCCCCGACTGCCCCGGGCTGTTCTCCCCCGGCCTCTCCAACGCCGGCATCATGCCCGCCGACGTCACCGGCCCCGGCCGCATCGGCCTGGTGTCGAAGTCCGGCACGCTCACGTACCAGTTGATGTACGAGCTGCGCGGCCTCGGCTTCTCCACCTGCGTCGGCATCGGCGGCGGCCCGGTCGTCGGCACCACGCACATCGACTGCCTGCGCACCTTCGAGGCCGACCCGGACACCGAACTCGTCGTGGTGATCGGCGAGATCGGCGGCGACGCCGAGGAGCGGGCCGCGGACTACCTCAAGGCCCACGTGACCAAGCCCGTCGTCGGCTACCTCGCCGGCTTCACCGCCCCCGAGGGCAAGGCCATGGGCCACTCCGGCGCCATCGTCTCCGGCTCCTCCGGCACGGCCCAGGCGAAGAAGGAAGCCCTGGAGGCCGCCGGCGTACGGGTCGGCACCACCCCGTCGGAGACGGCGCGGCTGGCCCGCGGGGCGCTGGGATGACCGGCGCCGAGGACCTGCTCGCCCGGCGCCGGGGCGGCGCGGCCCTCGCCCCGCTCGATCCGGCGGCCAGGACACCGGCCGGCAGGGTCGCCGTACTCGCCTGCATGGACGCCCGGCTGGGCGTCACCGAGGGACCGGCGGGCGAACGCCCGCCGGGCAAATTCCCCGATTATCAGCTCATGCCCTGATGAACGCGCGTCACACGGACTGAACGGCTCATCACAGGCGCGCAGTTGCAACTTGGCATGGACATGGGTCTCAGGGGGCAGGGTGTGGTTACCACTCGGTACAACCTCACCCCCAGGGGGTTCCATGAGAACTGCCCGGCCCTTGCGGCTGCTGCTGGGTTTCCTCGTCGCCACCACAGTGGCGCTGCTCGGCAGCGTGCCCGCGCAGGCCGCCGAGAGCGCGGCCGGCTCGAGCGCCTACGCCGAAAACTACGTAGCGCTCGGCGACTCCTACGCCTCCGGCGTGGGCGCCGGTTCGTACGACTCGGCGAGCGGCGACTGCAAACGCAGCAACAACGCCTACCCGGTGCTGTGGAAGAACGCGCACGCCCCGGCGTCCTTCTCCTTCACCGCCTGCTCCGGCGCCCGTACCAACGACGTCATCAACAACCAGCTCGGCCCGCTCAACTCCGGCACCTCCCTCGTCTCCATCAGCATCGGAGGCAACGACGCGGGCTTCGCCGATGCCATGACCACCTGTGTGCTCCAGGGCGAGTCGGCCTGTATCAACCGCATCAACCAGGCGCGCACCTATATCGAAGGCACCCTTCCGGGGCGGCTGGACGCGGCTTACGACGCGATCACCGCCCGCGCCCCCAACGCGCAGGTGGTCGTGCTCGGCTACCCGCGGATGTACAAGCTCAACGGCGGCTGCTTCTTCGGCATCAGCGAGCGTTCCAGGGCCGCCATCAACGGCGCCTCGGACCTCCTGAGCGACGTGACCGCCAAGCGCGCGGCCGACCACGGCTTCGCGTACGGCGACGTCCGGCCGACGTTCTCCGGGCACGAGATCTGCTCGGACAGCGAATGGCTGCACAGCGTCACCTTCCCCATCGGTGACTCGTACCACCCCACGGCGGCCGGGCAGTCCGGCGGCTACTACCCCGTGTTCAACGGCCTGGCCTGACCGCCGACCGCACCGCGGACAGCACCTCGCGGGCGGCCGCCACCGCGGCCGCCCGCTCCGCCGCCACCAGCCCCAGCCGGGTGCGCCGGTCCAGCAGGTCGGCCTCGTCGAGCGCGCCCTCGTGGCGTACGGCCCACACCAGCTCGGCGCCGGTGACCGGATACCCGGGGACGACCGGCGCGGCAAGTGCCGGCTCGGCGGCGGCCAGCGCCTGCACCGCAGGCGCCTCCGTCCCGTAGCGCTGCACCAGCCGGCGCGGCGCGTCGAGCCCGGCCAGCTCCGCCGCGGGCGCGGCGCCGACGAGCGGCAGCCGGGCGGTGCGGCACGGGCCCGCGGTCAGTCCCGCGCAGGACACGGCCGTGTCCACCGCGTCCTCTGCCATCCGCCGGTACGTCGTCAGCTTGCCGCCGACGACGGTGACCACGCCGTCCGGGGAGGTGCGGATCGCGTGCCTGCGGGAGAGGTCGGCGGTGCTGCCGTCGCTCTCCAGCAGCGGGCGCAGCCCGGCGAAGGCGCCGACGACGTCCGACCGGCGCACCGGCACGTCAAGCGCCGAGTCCAGCACGTCCAGCAGGAAGCCGACGTCCGTCTCCGGCGCCGCCGGCACGTCCGGCACCTCGCCGTCGACCGGCTCGTCGGTCAGCCCCACGTACACCCGGCCGTCGTCCTGCGGCAGCACCAGCGCGAACCGTCCCGTCGCGCCGGGGATCGGGATGTGCACCCCGGCCCCGCCGGGCTGGCGCCCCATCCCCAGCGCCTCGGCGCGCAGCACCAGATGCGTGCCGCGCGAGGGGCGCAGCCGCACCCCCGGGACCAGCGAACCGGCCCACACCCCGGCCGCGTTGACCACCGCGCGGGCGCGGATCCGGAGCCGCTCCCCCGTCGTCTCGTCGCGGACCACGGCGCCGGTGCCGGTCAGCTCCTCCGCACGGACCCGGGTCAGCACCCGGGCCCCGTACCCCGCGGCCGTCCGCGCGACTGCCGTCACCAGCCGGGCGTCGTCGGTCAGTTGCCCGTCCCAGGAGAGGAGCCCGCCGCGCAGCCCGTACCGCCGCAGCCCGGGGACGAGCTGCCCGGTCTCCACCGCGGAGAGCCGGCGGGGCGGCGGCAGCGCCGCGCGGGACGTGCGCGCGGCGGCGCGCAGCAGGTCGCCCGAGCGCAGTCCGGCCCAGGCGACGGCGGCCTGCGCGCGGGTGGTGAGCGGGGTGAGCGGGATGACGAACGGCTGGGCGTGCACGAGGTGCGGCGCGATGTGCTCCAGCAGCGCGCCGCGCTCCACCGCGCACTCGCGGGCGATGCCGACCTGCCCCGAGGCGAGGTAGCGCAGCCCGCCGTGGATGAGCTTGCTGCTCCAGCGCGACGTGCCGAACGCCAGGTCGTGCGCGTCGATCGCGGCGACGGAGAGACCGCGCGCAGCGGCGTCCAGGGCGACGCCCGCGCCGGTGGCGCCGAGCCCGACGACCAGCAGGTCGACGCGCTCGCCGGCCGCCAGCGCGGCCAGCTCGCGGGTGCGGCGGCGGGCGTTCAGGGAGAAGTCCCGGGGGGCGTCGGCCGCGCTCGCGGCACTCGGGCCGGCGGGCCCGCCGGCGGGCTGCACGGTCATGGCGAGAGCATCCTCTCCAGCACCCCGCGCAGCTCGTGCTCGAACGCGGCGGTGCCGAGGTCGGGGTCGTCCTCGTCGGTCATGGTGCGCATGGAGAAGGTGAAGGACTGCACGACGAGCAGCGCGGCCCTGGCCTGCCGCACCGCGTGCCCCTCGCGTACGGAGCCGTCGGCGTGGCCCTTGCGGACGTCTTCGGCGATCAGGTCGAGCAGGACGTCCTGGCTGGCGCCGCGGCGGTCGAGCATGTACGGCAGCAGCAGTTCGGGGTCGACGTCGAGGATTTTGCGGAACAACGGGTGCGCGCGCAGCGCGCGCGAGCCCTCCGTGAGCCCCGCCACCAGGACCTCGCGCGCGTTCGCCGCGCCGTCCGCGGCGGGGAGCGCCCCGCGCGCGACACCGATCCACTCGCGCGTCATGAGATCGCCCACGAGGGACTGCACGTCGGGCCAGCGCCGGTACAGCGTCATCCGCGACACGCCCGCGCGGCGGGCCACGTCCGTGAGCGTGGTGCGGCGCACGCCCACGGCCAGGACGCAGTCCCGCAGCGCGTCGAGCGCGAGGTCGTCCAGCGAGGGCTTGTGACGTTTCGACTTCACCTGTCACAGTGTAACGAGGATAGCGGTCGAGGAAACCCCTCCGGCCGGGGTGCCGGGCCCGTACGGGAGGTTCGCGTTGGACATGCTGTGGAACGGGTGGGGCGACCCCGGGCAGGCGGCACCGCTCCCCGACGGCGTCCGCGACCTGCTGCGCGACCTGCTGGGGGTACGGCCCGCGGACACCCCGCCGGTGGCCCTCGCGGGCCTCGACGTGCCGCCGCCGCGGCTCGGCGCGGACGTCCTCGACGCGCTCGCGGGCGCGGCGGGCGGCGCGGCGCACGTACGCACCGACGCGGCGGGCCGGGTGCGGCACACCCGCGGCAAGTCCACGCCCGACCTGCTGCGCATCCGCGCCGGGGAGGTCGCGGACGCGCCGGACGCGGTGGTGCTGCCCGGCGGCCACAACGAGGTGCTGGCGGTGCTCCGCACGTGCGCGGAGCGGCGGGTGGCGGTGGTGCCGTTCGGCGGCGGCACGTCGGTGACCGGCGGGCTCGCGCCGTACGCGAACGGGGGCGGCTTCTCCGGCGTCATCGCCCTCGACCTGCGCCGGCTGGACCGGCTGGCCGCGCTCGACGAGGTCGCGCGCACCGCGGAGCTGGACGCGGGCCTGCGCGCGCCGGAGGCCGAACGGCTGCTCGGCGAGCGGGGGTTCACCCTCGGGCACTTCCCGCAGTCCTTCGAGTGGGCGACCGTCGGCGGCTTCGCCGCGACCCGCGGCAGCGGCCAGGCGTCCGCGGGCTACGGGCGGTTCGACGAAATGGTGGTGGGTCTGACCGTGGCGACGCCGGAGGGCACGCTGCGGCTGGGCCGGGCGCCGCGCTCCGCGGCGGGGCCGGATCTGCGGCAGTTGGTGCTGGGTTCCGAGGGCGCGTTCGGGGTGATCACCTCGGTGACCGTACGGGTGCGGCCGCTGCCGCAGGTGCGGGCGTACGAGGGCTGGCGGTTCGGCTCCTTCGACGCGGGCGCGGCGGCGCTGCGTGCGCTGGCGCAGGACGGGCCGCTGCCGACGGTGCTGCGGCTGTCCGACGAGACCGAGACGATGGTGGGCCTGGCGCGCCCGGAGGACCTCGGCGCGCCGGACGGCTCCTCGCCGGGCGGCTGCCTGGTCGTCACCGGGTACGAGGGCGCGGCGGGCGAGACGGCGGACCGCCGCGCGGCGGCGCGGGTCGTGCTGCGGGCGGCGGGCGGGGAGTCGCTGGGCGCGGAGCCGGGCGAGTCCTGGGCCGCGGGCCGCTACCGGGCCCCGTACCTGCGCGACGCGCTGCTGGACGCCGGGGCGTTCGCGGAGACGCTGGAGACGGCGGCCTTCTGGCCGGCGCTGCCCCGGCTGTACGAGGCGGTGCGCGGTGCGCTCACGGAGACCCTGACGGCGGCGGGGACGCCGCCGCTGGTGATGTGCCACATCTCGCACGTGTACGAGACGGGTGCGTCGCTGTACTTCACGGTGGTCGGCGCCCGCGGCGGCGACCCGCTGGGCGCGTGGGAGCGCGCCAAGGGCGCGGCGAGCGACGCGATCCTGGAGTGCGGCGGCACGATCACGCACCACCACGGTGTGGGCACGGACCACCGCCCGTGGTACGCCCGGGAGATCGGCCCCCTGGCCGTGGCGGCCCTCCGGGCGGTCAAGTCGACGCTGGACCCGGCGGGCGTCCTCAACCCGGGCGTGCTGCTGCCGGGGGCGGACGAGTGAGCGGGCGGCGGCGCCCGCACGGCCCGTCCGGTACGGGACGGCCGTCCGGCCGGCGCGCGGGCCGCCCGCCCCCGGCTCGCCGGTGACCTCCTGACCGCTGTACGCACCACCGAACCGGAGGCCGCCATGCGCCGATTCACCGCCCTCGTCAATCCCGCCGCCGGCCGGGCCGCCGGGGCGGCCGCGCTCATTCCGCTGGCACGGGCCCTGCGGGGCGCGGGCGCGCAGGTCGAGGCGGAGTACAGCCGGGGGTTCGGGCACGCCGCCGAGCTGGCCGAACGCGCCGCCGGGGCGGGGCGCACCGTGCTCGCGGTCGGCGGCGACGGGATGGCCGGCACCGTGGCCGGGGCGCTCGCGGAGAGCGACGCGGTGTGCGGGCTGGTGCCCGGTGCGGTCGGGCGCAACGCGGTCGCGCGGGCGCTGGGGCTGCCGCGGGCGGCGGAGGAGCTGGCGGAGCTGCTGCTGCACGGCGAGCCGCGGCCGGTGGACGTGCTGCGGGTCGACGGCGAGACGCGGTCCTTCGCGCTCGGCGCGGTGTGGATCGGCGCGGGCGCGGCCCGTACGGCACCGGGCCGGGCGCTGGCGTCGCGGCGGTCGGCGCTCTTCCGGATCACCGTGGACGGCACGCCGTACGAGCTGCGCGGGCACACCGCCGTCCTCGCCAACGCCCCCTGCCACGGCGCCCCGGCCGCCCCGGGGTCGGGACCCGGCGTCCTGCTCGACGACGGCGCACTGGACGTCGCGGTCCTCGGCGGCGGCCCGGGGCGGCCGACGCGGACGCGCGGCGAGACGCTGCGCGGGCGGCGCGTGCGGGTCGAGGCGGACCGGCCGATGCCGTACGCCGCCGACGGCATCCCGGCGTCCGGAGTGCCGCTGACGGCGCAGGTGCTGCCGGGGGCGCTCCGGGTGCTGCGCTGACGGCCGGGCCCCCGGCACCGCGCGGCGCGCGGTGCCGGGGGCCCGGGTCGTACGTGCTGCGCCGGTGCGTGGAGCGCTCCGGTTACGGGATGGTGGCCCCGTACTCGTCGAGGGCCGCGACCACCGGCTCGAAGAACGTCTCGCCGCCGTTGGTGCAGTCGCCGCTGCCGCCCGAGGTCAGGCCGATCGCGTCGCTGCCCGCGAAGAGCGCGCCGCCGCTGTCGCCGGGCTCGGCGCAGACGTCGGTCTGGATCAGACCGTCGACCGTGCCCTCCGGGTAGGTCACCGACACGTCGAGCGCCACGACGCTGCCGTCGTGGAGCTGCGTGGTGCTGCCGCTGCGCTGCACGGTCTCGCCGACCGTGGCCTCACGCGCGCCGGTGATCTCCTGGGCGCTGCCGTCGTAGGTGTCGACCTCGCTCGGGTGCTCGACGTCCGCCGTGTACTTGACGAGCGCCCGGTCGTTGCCCGGGAAGGTCGCGGCCTCGGCCTCGCCGATGACGGGCCCGCCCGAGGACTCGGACCAGGAGCTGCCGCCGAGTTCGACGCAGTGACCCGCGGTCAGGAAGTAGGGCTCCCCGTCCTTGGTCACGTTGAAGCCGAGCGAGCAGCGGGAGCCGCCGGTGTAGATGGCGTCGCCGCCGGAGATGTACGGCTTGAACGTGCCCGCGGTGCGCTTGAGCACGGCCTTGCCGTCCTGCGCCGCGACCTCCTTCTTGAGCTGGGCCAGCTCCGCGCCCTTGACCGTGCTGTCGGCGGTGACGACGACCTGGTTGGTGACCGGGTCGAGCGCGCGCGACGTGCCGGCAATGGCGCCCTGCGTGAGGTCCGCCTTCGCGGCCTTGAGCTCCTTCGTGGTGTGGTCGACGGTACGCGCACGGGCGCCCGCCGCCTCGGCCTGCTCGGCTGCCTCGTCGTTCACGACGTTGACGACGAGTTCCTTCGCCTGGGCGTCGTAGTACGCCCCTGCTGCCCCGCCCTTGAGGTCCTGGACGAGGGTGCCGGCGAGTTCACCCGCGGCGGCCGACGACAGCGTGTCGGCGACGGGCTCGCTCGTGCTGGCGTTGGCGGTCGCGAGCGTCAGACTGCCGGCGATCAGCGCGGCGGCGCCGACGCCCGCGAGGGCGTACCGGCTCTTGGATATGGCTCGATACCTCAACGTGCTGCCTCCTATGGGGGGTTGGATCCACCCGCTGAGGGGCGGATCTTGGAGGATTTAGTTGGACATGCGCATGCCAAGCAGCGAACAGATTTATCACTGCCAGACAACTCGCCGAGTATGACCAACTCGTGAGTAGCACACAAGGCCACGCTCCTTGTGTGCCAGATCACTTGAGGCCGGGGCAACGGAACGCGTCCAAGAGCCCGGCCGTACGGGGCGCTTCGCGGGCACGCCTGCGGGCGCCGTGGACGGGCCCGGGCGCGGGCGGTGTTGCCCGGCGCACACGGGGCGCGCGGCCCGCGCCGTGCTCCCCCGCGGCCCCCGGAGCACCGGTGGCGACGGCGGCAGAGGGCGCCCGCGGGGCGCGCCCCGGACGTCAAGGGGAAGTGCGCCCCCTCGCCCGCGCCGGGCGCGATGTGCAAGCCTCGGAGGCATGAGAAAGCTGGTGGCAGGGGTGGACGGCTCGGACGCGAGCCTCGCGGCACTCGACTGGGCGGTGGCCGAGTCGGTCCGGCGCGGGGCGGAGCTGCGGATCGTGTACGCGCCGCTGTGGGAGCCGTACGAGCGCACGTGGCCGGAGTTCGCCGTCGCCCGGCCGCGCGGCCGGAGCGTGGCGGAGCACGTCCTCGTGACCGCGGCGGACCGCGCCCGCGAACAGGGCCGGGGCATCGAGGTGGAGACGGAGCTCCTCTCCGGCGATCCGGTGCCTGCGCTGCTGCGCGAGGCCGAGAAGGGCACGGTGCTGGTCGTCGGCGACCGGGGCCGCGGCGGTCACGACGCGCTGCCGCTGGGCTCGGTGGCGCTGACGGTGGCGGCGCGGGCGGCCTGCCCGGTGGTGGTGGTGCGGGGCGAAGAGGCTGCGCGGCGCGGCGAGTTCGGCCGGATCGTGCTCGGCACCGGGAACGACGGGGCGGAGCCGGCGGCCGTGGACTTCGCGTTCCGGGCGGCGCAGGCGCGCGGCTGCAGGGTGACGGCCGTGCACTCGTGGCGCTCGCCGGAGCGGGGTGTGGCGACGCACGCGCACACCCTGGGCGGGACACCCGACCCGCGGATGCGGGAGGCGGAGTGGGCGCTGGGCCGCGCGGTGCGCGCGGCGGTGGAGCGCCATCCGGACGTACCGCTGGAGCGGCAGTCGCCGGAGGGCCTGCCGCGCGACACCCTGCTGACGGCGGCGGCAGAGGCGGACCTGGTGGTCCTCGGCGCCCGTCGCACTCCGCTCGCGGACGCGACGGCGGGCGCGGGGGCGACGGGCATACAACTGGGCCCGGTCAGCCACGGGGTGCTGCACCTGGCCCCGTGCCCGGTGGCGGTGGTCCGGGAGGACTAGCTTGGTCTTAACCTGTGCGGCGTGCGCACAGGTTAAAGATCAAGCTAGAGGGACGGGAAGGACTGGGACGGCCGGCGGGCCCGGAAGAGGGGACAGAAGGGGACGCGGCCCAGCGTCCCGCCGCCTGGCGGCACCCGGCGCAGGCGGTCGGGGCACCCGCGCCGGGGCGGCTCCCGCGGTCGCGTACGGGCCGGTGTCAGACCCGCTCCGTAGGGTGGCGGCATGGTGATCACCACCGCGCAGCGCCGCGCCCGGCTCGCGCACCGCCACCTGCTCGTCGGCCCGGCCCGCGCCACGTCGCCCGAGGAGGTGGCGGAGGCGCTCGCGGGGCTGCACGCGACCGACTCGCCGACCGTCGCGCTGTCCGCGCGCGCCCGGCTGCGCGAGCCGTCGCTCGCCGCGCTGGACCGCGCGCTGTACGAGGAGGGGTCGCTGCAGCGCATGCACGCCATGCGGCGCACCTTGTGGGTGGTGCCCACGGAGCTGGTGCCCGTCTTCCGTTTCGCCGTCGGCGAGACCGTCGCCGCGCGCGAGCGCGCGCTGCTGGTGAAGCAGCTCGGCACCGCGGGGCCGCAGTACGACGAGGCGTGGCTGACCGCCGCGGAAGAGCGGGCGCTGGCCGCGCTGGCGGAGCTGGGCGAGGCGAGCGCGGCCGAGGTCACGGCGGCGGTGCCGGAGCTGGCCCTGAGGTACACCCTCTCTCCGGGGAAGCCGTACGAGTCACGCCCCCGGGCCGGCAGCGGGGTCATGCGGGTGCTGGGCATGGAAGGCCGGATCCGGCGCACCCGGCCGCTGGGCGGCTGGACGTCGGGGCAGTTCCGCTTCGCGGTGGCGCCGCCGGTGGCTCCGATGGACCCGGCGCGGGCGCGCGCCGAGCTGGTGCGGCGCTGGCTGGCGGCGTTCGGGCCGGGGACGCTCGCGGACGTCAGGTGGTGGACCGGGCTGCCGCTGCGCCAGGTCAGGGCCGCGCTGGCAGAGCTGGGGGCGGAGGAAGCGGCGCTCGACGCGGGCGTGGGATACGTCCTGCCGGGCGATCTCGGCGAGGATCCGGACCCCGGCCCGTGGGCGGCGCTGCTGCCCGGCCTCGACCCGGCCACGATGGGCTGGCGCGACCGCGACTGGTATACGGACCCGGCGCACCGGACGAGGCTCTTCGACAGCGCCGGGAACGCCGGGCCCACGGTCTGGTGGCGCGGCGAGATCATCGGCGCCTGGGCGCAGCGCCGGGACGGCGCCGTGGTGCACCGGCTGCTCGCCGACCGCGGCGCCGAGGCTCGCAGGGCCGTGGCGGCGGAGGCGGAGCGGCTGGAGGGCTGGCTCGCGGAGCAGCGGCTCGTGGTCAGCTTCCCGGCGCCGATGACCAAGGAGCTGACCGGCTGACGCCCCGCCCCGGGCACCCGTGGCAGGTTGCAGACCAAGAGACGGACATGTCCGTTTCAGCGGGTAGCGCCCGCTTTCATTTGTGACCTCCCCCACATGGGCTGCGTCACATACGAAGCGCGGTCGTACTCCGCCTCCCGGCACGGGGGCGCCCGGTGCCTCAGCGAGGGGGCATCCTTTCCGGCTTGTCGCACTACGGGCGGTAGTAACAGGGGTGCGTGACATTCCCGGTTTGTGTCCGTTAAAACTTCCCGAGTCGCCCGTTTTGCCGACTCCGGGCGGCTGTCCCCCCACGTAGGCACACGGAAAGAGACCCGCTCACATGTCTGCTCCCACCCTTCTGCGTCCCGCCGCCGCCCGCCGACGACTGCTGGCCGCAGGCGGCTGGGCCGCCGCGGCCGTAGCCCTCACCGGCGCGGTCGCGCCGCAGGCCGTCGCCGCCGCGCCGCAGAGCGCCGCCCCTGCCTCCGCCCACGCCTCCGCACCCTCCAAGCCCGCCGCATCCTCCAAGCCCTCCGCACCGGCCAAGCCCGCCGCCCCCTCCAAGCCCGCCGCGCCGGCCAAGCCCTCCGCGCCGTCCTCGTCGTCCTCGTCCCCCGTGCACGCGACGAAGGGCACGAACCTGGACGAGTGGATCAAGCAGGCCATGGACGTCATGGAGCGCCACGACATACCCGGCACATACGAGGGGATCCACCGCAACATCATCCGTGAGTCCAGCGGCGACCCTCAGGCGGTCAACAACTGGGACATCAACGCCGTCAACGGCGTCCCCTCACAGGGCCTGCTGCAGGTGATCCCGCCCACGTTCGACGCCTACCACGTGCCCGGCACCACCAAGAACATCGTCGACCCGGTCGCCAACATCGTCGCCGCGTGCAACTACGCCGCCGACCGTTACGGCTCGATCGACAACGTCTGGGGCGCCTACTGAGCCGGCCGCGCACCGTCCCCGCGGCGGCGGCCCGCCCCGCGCGCACCTGATCCCCGGGACCCCGCCGTCCGGCACTCTCTCTCCCCCGCCGGACGACGGGGTCCCGGCTTTCCGTCACCCCGTCACACCGACCGCCGGAATTCACCCTTCCGGTAGTCCCTACCGCCTTCCCCGGGGTCCCGCCCCAGGTCAGACGGCCCGCCAGGGTCGTCTCCCGGCCCGCTCGCGGCGACATGCACCCCTCCGGATGGCTTAGCGTTGGCCCGTGCACTCCCCGGAACCGACGCAGGTCATGCGCTGCTGGACGGTGGCCGCCGCGCTGGCCGCCGTCGTCTCCGGCGGCGTCGGCGCCTGGGCGTACGCCGGCACCGGCGCCTCCACCGCCGACCTCCTGCGCGACCTCGCCGTCGGCTGGGCCTACGCGGGCGCCGGCCTCGCCGCCTGGTGGCGGCGCCCGGCCAACGCCACCGGGCCGCTGATGACCGCGGTGGGCATCACTTGGTTCATCGGCAACCTCCAGGGCACCACGATCCCGGCGCTCTTCGCCCTCGGCGCCTGGTGGGAGGGCCTGAACGTGGCCGTCCTCGCCCACCTCGTCCTCGCCTACCCCGACGGCCGCACCGGCTCGCCCGCCACCCGCCGGATAGTGCTCCTCGGCTACGGCCTGGTGGCCACCGGCGGCCTGCTGCGCACCCTGGCCTTCGATCCGGCTGCCCACCCCGGCGGCTCCTACCTCGCCTGCCGCGACTGCGGCCCCAACCCGCTCTTCACCCCCGCGCTCAGCGACCTCTTCCCCACGTTCGACGCCGGCTTCCGCGCCATCGGCTGGGCCGTCTCGCTCGCCGTGGTGGTGGCGGTCGTACGCCGCTGGCGGCGCGCCTCCGCCGCCCGCCGCCGCGCGCTGCTGCCGGCCTGGCTCGCCGTCCTGGTCGCCACCTCCTTCCTGCTCTGGGACGTGCTCGTGGTGCTCGTGCCCGCGGGCGAGCCGGTCGAGGGCGCCGTGGGCGTGTTCTCGGACGTGGCGCAGACCGCCGTGCCACTCGCCTTCCTCGTCGGACTCCTCCGCATGCGCTTGCAGCGCGCGGAGGTCGGCGGCCTGGTGATGGAGGTCGGCGGCGACCCGGACCCCGGGCGGCTGCGCGAGGCGCTGGTGCCGGTGCTCGGCGACCCTGGGCTGCGGCTGGGCGTGTGGCGGCCCGCGGCCGGCGCCTACGTGGACGCCGCGGGTGATCCGGTCGAGGAGGCCGCGACGGGCAGCACCCGGATCGACGCGGCCGGCGGCGCCCCGCTGGCACTGCTGCGCCACGATCCGGCGGTCGCGCAGGACGAGGAGCTGCTGCGCTCGGCGGTCGCCGCGCTGCGGCTCGCGCTGGAGAACGTCTGGCTGCAGGCCGAGGCACGGGCGGCGGGCGCCCGCGTCGTCGAGGCCGCGGACAGCGAGCGCCGGCGGCTGGAGCGCGACCTGCACGACGGGGCGCAGGCCCGGCTGGTCTTCGCGCTGATGACGCTCCGCCGGGTGGAGAAGGGCCTGGCGGACCACCCCGACGAGGAGCTGCGCCGCTCGGTCGCGGAGGTGGAGCGGAGCCTGCGGCTGGCCGTCGAGGAGCTGCGCGGCCTCGCGCACGGCATCCACCCGGCGGTACTGACCCGCGAGGGGCTGGCGTCCGCGCTGCGGGAGCTGGCCGGGCGGGCGGAGCTGCCGGTGGTGGTGGCCGCGGAGGACCGGCGCTTCGCGCCGCACGTCGAGGCCACCGCGTACTTCACCGTCAGCGAGGCGCTGGCGAACTCCGCCAAGCACGCCCGCGCCCGGGCGGTCAGCGTCAGCGCCCGCCACCGTGACGGCCGGCTGGTCGTCGAGGCGGTGGACGACGGCATCGGCGGCGCCCGCCACGACCACCTCGGCGGCGGGCTGCGCGGTCTGGCCGACCGGGTCTCGGCGGTGGGCGGCGTCCTCACGGTGCACAGCCCGCCCGGCGGCGGTACGCGCGTGGTCGCGGAGCTGCCGTGCGAGTGATCGTCGCCGAGGACTCCGCGATCCTGCGCGAGGGCATCGTCCGGCTGCTGGGCGACGCGGGCGTCGCGGTCCCCGCGCAGTGCGGCGACGCCGACCCGCTGCTCGCCCTGGTCGAGCGGCACCGCCCGGACGCGGTGCTGCTCGACATCCGGATGCCGCCGACGCACACCGACGAGGGGCTGCGGGCCGCGGCCGCGATCCGCGCCCGGCATCCGGGCACGGGCGTGCTGCTGCTCTCGCAGTACGTCGAGACCGGCACGGTCGTACGGGCGCTCACCGAGGACCCGCGCGGCTTCGGATATCTGCTGAAGGAGCGGGTCGCCGACGCGGACGAGCTGGCCGGAGCGCTGCACCGGGTGGCGGCGGGCCAGAGCGTCGTGGACCCGCGGGTGGTCACGCACCTGATGCGGTCGCCGCGCGCGGCGGAGCCGCTGGCCGGGCTGACGGCGCGGGAGCGGGACGTACTGGCGCTGATGGCGGAGGGGCGCTCCAACGAGGCCATCGCGCGGGACCTGGTGATCGGCGGCAAGACCGTCGAGACGCACGTACGGAACATCTTCGCCAAGCTCGGCCTGGAGTCGGAGGACTCGGGACACCGACGGGTGCTGGCCGTGCTCAGGTATCTGCGCGGCTGAACGCTCCCGCCGGGGCAGGCCGCACCCCCCGCGGCGGCAGCCCCGGACCGGCGGCGCACGCGGCCGGCCGCGTCGGCGCGCCGCACCCGGCCGCGGTGCCGGCCGCCGCTCCGCGGCGATCCCCCACGCGCGCCCCCGTTCGTCCCCCGCGCATCCCCGCGTGCCCGCCGCGGAGCGGAGCCGGTGCCGACCACCGTAGCCGCGCGGTGCGGACCGCGCCTCAGGGCTGACCCTGAACTTCCGCCTCCGCAACGGCGCGGCCCACGCGCGCGAACGGGACCGGATCGTCCGGTTCCTACGGTCACGGCGCCAACTGCCCCGCCGCATACGGCAGGATGGCGAACGCGCCGGATCGCACAGACGTCCGGACGCCCCCGTCCCCGAACGAAGACAGGTATCAAGGTGAACCGAGCCCTCACTCTGCACGATCTGGTCGTCGCCGGCTCCGCGATACTCGGCGGCATCGGCGCCGGCCTGCTCCTGCGCGTGCTGCTGGGCTGGCTGGGCAAGGGCGCGACCCGGACGAGCTGGGCCGGCGACGACATCCTCGTCGGCGCGCTGCGCACGATGGCCCCCTGGGGCGCGCTGGCCGGCGGCGTCTCGATCGCCGCCGCCGCGCTGCCGCTGAAGCGCCCGGTCGAGCACACGGTGGAGCAGATCGTCGTCGCCGTGCTCATCCTGACGGTCACCGTGGCCGCGGCCCGGGTGGTCGCACAGCTCATGGGCGTCCGCTCACAGGGGGTGGGCTCGGCCACGATTCTGGTCAACATCACCCGCATCGCGGTGCTGGCGATCGGGCTGCTGATCCTGCTGGAGACCCTGGGCATCTCGATCGCCCCGCTGCTCACCGCGCTCGGCGTCGGCGGCCTCGCGGTGGCGCTGGCGCTGCAGGACACCCTCGCCAACCTCTTCGCCGGGGTGCACATCCTGGCCTCCAAGACGGTGCAGGTCGGCGACTACATCCGGCTCAGCAGCGGCGAGGAGGGCTACGTCACCGACATCAACTGGCGCAACACCGTGATCCGCACCCAGTCGGACAACCTCGTCGTCATCCCCAACGACCAGCTCGCCAGCACCATCATGACCAACTACCACCGCCCCGAGCAGGAGCTGTCCATCGTCGTACAGGCGGGCGTGGCGCTCTCCAGCGACCTCGACCTGGTCGAGCGGGTGACGGTGGAGGTGGCGCACGAGGTCATGGCGGCGGTCGAGGGCGGCGTGCCGGACCACGACCCGGTGGTCCGCTTCCACACCTTCGGCGACTCGCGCGCCGGCTTCTCCGTGGTGCTCCGCGCGCTCGAGTTCAGCGACCAGTTCCGGATCAAGCACGAGTTCATCAAGCGGCTGCAACTGCGCTACCGGGAAGAGGGCATCGAGATCGCCCACCCCGTACGCAACATCGTCCTGCAGCACCAGGACACCCCGGTGCTGCTGCTGCCGCGGCAGCGCAAGGAGTCCGACGTGCCCGTCGGCGGCCCGTCCGCGAGTTGACCCCGCGGCGCCCTCCCGCTCCCCTCCCGTACGGCCCCGCCAGGCGGGGCCGGACCGTCCGTGACCGCACCCTAGTTTGCTCTTTCCAAAGACAAAGTGATGCCAATCCTGGCCGTAGGCATTGGCGTTTCGTCTAAAGAGGTCTAATCTCCAACCGGCCGCCGTCACATGTCGGGACGTGGACGGCGGGGGGACGTGAAGCCGCGCACGAGCCGCAGCGCGCGGGCCGATCAAGGACGGCGCGAACGGGCCGACCACCCAGGAGCGTGTCCAGCCGCCTTGTCGTCCAGCCCCCGGGAGGGGAAATGCTACGTAAACTGGCCCTTTTGGCCGCCGGCGCGGTCAGTGCCGCACTGCTGGTCGCGCCCGGCGCGACCGCGGTGGCACCGCAAGCCGCCGAGCAGCCGCCACCGGACAACGCCTTCGAGAAGATCACGCTCAACGACCGCCCGGGCGAGCCGCTCGACCTGGCCGTCCTGCCGGACAAGCGAGTCCTGCACGTCACCCGCGCCGGCAAGGTCTGGCTCAACGACCCGGGCACCGGCGTGAACAAGCTCGCCGCCGAACTCGACGTGTACCAGCACGACGAGGAGGGGCTGCAGAACGTCGCCATCGACCCGGACTTCAGCAAGAACAAGTGGGTCTACCTCTACTACTCGCCGCCGCTGGACACCCCCGTCGACGACCCCGACACCCCCGTCAACGAGGGTGACGCGCCCTTCCAGGGCACGCAGGCGGACTGGGACCGCTACAAGGGCCACCTGCAGCTCTCCCGGTACAAGCTCAAGGGCGACACCCTCGACCTCACCACCGAGCAGAAGATCCTCCAGGTCCCGGTGGACCGCGGCATCTGCTGTCACGTCGGCGGCGACATGGCCTTCGACTCCGACGGCAACCTCTATCTGACCACCGGTGACGACACCAACCCGTTCGAGTCCGACGGCTACACGCCGATCGACGAACGGGACGGCCGCAACCCGGCGTTCGACGCCCAGCGGACCTCCGGGAACACCAACGACCTGCGCGGCAAGGTGCTGCGCATCAAGGTCCGCGGCGACGGCTCGTACGCGATACCCAGGGGCAACCTCTTCAAGCCGGGCACCGAGAAGACCCGGCCGGAGATCTACGCCATGGGCCTGCGCAACCCGTTCCGGATGGAGATCGACCCGCAGACCGACGACGTCTACGTGGCCGACTACTCCCCCGACGCCCGCGCGGCCAGCGACACCCGCGGCCCCGCCGGGCAGGGCAAGTGGCTGGTGCTCGACGAGCCTGCCAACTACGGCTGGCCGTACTGCGCCACCGCGAAGATGCCGTACAACGACTACGACTTCGCCACCAAGACCTCCGGCGCGCGGTTCGACTGCGCCAAGCCGGTGAACGCCTCGCCGCACAACACGGGCCGCACCGAGCTGCCCGAGGTCGAGCAGCCGGAGGTCTGGTACTCCTACGGTCAGTCCGCGGAGTTCCCGGGCCTGGGCACCGGCGGCATCGCCCCGATGGCCGGACCGGCGTACGAGTACGACCCGGCGACCGAGGCGCGGAACCGGGCCGTGGCCTGGCCGCGGTACTACGACGGGACACCGCTCTTCGCCGAGTGGGGCCGGGACTACATCAGGGAGTTCAGGCTCGACCGCTCCGGCGCCGTGGAAGCGATCAACCCGGTCGCCCAGGGGGTCGGGCAGCCGCCCGTCGACAACCCCATGGACCTGGAGTTCGGCCCGGACGGCGCCCTCTACGTCCTGGAGTACGGCGACGGCTACTTCTCCGAGAACCCGGACGCGCAGCTCTCGCGGATCGACTACATCGGCCGCACCGGCAACCACGCACCGAAGCCCGCGCTGACCGCCACGCCGGTCAAGGGCCTCGCGCCGCTGACCGTCGGGTTCTCCGCGGCCGGCACCACCGACCCGGACGGCGACACGGTGCGCTACGCCTGGGACTTCGACGGTGACGGCAGGACCGACTCCACCGACGTCAGCCCCTCGCACACGTACACCGAGGACGGCACCTACAAGGCGGCCCTGAAGGTCACCGACAGCAAGGGCCGGGCGGCGTACAAGGACGTCGACATCACCGTGGGCAACCAGGCCCCGGTCGTCACCCTCGTCAAGCCCGTCAACCAGCAGGAGTTCCACTTCGGCGACGCGGTGCAGTTCGAGGTCACGGTGACCGACGAGGCCGAGGTCGACTGCAGCAAGGTCCAGGTGCACTACATCGTGGGCCATGACGCGCACGGCCACCCGCAGAGCACCACCGCGGGCTGCACCGGCACGGTCCAGACCGAGCCCGTGGCGGGCCACGACCCGTCCGAGGGCAACGTCACCGGCGTGTTCGTCGCCGAGTACACCGACCCGGGCGGCCTCACCGGCAGCGACCGGGCGGTCATGAAGATCGTCGGCTGACCTTCCGCTACGGCGCGGGGTGGCGTGCGCACGTACGCCACCCCGCGGTTCCCACCACATCCACACCCGAACTTCGCAGGAGAGATCCGACATGAGCAAATCCAGCCTGCACCGCCGTGGATTCCTCAGGGCCGCCGCCGGCACCGCCGCCGTGGCCGCGGGCGCCGGGGCCTTCGCGTCCCCCGCCGCCGCCGGCCACGGCGGCCTGATCCCCCGGGGCCGTATCGGCCTGCAGCTCTACAGCGTCCGCGACCAGATCCAGCAGCGCGGCTTCACGCCCGTGCTCACCGAGCTGGCCGCGATCGGCTACAAGCACATCGAGTTCGCCGGCTACACCTCGCCGGCCGAGCCGGACATGACCGTCCCCAAGCTCCGCAAGCTCCTCGACGACAACGGGCTGTGCGCCGGCGGCGCCCACCTCGGGCTCGACGCCCTGCTCAACGCGAGCACCCGCGAGCGGGAGTTCGAGAACGCCGCCGCGCTCGGCATGGACTACGTCGGCACCGCCAGCGACTTCCCCGGCCGTACGGCGGCGGAGATCCAGGCCGGCGCCGACCGCTTCAACGAGTCCGGCGAGGTGGCCCGCGGCTACGGGCTCAAGATCTACCAGCACAACCACACCAACGAGTTCGGCCCGGTCACCGACCGGCCGGGCGAGCGGCGCCACGACCTCTTCCTGAGCGGCACGGACCCGCGGTACGTCTTCCTGGAGCTGGACATCCTCTGGGCGTTCGGCGCCTCGGTGAGGTTCCGCGACCAGCTCGGCGAGTTCGACCCGCTGGACTACGTCAACGCCGCCCCGCAGCGCTACATCGCCTTCCACGTCAAGGACGGCGTGCGGGACCCGGCGCTGACGAACCAGTACCGCGACGTCGTCTTCGGCCAGGGCGAGCTGGACTTCCGCCGCTTCTTCAGCGGGCTGCGGGCGCCGGGGCTGCCGCTGTACTTCTGGGAGCAGGACCGAGCTCCGCAGGAGCCGCAGGGCTCGATCTGGGCGGCCGAGGCCAGCTACGACGCGATGGTCGCGCTGCGCAGCCGGGACTGAGTAAACCCCGGCACCGCGCGGTAGCCACCGCACGCGCGAACGACACGATCCGCGGGACCCGCGCCGCGGGCCGCGGTTCGTCATTCCCGCGGCGGGCCGGCCGCGGGCTCCTCCCCCGCAACCGAAACAAGGAGGTGCCCGCCGGCCGGGCCGCCGCGGGTGCTCAGGCGGCGTCGCTGCGGCCCGCGGCCGCCAGGGCGACATCGCAGGACCAGGCGGGCTCGACACCCGTACGCCGGCAGACCGCCAGGAAGAGCGGGATCGGCGGCGTGTACGGGACCCCGTCGGCCGGCCGGTGCACCAGCCGGGGTACGGCCGCCGGCCCGCCGGTGCCGGCGGCCGCCCCCGAGATATCGGCGCCCGGCGCGTAGTGCACGCTCCGCGGCCACTGCAGGCCGAGACCTGCGCCGGCCGGCACGATCCACCACCATCGGCTGCCGTCGGCGAAGACACAGCCCACGCGGGGAAGCCGGGCCATGACGTCGTAGCCGATCCGCTGCGACACGCCCACCGCGTCGCAGCCGAGGGCCGCGGCACCCGCGCCCGGTACGGCCAGCCGGAGCCGGCCGCCGGGCTCGGTGCGCATCATCCGGCCGCCCGCTCACCGGCGGCTGGGCCGGCCCCGGTACGGGAACCGGAAACGCGCGGCGCGGCGGCCCCCCCGGCCGCCGACACCTCGCGCTGCAGCTCCGCCCAGACCACCAGACCCGGGCCGGGCCGCGCGTCGTATGCCCCCCAGCTACTGCTGACCGCGGTGACGAGCAGGAGCCCCCGACCCTGCTCGTCCGCGGACGACCGCTGCACCCGCAGGCTTCCCGGCTCGACACCCTGATCGGTGACGGCCAGCCGCAGGCGGTCGGCGCTACAGCGCAGTTCGCACCCTATGCGCCGACTCCCCGTATGCAGCAGTGCGTTGGTCACCAGTTCCGAGAGGACGAGGGTGGCAGTCTCCCCCACCTCGCCCTCCACCCCCCAGCGGTGCATCTGCTCGCGGGCCAGCCGGCGGGCGACCATAACGGCGTCCGCCCGACCTGGCACCTCGAAACCGCACCGCACCGCACCGGCCCCCGAACGGAATCCCGGCAAGCCGGGATCCTGTGTCACGACCCCCGTCTGGTACGGCTGTGTGGACTGGCTCACATCCCAAACTATGGCCCTGCCACGGCCACTTGGCAACCCCCACTGTGAATTTTTCAGAGTTGCTGTTGCACTGTGTTCGCCAAGCCCGGGGCGTGGCACACTGCTTGAGGCAGTTCCGACAGGGAGGTATGGCGTGAGCGAACCGCGGTCTGCGCCGACCGTGGGGCAGGTCGTGCTCGGCAAGCGGCTCCAGGAGTTGCGCGAGCGGGCCGGGCTCAAGCGCGAGGAAGCCGCGAAGACCCTGCGCGTCGCCCCCGCCACCGTGCGCCGGATGGAGACCGCCGAGGTCGCGCTGAAGGTTCCGTACGTGCAACTGCTGTTGCAGGCGTACGGCATCGACCAGGAGGAGATCGACGCCTTCATCGCGCTCACCGAGGAGGCCAACGAGCCCGGCTGGTGGCAGCGCTTCCACGACATCCTGCCCGACTGGTTCAGCATGTACGTGAGCCTGGAGGGCGCGGCGTCGCTCATCAGGTCGTACGAGCCGCACTTCGTGCCCGGTCTGATGCAGACCGAGGACTACGCGCGGCACGTGCTGAAGGTCGGCTCCCTCGGCCGGGTCGCGCCCGCGGAGATCGAGCGGCACGTCGCGCTCCGCATGGAGCGCCAGGAGCTGCTCACCCGCGAGGACGCGCCCCGCTTCTGGGTCATCGTGGACGAAACGGTCCTGCGCCGCCCGGTGGGCGAAGCCGCGGTGATGCGCGCGCAGGTCGACCGGCTCCTCGACATCGCCTCGCTGCCCAACGTCACGCTCCAGATGGCGGAGTTCCGCACCGGCCACCACCCGGGCACGTACAGCCCCTTCGTCCTCTTCCGGTTCGCCATGCCCGAGCTGCCGGACATGATCTACACCGAGTACCTCACCGGCGCCGTCTACCTCGACGGCCGGCACGAGGTGGCCACACACCTCGCCGCCCTGGACCACATGGCGGCCCAGGCGGCGACGGCTAAACGCACGAAGGAAATCCTCCGGGACTTCCGCAAGGAGCTGTGAATGGAACGCATTTACAACGGCATGCCGGCGGCGGACCTCGGCACCGAGGGCTGGCACAAGCCGTGGAGCGGCGGCAACGGCGGCAACTGCGTCGAGGCCATGAAGCTGCGGGACGGGCGCATAGCGGTACGGCACTCGGCACACCCCGACGGTCCCGCCCTCATCTACACCCCCGGTGAAATGGACGCGTTCATCGAGGGTGCCAAGGCCGGCGAAGCCGACTTCCTGCTGTCGCGGAGCCCGGCGTGACCGCGTCAGGCGCGGTGCCCGCGCACCGGCAACCGCGCCGCCCGGTCCACTCGCCGTCCGAGCCGGACGGCGAGCCCATCCCGGCGAACGGGGGTGTGGCCCACCCGCACTGACGTGGGCCACCGGCCGGGAGCACAGAGAGGGAGGGGACACCCCGGGGGGGTCCCCTCCCTCGGCGTTCGCCGGGGTACGGGCGCGCAACGGCGCCCGGGGGCACGGCAGATGAAATTCCAGAAATCATGAACCGTGGGTGTCCGCACCGCTGCCTTCCGCAGGGTATGGGCGTACGGTATGCCCCCGATGGCCCTCGTCAGCCCCCGGGGAGGCCCGCGATGAGCGCATCTCCACCTCCGTCCGCCGGCGCGGTTCCGCCTGCGGTCCGCGTC
The DNA here is from genome assembly GCF_007827615.1 of Streptomyces sp. CNZ287. Taxonomy (NCBI): domain Bacteria; kingdom Bacillati; phylum Actinomycetota; class Actinomycetes; order Kitasatosporales; family Streptomycetaceae; genus Streptomyces; species Streptomyces sp. CNZ287. Next base: position 220,980 of record NZ_VISV01000002.1, on the reverse strand, counting down.
GGAGTGCTACTCCCCCGGCTGCCGGAGGAGCCCGCGGCCTGGCTGGCGGAGTGCGCGGCGTACGACTCGGCGGGCGCCGACGCACTGTGGCTGGACGGCGGTCCCGACCCGGCGCACGACGTGCTGGCGCTCGCCGCCGCCCTGGCCGCCGCCACCGGCCGGGCGCGGCTGGTCGTCGCGCTGCCCGACCACGTGCCGCAGGCCGCGCTGCTGGCCCGGGCGCTGGCCACCGTGGTGCTGCTCAGCGGCGGCCGGCTCGCGCTCGCCGCCGACTCCCGGCGGTGCGCCGAACTCGGCGCCGTCGCACCGGCGGTGCCCGCCTTCCGCCGGCTCGCCCCCGCCGGACCCGGCTACGAGGAGCCGGGCGCCGGGCGCTGGACCCCGGCGGCGGCGCCCGCGGGTCCCGACGCCTGGCGGACCGCGCTCACCGGCGCCGCGGAGCGCGGGGTGCACGGTCTCGTCGTACCGGCCGGGCAGCCCCTGTTGGAGGCACTGCGCCTCAGCGTGCGTGCCGAACGTCACACGCGCCACAACCGCCCCACGGGTGCGCGCGTCACCACGGAGCGTCAGAGTCCGCATGGATCCTCGTGATCCGCTTGTGATCTGCCGTTCGATCTCCTAGTGTCCGAGTCGTTCGCACACGCGAGCACCGTGCTCCGGTACGCCGAATCCTGCCCGTCGGAGCCCGGAACCGTCGTCCCCACAGCCGTTCGGGCAGGAGCGGGGGAACCACTTCTCCGTCGGCAGGAGCACGGTGGCAGCACCGCACCGCACTCCCCGACTCGGGGTGAAGCCGCACAGCACGACGCGGCCGGGCAACTCCAGCCCGAACCCGACAGCTCACTTCGCAGGCGTCGGAGAAAGAGCGAGCCAACATGGCCGGAACCGGCACCCGGCGCGCGCCCAAGTCGCGCTCCACCCGCCGCTATGCCGCCGCTGCGGGGGTGGGCATAGCCCTGCCCGTCGCCGGCGGAATCGCGGCGACCGCCGCGCACGCCTATACGGTCGAGAAGGGCGACACCCTCTCGGAGATCGCCGAGGACAACGGGTTCGGTCCCGACTGGCAGCGGCTGTACGAGGCCAACAAGGAGGCCGTCGGCGACAATCCCCACCTGATCCTGCCGGGCCAGGAGCTGGACCTGGGGGATGAGAAGGCCGCCAGCAAGCCCGCCGAGGCCGACCAGAGCGCCGCCAAGACCGAGCAGAAGCAGCAGCGTTACGTCGAGCACACCGTCGCCGCCGGCGAGACGCTGGCCACGATCGCCGGGAAGTACGACGTGCCCGGCGGCTGGCAGCGGGTGTACGTCGACAACGAGGAGGCCATCGGCGACAACCCGGCCGCACTGACGGTCGGCACCGAGCTGCGCGTCGACACCGAGGGCGGCAAGGTCGACAAGTCGATCGACCCGAACGGCTCGTCGGCGTCCGAGGGCTCCGGCGGCGCCACCGAGGCGTCGCAGGCGAGCGTCCCGACCACCGAGTCCGGCATCCAGGCGGCGGCCCGGGAGATCGTGCCCGCCGACCAGTTCACCTGCTTCAGCAGCATCGTGGAGCGCGAGAGCGGCTGGGACCACACCGCGACGAACCCCACCTCCGGCGCGTACGGCCTGATGCAGGCGCTGCCGGGCGACAAGATGGCCTCGGCCGGCGACGACTGGCGCACCAACCCGGTCACGCAGATCACGTGGGGCCTGGACTACATGAACGACCGCTACGGCAGCCCGTGCGGCGCGTGGGATTTCTGGCAGGCGAACAACTGGTACTGATACCGGGGGGCCCTGGCCCGCGGGATTCTCCTCTCGCCCCGCCGCGCGGATCCGTCCGCGCGGCGGGGCGTGTTCGCCGTACGGGCTACGCCCCGGCCGCCCGCTCCGCGGCGGACCCGCCGGCGGGCTCGGGGGCGGAACCCTCGGCGGAGCCGGCGCCGGGCTCACCGGCGGACAACTCGGCCAGGTCCCGGGCCGCCTGGGCGAGGAGCCGGTGCATCGCCGCCTCCGCGGCGTCCGGGTCCTGCGCCCGTATCGCCGCCAGCACGGCCCGGTGGCCGGGCACGGGGTCGCTCGGGTGGTGTCCGGGGCCGTGCACCAGGCGGTCGCGGGCGGCCAGCCCGCTGGCGAGGACCTGGTCCATGCGCTCCAGCAGTTCGTTGTGCGAGGCGGCCAGCAGGGCACGGTGGAACGCGAGGTCCGCGGCGACCGCCTCGGCCGCGCCGTCCCGCGCCCCGGCCATCGCCGTGAGCGCCGCCTCCAGCGCCGCCAGGTCCGCGTCGGTGCGCCGCACCGCGGCCAGCCGGACCGCCGCGGGCTCGACGATCCCGCGCACCTCGTCCAGGTCGCGCAGCAGCGGGGAGGCGGCCCGCGCGGCGGCGCCCTCGCCCTGCTGCCTGCCCGCGGTCTCGAAGCGCCACCGCAGCACGTCGGCGTCGAGGAGGTGCCAGTCGGCGCGCGGCCGGACGAACGTGCCGCGCTTCTGCCGGGCGTCGACCATGCCCTTGGCCGCCAGCACCTTCAGCGACTCGCGCAGCGCGGTGAGGCTGACGCCCAGCTCGGCCTGGAGGGCGGCGAGGTCGAGGGTGGCGCCCTCGGCGATCTCACCGCCGAGCACCCGGTGCGCGAGGGTCTCCACCGTCTGCCCGTGCACCCCGCGGCGCGCATAACCCGCCATGCCCCCTCGCTCCTCCCTCAGCTCCCCGCCCGCCCGTGCTCCGCCGCCCCCGCGGCGCCCCCGCTCAGGCCGATGACTTTACGACGCTCCAGCCGCCGTCCACGACCAGGCTCGCACCGGTGACGTAAGACGCCTCGGGCGCGGCGAGGAAGGCGACGGCGGCGGCCACCTCCTCCGGCGCGCCCAGCCGCCCCGCGGCGGTCTGCGCGGCGCTGGCCCTGCGGTCCTCCTCGGGGACGCGGTCCCAGAGCCGGGTGAGCACCGGTCCCGGCAGCACGGTGTTCACCCGCACCGACGGGCCGTACTCGACGGCCAGTTGGCCGGCCAGCGACAGCAGCCCGCCCTTGGCGGCGGCGTACGCGGGGTGGCCGGGGATGCCGTGCCTGGCGTGCACCGACGAGACCAGCACCGCGGCGCCCGGGGCGCCCTGCTGCGCGCGCAGCCCGGGCAGGCAGGCGCGGAAGCCGAGGAACGCGGCCGTCAGCCCGACGTCGACCTGGCGCCGCCAGGAGGCGGGCGACGTCTCGTGCGCGGGGGCGACGTCGACGGCGACGGCGTTGGAGACGAGGACGCCGACGGGCCCGAAGTCCGCGGCCGCGGCCAGGATCCGGGGCCAGCCGTCCTCCTCCGCCACGTCCGCGGCGGCCGCGGCCGCCGCGCCGCCCGCGGCGCGGATCTCCGCGGCCGTGGCCTCCGCCCGGTCGCCGTCGATGTCGGCGACGACGACCGCGGCGCCCTCGGCGGCGAGCCGGCGGGCGGTGGCCGCGCCGATGCCGGCGGCGGCCCCGGTGACGACGGCGGTGCGGCCGTCGAAGCGTGCGGTGTGCGGGAGTTGCGTGGCTCCGGCTGCTGTCACGAGTTCACGCTCCGGGTGTTGACGGATCCGCCGCGGCACTTCTACGTTTCCCCAAGGTTAATTCGTAATTTAAGAATTGAGCAAGAGGGGCGGAGGCAGCGTGGGGCGCATCCACTTCGGCGGCGACTACAACCCCGAGCACTGGCCGGAGGAGGTGAGGGCCGAGGACATCCGGCTGATGAAGGAGGCCGGGGTCTCCATGGTCACGGCCGGCATCTTCTCCTGGGCGCTGGTCGAACCGCGGCCCGGCGCGTACGACTTCGACTGGTTCGGCCGCGTGCTGGACGACCTGCACGGCGCCGGCATCCGCGTCTGCCTGGCGACGATGACCGCCTCCCCGCCGCCGTGGCTGACCGAACAACACCCCGAGGTGCTGCCGCAGGACGCCGACGGCGTCCGCAGGTGGCCCGGCTCACGCCAGCACTTCTGCCCCTCCAGCCCGGTCTACCGCGAGCACGCCGTGCGCCTGGTCACCGAGCTGGCCACCCGCTACGGCACCCACCCCGCCCTGGAGAGCTGGCACATCGGCAACGAGTACGGCTGCTCCAACCCCCGCTGCTACTGCGACGTCTCCGCCGCCGACTTCCGCCGCTGGCTGCACGAGCGCTACGGCACCGTCGAGGCGCTCAACACCGCCTGGGCCACCACCTTCTGGTCCCAGCGCTACGGCACCTTCGAGGAGGTGTTCCCGCCGCGCACCACCCCCACTTTCCCCAACCCGGCCCAGGTGCTGGACTACGCCCGCTTCTGCGACGACGCGCTGCTGCAGTGCTACCTCGCCGAGAAGGAGGCGCTGCGCCGGATCACCCCCGACGTGCCCGTCACCACCAACCACATGCCGCTGCACAAGCCCGTCGACCCGTACGCCTGGGCGGCGCACGAGGACGTCCAGGCACTGGACTTCTACCAGGACCCGTACGACCCCGAGACACACGTCGGCGCGGCCCTCGCCTTCGACGTGACCCGCTCGGCGGGCGGCGGGCGCCCCTGGATGCTGATGGAGCAGGCGCCCAGCGCCGTCAACTGGCGGGCCCGCAACAGCCCCAAGCCGCCCGGCACGATGCGGCTGTGGAGCTGGCAGGCCGTCGCGCAGGGCGCGGACGCGGTGCTGTACTTCCAGTGGCGGGCGACCCCCGGCGGCGCCGAGAAGTTCCACTCGGCGATGGTGCCGCACGCCGGCACCGACACCCGGATCTTCCGCGAGGTGCGCGCGCTGGGCCGGGAGCTGGCCGCGGTGCCGCAGCTCGCCGGCGCCCGCTCGCGCCCGGAGGTGGCGCTGCTCGCGGACTGGCACAGCTGGTGGGCGCTGGAGCAGGGCTCGCACCCGTCCGCGGACCTGGACTTCGCCGAGACGCTGCGCCGCCACTACCGGCCGTTCTTCGACGCGGGCGTGGAGTGCGACGTGGTGCCGCCGGACCGCGACCTGTCCGCGTACCGGCTCGTGGTGGTGCCGAACCTGTACCTGATGAGCACGGAGACGGGCGCCCGGCTGACCGAGTTCGTACGCGCCGGTGGCCACCTGCTCGTCTCGTACTTCACCGGCATCTCCGACGACTGCGACCGCGTCCACCTCGGCGGCTACCCGGCGCCGCTGCGCGAGGTGCTGGGGCTGCGCGTCGAGGAGTTCTGGCCGCTGGCCGAGGGGCAGCACCTGCCGCTGACCGGGACGCTGACCGGCAGCGGAGACCTGTGGTCCGAGGCGATCGACCTCGAAGGCGCCGAGGAGGTCGCAGCCTTCGGCGCGGGCGAGCTGGCCGGACGGCCTGCGGTCACCAGGCACGCGTACGGGGACGGAGTCGCCTGGTACGCGGGCACCCGGCTGCCGGTGGCGGCGATGCGCGCTCTGGTGGACCGGGTACGCGCCAGGGCGGGCGTGGCACCCGTGCTGCCGGGGCTGCCGGCGGGGATCCAGGCCACCGTGCGGGAGGGCGCGGAGGGGCGCTTCCTCTTCCTGCTCAACCACGGTGCCGGTACCGCGACCGTCACCCTGCCCGAGCCGATGCCCGCGGTCGCCGGCGACGGCGTGGACCCGGCGGCGGGACCGGTCGCCTCCGTCGACCTGCCCGCCCGCGGCGTCGTCGTCCTGCGGGCCTGAGGAGTGCACTGACAAGGAGGTCGGATGCCCACCCGAAGGAAGATCCTGGCGTGGGGCGCGGCGGCCGCCGCCGCGCCCGCACTGGCCGGCTGCGGCGAGGAGGTCGGCGCGGCCCGTACGACCACGGCGGCCAGGCGCAGGCCGGGGCAGAAGGTCACGCTCACCTTCTGGACCTGGGTGCCCCTGCAGAAGGCCGTGGCGCTGTGGAACGAGCAGAACCCGGACGTGCGGGTCGACGTGCAGACGGTGCCGGCCAACACCTCCGGCGGCTACCAGAAGATGCACTCCTCCCTCACCGCGGGCGACCCGCCCGACCTGGCGCAGGTGGAGTACTACGCACTGCCCGAGTTCATGCTGGTGAACGGCCTCACGGACCTGAGCGAGTACGGCGCCGACGAGCTGAAGGGCGCCTACGTCGACTGGCAGTGGCAACAGGGGGTGTTCGCCGGGAAGACCTACGCGATCCCGCAGGCGTCGGGCCCGATGGGGCTCTTCTACCGCCAGGACCTCTTCGACAAGTGGGACATCGAGGTCCCGGCCACGTGGGACGAGTACCGGGCCGCCGCGGTGAAGATCAAGAAGCGCGGCTCCCTCATCACCGCCTTCCCGCCCGCCAACGCCCAGTGGTTCGCCGCCTTCCCCTGGCAGCGCGGCGCCCACTGGGTGACCACCGAGGGCGACACCTGGGTGGTCGACCTCGCGGGCCCGGAGTCGCTCGAGGTCGCCGACTTCTGGGACGGGATGCTCGCCGACGGGCTCGTCGCGCCCGTCCAGGACGCGCAGTCGGCGTTCTTCAAGGGGCTGCAGACGGGAGGACTCGCCACCTGGCCGGGCGCGCAGTGGTACGACGCCCTGATCCGCGGCAACGCGCCGCGCACCGAGGGCCGGTGGCGGGTCGCCGAGCTGCCGCAGTGGGAGCGCGGCGGGCACGCCTCGTCCAACTGGGGCGGCTCGGCCACCGCGATCCTCCAGGGCAGCCGGCACCCGGTGGAGGCGCTGGAGTTCGCCCACTGGCTCAACACCGACCCCGGGGCGATCGACCTGCTGATCGCCGCGGGCTACGGCTGGCCCGCGGCGAAGATCGAGCTGGCGGACTCCGCGCTCGGCAAGCCCGACCCGTTCTTCGGCGGCCAGCGCTACAACGAGGTCTTCCAGCTCGCCGACCGCAACGTCGACACCTCCTGGCGCTTCGCGCCGACGACGACGCAGTCGTACGCGCACATCCAGGACGCCTTCGGCCGCGTCCTGGCCGGCCACGGCTCGCTCGCGGACGCCCTCAAGGACGCCGAGGGCATGTTCGTGGACGACCTGAAGGCCAAGGGGCTCAAGGCGAGGAGCGCGCGATGAGCACATCCGTGAAACCCGGCCGGGCGCGGTCCGGCACGGCCGGCCGCGGCCGGCGCGGCGGCCGCCCCGACCGCAAGGCGTGGGCGTTCCTCGGCCCGTTCCTGGCGCTGTACCTGTTCGCGATGGTGGTGCCGGTCCTCTACGCCGTCTACCAGAGCATGCTGAAGGTCGAGCGCAGCGGCCCGATGGGGCTCGGCGAGCCGTCCGTCGGCTTCGCCGGCTTCGAGAACTACTCCCTGGCCCTGCAGCAGGAGACGTTCGTCGACGGCTTCGGCCGGGTGCTGCTCTTCGGCATCGTGCAGGTGCCGGTGATGCTGCTGCTCGCGCTGGTGCTCGCGCTGCTGCTGGACCAGGTCTCCCACCGCTGGGCGGGACTGCTGCGGGCCACGTACTTCCTGCCGTACGGCATCCCCGGCGTGGTCGCCACCATCCTGTGGGGCTTCCTGTACGTGCCCGGGGTCAGCCCGATCACGTCCGTGCTCGGCGACCTCGGCTTCCAGCCGGACTTCCTCGGCTACGACAGCGTGCTGTGGTCGATCGCCAACATCGTGGTCTGGCAGTTCGCCGGCTACAACATGCTGATCATCATCGCCCAGCTCAAATCCGTGCCGCAGGAGCTGTACGAAGCGGCCAGGATCGACGGCGCCGGGCCGTGGCAGACGGCGCTGCGCATCAAGATCCCGCTGGTACGGCCGGCCCTCGTGCTGACCACCGTGTTCTCCATCATCGGCACGATGCAGCTCTTCGCAGAACCGCTGGTGCTGAAGAAGGTCGCCCCGGCCGTCACCACCGACTACACCCCCAACCTCAGCGCGTACTTCGACGCCTTCGCGAACGCCAACCTCTATCTGGCGGCGGCCAAGTCGGTCATCCTCGCCGTCGTCGCCATGGTGCTGTCGTTCGGATTCCTCAGCCTCGTCACCCGCAGGCAAAGGAGCGAGCGGTGAGCGCCACCGGCACCCGGCCAAGGACCGGCACCGAGGTGGCCGGGTCTCCGCCCGCCACCCCCGCACCGCGCCCGCGGCGGGCACCGCGCCCCGGCCGCATCCTCCTGGTGGCCGTGCTCACGGCGGCCGCGCTGTACTTCCTGCTGCCGGTCTACTGGCTGGTGATCGCGGCCACCAAGTCGAACGACAGCCTCTACGGCTCCTTCGGCCTGTGGTTCGACGACCCGCGGCTGTGGGACAACCTCAGCCGGGTCTTCAGCTACGACGGCCATGTCTACCTGCGCTGGATGCTGAACTCCCTGTTGTACGCGGGCGTCGGCGCGGTGCTGGCGACGCTGCTGTCCGCCGCGGCCGGCTTCGCACTCGCCAAGTACAACTTCGCGGGCCGGGAGGCGGTGTTCACGTTCGTCCTCGCCGGCGTGCTGCTGCCTTCGACGGCGCTGGCGCTGCCGCTGTACCTGATGTTCAGCAAGCTGGAGCTCACCAACACCTACTGGGGCGTCCTGATCCCCAGCGTCGTCAGCCCGTTCGGCGTCTACCTGTGCCGCATCTACGCGGAGGCGGCGGTGCCCGACACGCTGCTGGAGGCGGCGCGGGTGGACGGCGCGGGCGAAGGGCGGATCTTCTTCTCGCTGGTGCTGCGGATCATGACCCCGGCGCTGGTGACCGTCTTCCTCTTCCAGTTCGTGCACATCTGGAACAACTACTTCCTGCCGTTGGTGATGCTCTCCGACGACCGGAAGTACCCGATCACGCTCGGGCTGGTCACCTGGCAGCAGGCCGCGGACCGGGTGCCGGAACTCACCCAGTACACCATCGGCGGAGCCTTCGTCTCCGTCATCCCCCTGGCCGTCGCGATGCTCGTCCTCCAGCGCTTCTGGCAGACCGGGCTCACCGAGGGCAGCGTCAAGGAGTAGGCAGTTGAAGATCACCCGGGTCGAGACCTTCGCCGTGCCGCCGCGCTGGCTGTTCTGCCGGATCGAGACCGACGACGGTCTCGTGGGCTGGGGCGAGCCGGTCGTGGAGGGCCGGGCGGCGACCGTCCGCACCGCCGTCCACGAGCTCGCCGAACAGTTCCTCCTCGGCGCGGACCCGCTGCGGATCGAGGACCACTGGCAGCTCATGACGAAGGGGTCCTTCTACCGCGGCGGTCCGGTCCTCTCCTCCGCCGTCGCGGGTCTCGACCAGGCGCTGTGGGACCTCGCGGGCAAGGCGTTCGGCGCACCCGTGCACCAGTTGCTCGGCGGCCCGGTGCGCGAGCGCGCCCGCGCGTACTGCTGGGTGGGCGGCGACGAGCCGGGCGAGGTGCGCGACCAAGTCGCCGCGCAGGTGGAAGCGGGCTTCACGGCGGTGAAGATGAACGGCTCCGGGCGGATGGACCGGCTGCCGAACGTCGCGGAGCTGCGCCGGGTCGCCGCGCGCGCGGAGGCCGCGCGCGACGCGCTCGGCCCGGAACGGGACTTCGCCGTCGACTTCCACGGCCGGTTCTCCGCGGCCGGCGCGATCAAGGCGATCGGGGTGCTGGAGCCGTACGCGCCGATGTTCGTGGAGGAGCCGGTGCTGCCCGAGCACACGCATCTGCTGGAGCGGGTCACCGGTTCGACGGCGCTGCCGGTGGCGACGGGCGAGCGGCTGTTCTCCCGCGCGGAGATGCTGCCGGCGCTGCGGGCGGGCGTCGCGGTGCTCCAGCCGGACCTCTCCCACGCGGGGGGCATCTCGGAGTGCCGGCGGATCGCCTCGCTGGCCGAGACGTTCGACGTGGCGATCGCGCCGCACTGCCCGCTGGGGCCGCTGGCGCTGGCCGCGAGCCTGCAACTCGCGTTCTGCACGCCGAACTTCCTCATCCAGGAGCAGTCGATCGGCATCCACTACAACACCGGGGCGGAACTGCTCGACTACGTCGCCGACCCGGAGGTCTTCCGCTTCCACGACGGGCACCTGCTGCGGCCGGCCGGGCCCGGTCTCGGCGTGGAGATCGACGAGCGGGCGGTACGGGCCGCGGACGGGACGGCGGAGTCCTGGCACAACCCGGTGTGGCGGCACCCGGACGGGTCGTACGCGGAGTGGTGACGTGGAGTGCACGCGGGGTGGTGTGACGCGGGGTGGTGACGCGCCGGGGGCGGCGGCTCAGCGCCGGGTCGCCGCCACCGCGCCGGCCGTCACCAGCACCGCGACCGCGATGCCGAACGCCGTGGTGCCCGCCGTCAGCCCCACCGCGTCGCTGAGGTACCCGGCGGCGACCGGCAGCACCCCGGCCATCAGGTAACCGCCGCCGGTGAGGGCCGCGTTCGCCTCGGCCAGCCGGGTGGCCGGTATCCGGGCGCTGAGCGTGCTGAGCCCGCCGAGCTGCGCGCTGCCCTGGCCGAGCCCGGCCAGCACCGCGGCGGCCAGCAGCAGCGGCACCGAGGTCACGGCGGTCGCCAGCACCAGCGCCGCCATGCCGGCGGTGGTGAGGACGGCGCCGAGGATGAAGAGGACGCGTACGCGCAGGGTGCGCACCGCGAACTGCACGCCGGTCGCCGCCGCGAAGAGCAGGAAGATCATGCCGCCGGCGAGCGCGCGGTTGTCGCTGTCCAGCAAGTCGGCCAGCAGGGCAGGGCCGAGGGAGAGCACGAAGCCGGTGGCGGTCATGCCCGGGGCGAGGACGGCCAGGCTCAGCAGCAGCGTGCGGCGGTGCGGGCGGGGCACGGACGGGATGCGCACGAGCCGGCGCGCGCGCCGGGCAGCGGAGTCCGCCGCGCTCCCGTCACCGGTCCCGGCCTCCGCTCCCCCGCCCGGCCGCTCCCCACGCCGCTCCCCCGGCCGGGACAGCGGCATCCGCAGCACGACCGCGAGCGCGACGAGCAGCAGCCCCGTCTGCACCACGAAGACCAGCCTCGTGGGGTGCGGCAGCGTCTCCGCCAGCACCCCGGCGAGCATCGGCCCCAGCGCTGCCCCGCCGACCATCGACGCGGACGCGACCAGCCCGCCGAACTGCTTCTGCCCCGGCGGCGCCAGGTCCGCCACCGCCGCCATCCCCGCCGCCAGCACCGCGCCCACCGCGAACCCGCTGAGCAGCCGCGCCACGCCGAGCACGGCGACCGACTCCGCGGTGGCGAAGAGCACCGTGGCGGTGAGCGACAGCGCCAGCCCCGGCAGCAGCACCGGCCTGCGGCCGTACCGGTCGGCGAGGGTGCCGGCGAACGTCAGGGTGACCAGCAGGCCGGCGATGTAGGCGGCGTAGACCAGCGTGATCGTGGCGGCGGAGAAGCCGAACCGGCCCTGCCACAGCACGTACAGCGGCGCGGGCTCGTTGGACAGGGCGAGCGCGGCCACGACGGGCCAGGCGGCCAGCCACATCCACCGCCGCGAGCCGCCCGGCGGGCCGCCGGGAACGGGTGCGGGGGCGCCGAGGGCGCGGTCCGTGCGGCGGGCGTCGGCCGTCATGCGCGCTCCTCGGCAGGGTCGGCCGACACTGTACGAGATCACCCGCGCGCCCTGAAGTGCAGGTGGCGGCCGGGGAGTCCGGGGGAGCCCGCGGCACCGACCGAGGCAGTTTCCCTAGAATTCCTATCGGCATGATAGGGAAGAATGGTGAGCGGCAACGACAAGGGCAGCCCCGGCACCCCGCGGGACCCGTACTTCGACAACGTCAAGTTCCTGGCGGTGGTGCTCGTCGCGTGCGGGCACGCCTGGGAGCCGCTGGTGGACGGCAGCCGGGCGGTCGCCGCGGCGTACGAGACCGTCTACGCGTTCCACATGCCCCTGTTCGTCCTCGTCTCCGGCTACTTCTCCCGCGGCCAGGACGGCTCGCCCCGCCGGGCCCGGGGCCTGATCACCGGGCTGGCCGTGCCGTACCTGGTCTTCGAAACGGCGTACACGCTCTTCGGCCGCCACGCCGGCGACAACGCGAGCCCCTTCAGCCTGCTCGACCCCTGGGGCGTGACGTGGTTCCTGCTCGCGCTCTTCGTCTGGCGGCTGTCCGTGCCGCTGTGGACGGCGCTCCGCCACCCGCTGCCGGTGGCGCTGGCGGTCGCGGCGCTGGCCACCGCCACCCCCGGCATCGGCAATGACCTGGAGCTGCAACGAGTGCTCCAGCTCCTGCCGTTCTTCGTCCTCGGCCTCACCTGCGCACCGGAGCCGCTGCGGCTGCTGCGGCGGCGCGAAGCGCGGATCCTGGCCGCCCCGGTGCTCCTCGCCGCACCGGTGGCCGCCTACCTCCTCGGCCCCCACACCGACCGTCGCTGGCTCTACCGCAGCACCGCCGCCCAGGAGATCGGCTACTCCGGGACCACCGGACTGCTCGCCGTACCCGTGCTCTTCTGCTGCTCGCTGCTGCTTGCCGCGGCCTTCCTCGCCTGGGTGCCCGGACGGCGGCTGTGGTGGACCGTGCTGGGCACGGGCACCCTCTACGGCTACCTGCTGCACGCCTTCGCCACCCAAGGGGTCCGCTACGGCGGCTGGTACGAGCCCGCGTGGCTCTCGACACCCGCCGGGCCGGTGGCCGTCACCCTCGCCGCCGCCGCGGGCATGGCGCTGCTGTGCAGCCCGCCGGTACGCCGGGCGCTGCGCTGGGCGGTCGAGCCACGGCTCGCGCCGCTGTTCCGACCGGCGGGCAGTGTGCCCTCCCGCGCCCCCCGTTCGGTTGAATCCCGCGGACTCGCTCCGATGCCCGCCCGCGCGCCCTTTACCGTCGTCGGTTGTACGACCGCCGGTTGTACCTCGCCAGCCGGTCACCGACCTCCGGGGGGCCATGATGAGGAACCGCAGCGCCGGTGAGCTGCCCGCCGAAGCCACCAGCTTCGTCGGCCGCCGGCAGGAACTCGCGCTGCTCGACGCCTGTCTGCGGCAGGCCCGCCTGGTCACGCTCACCGGACCCGGCGGGGTGGGCAAGACCCGCACCGCCGTGCGCGGCGCGCACCGGCTGCGCTCCCGCTTCCCCGACGGCGTCACCCTCGTCCCGCTCTCCGCCCTCGCCGACCCTCGGCTGCTGCCCAACACCGTCGCCGCCGCGCTCGACCTGCCGGAGCAGACCGCGCTGCCGGCGCAGGACGCGCTCGCCGCGTACCTCAAGGACAAGACGGCGCTGCTCATCCTCGACACCTGCGAGCACCTGGTCGACGCCTGCGCCGTGCTCACCGAGGAACTGCTGCGCGCCGCCCCGCAGTTGCACGTCGTCGCCACCAGCAGGCAGCCCCTGGACGTGGCGGGCGAGCACATCCTGCCGATCCCGCCGCTGGCCGTCCCGGACTCGGGGCCCGCGGACGACGCGCTGCAGTTGTTCACCGACCGGGCCGCCGCGGCCGTGCCCGGCTTCACCGTCGACGACGACAACCGCGCCGACGTCCTCGCCCTCTGCCGCCGCCTCGACGGCATCCCGCTCGCCATCGAACTGGCCGTCAGCCGGCTGCGAGTGCTCTCCCCCGAGGAGATGCTCAACCGGCTCGACCACCGCTTCCAACTGCTCACCGGCGGCCGGCGCACCGCCGTGCCGCGGCACCAGACGCTCCGTACCACCATCGGCTGGAGCTACGATCTGTCCACCGAGCCCGAGCGGCTGCTGTGGTCGCGGCTCGCGGTGTGCGCCGGGGAGTTCAGCCTGGACGTCGCCGAGGCGGTCGGCGCGGAGGGGGCGCTGCCCGTCGAGGGGGTGCTCGACGCGCTGATCGGGCTGGTGGAGAAGTCCGTGGTGCTGCGAGTGGAGTCCGAGCACGGCACCCGCTACCGGATGCTGGACACCATCAGGGAGTTCGGCCTGGAACAGCTCGGCCCCGGCGCCGAGGCGGAGCGCACCCGGCGCCGGCACCGCGACCACTTCCTGCGCCGGGCCCGGTTCTTCGACGCCGAGTGGACCGGCGACCGGCAGGCGGTGCTGCTGCGGGAGATGGTGCGCGACCAGGCCGACGTACGGGTCGCGCTGGAGTTCTGCGTCGCCGACCCGGACGACCCCTCCGCGGGCCTGCGGATGGCCACGCTGCTGTGGGGCTACTGGCACTGCACCGGGCTGCTCACCGAGGGCCGCTACTGGCTGCGCCGCGCCCTGGACCGCTGCCCTGAGGACCGCCCGGAGCGGGTGAAGGCGCTCTGGCTGACCTGCTGGTTCATGGACATGCAGGGCGAGCGCGGCGACACCTTCGCGCTGCTGGACGAGGCCGAGGCCATCGCCCTGCGCATCGACGACCGTACGGGCCTCGCCTGGACCCGCACCTTCCGCCACCACTCCCGCTACTTCCGCGGCCGGACCGACGGCGTCGCCGAGGGCTTCGAGGCCGCCCGGCGGGAGCTGGCGGAGCAGGGCGACGAGACCGGGCTGCTCATGAGCGGCTTCATCGTGGGCTTCTTCCACGTCCTCAACGGCGGTACGGGCGAGGGCATCGCGCTCAGCGAGGACTCCCTCCGGCGCAATGCGGCCACCCCGGCCGAGCTCTGGTCGCGCGGCTGGGCGCTGTGGGTCAAGAGCATCGGCCTGTGGCTCAAGGGCGAGCACCTGGAGAGCATCGAGTGCGCCAGGCAGGGCATCCGCGCCAAGGCGGTGCTGCACGACCTGACGGGCGTCGCGCACTTCCTGGAGGGCTTCGCCTGGCGGGCGGCGGAGCTGCGGCACTTCGAGCGGGTGGCCGTGTTGCAGGGCGCGGCGGACGCGCTGTGGCGCCGGGCGGTGAAGGAGGCCAGGTTCGGCATCTGCGTCCTGCACGACCTGCACGGCGGCGCGGCGGACGCGGCCCGCGAGGCGCTGGGCAACGACGGCTACGACACCGCGTTCCGCGAGGGCGGCCGGCTGCCCACCAACGCCGCGGTGGCGCTGGCGCTCGCCGACGAGGCGGCGCCGGCCGCGCCCGCGGTACCGGCGCAGCCGCCGGGCGCGGGCGACGGGCTCACGCCGCGGCAGCGGCAGGTGGCGGGGCTGGTGGCCAGAGGGCTGACGAACCGGGAGATCGCCGAGAAGCTGGTGATCTCCAAACGCACGGTGGACGCGCACGTGGAACACATCCTGGCGAAGTTCGGCTTCACCTCGCGCTCGCAGATCCCGGGCGTCCTCTCCGGCCCGCTGCACGCGCCCGTGGACGGATGACCGCGGCCCGGTTCGTACGGGAAAGGTGCGCCGGGCGTACGGAACGGGCCGGCCTCCCTACGGCGCGGCTCGTACGCCACGGCCCCCGCGGGGCTACAGCTCGTCCGGGTCGGCGCGCTCCAGCGCGGGGCGCGGGCCCGGCGCCACCTCGTCCAGCAGGTAGTCCGCGGCCACGGTGTCCGTGACCAGGCTCGTGACCAGCCCCGAGCGCAGCACCGCCACGATCGCCTCGCGCTTGCGCGCGCCGCCCGCGATGGCGACCACCTCGGGAATCCGGCGCAGCCGGTCCGCCTCGACGGTGATGCACCGCTCCCCCAGGTCGCGGCCGATGCGCCGGCCCTCGGCGTCGAAGAGGTGCGCGGACATCTCGGCGGCGGCGCCCAGCGAGGCGTAGTGCGCGCGCTCCTCCTCGGAGAGCATGTCGTGCATGGCGGAGATGCCCTCCTCCCAGGAGCCGATGGAGACGGCGGCGACGGTCACCTTGTCGAAGTACTCGAAGGCGCGGGCCACCCCGGTCTGGCTGCGCAGCGCGGTGGCGGTGGCGGCGTCGGGCAGCAGCATCGGCGCGTAGATCGGGTGGGCCTCGCCGCCGGCGACCTCCGCGGCGCGGCGCACGGCCTCCACGGAGCCGCGCTCCGCGGTGCCCGCGTCGTAGACGCCGGTGAGCTGCACGACGGTGCACGGGGGCAGCCGGTGCAGCGCCTGCGCCATGTTGATCGTGGACCGGCCCCAGGCCAGGCCCAGCACATCACCCTCGGTGACCAGCTCGGCGAGGAGGTCGGCGGCGACGCTGCCGAGGTTCTCCGGGTCGCGGGTGTCGGGCACCGCGTCGGCCGGCGCCTCCACGACGACGGCGTGCCTGAGGCCGAAGCGGGCGCGCAGGGCGTCGGAGCGCTCGGCGTCGAGCTCGGCGGGGACGCGGATCTCGATCCGTACGAGGTCGCGCTCGAGCGCGGTCTCCAGCACCCGGGCGACCTTGAAGCGGCTGACGCCGAACTCGTCGGCGATCTGGATCTTGGACTTGCCCTCCAGGTAGAAGCGGCGGGCCATCGCCGCCGCCTGTACCAGCTCCGCGGGTCCCATCCGCGCAGCCGTCCGGCCCGTCGACACGAGATCTCCTTTGCTCTCCCCGGCGGAGCTGCTCGAAGGCGCTGCTCCGTCTTCAATACTTTCACGATCCCGGCCCGGAGGCGTCGGCTCCGAAGGGGCGCGGGCCGCGGGCGCGGGGCTGTGCCGGTGTGCGCGGGCGCTAGTGGCAGCCCGTCGCCCAGGGAGCCCCCTCGCCGGCCGCCTGCGCCTGGGCGCGCAGCGCCCGCACCGCGGCGGCCGGATCCTCGGCCCCGTACACCGCGGAACCGGCGACGAACACGTCCGCGCCCGCCTCGGCGCAGCGCTCGATGGTCTCCGCGGAGACACCGCCGTCGACCTGCAACCACATCTCCAGGCCGTGCTTGGCGATCAGCTCCCGGGTGCGGCGCACCTTGGGCAGCATGATGTCCAGGAACGCCTGGCCGCCGAAGCCCGGCTCGACGGTCATGACCAGCAGCATGTCCAGCTCGGGCAGCAGGTCCTCGTACGGCTCGATGGGGGTGGCGGGCTTGAGGGCCATCGCGGCCCGCGCACCCTTGGCGCGCAGCTCGCGCGCCAGGCGCACCGGCGCCGCGGCCGCCTCGGCGTGGAAGGTCACGGAGCCGGCGCCCGCGTCCACGAACGCGGGGGCCCAGCGGTCCGGCTCGTCGATCATCAGGTGGCAGTCCAGCGGGGTGTCGGTGGCCCGGCGCAGCGACTCGACGACCGGGACGCCGAGCGTCAGGTTGGGCACGAAGTGGTTGTCCATGACGTCGACGTGAAGCCAGTCGGCGCCCGACACCGCGTCCGCCTCCTCGGCGAGGCGGGCGAAGTCGGCGGAGAGGATGCTGGGGTTGATCTGGACTGCCATGCCCCCCAGCCTGCCATGCCCGCGCCGGGGCCGGGGCCGCGGTACCCGTGCCGCCACTCCCCGTTCACCGTGCGTGGGCCGGAATGTCGGGTTCGGCGCCGGGTCCTTCCGCCGGGGGCCGTGGGCCGGGGGGGCTCAGCCGGTGCGGCGCAGCAGCGCGAGGTACATCGCGTCGGTGCCGTGGCGGTGCGGCCAGAGCTGGATGTCGGGTCCTTCGCCGAGCTCCGGTACGCCGGGCAGCAGCGGCCGGGCGTCGACCAGCTCGGCGGCGGGGGCGCCGGCCGCCTTCAGCACGTCGTCGACGACGGCGCGGGTCTCGGCGGGGTGCGGGGAGCAGGTGACGTAGCCGACGACGCCCCCGGTGCGCACCGCCCGCAGCGCGTCCTCCAGCAGCGCCCGCTGGAGCGGCGCGAAGCCCTCCAGGTCCTCGGGGCGGCGGCGCCAGCGGGCCTCGGGGCGGCGGCGCAGGGCGCCCAGGCCCGTACAGGGGACGTCCACGAGGACGCGGTCGAAGCCGCCGGGGCGCCAGGCCGGGCGGGTGCCGTCGGCGACGACGACCTGGTACGGGCCCGGGTTACCGGCAAGGGCGCGGGCGACCAGCCGGGCCCGGTGCGGCTGCTTCTCGGCCGCCACCAGCGCCGCGCCGCGCTCGGCGGCCAGCGCCCCGAGCAGCGCCGCCTTGCCGCCGGGGCCCGCGCAGCCGTCGAGCCAGCGGGTGTCGGGGCCCTCCAGCGGGACGTTCGCGAGCGCCAGCGCGACGAGCTGGCTGCCCTCGTCCTGCACGCCTGCCCGGCCGTCGCGCACCTCGTCCAGCGCGCCCGGGTCGCCGCCCTCGGCCAGCCGCACCGCGTACGGGGACCAGCGCCCCGGCAGCGTGTCCGGCCCGCTCAGCTCCGCCGGCGTGGCCCGTCCCGGGCGGGCGACGAGGGTGACCTCGGGGCGCTCGTTGTCGGCGGTCAGCAGCTCCTCCATCCCGGCCCTGCCGCCGCCGAGCGCGTCCCAGAGCGCGGAGACGATCCAGCGGGGGTGGGAGTGGACGACGGCGAGGTGTTCCTCGGGGTCGTCGGCGTAAGGCGGTGCCACCTCGGCCAGCCAGCCGTCCAGGTCGCGGGCGGCGATCTTGCGCAGCACGGCGTTGACGAACCGCGCCCGCCCGTCGCCCAGGACGACGCGGGCCAGCTCGACCGTCGCCGAGACGGCGGCGTGCGGCGGGATGCGGGTGCCGAGGAGCTGGTGGGCGCCGAGGCTGAGGACGTCGAGCACCTCGGGGTCGACCTCGTGCAGCGGGCGGTCGACGCAGGCGGCGATGATCCGGTCGTACGTGCCCTGGCGGCGCAGCGTGCCGTAGACCAGCTCGGTCGCCAGTGCCGCGTCCCTGGCGTCGAAGCCGTCGCGCTGCCGGGCCTGCCTGAGCATGGGCGGCAGCACGAGGTTGGCGTAGGCGTCGCGCTCGTCGACCGCGCGGAGCGCGTCGTAGGCGAGGATCCGCACGGGATCCTTCTGCGGCCTGCGGTAGGGCTTGGCGGGCCGGCGACGGCGCGGCTGGTCGCTCACGTGAAATGTGCTCCGGGGCTGGCAGTTGCGTACACCGGAAGCCTACGCCCCGGCGGGCTCCGGCCCGTCGCCGAGGCGTTCGCCGGAGGCGATGCGCACCCCGCGCGCCCAGTCCGCCGCCGCCATCGGGCGCTTGCCCTGAGGCTGCACCCACTGCAGCTCCACGGCGTACGAACCGGTGCCGACGTGCACCGCGGACTTCCCCACGGCCAGCTCACCGGGCGCCAGGTCGGTGCGCTCGGGGCGGGGGGCAACCGAGCGGACCTTCAGCCGCTCGCCGCGGAACGTCGTCCAGGCGCCGGGTGCGGGGGAGCAGCCGCGGACCACGCGGTCCACGCGCAGCGCGGGGGCGGCGAAGTCCAGCCGCGCGTCCGCCACCTGGATCTTCGGCGCCGACGTCACCCCCTCGGCGGGCTGCGGCACGGCCTCGAGGCTGCCGTCCTCGATCCCGTCCATGGTGGCGGCGAGCAGCCCCGAGCCGGCCATGGCCAGCCGGGTCAGCAGGTCGCCGCTGGTGTCGGTGGGCCGCACCTGCTCGGTGACGACCCCGAACACCGGCCCGGAGTCGAGCCCTTCCTCGATCCGGAACGTGGTCGCGCCGGTCACCTCGTCGCCGGCGAGGATCGCGTGCTGCACGGGCGCGGCGCCGCGCCAGGCGGGC
Organism: Streptomyces sp. CNZ287; assembly: GCF_007827615.1. Lineage (NCBI taxonomy): Bacteria > Bacillati > Actinomycetota > Actinomycetes > Kitasatosporales > Streptomycetaceae > Streptomyces > Streptomyces sp. CNZ287. The sequence goes on along the minus strand of NZ_VISV01000002.1, from coordinate 201,866 downwards.
AGCAGCGAGAAGTGCAGGTTGACCCAGCCGTGCACCGGGATGTCGAGCGCGGGCTTGGGCAGCAGGGCGCCGTACGCGACGACGGGGCAGCAGTCGGGGCCGATGGCGCGCAACCGGTCGAGGAACTCCGGCTCCTTGAGCCGCCCGGGCTTCAGCACCTCGATGCCGGTCTCCTCGGCGCGCTGCGCGACCGGGCTCGCCACCAGCCGCCGGCCCCGCCCGGCGGGCGCGTCGGGCCGGGTGACGACGGCGACGACCTCGTGCCGGTCCGACGCGAGCAGGGCGTCGAGGGCGGGTACGGCGACTTCCGGCGTACCGGCGAAAACGAGCCTCATGGGCGGTGCGGATCCTCTCGGCTGCTGCGTGGGGCGACATGGGGCGGTAGGCGGCACCACGTCGGGCCGCCAAGTCTAGGACCCGTGCAGGCGGGGGCGGGGGCGGGCACGTGCGGAACGCCGTGGTCCGGATACGCCAGGGGCGTGCGGTCGGCCGCACGCTCCCGGGCACGGAGCGTGCGCCCCCGACCCGTGACCGCCGGGTAAGTGTCGCGTTGCTCAGTCAGGAAAGTGAAGAACGACCGAAACGGGCCGCTCCGCGGCCCGATCCGAACGACGCCGGTTCGAGAGGCTTCTCCATGGCCGACCACGCAAGCCACGACGCCCAGGCGCGGGCGAGCCTGCAGCTCCTGGTGCGGGACATCGAGAGGGTGCGCAGGCAGGTCGACGCGCTGCGCACCCTCACCGCCCAGCTTGGCAACGTCTACCGCCCCCGGCGGACGGGCCCGTCCGCGGGATTCGTCGTGTACGGGCGGGCCCCGGCGCCCACGGTGCGGCTCGCCCAGGAGCTGCGGGACAGCGTCGAGACGCTGGTGACCGCGGCCGTCGACTTCGACCGCTCGCTCGGCTTCTCCTGGGACGCGGTGGGCTCGGCGCTGGGCGTCACCAAGCAGGCGGTCCACCGCCGCTACGGCACCCGCCGCGCCCAGCAGGCGCCCCGCGAGGCCGGCTCCGCCGAGGCCGCGGGCGCTCCCACCGGCGAGTCCAGGCTGCCGTCGGGCACGCTCCCGGTCGTCCCGGCCGCCCGCCCGGCTCCGGGCACGACGACGCCGACGCAGCAGACGGACGCGGTGGCGATCACGCAGTCCTGACAGCGGCCGCCCGGGGCCCGCGGTCGACGGCTGCCCCCTCCGTATGCACGCGCCAGTCCCCTGCCGTCCTGTGCCACGAGGGCCGGCCCGCACTCGTGCATCCCGTCGAGTGCCGCCCCGCCCTCCCGGAGTCCGGCACGACGCCGACAGCGCGCACTCCTGACCCGCGCGGCGCCGCGGGCCCACCCGTGGCGACGGCGGGCGTCCCGTACCCTCCTGCGCCTCTGCGGCTCGTACCGCGCACGTACGGCTTCCCGGCACCCCTCCCGGACCCCGCCGCCCCCGCAGGGAGCGGCTAGCCGATGTCCGGGGGGTCGATGCGGATGCGCAGGGGCGGGCCCGTACGGCGGGCCATGCGGGACGCCTGCGCCGCCTTCAGGGCCGCCGCCAGGGCGGCGCCGTGGCCCGGCGGGACCCGCAGCAGCACCCGCTCCCACGACTCCCCGGGCGCCGGGCCACCGCCCGGCGCACCCCGCCTGCCCGGCGACTCCGGCACCGGCACCGGGCCAAGCACCTCCGTCGACGCCGGCAGCCCCGCGTCGCCGACGAACGCCGTGACCGCCTCCCCCGGTCCCCAGACCGCCGCCATCCGGGACACCGGCGGGAAGCCCAGCTCCGCGCGCTCCGCCAGCTCGGTGCCGGCGAAGCCCGCCGGGTCCCAGCGCACCAGGGCCTGCACCGGACGCTGCGCCGGGTCCGCGACGACCGCCGCGACCCCGCCCTCGGCGGAGCCGCGGACCAGCGCCGCGGCGGTCAGCCAGCGCCGCAGCGCCTCCTCCCCGGCCCGCAGGTCCGGGCGGTTCAGCAGCGCCCAGCCGTCGAGGAGCAGCGCCGCCGCGTACCCCCCCTCCGCAACGGGCTCCGCGCCCGGCGTGCTGACGACCAGCGCCGGGGCGTCCGGCACCCGCGCCAGCACATGGTCGCGCCCCGACGTGCGCACCGGCACCGACGGGAACGCCCGCCCCAGCTCCTCCGCCGTCCGCCGGGCGCCGACGACCTGCGCGCGCAGCCGCGTGCCGCCGCACTCGGGGCACCGCCAGGCGTGCTCCCGGGTCGCGCACCAGCCGCACACCAGCGCCTCCCCGCGGCCCTCGCCGACCAGCGGCCCCGCGCAGCGGGCGCAGCGCGCGGGCGCGCGGCAGCGGGCGCAGGCCAGCCGGGGCGCGTACCCGCGGCGCGGCACCTGCACCAGCACGGGACCGGCCCGCAGCCCCTCCCGCGCGACCTGCCACGCGAGCGTCGGCAGCCGGGCTGCGCGGGCCGCCGCGTCGCGGGCCTGCTCGCTGTCGCCGACCGTGCGGACGAGCGGCGCCGCGGCCCGTACCGTCTCACGTGCGGCGGCGACGGGCTGGGCCCAGCCGCTCTCCACGTAGCGGGCGGCCTCGACGCTGCACGCGTGACCGCCGACGAGGAGCCCGGTGTGCTCGCGGGCCGCGCGCAGGGCCAGGATCTCGCGGGCGTGCGGCTGCGGGGCGCGGTCGTCGGCATGCGAGGTGTCGGCGTCGTCCCAGATGGCGGCGAGCCCGAGGTCCCGTACGGGCGCGAAGGCGGCGGCCCGGGTGCCGACGACGCCGCGGACGGCGCCGCGGTTCACCGCGAGCCAGCGGCGGTAGCGGGCCTCGGGCCCGGCGTCGGCGGTGAGCAGCACGTGCCGGCCGCGCCCGACGAGGGCGGTCAGCGCCTCGTCGACGCGGACGGCGGCGCGGGCGTCGGGCAGCACCGCGAGGGCGCCGCGGCCGGCGGCGAGGGCGGCGGCGAGCGCGCGGGCCAGCTCGTCGGGCCAGTCGGGTCCCGGCAGCGCCGTCCACACCGCCCGCGGGGCGCCGCCGCCGGCCAGTGCGGCGAGGAGCCCGGGCCCGTTGGCGTAGCGCGCCCAGCTCCCGGCGTCCGGGGCGGGGGGCGGCGGGAGCGGGTCCGGCGAGGGCTTCTTCTCGGCACGGGCCATCCGCGGCGGCAGCGCGAGCTGGACGACGTCGGCGAGGGCGCCGGCGTACCGGTCGGCGACGGCCTGGCACAGGTCCAGGAGCTGCGCCCCCAGGACGGGCTCGGGCGAGAGGACCTGGGCAAGGGGGGCGAGGGTGCCGGGGAAGTCGCTGTCGGCGCGGCGCTCGACCACGTACCCGTTGATCAGCCCGCCGCCCTCGCGGCGCCCCTCGCGCTCGCCGGCGCCGAAGCGGACGCGGACGCGCACGCCGGGGCGCGCCTCGGCGTCCATCGCGGCGGGTACGGCGTAGTCGAAGAGGCGGTCGAGGTGGAGCAGGCCCTTGTCGACCAGGACGCGGGCGACGGGCAGTTCCTCGGCCAGCGCGGCGCCGCGCCAGGTGCGCGGGCGGGCGCGGGGGCCCTTGGCCTTGCGCACGGTCTCCCGGATGAGGGCGAGCTGCTCCACGCCCTCGGGTGCCGCCTCCCGGCCGTCGTCGCTGCTCACCCTTCCGTCCTACCAGACGCGGCGGACACCCCGCCGGACGGCCGGAGGCCCCGGACCGCGGTCCGGGGCCCCGGGATCGTCCGGCGGATCACCTACGGGCCCGCGGTGCGGCGCGGGACCTCAGTCGTCGCGCCGTCCGCGTACCGCGGCCCGGTGTGCGGACCGCGCTCCGCGGGGAAGCGGGATGGGCGCTCAGATGCCGGCGGCCTTGCGCAGCGCGTCGACGCGGTCGGTCCGCTCCCAGGTGAAGTCGGCCAGCGGGCGGCCGAAGTGGCCGTACGCGGCGGTCTGGGAGTAGATCGGGCGCAGCAGGTCCAGGTCGCGGATGAGCGCCGCCGGGCGGAGGTCGAAGACCTCGGAGATCGCGTTCTCGATCTTCTCGACGTCGACCGTCGCGGTGCCGAAGGTCTCGACGAAGAGCCCGACCGGCTCGGCCTTGCCGATCGCGTACGCCACCTGCACCTCGCAGCGCGAGGCCAGTCCTGCGGCCACGACGTTCTTGGCGACCCAGCGCATGGCGTACGCGGCGGAGCGGTCGACCTTGGACGGGTCCTTGCCGGAGAAGGCGCCGCCGCCGTGGCGGGCCATGCCGCCGTAGGTGTCGATGATGATCTTGCGCCCGGTGAGCCCGGCGTCGCCCATCGGGCCGCCGATCTCGAACCGGCCGGTGGGGTTCACCAGCAGGCGGTAGCCCTCGGTGTCCAGCTTGATGCCGTCGTCGAGGAGCGCCTTCAGCTCCGGCTCCACGACGAACTCGCGGATGTCGGGCGTCAGCAGCGAGTCCAGGTCGATGTCGGAGGCGTGCTGCGAGGAGACGACGACGGTGTCGAGCCGGGCCGCCTTGTCGCCGTTGTACTCGATGGTGACCTGCGTCTTGCCGTCGGGGCGCAGGTAGGGGATGGTCCCGTTCTTGCGGACCTCGCTGAGCCGGGCGGAGAGCCGGTGCGCCAGGTGGATGGGCAGTGGCATCAGCTCGGGCGTCTCGTCGCAGGCGTAGCCGAACATCAGGCCCTGGTCGCCGGCGCCCTGGAGGTCGAGGTCGTCGCCGCCGGATCCCTCGACCCGGCTCTCGTACGCGGTGTCCACACCCTGGGCGATGTCCGGCGACTGGGCGCCGATGGACACGGAGACACCGCAGGAGGCGCCGTCGAAACCCTTCTTCGACGAGTCGTACCCGATCTCCAGGATCTTGTTCCGCACGAGGGTCGCGATGTCGGCGTAACCGGAGGTGGTCACCTCGCCGGCCACGTGCACCTGGCCGGTGGTGATCAGCGTCTCGACCGCGACGCGCGAGTGCGGGTCGTCCTTGAGCAGAGCGTCGAGGATGGCGTCGCTGATCTGGTCAGCGATCTTGTCGGGGTGGCCCTCGGTAACGGACTCCGAGGTGAAAAGGCGGCGGGACACATCGCTCCCCACGGTTGCAGCGGCTGCTGGCTGATCGGTTGCGGAACCCGGGCACGGCACTTCCGGGACGGGCCCGCGGGCCATTTTATCCGGGAGTCTCGCTCGGGGGACAACCCGTCTCGGTCCCTGGATGCCCGTTGACCTGGGGAACAGCAGGTTCCCGCAGGAGTTCCCCCGGCAAGCAGCAATAATCTGCCGGAGTGTCGGTCGGGGGCGGCTCAGCCGAACCGTTCCGCGACGAGGTCCCACACCACGTCGGCCAGCGCTTCCTTGGGGCCGAACGGCACGGGCACCTCGTGCCCGTCGGCGGTGAGCACCACGGCCTCGTTGCCGTCGGAGCCGAACGCCTTGGTCTCCCCCACCTCGTTGACGACGAGCAGGTCGCAGCCCTTGCGGGCGAGCTTGGCGCGGCCGTTGGCGAGCACGTCGTCGGTCTCGGCGGCGAAGCCGACGACGACCTGCCCGGGGCGCGGCCTGGCGGCGGAGATCCCGGCGAGGATGTCGGGGTTGCGGGTGAGGGTGATCGGGTCAGGCTCGCGGTCGTCCTTCTTCTTGATCTTGCCGGTGGCGTACGTGACCGGGCGGAAGTCGGCGACGGCCGCGGCCATGACGACGGCGTCGGCGTCGGCCGCGGCCTTCACCACGGCCTCCTGGAGTTCCACGGTGGTGCCCACGCGCACGATGTCGGCGCCCGCGGGATCGGGCAGCGCGGTGTTCGCGGCCAGCAGCGTGACGCGGGCGCCGCGGGCCACGGCGGTACGGGCCAGGGCGTAGCCCTGGCGGCCGGACGAGCGGTTGCCCAGGAAGCGCACGGGGTCCAGCGGCTCGCGGGTGCCGCCGGCGCTGACGACGACGTGCCGCCCGGCGAGGTCGGGGGCCAGGCCCCCGGCGCCGCGGGCGAGCGCGCGGCGGCAGACCTCGAAGATCTCCGCCGGCTCCGGAAGCCGGCCCTTGCCGGTGTCGGCGCCGGTGAGCCGGCCGACGGCGGGCTCGATGACGACGGCGCCGCGGGCGCGCAGCGTGGCCACGTTGGCCCGGGTGGCGGGGTGCTCCCACATCTCGGTGTGCATGGCGGGCGCGAAGACGACCGGACAGGAGGCGGTGAGCAGGGTGTTCGTCAGCAGGTCGTCGGCCAGGCCGTGAGCGGCCTTGGCGAGCACGTCGGCGGTGGCGGGGGCGACGACGACGAGGTCGGCCCGGCGGCCGATCCGCACGTGCGGGACCTCGTGCACGTCCGTCCAGGTCTGGGTGGCGGCGGGGCGGCCGGAGAGCGCCGCCCAGGTGGCCTCGCCGACGAAGTGCAGCGCGGCGGCCGTGGGCACAGCCCGTACCGCGTGGCCCGACTCGGTGAGGAGCCGCAGCAGCTCGCACGCCTTGTACGCCGCGATGCCGCCGCTGACGCCCAGCACCACCTCGGCCGGTGCCGCTTCGTTCGCCGCTTCCGCCATGCTCCGCTCCCCGCCGCTCGTCGTCTCCACCCCCCATGACACACCACGGGCCCGGCAGCCGCGCTGCCGGGCCCGGTGGATGAGGGATGCCTACTGCGCGGGGCCCTCGGTGGCCTCGGAGGTCAGCAGACCCGCGTTGATCTCGCGGAGCGCGATGGACAGCGGCTTCTCGTGCACGTGGGTGTCCACCAGCGGGCCGACGTACTCCAGCAGGCCCTCGCCGAGCTGGGAGTAGTACGCATTGATCTGCCGCGCGCGCTTCGCCGCGTAGATCACGAGGCTGTACTTGGAGTCGGTCGCCTCAAGCAGCTCGTCGATCGGCGGGTTGATGATGCCCTCGGGCGCGGTGATGGGAGAGGACAACCTATCCAGCCTTCCAGTGGAACTTCACGAATCAAACCTGCATCAAGGCTAGCAGCTCGGCGGAGACGTCCTCGACGGAGGTGTTGACAAGGGTCGTGTCGAACTCCTCCTCGGCCGCCAGCTCGGTCCGCGCCGCGGCCAGCCGGCGCTCGATGACCTCCGGCGGCTCCGTGCCGCGCCCGGTGAGCCGGCGGACCAGCTCGTCCCAGCTCGGCGGGGCGAGGAAGACCAGCATCGCGTCGGGCATGCTCTCCCGGACCAGCCGCGCCCCCTGGAGGTCGATCTCCAGCAGCACGGGCTCGCCGGCGTCCAGCCGCTCCAGCACGGGCCCGCGCGGGGTCCCGTACCGGTTGCCGGAGAACTCCGCCCACTCCAGCAGCTCGCCGTTGGCGACGAGCTTGTCGAACTCGTCGTCGCTGACGAAGAAGTACTGGACGCCGTGCCGCTCGCCGGGGCGGGGTCTGCGGGTCGTCGCGGAGACCGAGAGCCACACCTCGGGATGGACCTTGCGCAGATGCGCGACGACCGTGCTCTTGCCGACCCCCGAGGGGCCGGAGAGCACGGTCAGCCGCGGACGATCTGCCGGCGGGACGGGGGCCGCCCCCCGGGAGAAGGCTGTACTCATGCAGCGATTATCCCGGTTTCCGGAAGTGCCTCGGAACGTCAGGAACCGGTGCTGCCGAACTCGCGCTCCAGCGAGGCGATCTGGTTGGAGCCCAGACCGCGCACCCGACGGCTCTCGGAGATGCCGAGACGCTCCATGATCTGCTTGGCGCGCACCTTGCCCACGCCGGGCATGGACTCAAGCAGGGCGGAGACCTTCATCTTGCCGATGACGTCGTTCTCCTGGCCCTGCTTGATGACGTCGTGCAGGGAAGCGCCGGAGTGCTTCAGCCGATTCTTGACCTCGGCGCGCTCCCGGCGAGCCGCTGCGGCCTTCTCGAGCGCGGCTGCGCGCTGTTCAGGGGTAAGGGGCGGAAGAGCCACGCCTACGTCACCTCGGATGTCGAACTAATCGGATATGGAACGGTGTGGAACCTAGTGGCCCCGCACCTGCGGAGCAACGAGCAACGCGCTGGCGCCCGCGCTCTGATGACGGAGACTAGCGGCCGAGAACGCGCCAGTCAGCGAGAACAGACGAAAAGTCCTGGTCAGACTCAAGTTCCGCGGCAAGTTCTGGGTATATGACCCGGTTTATGAGTATACGTTCCGTACGTCATCGGCCAATTGTTCGGCCGCCGTCCGCAGCCTCCGGATATCCGGTCCGTGCGCCAGCACCGACCGGCTTGCGCTGGGCAGGACTTGGGGCAGCGCGGCCCCGAAGACCCGCGGAAGGTCGGCGGGCGCGGCTCCCTGGGCGCCGATCCCGGGGGCCAGCAGCGGGCCGTTGACGGCCAGGTCGGCGCCGGCTTCTGCGAGGGTGGCGCCGACGACGGCGCCGACAGAACCGAGCGGCTCGGCACCGCGGTTCTCGGCGGCGATGTGGTCCAGCATCGTCTGCGCGACGGTTCGTGCGCCGTGCGCGCCGTGCACGGCGGCGCGCTGCACCTCGGCGCCCTCCGGGTTGGAGGTGAGCGTGACGACGAAGAGGCCGGCGCCCGCGGCGTGGGCGGCGTCCAGCGCGGGGCGCAGCGACTCGTACCCCAGATAGGGGGTGACGGTCAGCGCGTCGGAGCGCAGGGGGGCGTCCTCGCCGAGGTACGCGGCGGCGTAGCCGCCCATCGTCGAGCCGATGTCGCCGCGCTTGGCGTCCATGAGGACCAGCGCCCCGGCCGCCCGCGCCGCCGCGACCGCCCTCTCCAGCACGGCGACGCCGCGGGAGCCGAAGCGCTCGAAGAACGCGGACTGCGGCTTGAGCACGGCGACGCGGTCGGCCAGCGCCTCGACGGCGGTCATCGCGAACCACTCCAGACCCGCTGGGTCGTCCGGCAGCTCCCAGCGGGCCAGCAGGGCGGCGTGCGGGTCGATGCCGACGCACATCGGGCCGCGGGCGGCCGTCGCCCGGTGCAGCCGGCGGCCGAAGGGCTCGGCGGGCTCGGGGCTCATGCGGTCGCCTTCCTGGCGTCGGCGCCGACGGCGTCGGCGAGGGTGGCGTACGGGGACGCGGCCAGCAGCTCCGCCAGGCCGCGGTGGATCCTGCGGGGCCACAGCGGGCCCTCGTAGACGAAGGCGCTGTAGCCCTGGACGAGGGTGGCGCCGGCGAGGATCCGTTCCCAGGCGTGCTCGGCGGTCTCGATGCCGCCGGCGCCGACGAGCACGATCCCGTGCTCGCCGGGCGCGCCCACGCGCGCGTAGAGGCGGCGCAGCACCTCCAGGGAGCGGCGCCGCAGCGGCGCCCCCGACAGGCCGCCGGCGCCGATGGACTCGACCCGGGAGCGCGCGGTGACAAGCCCTTCGCGGGCGATGGTGGTGTTGGTGGCGATGATGCCGTCGAGGCCCAGTTCCACGGACAGGTCGGCGACCGCGTCGACGTCCTCGTCCGCGAGGTCGGGGGCGATCTTGACCAGCAGCGGTACGCGTCCCGGGGTGCCCGGCGCGGCGGCCCTGGCGGTGCCGCCCGCGACGCGGTCGGCGGCGGCGCGGACCGCTTCGAGCAGCGGGCGCAGGTGGTCGACGGCCTGGAGGTCGCGCAGTCCCGGGGTGTTCGGCGAGGAGACGTTGACGACGAGGTAGTCGGCGTGTCCCGCGAGCCGTTCCGCGGAGGTGACGTAGTCGGCGACGGCACCCGATTCGGGGACGGCCTTGGTCTTGCCGATGTTGACGCCGACGACGGCGTGGGGCCGGTACGGGGTGCGCTGCCCGTACCGGCGGCGGGCCAGCCGGGCGGCGACGGCGGCGGAGCCGTCGTTGTTGAAGCCCATCCGGTTGACCAGGGCCCGGTCCGGGATCAGCCGGAAGAGCCGGGTCGGCTCGTTGCCCGGCTGGGCACGCGCGGTGACGGTGCCGACCTCGACGAAGTCGAAGCCGAGCATGGTCAGTCCGTCGATGCCGACGGCGTTCTTGTCGAAGCCCGCGGCGAGCCCGAAGGGGCCGGGGAAGTCGATGCCGAGCGCGTGGACGCGGAGTTCGGGGTGGCGGGGGGCCGCGGTGACGCGGACCGCGCTGCGCACGCCGGGTGCGGCGGCGGCGGCGCGGATGGCCGCGAACGCCAGGCGGTGGGCCCGCTCGGAGTCCAGCCGGGAGAGGACGCTGTGGAAGAGCAAGGGATACATGAGGGACCTTCGGCTGCTTCGGGTGCCGTGCCCCCGCCGGCCGGTGGCGGACCGGCGGGGGCACGGGACGACTCGGGGGCGGCGGCTAGCGGGCGCGGGCCTCGGTGAGGTGCCCGGCGTGCTCCTGCAGGGAGCGCACCCCCACCTCCCCGCGGGTCAGCGCCTCGATGCCCTGGACGGCGGCGGCCAGCGCCTGGACGGTCGTCAGGCACGGCACGCCGCGGGCGACGGCGGCGGTACGGATGTCGTACCCGTCGAGCCTGCCGCCGGTGCCGTACGGCGTGTTGACGATGAGGTCGACGGCACCGTCGTGGATCAACTGCACGATCGTGCGCTCGCCGTCGGGCCCCGGGCCCTGCGAGTGCTTGCGTACGACGGTCGCGGCGATGCCGTTGCGCCTGAGCACCTCCGCGGTGCCGGAGGTGGCCAGCAGCTCGAAGCCGTGCTGGACCAGCTCGCGGGCCGGGAAGACCATCGAGCGCTTGTCCCGGTTGGCGACCGAGACGAACGCGCGGCCCCGGGTGGGCAGCGCGCCGTAGGCGGCGGCCTGCGACTTGGCGTACGCCGTGCCGAAGACGCTGTCGATGCCCATGACCTCGCCGGTGGAGCGCATCTCCGGGCCGAGCACGGTGTCGACGCCGCGGCCGCGGATGTCGCGGAAGCGGGTCCACGGCAGCACGGCCTCCTTCACCGAGATCGGCGCGTCCAGCGGCAGCGTGCCGCCGTCGCCGGTGGCCGGGAGCATGCCCTCCGCGCGCAGCTCGGCGACGGTGGCGCCGAGGGAGATGCGGGCGGCGGCCTTGGCCAGCGGGACGGCGGTGGCCTTGGAGGTGAAGGGGACGGTGCGCGAGGCGCGCGGGTTGGCCTCCAGGACGTAGAGGATGTCCCCGGCCAGCGCGAACTGGATGTTGATCAGCCCGCGGACGCCGACGCCGCGCGCGATGGCCTCGGTGGAGGCGCGCAGCCGCTTGATGTCGTGCCCGCCGAGGGTGATGGGGGGCAGCGCGCAGGCGGAGTCGCCGGAGTGGATGCCGGCTTCCTCGATGTGCTCCATGACGCCGCCGAGGTACAGCTCGTGGCCGTCGTAGAGCGCGTCGACGTCGATCTCGATGGTGTCGTCGAGGAACCGGTCGACGAGGACGGGGTGTTCGGAGATGAGCCCGGCGTGCCGCTCCAGGTACGCGGCCAGCGACGGCTCGTCGTAGACGATCTCCATGCCGCGCCCGCCGAGCACGTACGACGGCCGCACCATGACCGGGTAGCCGATTCCGGCGGCGATCTTCTTGGCCTCGGCGAAGGAGAACGCGGTGCCGTACTTGGGCGCCGGCAGCCCCGCCTCGGCGAGCACGCGGCCGAACACGCCGCGATCCTCGGCGGCGTGGATCGCCTCCGGCGACGTGCCCACGACGGGCACGCCGTTGTCCTTCAGCGCCTGCGCCAGCCCCAGCGGGGTCTGCCCGCCCAGCTGCACGAGGACGCCGGCGACCGGGCCCGCCTGGGTCTCGGCGTGCACGACCTCCAGCACGTCCTCGAGCGTCAGCGGCTCGAAGTACAGCCGGTCGGAGGTGTCGTAGTCGGTGGAGACGGTCTCCGGGTTGCAGTTGACCATGACGGTCTCGTAGCCCGCCTCGCCGAGGGCGAAGGAGGCGTGGACGCAGGAGTAGTCGAACTCGATGCCCTGGCCGATGCGGTTGGGCCCGGAGCCGAGGATGATCACCGCGGGCCGCTCGCGCGGGGCGACCTCGGTCTCCTCGTCGTACGAGGAGTAGAGGTAGGGGGTACGGGCCGCGAACTCGGCGGCGCAGGTGTCGACGGTCTTGTACACCGGGCGTACGCCCAGCGCGTGCCGCACCTCGCGCACCACGTCCTCGCGCAGCCCCCGGACGCCGGCGATCTGAGCATCGGAGAAGCCGTGGCGCTTGGCGTACGCGAGGAGGTCCGGGCCGAGGTGGTCCGCGGCGGCCAGCTCGTCGGCGACCTCCTTGATGAGGAAGAACTGGTCGACGAACCACGGGTCGATCCGCGTCGCCTCGTGCACCTCCGCCTCGGTGGCGCCGGCCCGGATGGCGGCCATCACGGTGTTCAGCCGGCCGTCCGTGGGCACGGCGGCCTTCTCCAGCAGCGCGGCCTTCTCCCCGGGTCCCGGCGGCGGGCCGGCGAAGTCGAAGGGGGCGTCCTTCTTCTCGACCGAGCGCAGCGCCTTGTTCAGCGCCTCGGTGAAGTTGCGGCCGATGGCCATGGCCTCGCCGACGGACTTCATCGTGGTGGTGAGCGTCGCGTCGGCGGCGGGGAACTTCTCGAAGGCGAAGCGGGGCACCTTCACCACCACGTAGTCGAGCGTGGGCTCGAAGGACGCGGGGGTCTCGCGGGTGATGTCGTTGGGGATCTCGTCCAGGGTGTAGCCCACGGCCAGCTTCGCGGCGATCTTGGCGATCGGGAAGCCGGTGGCCTTGGAGGCGAGCGCCGAGGAGCGGGAGACGCGCGGGTTCATCTCGATGACGACGACCCGGCCGTCCGCCGGGTCGACCGCGAACTGGATGTTGCAGCCGCCGGTGTCGACGCCGACCTCGCGGATGACGGCGATGCCGATGTCGCGCAGGATCTGGTACTCACGGTCGGTGAGCGTCATCGACGGCGCGACGGTCACGGAGTCGCCGGTGTGCACGCCCATGGGGTCGAGGTTCTCGATGGAGCAGACGACCACGACGTTGTCGTGCTTGTCGCGCATCAGCTCCAGCTCGTACTCCTTCCACCCGAGGATGGACTCCTCCAGCAGCACCTCGGTCGTCGGCGAGAGCGCGAGCCCCTGGCCTGCGATACGGCGCAGTTCCTCCTCGTCGTGGGCGAAGCCGGAGCCGGCGCCGCCCATGGTGAAGGAGGGACGGACGACCACGGGGTAGCCACCGAGCCCGTCGACGCCCGCCAGCACCTCGTCCATCGTGTGGCAGATCACCGAGCGCGCGGACTCGCCGTGCCCGGTCTTGCGCCGGACCTCGGCGACGACCTCCTTGAACTGGTCGCGGTCCTCGCCCTTCTGGATGGCCTCGACGTTGGCGCCGATCAGCTCCACGCCGTACTTCTCCAGCACCCCGGAATCGTGCAGCGAGACCGCGGTGTTGAGCGCGGTCTGCCCGCCGAGGGTGGGCAGCAGGGCGTCGGGACGCTCGCGGGCGATGATCTTCTCGACGAACTCGGGGGTGATCGGCTCGACGTAGGTGGCGTCGGCGATCTCCGGGTCGGTCATGATCGTCGCCGGGTTGGAGTTGACCAGGATGACGCGCAGGCCCTCGGCCCTGAGCACGCGGCACGCCTGGGTGCCGGAGTAGTCGAACTCGGCGGCCTGGCCGATGACGATCGGGCCCGAGCCGATGACCAGGACGGACCGGATATCGGTGCGCTTAGGCACGCTGGGCTCCCTGTGCTGGCGGTGCTGTCTGGGCCGGCTGAGCGGCCATGAGCTGGACGAAGCGGTCGAAGAGGTACGCGGCGTCGTGCGGCCCGGCGGCCGCCTCGGGGTGGTACTGGACGGAGAACGCCGGCCGGTCCAGCAGCCGCAGGCCCTCGACCACCCGGTCGTTGAGGCACACGTGGCTCACCTCGGCGCGCCCGTACGGGGTCTCGGTGATCTCGTCCAGGGGGGCGTCCACGGCGAAGCCGTGGTTGTGCGCGGTGACCTCGACCCGGCCCGTGGTGCGGTCCTGGACGGGCTGGTTGATGCCGCGGTGGCCGTACTTCAGCTTGTACGTGCCGAAGCCCAGGGCGCGGCCGAGGAGCTGGTTGCCGAAACAGATGCCGAACAGCGGCGTGCCGCGCTCCAGCACCGCGCGGACCACGGTGAGGTCGGCGGCGGCCGGGTCGCCGGGGCCGTTGGAGAGGAACACGCCGTCGGGCCCGGTCGCGTAGACCTCCTCGACCGTGGCGGTGGCCGGCAGCACGTGCACCTCGATGCCGCGCTCGGCCATGCGCCGGGGCGTCATGCCCTTGATGCCGAGGTCGAGGGCGGCGACGGTGAAGCGCTTCGCGCCGATCGGGGGGACGACGTACGGCTCGTCGGTGGCGACCTCGGGCGCGAGGTCCGCGCCCTTCATCTGCTCCTGCACCCGCACCCTGGCGAGCATCGCGTCGGGGTCCGCGATCCGGTCGCCGGAGAAGATCCCGACGCGCATGGCGCCGCGCTCGCGCAGGTGCCGGGTGATCGCCCGGGTGTCGACGCCGGAGATCCCGACGACGCCCTGGCGGCGCAGCTCCTCGTCGAGGGAGCGGGTGGCCCGCCAGCTGGAGGGGACGCGGGCGGGGTCGCGCACGACGTAGCCGGAGACCCAGATGCGGGCGGACTCGGCGTCCTCGTCGTTGACGCCGGTGTTGCCGACGTGCGGGGCGGTCATGACGACGACCTGGCGGTGGTACGAGGGGTCGGTCAGGGTCTCCTGGTAGCCGGTCATGCCGGTGGAGAACACGGCTTCGCCGAAGGTCTCCCCCGTCGCTCCGTAGGCGCGGCCGCGGAAGCTGCGGCCGTCTTCGAGGACGAGTACGGCGGGGCTGTCCTGGCCGCGGTGGGCTGCGGTCATCGTGTGCCTTCCGTGGTGGTGCTGTCTGCGGTGCTCGCGGCGGCGTCGGCGGGAGCGTTCTCGGTCGTCCGGGCGCCGAGCGCCGCCACCCAGGCGGCGTGCTCGGCGGCGTGGTCTGAGCGGAACCCGGAGTCGTACTCCGCGCCGCCGTGGGCCCAGGTGACCACCAGCAGGCCGCCCTCGGTGAGGACCTTGCCCGCGATGGCCTTGTCGAGCCGGGCGCCGCGCAGGTGCGCGGCGGGGACGAAGAAGTCTGCGGCCCCCGGGCGTACGACCGCCAGGCCCTGCTCGGTGAGGGTCAGCTCGACGCGGCTGCGTACGCCCAGGCCGTGGGCGACGATGCGGTCGAGCCACTGCCCGGCGGCGGTCGTGCCGTGGTAGCGGCCGGTGAGCTCCAGCCGTACCTCCCCCGTCTCCTCGGGGATCGCGGGCAGGTCCGGAATGCCGGACTGGAGCTGGCCGCGCCACTTCCAGCCCTCGCGCATCAGCCAGTAGACGAGCGCGATGAAGAGGATCAGGCCGACGACCCAGCCGATGCGCGCCGCCCAGTCGGTCACCGGCTGCGACCGCGGCTCCTCGGCGAGGAGGGTGGCGAGCCTCATACGGGCTCACCTCCGGCGAGGGTGGCCCGGCCGCGCAGGAAGGTGTGCGTGACCCGGCCGGGCAGCTCGCGGCCCGCGTACGGGGTGTTGCGGCTGCGGGAGACGAAGCTGTGCGGATCCACCCGGCCACGGTAGGCCGGATCGAGCAGGGTGAGGTTGGCGGGCTCGCCGGGGGCGACGGGGCGGCCGTGGCCGTCGAGGCGGCCGATGGCGGCGGGGCGGAAGGACATCCGGTCGGCGACGCCCGGCCAGTCGAGCAGCCCGGTGTCGACCATCGTCTGCTGCACGACGGACAACGCCGTCTCCAGGCCGACCATGCCCATGGCGGCGGCGGCCCACTCGCAGTCCTTGTCCTCCTGCGGGTGGGGGGCGTGGTCGGTGGCGACGCAGTCGATGGTGCCGTCGGCCAGCGCCTCGCGCAGGGCGCGTACGTCGGTCTCGGTGCGCAGCGGCGGGTTGACCTTGTAGACGGGGTCGTAGGAGCGGACCAGCTCGTCGGTGAGGAGCAGGTGGTGCGGCGTGACCTCGGCGGTGACCCGCCAGCCCTTGGACTTCGCCCAGCGCACGATCTCCACCGAGCCGGCGGTGGACAGGTGGCAGACGTGCACGCGGGAGTCGACGTGGGCGGCGAGCAGCACGTCCCGGGCGATGACCGACTCCTCGGCCGCGGCGGGCCAGCCGCCGAGGCCCAGCTCGGCGGAGACGACGCCCTCGTTCATCTGGGCGCCCTCGGTCAGCCGCGGCTCCTGCGCATGCTGCGCGACGACGCCGTCGAACGCCTTCACGTACTCCAGCGCCCTGCGCATGATCACGGCGTCGTCCACGCACTTGCCGTCGTCGGAGAAGACCACGACGCCGGCCGCGGACTCGTGCATGGCGCCCAGCTCGGCGAGCTGCTTGCCCTCCAGGCCCACGGTGACGGCGCCGACCGGCTGCACGTCGCAGTAGCCGGACTCGCGGCCGAGCCGCCAGACCTGCTCCACGACGCCCGCGGTGTCGGCGACGGGGAAGGTGTTGGCCATCGCGTGGACGGCGGTGAAGCCGCCCTTCGCGGCGGCGCGGGTGCCGGTCAGGACGGTCTCGGAGTCCTCGCGGCCGGGCTCGCGCAGGTGGGTGTGGAGGTCGACCAGGCCGGGCAGCAGGATCCGCCCGGCGGCCTCGACCACCTCGGCGCCGCCGGCCGGCAGCGCCACGCCGGGCCCGGCGACCTCGGCGACGGTCTCGCCGTCGATCAGGACGTCCCGGGCCTCGCCGCCGAGGATCTTCGCGCCGCGGATCAGGGTCTTGCTCATCGGTCGGTCTCCTCGGTGCGTGCGGTGGTCGGGGCGGGGGTGGCGGCCGGGGCTGCCGCGGGGGCCTCGCCCGGTGCGCCGCCGAGCAGCAGGTAGAGCACGGCCATGCGGATGGAGACGCCGTTGGCGACCTGCTCGACGGCGGTGCAGCGGGGCGAGTCGGCGACTTCGGCGGTGATCTCCATACCGCGGTTCATCGGGCCCGGGTGCATGACGAGGGCGTGCTCGGGCATGCGCGCCATCCGGTCGCCGTCGAGGCCGTAGCGGCGGGCGTACTCCCGCTCGGTGGGGAAGAACGCGGCGTTCATCCGCTCCCGCTGCACCCGCAGCATCATCACGCCGTCGGACTTCGGCAGCACGGCGTCCAGGTCGTACGAGACCTCGCACGGCCAGCTCTCCACGCCGACCGGCACCAGCGTGGGCGGCGCGACCAGGGTGACCTCGGCGCCGAGGGTGTGCAGCAGCAGCACGTTCGAGCGGGCGACCCGGCTGTGCAGGATGTCGCCGACGACCGTGATCCGGCGGCCGTCGAGCCCGCCGCCGGTGCCGGGCGCCAGGTGGCGGCGCATGGTGAAGGCGTCGAGGAGGGCCTGCGTGGGGTGCTCGTGGGTGCCGTCGCCCGCGTTGACGACGGAGCCGTTGATCCAGCCGGAGGTGGCCAGCCGGTGCGGGGCGCCGGAGTCGTGGTGGCGGATGACGACGGCGTCGGCGCCCATGGCCTCCAGGGTCAGGGCGGTGTCCTTCAGGGACTCGCCCTTGGAGACCGACGAGCCCTTGGCGGAGAAGTTGATGACGTCGGCGGAGAGCCGCTTGGCGGCGGCTTCGAAGGAGATGCGGGTGCGGGTGGAGTCCTCGTAGAAGAGGTTGACCACGGTGCGGCCGCGCAGGGTGGGCAGCTTCTTGATGGGCCGGTCCGCGATCCGGGCCAGCTCCTCGGCGGTGTCGAGGATCAGCACGGCGTCGTCGCGGGACAGGTCGGCGGCCGAGATGAGATGGCGCTTCACTGGGATGCTCCGGGGTGTCGTGGGTACGGCGGGTCGCGCGCCGCGGCTCACGGGGGTGTACGCCCCCGGCGGCCGGCGGCCGGGGCAGGCGTCCTACTTGGAGCCGAGCAGCACGGCGTCGCGGCCGTCTTCCTCGGTGAGCTGGACGCGGACCGTCTCCCGCAGCGACGTGGGGAGGTTCTTGCCGACGTAGTCGGCGCGGATGGGCAGCTCGCGGTGGCCGCGGTCGACGAGGACGGCGAGCTGTACCGCCCGCGGCCTGCCGATGTCGTTCAGCGCGTCGAGCGCGGCGCGGATCGTGCGTCCGGAGAAGAGCACGTCGTCCACGAGCACCACCAGCCGGCCGTCGATCCCCTCCGCGGGGATGTCGGTGCGGGCGAGCGCGCGGGGCGGGCCCATGCGCAGATCGTCGCGGTACATCGTGATGTCGAGCGAGCCGACGCCCGACTGGCCGAACTTGCTGCCGGTGATCTCTTCGAGCTTCGCGGCGAGCCGGTGGCCGAGCCACACGCCGCGGGTCGGGATGCCCAGGAGCACCACGTCGTGGGCGCCTTTGGTGCGCTCCACGATCTCGTGCGCGATGCGGGTCAGCACCCGCTGGATGTCCGGCGCCTCCAGCACGGGCCGCGCCGGTTCAGGGCTGTGCGTGTCCATACGAAAAGGACCCCCTTCCCCGCCTCACAGGACGGGCGTTAAAGGACGTCAGGTCCCCTCTACCGTAACAGCGCGGCCGGACACCACCGCCGCCGGGGCTCCGCCGCTCCACCGCCGCGCGCGCACCACCCCGATGGGTGGCGACCGGATGAATCTTCCGCTTGACGAAGCCAAGTTACGCTGCGTAACCTCACAGTGAGTTACCAGACTGTCGTCCGGGGAGCCATATGTCCAGCGAATACGCCAAACAGCTCGGGGCCAAGCTCCGGGGCATCCGTACCCAGCAGGGCCTCTCACTGCACGGCGTGGAGGAGAAGTCCCAGGGGCGCTGGAAGGCCGTCGTCGTCGGGTCGTACGAGCGCGGGGACCGTGCGGTCACCGTGCAGCGCCTGGCGGAGCTGGCGGACTTCTACGGGGTGCCGGTGCAGGAGCTTCTCCCGGGTTCGGCGCCCGGCGGGGCCGCGGAGCCGCCGCCGAAGCTCGTGCTGGACCTGGAGCGCCTGGCCCAGATCCCCGCGGAGAAGGCGGGCCCGCTGCAGCGCTATGCGGCGACGATCCAGAGCCAGCGCGGGGACTACAACGGCAAGGTCCTCTCCATCCGCCAGGACGACCTGCGCACGCTCGCCGTGATCTACGACCAGTCCCCCTCGGTGCTGACCGAGCAGCTCATCGGCTGGGGTGTCCTGGACGCCGACGCCCGCCGCGCCGTCGTGGTGCACGAAGACGCCTGACTCTCGCCTCACCTGCAGAAACGTGCCGCCGTCGGCGGACCGGGCCCGGACGGGCCCGGTCCGCCGACGGGAGCCACGCCGTGAGCCGGCCCCGGGGGCCGGGGGACGCGCCCGGGGGGGGGGGCCGGGAGACCCCCCAGGGGGGCGGCCCCGCGCAGCGGGCCCGCCCCCCCCCCGTCCTAACCGGCGCGCCGGGGGGGGCCGGGGCCCGGGCGGGCCGGGGCCCCCCCACGGCGGCAGTCCGCGTAGGAGGCGCGCGGGGCGCTAGCCGGCGTCGGACCGTGCGCCGTCCGGCACGTCCTCCGCCGGGGGGGCTCCGGGCACCTGCTCCGCCGCGGCGCCACCGGAGTCCCCGGTGGCCGCGGCGTCGCCGCTCTCGTCCCGCGCCGCGCTCCGGCTCCCGTCGGCTGCCGTGTCACGGCCCGGGTCCGCACCGGCATCCCGGGGCGCCGACGCGCCGACCGCGTCCGCTCCCGGCTCCGGGACCGCCTCCGCTGCCGCCGCCGGGCCCTCGTCCGTGTCCCTGCGCAGCCGCGGCTTCAGCTCCTGGAGCCGGCCCAGGAGGCCGTTGACGAAGCCCGGGGAGTCGTCCGTGGAGAACTCCTTGGTGAGCTGCACCGCCTCGTCGATCGCCACCGCGTCGGGCGTCTCGTCCTCCCAGATCAGCTCGTACGCCCCCAGACGCAGGATGCTGCGGTCCACCACCGGCATCCGGTCCAGGGTCCAGCCGACCGAGTACGAGCTCAGCAGCTCGTCGATCCGGGCGGCGTGTTCCGCGTAGCCCTCGACCAGCCGCCGGGTGAAGTCGCCGACCGGCGGCTGCCGGGGATCGGTCCGCCCCAGCCGGATCCAGTCCTCCAGCACCTGCCCCGCGGGCGCGCCGCGCTGGTCGGACTCGAAGATGATCTGGAACGCGCGCTTGCGCGCCGTGTTCCGTGCGGCCACGTCAGCCGCTCACGCGGCCGAGGTACTCGCCGGAGCGGGTGTCGACCTTGATCTTCTCGCCCGTGGTGATGAAGAGCGGGACCTGGATGGAGAACCCGGTTTCCAGCTCGGCCGGCTTGGTGCCGCCGGTGGAGCGGTCGCCCTGCACGCCCGGGTCGGTCTGCGCGATGGTCAGCTCGACGGCCGCGGGCAGCTCGACGTAGAGCGGCGTGCCCTCGTGCAGCGCCACGGTGGTGTCGAAGCCCTCCAGCAGGTAGTTGGCGGTGTCCCCGACGGTCTTGGGGTCGATGTGGACCTGGTCGTACGTCTCCATGTCCATGAAGACGAAGTACTCGCCGTCCTTGTACGAGAACTGCATGTCCCTGCGGTCGACGTTGGCCGTCTCGACCTTCACTCCGGCGTTGAACGTCTTGTCGACGGTCTTGCCGGAGAGCACGTTCTTCAGCTTCGTACGGACGAAGGCAGGGCCTTTGCCGGGCTTCACGTGCTGGAACTCGACGACGGACCAGAGCTGGTCGCCGTCGAGCTTGAGCACCAAGCCGTTCTTGAGGTCGTTCGTGGTGGCCACGTCGCGAAATCTCCTGGACTGCGTGGACGACGAAGGAGGCCCGGT
The DNA here is from genome assembly GCF_007827615.1 of Streptomyces sp. CNZ287. Classification (NCBI taxonomy): domain Bacteria; kingdom Bacillati; phylum Actinomycetota; class Actinomycetes; order Kitasatosporales; family Streptomycetaceae; genus Streptomyces; species Streptomyces sp. CNZ287. The sequence goes on along the minus strand of NZ_VISV01000002.1, from coordinate 181,455 downwards.
TCGCCCGGGACCCGGCCGGGTCAGAGCGCGAGCAGTTCCTTCGTCGTGATGGTGAGTAGCTCGGGACCGCCGTCCGCCGGCGAGCGGACGACGAGCGTGTCGTCGATCCGGACCCCGCCCCGGCCGGGGAGATGGACTCCCGGCTCGACGGTGACCGGCACACGAGCGTCCAGTTTACCCATCGCCCCCGGGGCCAGCCGCGGGTCCTCGTCGATTTCGAGTCCCACCCCGTGGCCGGTGAAGGGACCGACGCCGTCGCCGTGTCCGGCCGCGGTGAGCACCTGGCGCGCCGCCCGGTCCACCTCGCGGTACTCCGCGCCGGGCGTCAGCGCCTCCCGGCCGGCCCGCTGCGCGGCGAAGACCAGGTCGTACAGCTCGATCTGCCAGTCGTCGGGGGCGGTGCCGACGACGAAGGTGCGGCCGATCTCGCAGCGGTAGCCGCGGTAGCGCGCGCCCAGGCAGACGGTGAGGAAGTCGCCCTCCTCCACCCGCCGGTCGGTCGGCACGTGCCCGGCGCGGCCGGCGTGCGGCCCGGTGCCGACGGCGGTGGGGAACGCCGGCCCCTCGGCGCCGTGGTCGACCAGCCGCCGCTCCAGCTCCAGCGCCAGGTGCCGTTCCGTACGGCCGACGAGGATGGACTCCAGCAGCTCGCCCAGCGCCTGGTCGCCGATCTCGGCGGCGATCCGCAGGCAGGCGATCTCCTCGTCGTCCTTGACGAGGCGCTGCTGCTCCACGGCGCGGGAGAGGTCCATCAGCGCGAGGCGGGGCGCGACGGAGGCCAGGGCACGGTGCCGGGCCACGGTCAGGTGGTGCTCCTCGACGGCCAGCATGGTGGCCCCGCTCGCGGCCGCGAGCCCGGTGGCCGCGACGGCGGCGTCCCCTTCGGGGCCGCCGAGGGCGTGGATCCGCAGGTCGTCGGGGTGCGGAGCGCCGGCCGGGTCCAGTGCGGGGTCGCCGGGGCGTACGAGGATGTCCTCGCCGGCGCCGAGCAGCAGGACGGCCCCCGGCGGGGCGCAGCCGGTGAGGTAGGTGATGTTCGCCGGCCGGGAGACGAGCACGGCGTCGCCGCCGGCCGCCTCGCAGTGGGAGCGCAGCCGGGTACGGCGGGCAGCGTGTACCTCGGGCATGATCCGAGCCTAGGGCGGCCCGGGGTCCCGGGCCGCCGGAGCGCGTCCGTACGGGCACGGGGCCCGGCTCGGCACGGCACGCCGTCGGTACGGAGTCCGGCCCCGGCGGGCCTCGCACGGCGTGCCCCGGGTTACCAGGCCGGCGGGCTCGCCAGGCTGCGCCCGACGACGTCGTCGAGCATCCGTACGGTCGCGGGCACGTCGTGGTGGGAGTTGTCGATGATCGGCAGGCCGGACCCGTACCAGCCGGCCATCCGGCCGTGGATGCGGGCCACCTCCTCGTCCGCGAGCCGCCGGTTGCCGGTGCGCGCGGCGTTGCGGGCGAGGACGGACTCCAGTCCCGGCAGCAGCACCACGGGCAGCAGCCCGGGGCCGACGTGCCGCTTCCAGCCGCCGAGGCCGACCACGGGGCGGTCGGGGAAGACGGCGTCGTCGAGGATGCAGGAGATGCCGTTGGCCAGGTAGTTGCGGGCGGCGAAGCCGCAGGTGCGGCGGGCGAGACGGTACTGCGCCTCGGAGTGGTCGGTCCAGCCGGCCTGCGGGTCGGCGAAGCCGGCGCGCACCCACTCGCGTACGTCGTCGAGGCTGATGTGGGCGGTCGGCGCCCTGCGGGTGTCCGCCCAGTAGCGCGCGACGGTGGTCTTGCCGGCCCCGGCCGGGCCGATGAGGAGCACCGCCACCGTCGGTGGCGGTGCACCGTGCGGCATGGGTGCGGGCGGCGGGCTGGGCAGGGCCACGGGGCCGCCGACCGGGAGCTTGATGTGGCCGGTCGTCTCCACCGCGTCATGCGGCCCGGCCGCCGGCGGCGGCGGACCGGCAGGGCCAGGTCTGCCCTGGGGCGGCTGCGGAACCCCCACTGCGTGCTGCATCCCGTGCACCCTCTGCTCTGTGACCGTCACGTACCGACGCCCGGCTGGTCATGGCCGTACCGCGGTCCGGGGCTGCCTTAGCCCCGCACGGTACCCGCACGACCCGCCATGGTGGGAACGATCCTGCCAGGAGCCCCGTGCCGGCCTAGTCCCAGGTGTGGTTTCCGCCGAGCAGGAGGAAGTGCTCCAGCACGTCCTCCATCGGGTCGTCGATCTGCCCCGTGCGGAGGAGGGCGAAGCTCGACCCGTTCGAGACGCTGCCGCCGTTGTAGTGCTCGTCGGCGGCGGCGACTCCTCCCTGCAGTCCCACGCCCGCCGGCGCCGCGACCATCGCGACCGCCACCCGTGCCCATACGCGCATACGCGTTTCTCCTCGTCGTCGGTGTTGCCGAGTGCTTCTGACGGAGACTCGGCGGTCCCGCCTTCCTATCCGCGGGAGGGGCGGCGAGGTTACGCCTTCGTATCGAGGAGAAGATCCGGAACTCCAATGGCGGTACGGGGCGTCTCTGTCATCCGAGCGGCGGGAGACGAAGGACCGGCGAAGGAGCGGCGGATGAGTGGTCGGCAGGAGGCGGACGGCGGGGCGCGGTTCGGCCCGTACCGCGTGGTCGGATCGCTCGGCCGCGGCGCCATGGGCCGGGTGTTCCTCGCCCGCGACGCCGCCGGCCGGGCGGCGGCCGTCAAGGTCGTGCATTCCTTCCTCGCCCGCGACCCCGAGTTCCGCGTCCGGTTCGCCCGGGAGGTGGCGGCGGCGGGGGCGGTGACGAGCCCCTGCACGGCGGCGCTGCTGGCCGCGGATCCGGACGCCGAACGTCCCTGGCTGGCCTCCGCGTACGTCGAGGGGCCGACGCTCGCCGCGCTGCTGAGGGCGCACGGGCCGCTGGACGAGGGGCGGTTGAGAGGGCTGGCCGCCGCGCTGGCGGCGGCACTGGCGGCGATCCACGCGGCGGGGATCGTGCACCGGGACCTGAAGCCGTCGAACGTGATCGTGGGCGCCGGCGGGCCGTGCGTCATCGACTTCGGGGTGGCCCGCGCTGCCGACGCGACGCGGCTGACGGGAACCGGCGTGCTGATGGGCACCGCCGGGTACGCGGCGCCGGAACACCTGACCGAGGGCGTCTCGACGCCGGCCTGCGACGTGTTCGCGCTGGGCGCGGTGCTGGCGACGGCGGCGACGGGGCGGCGGCCGTTCGGCGACGGCCCCGCGCACGCGGTGGCGTACCGGACGGTGCACGGGGAGCCGGACCTCGCGGGAGTGCCGGAGGGGCTGCGGGAGTTGGTCGCGGGCTGCCTGGCCAAGGACCCGGGCGGGCGGCCCGGGGTCGCGGCGGTCGCGGAGGCGGCCGGTCCCGCGGGCGGGGTGTCGTGGGCGTTCGCGGCGGAGGCGGTACGGGACCGGGGGGCCGGGCCCGTACGGGAGGAAGGCGCATCCGGCCCCGGCGGGGCGGGGACCCCGCAGGACGCGGGCGGCGAGGGCGGCGCGCCCGACGTGCGCGACGAGCCGCCCGCCGATCTCCCCCGCGACCGGCCCGTGCCGCGGAACGGCGCAGGCCCCGCGGGGGTCTTCGGGCCGCCGCCCGACCTCGGTCCCGTACCGCCGACGGCGGCCCCCGGGGCACGCGCCCTGCCGGGACCGCCCGTCACCGCCGACGCGCGCCGCTACGCCGGCGGCCCCCGGCGCCGCCGGGGCGTGCTCGCCGCCGCGGTCGCCGCCGTCGCGGTGCTCGCGGCCACCGCCGTCCTCGCCGCGTCCCTGCTCGGCGACGGCGGCGACGGGGGCGACCACGACGGGGACGGTGCACCGCCGGGCGCCGGAGGCCGCGGCCGCCCCGCGGCCTCCGGCTCGCCCGTCACCAACCCGGCGCAGCCCGGCGGCGACCGGGCCCTGCCCGAGCCCGCCAGCCTCGTCGAGGACGTCAGCCTCGCCGCCGGGGAGTGGTCCGTGACCTGGGACAACCGCCCGCCCGAGCCCTCGGCCGGGGAGGGCACCAACGAGATCACCCCCCTCGGCCTGCTCGGCGTCTGGCTCACCGACGACACCGTCGTCCAGGCCGACGAGCACGCCGTGCGCGGCTACGACCGCGCCGACGGCGACCTCCGGTGGACCGCCACGCCCCCGGCGAAAGGGCTGGTGCCGTGCGCCATGTCGCGGACCGTGAGCGACGGCCGGGGCGCTGTCGCGTACGGCACCTCCGCCGAGGCCGACGAGGGCTGCGACCGGCTCGCCGTCCTCGACACCGGCAGCGGCGCGACCGTCTGGCGCACCGGGCTGCGGCCCCCGGACGGCGACCGGGACCACGTAGTGAGCACGACGGTCGGGGTCGTGGGCGACCGGGTCGTCGTCCGCTCGTACTCCGGCCTCGTCGGCTACGCCCTCGGCGACGGCCGCCCGGTGTGGCTGCGCACCCCGAGGACCGGCGACGGGTGCGCGCTCGGCGGCGCCGCCGCGGGGCGGACGAGCGTCGCGATGATCTCCGTCTGCGAGCCCGCAGGCGACGACCGGCGGCGGGCCGACCAGTCGAGCGGGAGCCGGGTGCGCGTCGCGCAGCTCAACGCGGCGGACGGCACGGAGCGCTGGTCCACCGAGCTGGGGGCGGAAGTCACCGGCGGCAACATCGAGACGGTCGAGCCCGTCGCCGTACGGACCTACCTGGAGGACTCCGACGAGCAGCCGCTCCAGGTCTTCGCCCCGGACGGGACCGCGCACCGGCCGCTGACCGGGAAGCAGCCGTTCGGCGACGTCGTCACGAGCAACTTCGGCGAGACCCTCGCGCCCGAGATGGTCGGCTGGCGGAACACCCTGGTGACCCAGTACCACGCCGGTCCCGGGACGCGGCCGGAGTTCGGCATCGCGGCGTACGACGCGCGCACGGGCGAGTGGCGCTGGCACCGCACCCTGCCCGGCGACGCCCTCGGCGCGGTCTACGGCGTGGACGACGACGGGGTGCTCCTCGGCAGCTCGGAGAAGGTCTTCGGCAACATCCCGCTGATGCGGCTGGCCCTGGCGGACGGGGACGTCCGCACCGGCGGCACGCTCCCGCTGCAGATCCCCGACGTCGACGCCCTGCTGGCACGAGAGGACACCGTGATCATCTTCGACTCGCCGACTTCCACCGAGGGCATGGCGCTGCTGTCCGCGCCGGGCACATGAGTACGCCGCGGGGGGCGGAGCCGGACGGCCGGGCGGCCGGCGCGCGCGTCGGCCCGTACCGGCTGGTGCGGCTGCTCGGCGCGGGCGGCATGGGTGAGGTGCACCTCGCGCGGGCCGAGGACGGCAGGCACGTGGCGCTGAAGCTGGTGCACGAGGATCTGGCCGCCGACCCCGAGTTCCGGGCGCGCTTCCGCCAGGAGGTCGACGCCGCGCGCCGGGTGCTGAGCTTCTTCACCGTGCCGCTCGTCGCCGCCGGCCCCGACGACCCGGCGCCCTGGCTGGCCACGCAGTACGTCCCGGGCCCCTCGCTGGCGCAGGCGGTGGCGGCGGACGGGCCGCTGCCGCCGCGCCGGCTGTGCTCGCTGGCCGCCGCGCTCGGCGAGGCGCTCGTCGTGGTGCACGCCGCCGGGATCGTGCACCGCGACCTGAAGCCGTCGAACGTCCTGCTCGCCGACGACGGGCCGCGCGTCATCGACTTCGGTATCGCGCGGGCCGCCGACGCGACGGGCCTGACCGGTACGGGCATGGCCATCGGCACCCTCGGCTACGCCTCGCCGGAGCAGCTCGTCGACGACGGCCCCGTGGGCCCGGCCGGCGACGTGTACTCCCTCGGCGCGGTGCTGCTGTACGCCGCGACCGGGCGGCCGCCCTACGGCGACGCCCCCGCCGCGACGCTGGCGTACTGGACGGTGCACGGCACGCCGGACGTGACGGGGGTGCCGGCCGAGCTGGCCGACCTCGTACGGGCCTGCCTGGCGCGCGAGCCCGCGGACCGGCCGACGCCGACGGAGGTGATCGCGGCGGCCCGGGCGGCGGAGGCGCCGGATCCGGAGGCACCGGATCCCGGGTCGCCGCATCCCCCCACACCGCGGTCGCCCGCGGCCGGCGGCGCCCCGGCCCCCCCGGGCGGCGGCGCGACCACCTCGTACCCGCTGGCTCCGCCCCGCTCCCCCGCGCCGACGGCCGCGGCGGGCCGGGGCGATCTCCGGCGGCTGGCGGCCCGCCCCGTGGCACTCGCCGCCACGGCGGCGGTGACGACGGCCGCGCTGCTGGCCGGCGCCTTCCTCCTCCTCCCCGGCGACGACGGCGGGCCGGAGTCTGCCGGGATGGGCACGACCTCGCCCCGTACACCCGGGGACAAGGACGGTGACGGGGACAAGGGCAAGGGCGGCGGCCGTACCGCGGCGCCCGAGCCCTCCGGCCCCGCCGCCGACTCCCCCGCCGGCGTCACCGCAGCCGGTGACCGCGTCCGCGACTGGCGCGCCCCGGTCTCCGGCACCGAGAACCAGACGGCCCTGGTCGGGGGCTGGCTCACCGAACACGCCGCCGCCCGCACCGACTCCCGCGGCACCCTCGGACTCGACCCCGCCGACGGCAGCCGGCTGTGGTCCGTACCCCCGCCGAAGGGCTCGGCGGTGGCGTGCCGGACGTCCCAGGGCCGCACCGCCACGCACGACGGGATCGGCGCGGTCGTCTACGGCGACAGGGCCGACGGGCTCGACGACTGCGGCGTGGTCGGCGCCGTCGACACCGCCGCCGGCAAGCTGCTGTGGCAGCGGGAGACCGGCGGCTCCTCGACCCGCAGTCCGGCGGTCGGCATGTCCGGCGGGCGGCTGGTCATCGCCGCCGAGAAGGGGGTGCTCGGCCTCGATCCACGCACCGGGGACGAGCGCTGGCAGCGCACCGAGGGCATCGACGGCTGCCAGTTGTCCGACGCGCTGACCGGACCGCGCACGACGGTGCTGATGGAGACCTGCGGCCGGGCCACCAACCCCAACACGGTCGTCGAACTCGACTCCGCCACCGGCAAGGAGCGCTGGCGCTTCGAACTGCCGGACAACGCCATCGAGTCGTGGCCGCTGACCGCGGAACCGGTCTCGGTCCAGCTCGGGCGCGGCGGCGACGGCAGCAAGAACGCGCTGCTGGTCATCGACCGGACCGGCAAGTACCACCACGAGGTCCCGGTGCACACGCCGTTCGGCGAGCTGAACCTCAACGGCGCCGAGGACATCGCCCTCCCCTGGATCGGCGCGTACGGCGACAGCGTGGTCGTCGCCGCCGAGGCGCCGAGCGTGGTGGCGCCGGACCGGCTGGCGGCGATCGACGCGGCGACCGGCGAGATCCGCTGGCACAAGGGCCTGACCTTCGGCGCGCCGTCGATCCTGGCGATGGACGGTGAATCGGTCACCGTACGGGCCGAGTTCGGCACCGAGGACGAGGTGCACCTGGTGGAGTACGCGCTGGACGACGGGGAGGTCCTCGGCGACGGGACGCTGCCCGCCGCGTTCGAGGACCCGACGGACCGGCGGGTCGCCGCGGCGGGCGATCGCGTGGTGTCGTTCATCGGCCGGCGCGCGACCGGCGCGGAGGGCTACACCGTCCGGGACGGCGGCTGACGGCCCGTACCGTACGGGCCGTCAGGGCGCCCGCTCGGCCCGGAGTTCGAACCCGCGGCTTCAGGAGGAGGCCAGGTCCTCCGCGAGCGCGCGCAGCGCCAGCCGGTACGAGCCGATACCGAAGCCCGCGATCGTGCCGGAGGCGACGGCGGCGATCACCGAGGTGTGCCGGAACACCTCGCGGGCGTGCGGGTTGGAGATGTGCACCTCGATCAGCGGCGCCGTGCGCTGCGCCGCCGCGTCGCGCATCCCGTACGAATAGTGCGTGAAGGCGCCCGGGTTGATCACCACGGGCAGCCGGCCGTCCGCGGCCTCGTGCAGCCAGCGGATCATCTCGCCCTCGTCGTTGGTCTCCCGCACCTCGACCTCGAAGCCCAGCTCCTTGCCGAGCGCGGTGCACTGCTCGACGAGCCCGGCGTAGGACGTGGCGCCGTAGACGTCGGGCTCGCGGGAGCCGAGGCGGCCGAGGTTCGGCCCGTTGAGCACCAGCACGCGCGTCACCGGGCCGCCACCCCCGCGTCCGCCGCGATCTCTGCGTGCGCGGCGAGCAGCATCGCCGGGTCGGGGCCCTCCAGCACGGCGGGCTTCGCCAGCCCGTCGAGGACGATGAAACGCAGCAGGTCGCCGCGGGTCTTCTTGTCCACCTTCATCGTCTGCAGCAGCTTGGGCCACTGGTCGCCGCGGTACGTCACGGGCAGCCCGACGGCGCTCAGCACCGCGCGGTGCCGGTCGGCGGTGGCGTCGTCGAGGCGGCCGGCGATCCGGCCCAGCTCGGCGGCGAAGACCATGCCGACGGAGACGGCGGCGCCGTGCCGCCACTTGTAGCGCTCGTTCTTCTCGATGGCGTGGCCGAGGGTGTGCCCGTAGTTGAGGATCTCGCGCAGCCCCGACTCCTTCAGATCCGCCGAGACCACCTCGGCCTTGACCCGGATCGCGCGCTCGACGAGCTCGGCGGTGTGCGGACCCGCGGGGCTGCGGGCGCCCTCCGGGTCGGCCTCGACCAGCTCCAGGATCGCCGGGTCGGCGATGAAGCCGGCCTTGATGACCTCGGCGAGGCCGGAGACGTAGTCGTGGACGCCGAGGGAGTCCAGCGCGGCGAGGTCGCACAGCACCCCGGCCGGCGGGTGGAACGCGCCGACGAGGTTCTTGCCCTCCGCGGTGTTGATGCCGGTCTTGCCGCCGACCGCCGCGTCCACCATGCCCAGCACGGTCGTCGGCACCGCGACCCAGCGCACGCCGCGCAGCCAGGTCGCGGCCACGAACCCGGCGAGGTCCGTGGTGGCGCCGCCGCCGACGCCGACGACGGCGTCGCTGCGGGTGAAGCCGGACTGGCCCAGGGCCCGCCAGCAGTACGCGGCGACCTCGGCGGTCTTGGCCTCCTCCGCGTTCGGCACCTGGATGACGACGGCCTCGTATCCCTGCCCCGCCAGGTCTTCGCGCAGTGCCTCGCCGGTCTCGGCCAGCGCCTCCGGCACCAGGACGGCGACACGCCTGGCCCGCTCGCCGATCAGCCGCGGCAGCTCGCCGAGCAACTGCCTGCCGACGACGGCCTCGTACGGCTCCGTACCGGCGGTGCCGCCGATGTGGATGCGGGTGACCTCGGCCCCTTCGGCGCTCGGTGTCATGCGGGGTGGCTCTCCAATGCGGCGAGTACGAGCTCTGCGACCTCGTCCGGCGTGCGGCCGGCGGTGGTGACGGTCGCGCGGGCGACCTCGGTGTAGTGCGGGCGGCGCTCTTCCATCAGGGTGCGCCACTGCTGGCGCGGGTTGACGGCGAGCAGCGGGCGGGGGGCGTCGAGGCCGACGCGCTTGACGGCGTCGGCCATCTCGACGTCGAGGAAGACGACGCGGTGCGCGGCGAGCAGCTCGCGGGTGCCGGGGTCCATGACGGCGCCGCCGCCGAGGGCCAGCACGCCGGGGTGCTCGGCGAGCGCGGCGCGCACGGCGGCGCGCTCCAGTGCGCGGAAGGCGGGCTCGCCGTCGTCGTAGAAGATGTCGGGGATCGGCTTGCCCGCGGCCTTCTCGATGTCCTCGTCGGTGTCGCGGACGGTGGTGCCGAGGCGGGCGGCGATCACGGCGCCGACGGTGGACTTGCCGGCGCCGGGCGGGCCGACGAGCACGACGGCGGGGCCGTCCGTACCGCCCGCGGCGGCCGGCTCGGATGCGGTGTCGGGGCGCTCACGGCCCTCGGTGCTGCTGGTCATCGGATCGCCAGGTTCTCCAGGTAGCCGCGGACGTTGCGGGCGGTCTCCGTGACGCTGTCGCCGCCGAACTTCTCCGCCACCGCGTCGGCCAGCACCAGCGCCACCATCGCCTCCGCCACGATGCCCGCGGCGGGTACGGCGCAGACATCGGAGCGCTGGTGGTGCGCCTTGGTGGCCGCGCCGCTGGCGACGTCCACCGTCGCCAGCGCCCGCGGCACGGTCGCGATGGGCTTCATCGCGGCGCGCACCCGGAGCAGTTCGCCGGTGCTCAGCCCGCCCTCGGTGCCGCCGGAGCGGCCGGAGGAGCGGCGGATGCCGTCGTCGGTGCCGACGATCTCGTCGTGGGCCTGCGACCCCGGCACGCGGGCCAGCGCGAACCCGTCGCCCAGCTCGACGCCCTTGATGGCCTGGATGCCCATGAGCGCCCCGGCCAGCCGGGAGTCGAGACGGCGGTCCCAGTGCACGTGCGAGCCGAGGCCGACCGGCACGTCGTACGCGACGACCTCGACGACACCGCCCAGGGTGTCGCCGTCCTTGTGGGCCTGGTCGATGACCTCGACCATCGCCTTGCTCGCGTCGGCGTCCAGGCAGCGCACCGGGTCGGCGTCGAGCCGCGCCACGTCGGCCGGGGTGGGGACGCTGCCGTACGGGGCCCTGGCGCCGCCCAGCTCCACGACGTGCGAGACGACCTCGATGCCGGCGGTCTCCTTCAGGTACGAGCGGGCCACGGCCCCCAGCGCCACCCGGGCCGCGGTCTCGCGGGCGGAGGCGCGCTCCAGCACCGGCCGGGCCTCGTCGAAGCCGTACTTCTGCATGCCGGCCAGGTCGGCGTGGCCGGGCCGCGGGCGGGTCAGCGGGGCGTTGCGGGCGATGCCCGCCAGCTCGGCCGGGTCCACCGGGTCGGCGGCCATGACCTTCTCCCACTTGGGCCACTCGGTGTTCCCGATCATGACCGCGACCGGGGAGCCGAGGGTGAGCCCGTGGCGTACGCCGCCGATGAAGGTGACCTCGTCGCGCTCGAACTTCATCCGCGCCCCGCGGCCGTACCCCAGCCGGCGGCGGGCGAGGTGGTCGGCGACCAGGTCGGTGGTGACGGGCACCCCCGCGGGGAGGCCCTCCAGTGTCGCCACGAGTGCCGGGCCGTGCGATTCCCCTGCGGTGAGCCAGCGCAACCTGCTCAACGGTGCTCCCTTACGAGTGCGAAGTCCTCGCCCCGATCCTCGCACGCTCCGGGCCCCGCACTCGTCCAGGTCCACGGAATGGACGGCCGGACGGGCAAACACTTGCACCCCCGGCGGCCGGCTCGCCGGGGGTGCCGGGGCTCAGGGCGTACGGGCGCGCAGCGCGGCCTCGCCGGCCTCGCGCATGGCCGCCAGCGGGGCGCGCGCGACGCCCGTCATCTGCTCCACCTGCAGCACCGCCTGGTGCACCAGCAGGTCGAGACCTCCGACGACTGTCCCGCCGCGCGCGGCCCAGGCCCCGGCGAGCGGGGTGGGCCAGGGCTCGTACAGCACGTCGAAGAGCGCGCCCGGATGCTCCGGGACCGCGGCCGCAAGGGCGTCGGTGGCACCGGCCGGGGTGGTGGCGACGACCAGCGGGGCGTCGAAGGCGGCTGCGGCCTGGGACCAGTCCGTACAGCGCACCGAGACGCCGAGGCGCTCGCCCCACTGCTCCATCTCCGTCGCGCGGGCGGCGGAGCGCACGTACGCGGTGACCTCCCCGGTGCAGACGGAGGCGAGGGCGGCGAGCGCGGAGGAGGCGGTGGCGCCGGCGCCGAGGACGGCGGCGCGCTCGACCTTCTCGATGCCGCGCTCGCGCAGCGCCGCGGTGATGCCGGGGATGTCGGTGTTGTCGCCGAAGCGGCGGCCGTCGTCGTGCAGCACGACGGTGTTGACCGCCTCGACCGACCGGGCCGTGGCGCTCACCTCGTCGAGCAGCGGGATCGCCGCGCGCTTGAGCGGCATGGTGAGCGAGAGCCCGGCCCACTCCCCCGGCTCCAGGCTGTCGAGGAAGCCGGCGAGCCGCCGCTCGTCCACCTCGTAGCGGCCGTACGTCCAGCCGGTCAGGCCCAGTTCGCCGTAGGCGGCGCGGTGCAGCACCGGCGAGAGGGAGTGGGTGATGGGCGAGCCGAGGACGGCCGCTCGCCGGGTCTGCGCGATCACTCGTCCTCCTTCTTGCGCTGGTTCTCGTTGAACTCCTCGACGTTGCGGTCGTGCTTCTCCTTGCTGGCGGTGAAGCGCGTGTCGCCCGGCTTGACGGTGACGAAGTACAGCCAGTCGCCGGGGGTCGGCTCGAGGGCCGCCGCGATGGCCCGCTCGCTGGGGTTGTCGATGGGGCCGGGCGGCAGTCCGGCGTGGAGGTAAGTGTTGTACGGGGAGTCGAACTGCGTGTCCTGGTTGGAGATGTCGAGGTTCGACTCGCCCTTGGCGTAGTTGATGGTGGAGTCGAACTGGAGCATGCCGTTGGTGGCGGTGTTGTCCGGCTTCATGCGGTTGTAGATGACCCGCGAGACCTTGCCGAACTCCTCCTTCGACTGCCCCTCCGCCTCGATGAGGCTGGCGATGGTGACGATCTCGTACGGGGTCTGCCCGACCTTCTCCGCCTTCTCCTCCAGGCCCAGTTCGGTGTACTTGGCGTTGGCCCGCTTGACCATCTCGCGCAGCAGCTTCTCGGGGTCCGTGCCCTCGGCGGCGGAGTAGCTCGACGGCCACAGGAAGCCCTCGGGGTTGCCGTCCGCCCAGTCGGGCAGGCCGAGGTCGCCCTTCTCGGCGATCTTGGCGGTGGTGTCCTCCTTGAGCCCGAGGTGCTCGTCGATCATCGCGTACACGGCGGTGGCGCGCCGGCCCTCGGGGATGACGAGCTGGTTGGCGGCCTCCGGGCTCAGCATCATCTTCACCGCGGCCTCGCCCGACATCCCCTTGTGCAGCGTGTACGAGCCGGGGTGGAGCATCTCGTCGCCGGCGGCGTCGACGAACGCCTGGACGCTCTTGACCACGCCCTTGTCCTTGAGGATGTTCCCCATCTGCGTGATGCTCGCGCCCTCGGGGATCTCGACGTTCACGCTGCCCTCGCCCTCGCCCGAGTAGTCGGGGGCGGCGCCGAAGCGGTCGTTCCAGAAGTTGTAGCCGAGGTAGCCGAGGCCACCGAGGCCCGCGGCCAGCACGAGGGCGATGACGAGGCACGCGCAGCCGTTGCGGCGCTTGGCGCCGCGGCGGTCGCGGCCCGTACCGCGGCCGACGCTCCGGCCGCCGCCGCGGCCCTCGCGGGGGCCGTCGTCGAAGTCGTCGTCTCCGTCGCCGTCGCCGTCGCCGTCGAAGAAGGGGTGGCCGTCGCGCTCGGGCGGGCGGGAGGCGGGGTCCCAGTCCTCGCGGCCGCGGTTGCGGCGGGCGCCCTGGCCCGGGTGCGGGGGTTGCTGCTGGTGCGGCGGGGGCTGGTGGTGCCCGTGCTGCGGGGGGCCCTGCTGCTGGTGCGGGGGGCCCGGTTGCTGCTGCGGGTGCGGGCGGCCCGGGTGCGGGTTCGGCGGCGGGTAGGCGTCCGGCGTGCCGTAGTAGTCGGGTTGCGGCTCGGGGGCGGCGTAGGGGTCGGCCAGCGGCATCCCGGCGCCGCCGGTGGTGTCCCAGCCGCCGGGGTACTGCTGGTGCTGGCCCGGGTCCCAGGAGGACTGCTGCTGATGCGGGTGGTGCTGCTGCGGCTGCTGTCCCCCGTAGTGGTGGTGCCCGGCGCCGGGCTGCCCGCCCGGCCACTCCTGCTGCCCGCCGTAAAGGCCGTCGTCGGGCTGCCAGGGTTGGGAGCCGGGGTTTTGGCCGTAGTCAGTCATCAGTCCCCTATGCCGCGTGGCCGCCGGTGCTTTTATACGACGGGTGCCGTGTCCGCGCGGAACGTTACCGTATCGCGATCACAGGGCCGCCTCGACGCTCTCACCCGGCGCCACCCCCGACGCCCGTTCGGCTTCCAGCGCACTCTGGAGGATGACGACGGCCGCCACCTGGTCGACCACCGATCGGCCCTTGCGGCTCGACCTCCCGGCCGCACGCAGGTTCTGCGCGGCCGTCACCGTGGACATGCGTTCGTCGACGAGCCGCACGGGCACGGGGTGGACGCGGCGCGCCAGCTTCTCCGCGAAGCCGCGGACCTTGGCGGCCGCCGGGCCCTCGCCGCCGTGCAGCGAGCGCGGCAGCCCGACGAGCACCTCCAGCGGCTCATACTCCTCGGTGAGCGCGGCCAGCCTGCGGAACGCCGCGGGCAGGTCGCGGCCCGGCACGGTCTCCACGGGCGTGGCGAGGATCCCGTCGGGGTCACAGGACGCGACCCCGATGCGGGCGTCGCCGACGTCCACCGCGAGCCTGCGCCCGCGGCGGATCATCCGGCCCTCCGGCGGCGGTTCCATATCAGGCGGCTGCCTCCGCGACGCCCCGCTCCACCGCGGCCACGGCTTCCCCGACGGCCTGCGGGTCCTGCCCGCCGCCCTGGGCGATGTCGGGCTTGCCACCGCCGCCGCCGCCGAGCGTCTTGGCGGCCGTACGCACCAGGTCGCCGGCCTTCAGACCGCGCTCGCGGGCGGCCTCGTTGGTGGCGATCACGGTGACCGGACGGCCGCCCGCGACGGAGAAGAGCGCCACGACGGCCGGCCGGTCGCCGGGGATCCGGCCGCGTACGTCCAGGACGAGCTTGCGCAGGTCCTCGGCGGCCGTGCCGTCGGGCACCCGGGCGGCGACGAGCGCGACGCCGCCGACGTCCCTCGCGCCCTCGGCGAGCCCGGCGGCGGCCTGCAGCACCTTCTCGGCGCGGAACTTCTCGATCTCCTTCTCCGCGTCCTTCAGCCGGGCCAGCATGCCGGAGATCCGCTCGGGCAGCTCCTCCGGGCGGCCCTTCAGCAGCTCGGTGAGCTGGTGGACCACGGTGTGCTCGCGGGCCAGGAAGTTGTACGCGTCCACGCCGACCAGAGCCTCCACCCGGCGCACGCCGGCGCCGATGGAGGACTCGCCGAGCAGTTTGACCAGGCCGAGCTGGGCGGTGTTGTGCACGTGGGTGCCGCCGCACAGCTCCTTGGAGAAGTCGCCGATGGTGACGACGCGCACCCGGTCGCCGTACTTCTCGCCGAACTCGGCCAGCGCGCCCTGCTTCTTGGCGTCCTCCATCGACATGACCTCGGCGTGCACGTCGAGTTCGCGGGCGAGCACCTCGTTGATCTTCTGCTCGACGTCGCCGAGGACACCGCCCGGTACGGCCGCGGGCGCGCCGAAGTCGAAGCGGAAGCGGCCCGGGGCGTTCTCGGAGCCCGCCTGAGCGGCGGTCGGGCCGAGGGCGTCGCGCAGCGCCTGGTGGGTCAGGTGGGTGGCGCTGTGGGCACGGGCGATGGCACGGCGGCGGCTCACGTCGATGGCGGCCTGGGCGGGCTCGCCGACGGTGACCTCGCCGACCTGGACGACGCCCTTGTGGACGCTGACGCCGGGCACCGGCTGCTGCACGTCGCGCACCTCGACCACGGCGCCGGAGCCGAGCCGGATCCGGCCGGTGTCGGCGAGCTGGCCGCCGCCCTCCGCGTAGAAGGGGGTGCGGTCGAGGATGACCTCGACCTCGTCGCCCTCGGTGGCGGCGGGCGAGGCCGCGCCGCCGACCAGCAGGCCGACGACGGTGGACTCGGCGGCGGTGTGCGTGTAGCCCGTGAACTCGGTGGCGCCGGCGGAGTCGGCGACCTCGCGGTACGCGGAGAGGTCGGCGTGGCCCGTCTTCTTGGCGGCGGCGTCGGCCTTGGCCCGGTCCCGCTGCTCCTTCATCAGCCGGCGGAAGCCGTCCTCGTCGACCGTCAGGCCCTGCTCGCCGGCCATCTCCAGCGTGAGGTCGATCGGGAAGCCCCAGGTATCGTGGAGCAGGAACGCCTTGTCGCCGGGGAGCACGCCGGAGCCGGCGGACCTGGCCTCGGTGACGGCGGCGTCCAGCACGTTGGTGCCGGCCTTGAGGGTCTTGAGGAAGCGGGCCTCCTCGGCGAGCGCGACGGACTCGATGCGCTTGCGGTCGGCGACCAGCTCCGGGTACTGCTCGCCCATGGTGCTGATGACGACGTCGACCAGCTCGCCGACGACGGGGCGGTCGGCGCCGAGGAGCTTCATGTTGCGCACGGCGCGGCGCATGATGCGGCGCAGCACGTAGCCCCGGCCCTCGTTGCCGGGGGTGACGCCGTCGCCGATGAGCATGACGGAGGCGCGCATGTGGTCGGAGACGACGCGCAGCGAGACGTCCGAATGGTCGGCGGCGCCGTAGCGCACGCCGGTCAGCTCCTCGGCCTTGTCGATGACGGCGCGCGAGGTGTCGATCTCGTACATGTTGTGCACGTCCTGCAGGATCATCGCCAGTCGCTCGAGGCCGAGGCCGGTGTCGATGTTCTGCTGGGGCAGGTCGCCGAGGATCGGGTAGTCCTTGCCCTTGCCGGGGCCGCGCACGTACTGCATGAAGACCAGGTTCCAGATCTCCACGTACCGCTCGCCGTTGACGGCGGGGCCGCCGGCCTCGCCGAACTCGGGGCCGCGGTCGTAGTTGACCTCGGAGCACGGGCCGCAGGGACCGGGCACGCCCATGTCCCAGTAGTTCTCCTCCTTGCCCAGGCGCTGGATGCGCTCCGGGGGCACGCCGACGACGTCGCGCCAGATGCGCTCGGCCTCGTCGTCGTCCTCGTAGACCGTGATCCACAGGCGCTCGGGGTCGAGACCGTACCCCCCCGCGTCCTGCGAGCTGGTGAGCAGCTCCCAGGCGAGGGTGGCGGCGCCTTCCTTGAAGTAGTCGCCGAAGGAGAAGTTGCCGCACATCTGGAAGAACGTGCCGTGCCGGGTGGTCTTGCCGACCTCGTCGATGTCCGGGGTGCGGATGCACTTCTGCACGCTCGTGGCGCGCTTGTACGGCGGGGTGGCCTCACCGAGGAAGTACGGCTTGAAGGGGACCATGCCCGCGTTGATGAGGAGCAGCGTGGGGTCGTCGGCGATCAGCGACGCCGACGGCACGACGGTGTGCCCACGCTCTTCGAAGAAGCGCAGCCAGCGGCGGCGGATTTCGGCCGACTCCATCAGTGGTCCTCTTTCAGGTTGCGATTGCGGTGGTACGGGCCGCGGTCGCCGGGGCGGCGCCGCGCGGCCTTCCGTTCGAGCTGTGCCTTGGCGCGCTGTCCCGGCAGCTCCGCGGGGCGGCTGCGGCGGCTGAGCCCGAGGGCGTCGTTGAGCTGGTCCTCGCGCTCCGCCATCGCGGCGCGCACGTCCTGGGCGAAGAGCAGGGCGCGGCGGCCGGTGTCGACGGCGCGGTTGGCCGCCGTGGCGGCGATGCCCTCCGGCGAGACGCGGCGCATCGCGCGCTGCGCCCTGACGGTGGCCCAGACCCCGGTGGCCGCACCGGTCGTGAACCAGAAGGTCCGACGGAACATGCTGCTCAGCCCTTTCTGCGCCTGGCGGAAAAGCCCCGGGCGGCGGGCACCCGGGCGCCCGCGGGCCCGCCGACCGGGCGGCCGACGATCACGTCGCCGTCGTCCCCGGCCGGACCGCGGTTCCGGCCGAGCGCGCGGCGCACGCCGTACCCGAACGCGGCCACCTTCACCAGGGGGCCGCCGAAGGCGGTGGAGACGGTGGAGGAGAGTGCCGAGGCGTTGGCCGTGACCTCCTGCACGTCGGAGGCGATGGCGTCGACCCGGGCGAGCTGCGTGTTGGCCGAGCGGACCGTGGCGCCTGCCTCCGTGAGCAGCGGGACGGCCTCCTCGGTCACGCGCGTGACCAACTCGCCCGCCGCGCGCAGCGTGCGGGCGAGCCGGAAGAGGGCCACGGCCAGGAACGAGACCAGGATGGCCCAGAAGACGGCCACGAGGATGCCGGCCACCTCTCCACCGGACACGATGCACCGCTCCTTCAGGGCTGCTCGCCGGGCGAGTCGACGGGGTGTTGCGCTGCCAGGGCAGGCTCCGACCCTATCGCGCCGGACCGACAGGCCCGTACCGGATTAGCCCCCGTGCACTGGGGAGTTGCGCGAGCGGATTGTACGTTGCGCATACTTCCGCGTACGTTCCGTGCGCCCCGCGGCGGGCGGGGCGTCAGCGGGCGTAGTACTCGACGACGAGCTGCTCGTCGCAGATGACCGGGATCTCGCGGCGGTTGGGCTCCCGGTCGAGCCGGAAGGCGAGCGCCGGCAGGTTGACCTCCAGGTAGCGGGGGGTCTCGCCGTCCGTCGCGTAACCGCCTTCGCGCGCGACCTGGAACGGGTACTTCTCGCGGCTGCGCTCGCGGACCTTCACCACGTCGTCGGGGCGGACGCGGAAGGACGGCTTGTCGACCTTGCGGCCGTTGACCTCGATGTGGCCGTGGACGACCATCTGCCGGGACTGGTAGACGGTCCTGGCCAGGCCCGCGCGGAGGACCAGCGCGTCGAGCCGGCGCTCCAGCTCGACGATCAGCGCCTCCCCGGTCTTGGCCTGCACCTTGCTGGCGCGCTCGTACGCCCGGACGAGCTGGCGCTCGCTGATGTCGTACTGCGCGCGCAGGCGCTGCTTTTCGAGCAGCCGTACCTTGTAGTCGCTGGTCTGCTTCCGGCCGCGGCCGTGCATGCCGGGCGGGTACGGGCGGCTCTCGAAGTACTTGGCGGCCTTCGGGGTGAGCGGGATGCCGAGGGCCCGCGACTTGCGGACCTTGGGGCGCGGCTGGTTCACGTGGTTCCGTCCTCCTTGGGGAAGTTAGGCAAGGCTTACCTTAAGCGATGTCGGCGCTCTCGCACTCTCACATTGGAAAACGCGCCCGCGATTTCGGGCATTCCCGGCGACCGGGCGCCGTGATCCGCGTCACCGGGCGGCCGGGCGGCCGTGCGCCACTGTCAGTCGCGTCCGTCGCCGCCCCGGCCGGGGGCGTCCTGGCCCCCGCCCGCCAGCCGCTCCCGCACCCGCTCGACCACCTCGGCGTACCGGGCCTCGGCGCCGTACCGCGTCGGCTCGTAGTACCTGCGGCCGGCGAGGGCGTCGGGGGCGTACTGCTGGGCGGCGATGGCGCCCGGTATGTCGTGCGGATACACGTACCCCTGCGCGTGCCCCAGCTTCTCCGCGCCCTTGTAGTGCCCGTCCCGCAGATGCGCCGGCACGGGGCCCGCCTTCCCAGCCCGTACGTCGTCCATGGCGGCGCCGATGGCCATCGTCACCGCGTTGGACTTCGGGGCCAGCGCGAGCGCCACCGTGGCGTGCGCCAGCGTCAGCGCCGCCTCCGGGAAGCCGATCATCGCCACCGCCTGGGCCGCCGCGACCGCCGTCTGCAGCGCCGAGGAGTCGGCGAGGCCGATGTCCTCGCTGGCGGAGATCATCAGCCGGCGGGCGATGAACCGCGGGTCCTCGCCCGCCTCGATCATGCGCGCCAGATAGTGCAGCGCCGCGTCCACGTCCGAGCCGCGCACGGACTTGATCAGGGCGCTCGCCACGTCGTAGTGCTGGTCGCCGTCCCGGTCGTACGCCACGGCGGCGCGGTCCACCGCCGCCTCCAGCGTCGGCAGCGACACCTCCGCCTCGCCCTGCGCCAGCGCCGCGCCGGCCGCCGCCTCCAGCGCCGTGAGCGCCCGGCGCGCGTCGCCGCCGGCGATGCGCAGCAGGTGCTCCTCGGACTCCTCGGGCAGCGTCACCGCGCCGCCCAGCCCGCGCTCGGCGGCGACCGCCCGGCGCAGCAGCCCGCGCACGTCGTCGTCGGTGAGGGGCTCCAGCGTGAGCAGCAGCGAGCGGGAGAGGAGCGGGGAGATCACCGAGAAGTACGGATTCTCCGTGGTGGCCGCGATCAGCGTCACCCAGCGGTTCTCCACCGCGGGCAGCAGCGAGTCCTGCTGGGCCTTGCTGAAGCGGTGGATCTCGTCGAGGAAGAGGACGGTCTCCTTGCCGTACCCCCCGGCGGCGCGGCGGGCGCCCTCGATGACCGCGCGGACCTCCTTGACCCCCGCGGTGATCGCGGACAGCTCCACGAAGCGCTTCTGGGTGGCCTGGCTGACCACGTAGGCCAGGGTCGTCTTGCCGGTGCCCGGCGGACCCCACAGCAGCACGGACGCCGGGCCCGCCGGGCCCCCGGCGCCCTCGCCGACGAGCCGGCGCAGCGGCGCGCCGGGCTTGAGCAGATGCTGCTGGCCCACCACCTCGTCGAGGCTGCGCGGGCGCATCCGGACAGCCAGCGGGGAGCTGCCGGGATCCTTCTCCTGGCGCTCCTCGGCCGCTGCGGTGAACAGGTCGGGCTCCACGCTTCCGACCCTATGCCACGGGACTGACAGCGCTCAGAGGAGCGTCTTCCAGTACGACCACCAGCGGATGCCGATCAGGATGAGCAGGATCCCGTACCACAGGACGGGCACCACCCAGTTGAACTCCAGCACCGTCTCGCGCACCCGCGCCGAGACCGGGAAGACGCCGGTCTTGACGTTGTGCACGGTGGTGTACCAGAAGATCAGGATCGTCACGGCCCAGACCAGCGAGCACCAGAGGCAGAGCGAGCCGATCTTGTAGAGCGACGAGTACTGGAGGAAGGTGACGAAGCCGACCCCGAAGAGGGAGCCCGCCCACAGCCCGGTCCACCACCAGCGGCGGTGCGTGGCGCCGGACAGCAGGCCGACGCCGATCACGACGAGCATCGGGAAGGCGATCCAGCCGACGAACGGGTTCGGGAACCCGAACACCGACGCCTGCCAGCTCTTCATGATGTTGTTGCACGACAGGACGGGGTTCAGGCTGCAGGCCGAGACGTAGTCCGGGTCCTCCAGCAGCTTCATCTTGTCGTGCGTGATCACCGCGGACGCGACCAGACCCAGCACACCGCCGATCACCAGCAGCCAGGCGAACGGTCGGCCCGATCCGATCAGTCCGGAATCGGGCGGATCCTCGTGCTGGGACGGGGCCGTTCTCGTTGCGGTCGTGGTCATCTCTGCTTCCGTGGGCTCGGCTCGGTGGCGGCACCTCATTGTGCCGCAACGCAGGGCGATCAGGCACCGGTGCACCGGTGCCCTGCCGGTGACCCCCGGCCATCCACCGGCAGGGGTCAACGATGCCCGACCGCGCATTCGACCGGCGTAAATCCACCCGTCACCGCGCCACCCGCAGGGGTCAGGCCAGCAGCTTCCGCAGCTCGCCGACGACCTCGGCCAGCCCGACCGCCCGCTGCTCGCCGCTGCCGAGGTCCTTGAGCTGCACCACGCCCTCGCCGAGGTCCCGCTCCCCCGCCACCAGCGCGAAGCGCGCGCCGGAGCGGTCGGCGGACTTCATCGCGTTCTTCAGCCCTTTGCCGCCGAACGCGAAGTCCGCCGCGATCCCGGCCCTGCGCAGCTCGGTGACCACCCCGAAGAGCGTCCTGCGGGCCTGCTCGCCGAGCGCCGCCGCGTACACGTCGGTCGTCGCGGGCAGGTCCAGCGCCACGCCCTCGGCCTCCAGCGCCAGCACCGTGCGGTCCACACCCAGCGCCCAGCCCACCGAGGGCAGCGCGGGGCCGCCGATCATCTCCGACAGCCCGTCGTACCGGCCGCCGCCGCCGATGGCGGACTGCGCGCCGAGGCCGTCGTGGACGAACTCGAAGGTGGTGCGGGTGTAGTAGTCGAGGCCGCGGACCAGCCGGGGGTCGTCCTCGTACGCGACGCCCGCGGCGGTCAGCAGCTCGCGGACCTGCTCGTGGTACGCCTTGCACGCCTCGCAGAGGTGGTCCCGCATCAGCGGCGCGGCGTCGAGCTGGGTCCTGACCTCCGGGCGCTTGTCGTCGAGCACCCGCAGCGGGTTGATCTCGATCCGCTCGCGGGTGGGCTCGTCGAGGTCGAGACCGCGGAGGAAGTCCTGGAGCGCGGTGCGGTACGCGGGCCGGCACTCCTGGTCGCCGAGCGAGTTGAGCAGCAGCCGGAAGCCGGTCAGCCCCAGCGCGCGGTAGCCGTCGACGGCCAGGACGATCAACTCGGCGTCGAGCGCCGGGTCCTCGGCGCCGATGGCCTCGGCGCCGACCTGGGAGAAGTGCCGGTAGCGGCCCTTCTGCGGGCGCTCGTAGCGGTAGTAGGAGCCGGAGTACCAGAGCTTGACCGGCAGGTTGCCCTGCTTGTGCAGGTTGCTCTCCAGCGCCGCGCGCAGCACGGAGGCGGTGCCCTCGGGGCGCAGCGCCAGCTCGTCGCCGCCCTTGGTGGTGAGGGTGTACATCTCCTTGGTCACGATGTCGGTGGACTCGCCGACGCCGCGGGCGAAGAGCCGCACGTCCTCGAAGCCGGGGGTCTCGACGTAGCCGTAGCCGGCGCGGCGTACGGGCGCGGCGAACGCCTCGCGGACGGCCAGGTAGGCCGCGGAGCGCGGTGGGATGAGGTCGTAGGTGCCCTTGGGGGCCTTGAAGGCCGGTGAAGTGCTCACGGAGGGTGTCGTCACATTCCTCGTCGGTGGCGGAGCGGGGCGGCAGGGCCGCCCGCCCGGCCGGCGGCCAGCTCCCGCAGGAAGGGGTTGCCGGCGCGCTCGCGGCCGATGGTCGTCTGGGGGCCGTGCCCGGGGAGCACCACGGTCGAGTCGTCGAGCGGCAGGCACACGCGGGCCAGCGACTCCAGGATCTCGG
This sequence comes from Streptomyces sp. CNZ287, assembly GCF_007827615.1. Lineage (NCBI taxonomy): Bacteria > Bacillati > Actinomycetota > Actinomycetes > Kitasatosporales > Streptomycetaceae > Streptomyces > Streptomyces sp. CNZ287. The sequence goes on along the minus strand of NZ_VISV01000002.1, from coordinate 159,158 downwards.
CGCCGTCGCCGCCGGGCAGGTCGGTGCGTCCGATGGAGCCGGCGAAGAGCAGGTCACCCGAGAAGAGGACCTGCGGCACATCCCGCTGCTCGGGCAGCCGGAAGGTCACCGACCCCTTGGTATGGCCCGGCGCGTGCGCGACGGTGAGGCTCAGCCCGGCCAGCTCCAGCTCGGCGCCGTCGGCGAGCTCGGCCACGTCGTCCGGCTCCCCCACGGTCAGGTCGCCGAGCAGCGGCGCCCCGACGGCCATGCCGAGCGCCTTCTCCGGGTCGGCGAGCATGTACCGGTCGGCGGGGTGGATCCAGGCGGGCACGTCGTGGGCGCCGCAGACGGGGATCACCGAAGCGACATGGTCGAGGTGTCCGTGGGTGAGCACCACCGCGACCGGCTTCAGCCGGTGCTTGGCGACGGTCTCCGCGACGCCGTCCGCCGCCCGGTGCCCGGGGTCGACGATCACGCACTCCTCCCCGGCGGCCGGGGCGAGGAGATAACAGTTGGTGCCCCATGCGCCCGCGGGGAACCCGGCAATGAGCACGATCGTCCTTCACCTGTCGGATCTCGTCGGATGTGTGCCGCCGCCGGGATCCGCGCGGCCGGCGGGGGCCCCGGAATTGCGGCCGTACCGAGACTACCGGCGCTCCTCATCCGGCAGCGAATCGATATACGGTACGGCACACGGAATTCCGGTCCACGAACGCGTGTGGCAGCGACTCGAGGGAGAAGACGCGGTGGTCAGCAGGGACCAGCGGAGGCGGCAGCTCGCCCGGGACAAGTACGAGCGGCAGCAGCGCAGGCGCGCCGACCGCAGAAAGCACAGGCGGAAGATCGCGGCGATCATCGCCGCCCCGCTCGTGGTGGTGATCACCGCCGTCACGGTCGCGGCGGCCACGGGCTTCGGGTCGGACGACGACGACAAGAAGAAGGACGACGCCGCGGCGCCCAGCGCGAGCCCGGAGAAGGCGCACGACCCCTGCGGCAAGCCGGAGAAGGGCAAGCCGTCGGAGAAGACGTGGAAGAAGGAGCCGAAGCTCGACATCGACGACTCGGCGACGTACACGATGACGCTGTCGACCACCTGTGGCGACATCGGCATCGAGATGGACGCGGGCAAGGCGCCGCACACCGTGAACAACATGCGCTTCCTCGCCGACGAGGGCTACTTCGACCACAGCCCGTGCCACCGGCTGACCGGTCAGGAGTCCGGCATCTTCGTGCTGCAGTGCGGCGACCCGGCCGGCACCGGCCAGGGCGGCCCCGGCTACACGATCCCGGACGAGAACCTCAAGGACAAGGCGGTGAAGGGCGGGACGTACCCCGCGGGCACCGTGGCGATGGCCAACACCGGTCAGAAGGACTCCGGCGGCAGCCAGTTCTTCCTCGTCTACCAGGACAGCCCGCTGCCCCCGAACTACACGCCGTTCGGTCAGCTCACCGACGAGGGCACGGCCACGGTCAAGACCATCGCCGAGGCCGGCGCGCAGCCGCAGGACCCGCAGACGGGCAACACCGCCCCGAACGCGACGGTGGTCATCGACAAGGCGACCGTCACCAAGGGCACCAAGGAGCAGGAGACCGACCACTGAGCCACGGCCGGCCCTGCGTCGTTACGTGATTGGTCTCGCGCGGGATGCGGACAGCCGGCCCGCCGTTCGCCTATGTTGGCGTTGTGCAGGTGCGGGGGTGCCGGCGGCAGTCGCTTTCGCCCGCCGCCGGATCGGCCGGATCCGGTACCCCATCCCCTTTCCGGCCGCAGACAACTGTGGAAGACGCCGCCGGGCTGCCGGGCCCGCGGGGCGTCATGTGAGGAGGCGCTGTGAGCAGCGACCCATGGGGCCGGGTCGACGAGACGGGCACCGTGTACGTGCGTACCGCCGACGGCGAGCGAGTCGTCGGCTCCTGGCAGGCGGGCTCGGCCGAGGAGGCGCTCGCCTACTTCAAGCGCAAGTACGAGGGCCTGGTCGTGGAGATCGGCCTCCTCGAGCGCCGGGTGCAGACCACCGACCTGTCCACGAAGGACGCCACCATCGCCATCGATCACCTGCGGGCGCAGGTTTCGGAGGCGCACGCGGTCGGTGACCTGGACGCGCTGACGGCGCGGCTCGACCGGCTGGTGGAGGCCGTGGGCGCCCGTCAGGAGGAGCGCAAGGCGGCCAAGGTCAAGCACCAGCAGGAGGTGCGCGAGTCCAAGGAGGCGGTGGTCGCCGAGGCGGAGGAGCTGGCGCAGAGCGAGCAGTGGCGCGCGGCGGGCGAGCGGCTGCGGGAGCTGGTGGAGACCTGGAAGGGGCTGCCGCGGCTGGACCGCAGGAGCGACGACGAGCTGTGGCACCGCTTCAGCCACGCGCGCTCGGCGTTCTCCAAGCGCCGCAAGGCGCACTTCGCCTCGCTCGACGCCCAGCGCGAGGAGGCCAGGCGGCGCAAGGAGAAGCTGGTGGAGGAGGCGGAGGCGCTCTCCGGCTCCCGCGAGTGGGGGCCGACGGCCGCCCGCTACCGCGAGCTGATGGCGGACTGGAAGGCCGCGGGCCGCGCGCAGCGCGACCAGGAGGAGGACCTGTGGTCCCGCTTCCGCGGCGCGCAGGACGTCTTCTTCCAGGCCCGCAGCGAGGTCTTCGCCGAGCGCGACCACGAGCAGCGCGAGAACCTGACGCGCAAGGAGGAACTGGTCGCGGAGGCGGAGAAGCTGCTGCCGGTCACCGACCTCAAGGCCGCCAGAGGCGCCTTCCGCTCGATCAACGAGCGGTGGGAGGCCATCGGGCACGTGCCGCGGGACGCCCGGACGAAGATCGAGGCCCGGATGCACGCCGTGGAGCGGTCCATCGGCGAGGCGGAGGAGGCCGAGTGGCGCCGTACGAACCCGGAGGCACGGGCGCGCGCCGAGGGTCTGACGGGGCAGTTGCAGGACGCCGTCGACAAGCTGCACCGGCAGATCGAGCAGGCGCGGGCGCAGGGCAACACGGCCAAGGCCGACAAGCTGGCGCGTGAGCTTGAGGGCCGGCAGGCGCTGCTCGACCAGGCGCTCAAGGGCCTGCGGGAGTTCGGCGGCTGAGACGAGCCGTACGTACGACCAGGGCCCCGCCGGACGGCGGGGCCCTGGTCGTACGTACGGGGACGGTGGCGGCGGGTGCGCTCAGTTGTTCCGGGCGGAGGTGACGCGGTACACGTCGTAGACGCCCTCCACCTTCCGTACCGCCTTCAGTACGTGCCCCAGGTGCTTCGGGTCGCCCATCTCGAACGTGAAGCGCGAGGTGGCCACACGGTCGCGGGAGGTCTGCACGGCGGCGGACAGGATGTTCACGTGCTGGTCGGACAGCACCCGGGTGACGTCCGAGAGCAGCCGGGAGCGGTCCAGCGCCTCCACCTGGATGGCGACGAGGAAGACCGACGACTGCGTCGGCGCCCACTCCACCTCGATGATCCGCTCGGGCTGCTGCGACAGCGACTCGACGTTGACGCAGTCGGCACGGTGCACGGAGACGCCCTTGCCGCGGGTGACGAAGCCGATGATCGGGTCTCCGGGCACCGGCGTACAGCAGCGGGAGAGCTTGACCCAGACGTCGTCGACGCCCTTGACGATCACCCCGGGGTCGTTGACCGCCCGGCGCTTGCGGGTCTTGCCGGGCAACGGCGGCGCGGTCTCCTCGATGTCCTCGGTGGCCGCCTCTTCGCCGCCGAGCGCCTGGACCAGCTTCTGCACCACGTTCTGCGCGGAGATGTGGCCCTCGCCGATCGCCGCGTAGAGCGCGGAGATGTCGGGGTAGCGCATCTCGTGCGCGATGGTGACCAGCGAGTCGCCGGTGAGGATGCGCTGGATCGGCAGGTTCTGCTTGCGCATCGCCCGCGCGATGGCGTCCTTGCCCTGCTCGATGGCCTCGTCCCGGCGCTCCTTGGAGAACCAGGCGCGGATCTTGTTGCGCGCGCGCGGCGACTTGACGAAGTTCAGCCAGTCCCGGGAGGGGCCCGCGCCGGCCGCCTTGGAGGTGAAGACCTCGACGGTGTCGCCGTTGTCGAGTGCGGACTCCAGCGGTACGAGCCGGCCGCCGACCCGCGCCCCTATGGTCTTGTGCCCGACCTCGGTGTGCACCGCGTACGCGAAGTCGACGGGCGTGGCGCCGGCGGGCAGGGCGATCACGTCGCCCTTGGGCGTGAAGACGAAGACCTCGTGGCGGGAGAGGTCGAAGCGCAGCGCGTCCAGGAACTCGCCGGGGTCCTCGGTCTCCTTCTGCCAGTCGATCAACTGGCGCAGCCAGGCCATGTCGTTGACTTGCTCGGACTTGCTGCCCCTGCGGGTGCCGGCGCCCTGCTGGCGGGCGGCGCCACCGGTGGCCTCCTGCTTGTACTTCCAGTGCGCGGCGATGCCGTACTCGGCGCGGCGGTGCATGTCGAACGTGCGGATCTGCAGCTCGACGGGCTTGCCCTCGGGCCCGATGACCGTCGTGTGCAGCGACTGATACATGTTGAACTTGGGCATCGCGATGTAGTCCTTGAACCGTCCGGGGACGGGGTTCCACCGCGCGTGGATGGTGCCCAGCGCCGCGTAGCAGTCGCGGACGGAGTCGACGAGGACGCGGATGCCCACCAGGTCGTAGATCTCGGCGAAGTCCCGGCCGCGCACGATCATCTTCTGGTAGACGCTGTAGTAGTGCTTCGGACGGCCGGTGACGGTCGCCTTGATCCGGGCACTGCGCAGGTCCTGCTGCACCTCGTCGATGACGACGGCCAGGTACTCGTCCCGCTTCGGGGCGCGCTCGGCGACCAGGCGGACGATCTCGTCGTACATCTTCGGGTAGAGGATCGCGAAGGCGAGGTCCTCCAGCTCCCACTTGATGGTGTTCATGCCCAGCCGGTGGGCCAGCGGCGCGTAGATCTCCAGCGTCTCGCGCGCCTTCTGCTCCTGCTTCTCGCGGCGCAGGTAGCGCATCGTGCGCATGTTGTGCAGTCGGTCGGCAAGCTTGATCACCAGGACCCGCGGGTCCTTGGCCATGGCGACGACCATCTTGCGCACGGTCTCCGCCTGCGCGGCCTCGCCGAACTTCACCTTGTCCAGCTTGGTGACGCCGTCCACCAGCAGCGTCACCTGGTCGCCGAAGTCGCGGCGCAGGTCCTCGAGGCCGTACTCGGTGTCCTCGACCGTGTCGTGCAGCAGGCCGGCCATGAGCGTGGCCGGGTCCATGCCCAGCTCGGCCAGGATCGTGGTGACGGCCAGGGGGTGGGTGATGTACGGGTCGCCGCTCTTGCGCTTCTGGCCACGGTGCCAGCGCTCCGCGACCTGGTAGGCGCGCTCTATCTGGCGCAGCGTCGAGGTGTCGGCCTTGGGGTCGTTCCCGCGCACTATCCGCAGCAGCGGCTCCAGCACCGGGTTGTACGGGCTCTGCCGCTGCACTCCGAGGCGCGCCAGCCGGGCCCGCACGCGGCTCGGGGAGCCGCCGCGGCCCGCCTGCCCGCCGCCGTGCCCCGAGGCGGGCTCGACGCGCGCCGGAGCGGCCGGCTGCGTCCGCCCTTCCGGCGGCGCGGTCCGGCGTCCCGAGCCGTTCTCGGCGGCCCGCGCGGGCAGCGGGCGGTCCGCCGCGCCCGGCTGCCGCTGCTTCTCGGGCGGCGCGGCGGTGGACCGATGAGCCTCGTCTGGCAAGAGCACTCCTCGACGGTGGAAGGCCCACGGGGAGATCCCCGGAACTGCCATGGTATCTGCCGTCCCGCCCTCACCACCCGGCAACCGCCTGACCAGGCTCCCGACCGGGCAGAACACCGGCCGGGCGGGCTTTCCGCACGTGCCCCGGGCCCAGGGGTGGGCCCCGGGTCGGCTCAGACGGTGACGAGCGCGTCCAGCGGAGCCCCGGCGAGCGCCTGCTCGACCCGCGCCCGGCCGGCCAGGAAGCCCAGCTCCAGCAGCACGGCCACGCCGGTCACGGTGCCGCCGGCCCGCCGGATAAGCTGCACCGACGCCTCCGCGGTACCGCCGGTGGCCAGCACGTCGTCGATGATCAGCACGCGGTCGCCGGGCCGCACGGCGTCGGCGTGTATCTCGATCTCCGCCGTGCCGTACTCCAGGTCGTACGCCTGCCCGAAGGTGGCGCCCGGGAGCTTCCCCACCTTGCGTATGGGCACGAAGCCGATCCCGGCGCGCACCGCGACCGGCGCGCCCAGGATGAAGCCGCGCGCCTCCAGGCCCACGACCTTCTGCGCGCCCTGCTCCCGGCAGACCTCCGTCAGCGCGTCCGTGAGCACGGCGAACGCCTTCGCGTCGGCCAGCAGCGGGGTGATGTCCTTGAACATCACGCCCGGCTGCGGGTAGTCCGGCACGTCCTGGATCCGGCTGAGCAGCAGCTCCCTGGTCCCCTCCGGCACACTCACCGCCGCTTGCCCCCCGACCGGCCGCCGCGGCTGCCGGAGGGGCGGCCACGGCCGCGCTGCCGGGACACCGGCTGCTGCCTGCGGCCCTCGGCCCGCGCGGGGCCGACGACGCCCTGGCCCGCGGGCTGGGGGGCACGGGGGCCGTCCTCGGGCTCGTCGTCCTCGACGGCCGCCGCGTCCGGGCCGTCCGCGCGCCCGGCCGTCCCCCTCTCACCGCGGGCGGCGGAGCGGGCGTCGGAGGCGCGCCGGGCGGCGACCCGCTTGTTGTGGGACTGTATGGCGGGGTCGCGCTCCTTGAAGTCGACCACCAGCGGGGTGGCGATGAAGATCGAGGAGTACGCGCCGGCCGCGAGGCCGACGAACAGCGACAGCGCGATGTCGTTGAGCATGCCGCCGCCGAGCACGCCGCCGCCGATGAAGAGCAGGCCGGCGACCGGCAGCAGGGCCACGACGGAGGTGTTGATGGAGCGGACGAGCGTGCCGTTGAGGCTGCGGTTGGCCGCCTCGCGGTAGGTGAAGCCCGTCTGTTTGGTGATGTCCTTCGTGCTCTCCTTGAGCCCGTCGAAGACCACCACCGTGTCGTACAGCGAGTAACCGAGGATGGTCAGCAGACCGATGACCGTGCCCGGGGTGACTTCGAAGCCGACGATGGTGTAGACGCCGACCGTGATCGTCAGGTCGTGGATCAGTGCGACGAGCGCCGCGAGCGCCATGCGCCACTCGAAGGCGATGGCGAGGTAGATCACCACCAGGACCATGAAGATCGCCAGGCCCTGCCACGCCTTTTTCGCGATCTGCTCGCCCCAACTGGGCCCGACGAGCTGGTCGTTGATGTCCTCGGCGGAGACGTTCAGCTCGTCGGCGAGCGCCGTCTTGACCTTGTCGGACTGCTGCGTCTCGATGCTGCTGACCTGGATGCGGAGCTTTCCGCTGCCCAGCTCCTGGACGATCGCCTGGTGCCCCGACGCCTCCTCGGCGACCTCCTGGGCCTGCGAGACCGAGGTCTCGGTCTTCGGGGTGGTGAAGACCGCACCGCCCTCGAACTCGATGCCCATGTTCAGGCCGCGGATGAGGAAGCCCGCGATCGCGATGATCGTGATGAGGACGGAGACGCCGTACCAGAGGAACCGCTTGGCGACGAAGTCGTAGCCGGCCTCACCGCGGTAGAGGCGGGCGCCGAGGGTGCCGAGGCGCGACATCTCAGACCTCCTTCGGGTTGACGGGACCGGCGGTGCGCGGGCGCCCGCGCAGCGGTGGCCTGGCTCCCAGCCGTTTGGGATCGAGCCCAGACCAGGGATGGCCGCTGGCGAAGAACCGCTTGCGGGCCAGGATGGTCATGACCGGCTTGGTGAAGAGGAAGACCACGACGACGTCGAGGAGCGTGGTGAGGCCCAGGGTGAAGGCGAAGCCCTGCACCTTGCCGACGGTGACCGCGAAGAGCACGGCCGCCGCCAGGAAGGACACGAAGTCGGACACCAGGATGGTGCGCCGGGCCCGCGGCCAGCCGCGCTCCACCGCGGGGCGCAGCGTGCGCCCTTCGCGGATCTCGTCGCGGATGCGCTCGAAGTAGACGATGAACGAGTCCGCCGTGATGCCGATCGCCACGATCGCGCCGCAGACCGCCGGGAGGTTCAGCGCGAAGCCGATGCCGGGGCCGAGCAGGGCCATGATCGTGTACGTGAGGGCGGCGGAGACCATGAGGCTGACCACGGCCACCAGGGCCAGCCCGCGGTAGTACGCGACGAGATAGATGATCACCAGCCCCAGCCCGACGGCGCCGGCGATGAGGCCCGCCTGGAGCTGCTCGTTACCGAGGGCCGGCGAGACGGTGGTGACCTCGGACTCCTCGAAGGACAGCGGCAGGGCACCGTACGACAGGACGTTGGCCAGTTCCTCGGCCGACTCCTGGTTGAAGCTGCCGGAGATCTGCGCCCGGCCGCCGGTGATCGACTCGTCGACGGAGGGCGCGGAGACGACCTCGCCGTCGAGCTCGATCGCGAACTGGTTGTTCGGCGGGGCCTGGCCGGCGAGGGTGCCGGTGACGTCGGCGAACTTGTCGGAGCCCTTGCCGTTGAACTCGAGCTGCACGATCCAGCCGGAGCCCTGCTGGGCGTCGTACGTGGCGGAGGCGTCGTCGACGTCCGTGCCCTCGACCTCGGCCGGGCCGAGCGCGTACTTGTACGCGCCCTCGCTGTCGCACGCGACGACGGTGTCGGTCGGCTTGGCGTTCTCGCCGATCTTGGTGCGCTCCTCGGCGTCGGAGCAGTCCAGCGCGTCCAGCTTCTTCTGCACGTCGGCCGGGACCTGACCGGTGGGCGCCTGCTCGGCCGGGGGCGTCTCGGCGGGCGGCGCCTGCGACTCGGTCGGGCTGGGCGAGTCGTCGGCCTGGGCGAGGCCCTCGGAGAGGGCGCGGCCCTGCTCGGTGGCGCCGTCGCTCGGGCTCGCGCCGTCGCTCGCCTCGTCGGAGGCGCTCTCGGACGGGGACGGCGAGGAGGAGGCGTCCTTCTCCTTGTCGGCGTCCTTGTCCTTGTCCCCGGACTCCGAGGCGCTGGGCGACGGCTTCGGGGCTTCGTTCACCTCGTACGACAGCACGGGGCGGAAGAAGAGCCGCGCGGTGGTGCCCACCTGCTCGCGCGCCGTCTTCTGGTCGGTGCCCTTGGGGATGTTGACGATGATGTGCCGGTCGCCCTGGGTCTGGACCTCCGCCTCCTGCACCCCGAGGCCGTTGACGCGGCGCTCGATGATGTTGACGGCGGTTTCCATGTTGGTGGAGTTGATCGCGTTCTCGCCGCCCGGCTGGGGCTTGGCCTCCAGCGTGATGCTGGTGCCGCCGGCCAGGTCGATGCCGAGGCGCGGGGTGGTGTGCCCGGAGAGGAACATCCCACCGGTGAGCGCGGCGATCGCGGTCAGGATCAGCAGCAGGGGGCGCCAGGGCCTGCCGTGAGATCCCTGGGACCTGCGGCCCGTCTTGGGTGCTGCCACCTTCTCGATTCTCCTGTCCAGACACCGCGCGGCGGGGCTCGTCGCGCGGTCACGAAGTGTAGCCCCGCGGTGCCGCGAGGCGAAAAGTGACCGGTCCCCCGTTCACCGCGGCCGGCGGCGGCGCCTCCGCACCAGGTGCGGGGCCGCCGCCGAAGGGCCGCGGTCACTTCGCGGCGGAGCCGCCGTTCTTCTTTTCGTCCTCGTCCTTCGTGTCCGCGCTCTCGGCGTCGTCGGCCGCGTCCTTCTTGTCGAGGTCGATGCGGTCCGAGGTCTCCTTGCGGTCCTCGGCGTCCTCGTCACCGGCGTCGCCGTCGGCGGACCCGGTCAGCGAGGAGGCGTCGTCGGGCGCCGTGATGTCCTCGTCGTCGAACTCCGGAGCGCCGTGCACGATGCGGTTGTATTCGGCGTCGTCCAGGACGGCGCCGATGGAGTTCTTGGCGTAGATCGCGTGTACTCCGGGGGCCACCTCCAGAAGGATGGTGTCCTCGTGGACCTCCTTGACCGTGGCGTACATGCCGCCGACGGTCCGCACGCCGCTGCCCGGCTGCAATTGGTCCCGCATGTTCATCATCTGGCGCTGCTTGTTCTTTGCCGAGCGGGTCATCAGGAACATCGCCCCGATGAGCACGATGAACGGCAAGAGAATCGTGATATCCACGGTGTCCGGGTTTCCTTCGTAGGACCGCGTTCGCCACGGCCTCGTTCTGGGGGGCGGGGGTACCCTCCGATTCCGGAAGGCGTCGGCGGAGTCTAAGCGAGTTCCGCCGTGTGAACAACGCCCAGCATGTCACCCGGGTTCCGTAACCGGCGACTCCCCGCACCGCCGCGGGTACCCGCCGGGGCGCCCGCGCCGCCGGCCCCCGCCACGCCGCGGCGGGCGCGGCGGGGACCTCAGAACGCGGTCTGCTGCACGCCGCCGCCGGGCTGCGGGGGCGCAAGGCCCAGGTGGGCCCAGGCCGCCGGAGTGGCGACGCGGCCGCGGGGCGTACGGGCCAGCAGCCCTTCGCGTACGAGGAAGGGCTCGGCGACCTCCTCGACGGTCTCCCGCTCCTCCCCCACCGCCACGGCCAGCGTGGACAGCCCGACGGGGCCGCCGGAGAAGAGCTTGAGCAGGGCGCCGAGGACCGCCCGGTCGAGGCGGTCGAGGCCGCGGTCGTCGACCTCGTAGACCTCCAGGCCGCGGGCGGCGATCTCGCGCGTGATCACGCCGTCGGCCTTGACCTGGGCGTAGTCCCGCACCCGGCGCAGCAGGCGGTTCGCGATGCGGGGCGTGCCGCGGGAGCGGCCGGCGATCTCGGCGGCGCCTGCGGCGTCCACGGCGACGTCGAGGAGGTGGGCGGAGCGGTGCAGGACGCGCTCCAGCTCGGCCGGCGAGTAGAACTCCATGTGCCCGGTGAAGCCGAAGCGGTCGCGCAGCGGCGGGGGCAGCAGCCCGGCCCGGGTGGTGGCGCCGACCAGGGTGAAGGGGGGCAGCTCCAGCGGGATGGCGGTGGCGCCGGGGCCCTTGCCGACGATGACGTCGACGCGCAGGTCCTCCATTGCCATGTAGAGCATCTCCTCGGCGGGGCGGGACATGCGGTGCAGCTCGTCGAGGAAGAGCACCTCGCCCTCCTGGAGGGAGGAGAGGATCGCGGCGAGGTCGCCGGCGTGCTGGATGGCGGGGCCCGAGGTGATGCGGATCGGGGCGGCCATCTCGGCGGCGACGATCATCGCGAGGGTGGTCTTGCCGAGGCCGGGGGCGCCGGAGAGCAGCACGTGGTCGGCGGCGCCGCCGCGCTGGCGGGCGGCGCGCAGCACCAGGTCGAGCTGCTCGCGGACCCGCTCCTGGCCGACGAACTCGGCCAGGTCCTTGGGGCGCAGTGCGGTCTCCACCGCCCGGTCGTCGGCGTCGGCGGCCGAGTCCACCAGCCGCGGGTCGGCGTCCTCCCAGGTCATCGTGGATCCGTCCGTCGTGGTTCGGGTGCTGGTGCGAGGTGTCGTACGCGCCGGGGGCCGGGCGCCGTCATCGGGCGCGGTTCAGGGTCTGCAGGGCGGCGCGCAGCAACTGCGGCAGCGGCGGGGGCGCTGCGCCGTCCTCCTCCGCCTGCGGGGCGACGGCGGTGACGGCCTCGTCGGCCTCGCGTGGCGCGTACCCCAGGCCGGTGAGCGCGGCGTGCAACTGCTCGCGCCAGCCGGCGGCCGCGGCGGCGCCTGCCTGCCTGCCGGCGAGGCCGCTGCTGCCCAGCGGCTCGCCGAGCCGGTCCTTCAGCTCCAGCAGCAGCTTCTGCGCGCCCTTTTTGCCGATGCCGGGGACGGCCGTCAGCGCCTTCTCGTCGCCGGTGGAGACGGCGAGGCGGAGCGCGTCGGGGCGGTGCACGGCGAGCATGGCCTGGGCCAGCCGGGGGCCGACGCCGCTGGCGGTCTGCAGCAGCTCGAAGACCTGGCGCTCGTCGTCGTCGGCGAAGCCGTAGAGGGTGAGGGAGTCCTCCCGGACGACGAGGGAGGTGGCCAGCCGGGCGTCCTTGCCGACGCGCAGCGTGGAGAGGGTGTCGGGCGTGCACTGCACGGCCATGCCGATGCCGCCGACCTCGATGACCGCGGCGTCGGGGGCGAGGGCGGCGACGGGGCCGCTGACGAAGGCGATCATGCGGGGTCTCTCCGGATCTCGCGGTCCCGGGGCTCCGGGCGGTCCTGGCCCGTGCGGCCCGCGCACGGGGCGCCCTGGCCGGCCGGGCGCGCGGTGCGCCGCACACCCGGGGCGGCGGCGCGGGCGGCCGTCGCGGCGCGCGCGGGCGCGCCGGCGGCACGCGCGCGCAGCAGGCGGTCCCGGGCGGGGGCGCGCCACAGGTGGCAGATGGCGAGTGCCAGGGCGTCGGCGGCGTCGGCCGGCTTGGGCGGGGCGTCGAGCCGCAGCAGCCGGGTGACCATGGCGCCGACCTGTGCCTTGTCGGCGCGGCCCGAGCCGGTGACGGCGGCCTTGACCTCGCTGGGGGTGTGCAGCGCGACGGGCAGGCCGCGGCGGGCGGCGCAGAGGATGGCGACGGCGCTGGCCTGGGCGGTGCCCATCACCGTGCGTACGTTGTGCTGGCTGAAGACCCGCTCGACGGCGACGGCGTCGGGCCGCTGCGCGTCCAGCCACTCCTCGATGCCGCGCTCGATGAGCAGCAGCCTCTCGGGAGCCGGGGCGTCGGACGGGGTGCGCACGACCCCGACGGCGACCATCCGCAGCGCCCGGCCGGCCGCTCCGTCCACGACGCCCACGCCGCACCGCGTGAGCCCCGGGTCCACTCCGAGCACCCGCACCGGCCGCCCCCTCTCGTCTGCCCGCGTACGTGTGTGCAGGCTACCGGCCGGCACCGACAGCGCGGCCGAAGGGCCCGCCGGATGTCGCCATCCTGCGGGCCCCTCACGGTGTGCGCCTGCGGCTCAGGCGGACGCCTTCTCCATGACCTCGTCGGAGACGTCGAAGTTGGCGAAGACGTTCTGGACGTCGTCGCTGTCCTCCAGGGCGTCGATGAGCCGGAAGATCTTGCGGGCACCCTCCTCGTCCAGCTCCACCTGCATGGTGGGGACGAAGTTGGCCTCGGCCGAGTCGTAGTCGATCCCGGCGTCCTGCAGCGCGGTGCGGACCGCGACCATGTCGCCGGCCTCGCTGAGCACCTCGAAGGACTCGCCCAGGTCGTTGACCTCCTCGGCGCCGGCGTCCAGCACCGCGGCCAGCACGTCGTCCTCGCTCAGCTCGCCCTTGGGGACGATCACCACGCCCTTCCGGTTGAACAGGTACGACACGGAGCCGGGGTCGGCCATGGAGCCGCCGTTGCGCGTCATGGCGACCCGGACGTCGGAGGCGGCGCGGTTGCGGTTGTCCGTCAGGCACTCGATGAGCACGGCCACGCCGTTGGGGCCGTAGCCCTCGTACATGATCGTCTCGTACTCGGCGCCGCCCGCTTCGAGACCGGCGCCGCGCTTGACGGCGCTGTCGATGTTCTTGTTCGGGACGGACTGCTTCTTGGCCTTCTGGATCGCGTCGTACAGCGTGGGATTTCCGTCGGGGTCGGCTCCCCCCTGCCGCGCCGCGACCTCGACGTTCTTGATCAGCTTGGCGAAGAGCTTTCCTCGCTTGGCATCGATCACGGCCTTCTTGTGCTTGGTGGTTGCCCACTTAGAGTGGCCGGACACAGCCCCGCTCCATTCCGCGTTCCGCGCATTCGACTAACCGGCAACGAACTCGTCGATCCTACCGGTGCCGGTCAGGCCGCCCGGCGCACCATATCCGCGAAGAGGGCGTGCACGCGGTGGTCGCCGGTGAGTTCCGGATGGAACGACGTCGCCAGCAGCGGACCCTGCCGGACCGCGACGGGATGCCCGCCGGCCTCCGCCAGCCGCTCCACCCGGGCACCGGTGGACTCCACCCACGGCGCCCGGATGAAGACACCGTGCACGGGGCCGCCGGGGACGCCGGCCACCTCCAGCGGCAGCTCGAACGACTCGTTCTGCCTGCCGAAGGCGTTGCGGCGCACGATCATGTCGATCCCGCCGACGGTCTCCTGCCCGGAGCGCGGGTCGAGGATCTTGTCGGCCAGCATGATCATGCCGGCGCAGGAGCCGTACGCGGGCATACCCGCCCGCACCCGCTCGCGCAGCGGCTCCAGCAGCCCGAAGGCGACCGCCAGCTTGGAGATCGTGGTGGACTCGCCACCGGGGATGACCAGGCCGGAGACCTCCGCCAGCTCCGCCGGCCTGCGGACCGGCACGGCGCTCGCGCCGGCCTCTTCCAGGGCGGCCAGGTGCTCGCGTACGTCGCCCTGGAGGGCGAGGACGCCGATGACGGGGGCGGTGCCCATGGCTGCCGACCTCACCAGCCCCGGCCGGCGTAGCGCTCGGCGTCGTCCAGGGTGTCGAGGTTGATGCCGACCATGGCCTCGCCGAGGTTGCGGGAGGCGTCCGCGACGACCTTCGGGTCGTCGTAGAAGGTGGTGGCCTTGACGATGGCGGCGGCGCGCTTGGCGGGGTCGCCGGACTTGAAGATGCCCGAGCCGACGAAGACGCCCTCGGCACCGAGCTGGCGCATCAGCGCGGCGTCGGCGGGGGTGGCGACGCCGCCCGCGGAGAAGAGCACGACGGGCAGCTTGCCGAGCTTCGCGACCTCGGCGACCACCTCGTACGGCGCCCGCAGCTCCTTGGCGGCGGCGTACAGCTCGTGGCTGTCCAGGCCGCGCAGGGCGCCGATCTCGTTCTTGATCTGGCGCAGGTGGCGGACGGCCTCGACGACGTTCCCGGTGCCGGCCTCGCCCTTGGAGCGGATCATGGCGGCGCCCTCGGCGATCCGGCGCAGGGCCTCGCCGAGGTTGGTCGCGCCGCAGACGAAGGGGGTGGTGAAGGCCCACTTGTCGGAGTGGTTGACCTCGTCGGCGGGGGTGAGCACCTCGGACTCGTCGATGTAGTCCACGCCGAGCGCCTGGAGGATCTGCGCCTCCACGAAGTGGCCGATGCGGGACTTGGCCATCACGGGGATGGAGACGGCCTCGATGATGCCCTCGATCATGTCGGGGTCCGACATCCGCGCCACGCCGCCGTCCTTGCGGATGTCGGCGGGCACCCGCTCCAGGGCCATCACCGCGACGGCACCCGCGTCCTCGGCGATCTTCGCCTGCTCGGGGGTGACCACGTCCATGATCACGCCGCCCTTGAGCTGCTCGGCCATGCCGCGCTTGACGCGTGCGGTGCCGGTCTCGGGAGCCGACGACTGGGGGGCGGACCTGGGCGTGCTGGACACGGTGGAACCTCGCTCGGTGATGGGTGCGGTGTGGGTGTGTGGGCGGCGTACGGTGCGCTGCTTCCATCGTAAACACGTTCGGACGCCGGGCCCGAACGCGCGCCACCGACAAGGAAACCCCAGGCGGGAGGGGTCGGGAAAGAGCCAATCGGCAAGCTGTGGCCGCCCGGCGGGCGGCGGCGGTCAGCCCGCGGGGGCGCGGTCGGTCAGCGCCGGCGGCGGCTCGTCGTCCATCTCGACCGCCAGTGGGAACGGCGCGTGCCCGGCCAGCCGGAACCAGCGCACCTTGCGGTGCCGGCGCAGCGCCCGCGCCGCCCGTACCGCGTCGTTGTGGAAGCGCCGTGCCATGGGGACCCGCCGTGCGGCCTCCGCCAGCTCGTGTACGGCCTCCTCGCCGCCCGGCGCCCCGCGTACCGCCTCCACCTGCTCCGGCGCCTCGAAGACCGCCCGCAGCGCCTGGCTCAGCTCGCTCTCGGCGACCTCGCGCTGGTCCTCCTCCGCCTGCCGGGCCGCGTGCGCGGCCTCGTAGAGCACGATCGAGGCGGCCGGGTCGAGCACGCCGCTGGTGGCCAGCTCCTGCGCCACCGAGGCGCGGCGCAGCAGTTGGGCGTCGAGGGCCGCCTTGGCGGCGTCGATGCGGGTGTGCAGCCGGTCGAGCCGGCCGGCGGTCCAGCTCAGGTAGACGCCGATCAGGCAGAGCCCGACGGCGACGAGCAGCAGGGTGAGGGCGGTCGACACGTCATGCCTCCCGGTCGCGGGCGGGGCCGAAGCGGGCCGCCCAGCGGCCGGCGCGCTCGTCCTCCGCCACCGACGCGGCGCCCTGGGTCACCGTCTCGTACACCGCCAGGATGTCCGCGCCGACCGTCGACCAGTCGAAGCGCTGTACGTGCCTGCTGCCGCGCTCGCGCAGTTCGGCCCGGCGGGCGTCGTCCAGCAGCAGCCCGGCCGCCCGCTCGGCCAGGTCCCCGGCGTCCCCGCGCGCGAACACCTCGCCCGCCGTGCCGCCGTCCAGCACCTGCACGAAGGCGTCGAGGTCGGCGGCGAGCACGGGTGCGCCCGCGGACATCGCCTCGACGAGGATGATGCCGAACGACTCGCCCCCGGTGTTCGGCGCGACGTACAGGTCGACGCTGCGCAGCAACCGCGCCTTGTCCTCGTCGCTGACCATGCCGAGGAACTGCACCCGCTCGCGCACCCCGGGCGCCAGGTGCCCGGCGACCTCGGCCGGATCGCCGCGCCCGGCGACCAGCAGGCGGGCGTCCGGCACCCGCTCCAGGATCCGCGGGAACGCCTCCATCAGCACCGGCAGTCCCTTGCGCGGCTCGTCGATCCGGCCGATGAAGCCCAGCGTGCGGCCCTGCCACTCGGCCTTGGGCCCGGCCCCGGCGAAGAAGGAGACGTCGACGCCGTTGGGGATGACGACGGCGTCGCCGCCCAGGTGCTCGACCAGGGTGCGGCGCGCGTACTCGCTGACCGCGATGCGCGCGCTGATCTTCTCCAGCGCCGACTGCAGGATCGGGTACGCGGCGATCATGCCGCGGGAGCGCGGGCTCGACATGTGGAACGTGGCCACGATCGGCCCCTTCGCCGCCCAGCAGGCCAGCAGGGCGAGCGACGGGGCGGCCGGCTCGTGGATGTGCAGCACGTCGAAGTCGCCGTCGCGCACCCAGCGGCGCACCCGGGCGGCGGACAGGAAGCCGAAGTTGATGCGCGCCACGGATCCGTTGTACGGCACGGGGACGGCGCGGCCGGCCCAGACGACGTACTCGGGCAGCGGAGTGTCGTCGTCCGCGGGAGCGAGGACGGAGACCTCGTGGCCGGCGGCGCGCAGGTGCTCCGCCAGGTCCCGGACGTGGAACTGCACCCCGCCGGGCGCCTCCCAGGAGTACGGGCAGACGATCCCGACCCTCACCGCGACTCCAGGTCCGCCAGCCAGAAGCGCTGGAGCATGTGCCAGTCCTCCGGGTGCCCGGCGATCCCGGCGGCGAAGTCGTCGGCCATCGCCTGGGTCATCGCGGCGGTCTTCTCGGCGCGGGTACCGGTCGAGGGCACCTCGACGGGCGCGTGCACCTTCCCCTGCAGGACGGGGGAGTCGTCGTACCAGAGCGTGACGGGCAGCAGCAGCGCGCCGGTCTGCTGGGCGAGCAGCGCGGGTCCCGCGGGCATCCGGGCGGCGGAGCCGAAGAAGTCCACCTCGACGCCGGTGGCCGACAGGTCGCGGTCGGCGACCAGGCAGACGAGACCGCCGCCGCGCAGCCGCCGGGCGAGGGTGCCGAAGGCGCTCGCGCCGCCGTGCGCCAGCACCTCCATGCCCAGGCTCTCGCGGTACGCGACGAAGCGGTCGTACAGCGACTCCGGCTTCAGCCGCTCCTGCACGGTGGTGAAGGGGACCCCCAGCTTGGTGGTGACCCAGGCGCCCGCCAGGTCCCAGTTGCCCATGTGCGGCAGCGCGAGGATCACGCCGGTGTCACCGGCGAGCCCGTCCTCGAGCCAGTGCACGTCCTGGGGGTCGAAGCCGTCGCGGATGCGCTGCTTGCTCCAGGCCGGCAGCCGGAAGGACTCCATCCAGTAGCGCATGTACGAGCGCATGCCGGCCCGGCTGAGTTCCGCCAGCCGCTCGGGCCCGGCGTCCGGGACGACGCGGGCGAGGTTCGACGTCAGCCGCCGTACGCCCTTGCCGTCGCGGCGCCAGGCGGTGTCGGCGATGCGCCTGCCGAGGGCGGCGGCGGCGGGCTCGGGCAGCCGTTTCACGGCGGCCCAGCCCAGGCCGTACACCCCGTCGGTCAGGCGCTCCCTCACGCGCTCTCCTGGTCCGCCGGCGCGGCCTCGGCGTCGGGGCGCGGGCCGCCGCGCGGCGCGGGCGGCGGCAGCGGGTCCTCCGCGTCCTTCTCCGCCGCCTCCCGGTGCACGGTCACCATCCGCTGGAAGAGCGTGACGGCGCTGCCCGCGGCGACCGCCCAGAGCGCGATGGGCAGCAGGAGGTCGATGTGCGGGATGCCGAAGGTGCGTTCCATGCCCGCGAAGCCGGCGAGCACCAGGGTGATCACCAGCCGGTCGGCGCGCTCCATCAGCCCGTTGACCTTCACCGGCAGCCCGATGCTCTCGCCGCGGGCCTTCGTGTACGAGACGACCTGGCCGCCGGCGAGGCAGAAGATCGCCACCGCGCACATCATGAGGTCGTCGCCGTCTCCCGCGTACCAGAGCGCGATGCCGCCGAAGACGGCGGAGTCCGCGGCGCGGTCGAGCGTCGAGTCCAGGAACGCGCCCCAGCGGCTGGAGCGGCCGGACTGGCGGGCCATGGTGCCGTCGATCAGGTCGGAGAAGACGAAGAGGGTGATGATCACCGTGCCCCAGAAGAACTCCCCGCGCGGGAAGAAGGCCAAGGCCCCCGCCATCACCCCGAGGGTGCCCACGAAGGTGACGGTGTCGGGGCTCACGCCACGACGCAGCAGCATCGCGGCGATCGGTGCGAAGACACGCGTGAAGATCGCACGCGCGTACTTGTTCAGCATGGCCGTCCCAGGGTCGCCGGTCGGCGGGCCCCCGCGGGTGGCCGGGGGGCTCGTCGGTGGAAGTCGCTCAACGTAGCGCAGCCATCGTAGCCAGCGCCCCGCAGGGGCCGCGCGGGCCGTACGCCCCTGACCGGCCGGGCCGTACGCACGTCCGGCCGCTCGCCGTTTCCGAAGCCGTCCGTGCTATGGACGGGGTCTGACCGCGGTGCAAAGCTCGAATGCACCGCACGTGTCAGACGGAGGCGAGACACATGGGTGACAAGGCAAACGCACACCCCGGAGCCGCCGGCAGGGCAGCGGCGGCCGCCCGGCCCTCCGACATTCGGAACGTGGCGCTGGTCGGCCATAGCGGATCCGGTAAGACGACGCTGGTGGAGGCGCTGGCGTTCACCACGAAGGCGCTCACCCGGGCCGGCCGGGTCGAGGACGGCGGCTGCGTATCCGACTACGACGAGATCGAACAGCGCCAGCAACGCTCGGTGCAGCTCTCGCTGGTCCCGGTGGAATGGGACGGCATCAAGATCAATCTGCTGGACACCCCCGGCTACGCGGACTTCGTCGGGGAGCTACGGGCCGGTCTGCGCGCCGCGGACGCGGCCCTCTTCGTCGTTTCGGCCGCGGACGGCGTGGACGGCGCGACCCGGATGCTGTGGGACGAGTGCGCGGCGGTAGGGATGCCGCGGGCGATCGTCGTCACGCACCTGGACGCCGCCAGAGCCGACTTCGACCAGATGACGGAGACCTGCCGGGAGGCGTTCGGCGGCGACGACCCCGACGCCGTGCTGCCGCTGTACCTGCCGCTCCTCGGCGAGCAGGCGGCGGACGGCCACGCGCCCGTGCACGGGCTGATCGGCCTGCTCACGCAGCGCGTCTTCGACTACACCTCCGGCGCCCGCGAGGACAGACCGCCCCGCGAGGAGGAGCTGCCGCTGATCGAGGAGGCGCGCAACCGGCTCATCGAGGGGATCATCTCCGAGAGCGAGGACGAGTCCCTCATGGAGCGCTACCTCGGCGGCGAGGACGTCGAGGTCAAGACACTCGTGCAGGACCTGGAGAAGGCCGTCGCGCGCGGGGTGTTCCACCCGGTGCTGGCCGCCGCACCCGCCGCGGACGGCGGCACCCAGGGTCTCGGCACGGTCGAGCTGCTCGAGCTGATCACCGGCGGCTTCCCCACCCCGCTGGAGCGCCGGATCCCCGACGTGACCACCGTGCGCGGCGAGAAGCGCCCGGGGCTGGCCTGCGACCCGGCCGGGCCGCTGGCCGCCGAGGTGGTCAGGACGTCCTCGGATCCGTACATCGGCAGACTGTCGCTGCTGCGCGTCTTCTCCGGCACGCTGCGCCCCGAACAGACGGTGCACGTCTCGGGGCACGGCATGGAGGACCGCGGCCACGAGGACCACGACACCGACGAGCGGATCGGCTCGCTGACCGCCCCGTTCGGCAAGCTCCAGCGCCCGCTGGACGCGGCGATCGCCGGCGACATCGCCTGCGTCGGCAAGCTGAACGGCGCGGAGACCGGCGACACCGTGTCGGCCAAGGACGAGCCGCTGCTGATGGCGCCGTGGGTGATGCCCGACCCGCTGCTGCCGGTGGCCATCGAGGCGCACACCAAGCAGGACGAGGACAAGCTGTCGCAGGGTCTGGCGCGGCTGTGCGCCGAGGATCCGACGATGCGGCTGGAACAGAACGCGTCGACCCGGCAGTTGGTGCTCTGGTGCCTGGGCGAGGCGCACCGCGACGTCGCGCTGGAGCGGCTGCGCACGCGGTACGGCGTGCAGGTCGACTCGGTGGACCACAAGGTGTCGCTGCGCGAGACGTTCTCGGGCAGATCGGCGGCGCGCGGGCGGCACGTCAAGCAGTCCGGCGGCCACGGGCAGTACGCCATCTGCGAGATCGAGGTCGAGCCGCTGCCGGAGGGCTCGGGTATCGAGTTCGTGGACAAGGTGGTCGGCGGCGCGGTGCCGCGGCAGTTCATCCCGTCGGTGGAGAAGGGCGTACGCGGCCAGGCGGTCAAGGGCGTGGCCACCGGCTATCCGCTGGTCGACGTACGGATCACGCTCGTCGACGGCAAGGCGCACTCGGTGGACTCGTCCGACGCCGCGTTCCAGACGGCGGGCGCGCTGGCGCTGCGGGAGGCCGCGGCGCAGGTGCAGATCCATCTGCTGGAGCCGGTCGCCGAGATCGGCGTGCTGGTCGCCGACGAGTACGTGGGCCCGGTGATGAGCGACCTGTCCGGGCGGCGCGGCCGGGTGGTCGGCACCGAGCAGGCGGGCGGCGGCCGGACGCTGGTGCGCGCGGAGGTGCCGGAGTTCGAGATCGGCAGGTACGCGGTGGATCTGCGCTCCCTGTCGCACGGCACCGGCCGGTTCGACCGCTCCTACGCCAGACACGAGCCGATGCCGCAGCAGTTGGCGGCCAAGATCCGTGATCGGCAGGCCCGCGACGGTTGACCGCGGCTAGGCTGGGGCACATTGGTGGTCGGGCCCGCTGCCCGCGGGCCTGGCCCCATCACCGGGGCGGACGCGCGGCGTTGGGGGCGGCAGTGGCAGGTTCTGAGGGGCTGGAGTTCGACTTCGCCCCGCGCGCACAGGTGCCGCTCTCCGGCGCCCAGGGTCAGACGGCGGCGACGCACGCGCTCGCCTCCACGGCGTACCGCGACAGCGCCGTCACCAAACTCCTCGACGCCAACAACGACTGGAGCAAGTCGGAATTCAAGAAGGGCCGGCTGTCGCTCTTCGAGCCGAACCTGGGCGAGGCGTTCGCGCGCGCCGTCACGGTGCGTATGCTCGCCGACGGCCGCAAGCCGCTCATCCAGTCGTTCGGCACGGAACCGCAGGCGGTGCTGGAGCACTGCCTGGCGGCCAACCGCTACCGCAAGGAGCGCGACACCCGGCTCACCGTGGTCATGGGCGTCTTCGGGCTGCTGTTCCTGCCCGGGGTGCTGCTCTGGCTCGGCGTCTTCCAGCTCCGCCGCACCCTGGCCGGCGCGTCGGACAAGCGAGTCGGCGCGGTGGGGTACGTGCTGCTGGGCCTTATCGGCGTCGCGGCCATCTACCTCTTCCTCACGATGCCGCTCGACGGCCTGCTCTACATCTATCTGCGCGGCCTGCTGGTCGCGCCGATCATAGGCTGGTTCTGGGCGAACCGGATCTGCGAGAAGTACGCCAAGGGCCTGCGCGAGCACTGGACGGCGCTGCTGTCCGGCGGCGGCCTCGGCGCCAAGATCCCCGAGGCGGTGCCGAGCAACCCCGGCGAGGCCAGCGCGGAGCGGCTGCGGCTGGGCCTGGCGAAGCTGTCGGCGGAGCAGCACAGCAACGTCGTCTTCTACGCGGGCCCCAAGGGGATACTCGGCATGGGCACCCGCTGGGGCGCCTGGCACCTGGCGGAGGACCTCAAGCCGAAGGAGTCCGGCGGCGAGATCAACCCCTTCCGGAGCTGGGACATCGTCAAGGCGGTGCACGACCAGTTGCGCATGCTGGAGCGCACCCCGCTGCACACCGGCGGCTTCCCGGCGCCCGCGATAAAGCACTGGATCGTCTCGCCGATAGGCGAGGGCGCCGGCGAGGTCGCCCGGCCCGGCGGCACGATCGTCGACGGCTATTCCGTACGGGACTTCGAGGTCCAGCGGATCTGCAACGAGCAGCAGTTCGGCGCCGGCAACCGGCACTATCTGGGTGTGCAGTTCACGCTCTGGGACGGCCAGTTGGTCATCACGCTGCTGGTCTCGGTGACCGTGCTGCACCACACGCTGCGCATCGAGGTCACGGGGCACGCGCTGGGCCCGGTGCACCCGCTGTTCACCAGCAAGCCCAGCCGCGAGACGAAGACCGTGAGCGGCATGAAGTTCTGGGAGACCAAGGAGAAGCCGCTCCCCCTGGTCCGCACCCGCGAGGTGGTGCGGCTGGCCGCGCGGGCGCCGTTCACCTGGTACCCGCCGCTCCTCGACTACCTGGGCGGCAAGCTGAAGCTCCCCGAGCCCTTCGGGCTGCGGCACGTGTGGGCGGACAAGCCGTGGCGGCACCGCTTCATGGCGGACGACGCGCTGCGCGCGGCGACGCCGGTGCTGCGGGTGGTGCACCAGGCCGCGCTGCGGGTGCTGGAGGAGAACAACGTGGACACCACGAACTTCGCCGGCCGGTCGATGGCGCTCAGCGGGATGGTGCAGAGCGCGGAGCCGCGGCAGGCGGACGTGTACGACGGCTGACGGCGCGCACGGCGCACACGGGCGGGGGTTCTGCCCCGCTCACACCGTCACGCCGCCGAGGGCCGCGGGCGTCGCCGGCCGGCTGCTCCCGTCGTACGCCGTCCAGGCCGCGGCCAGCCGCTCGACGGCGTCGGTGAGCACGTCCCGCGGGGAGCAGAAGTGCAGCCGCAGGTACGGGCCGCTTCCCCCTGCGGCGTCCACGCAGGCGCCGGGCAGGACGGCGACCCCGTGCCGGAGTGCGACCTGTGCGAAGGACACCCCGTCCCCGTACGGCAGCCGCACCCACACCGTCTGCCCGCCGGGCACCGGCGGGCAGACCCAGGAGGGCAGCAGCCGGGCCAGTTCGGCGCGCAGGTGGCCGTGGGCGGCGCGCAGTTCGGCGCGGCGGCGGGCGAGCAGCGGTTCGTACGCGGCCAGCAGGGAGACGGCGACGAGTTGCGCCGGCACGTCGGTGCCGAGGTCGTGGACGGCCTTCAGCCGGGCGAGCCGGGTGACGACGCCCGCGGGGGCGCGCACCCAGCCGATGCGCAGGCCGCCCCAGACCACCTTGCTCAGCGACCCGACGCTGATGACCTCGGCGCTGTCCGCGCCCGCGGCGAGCGCCGGCGGCGCGGCGCCCTCCAACGCGAGGTCCGCCACCACCTCGTCGTCCACCAGCGGTACGCCGAAGTGCCCCGCCGCCTCCGCGAGCCGCCGCCCGCGCAGCGGGGGCAGCACGGCGGCGGTCGGGTTCTGGTAGACCGAGCCGACGTACGCGAGCGCCGGCCGGTGCTCCGCCAGCGTCCGCACGGCGGCGTCCACGTCGATCCCGTGCGGCCCCACCGCCACGGGCCGCAGCACGGCGCCCGCCTCCCGGAACAGGTCCAGCGCGCCGGGGTACGCGGGCGCCTCGACCAGCACCGGGTCGCCGGGGGCGACGAAGAGCCGGGTCAGCAGCGCCAGCGCCTGCTGGCCGCCGGTGGTGACGAGGATCTGCGCCGGGTCCGTGGGGATGCCGCGGGCGGCGTAGCGGGCGGCGACGGCGGCGCGCAGGGCGGGCAGCCCGGCGGGGTGGTAGCCGAGACCGGTCGCGGGCAGGGCCAGGTCCCGGTAGGCGCGGGCCAGTTCGGGCGGCGGGCCGTCCGGGGCGGCGCAGCTCAGCAGGATCACGCCGTCGGCCGGCTCCAGCAGGTTGAGGAAGAGCGGGTTCGCGGTCTCCGCCGTACGGCCCGGCACGAGCGCCGCCTCGGCGACGCGGGTGCCGCTCCCCTGCCGCCGGACGACGCGGCCCTCCTGCCGCAGCACGCCGTACGCCGCGACCACCGTCGTGCGCCCCACGGCCAGCGCCGTCGCGAGCGCGCGCTCCGGCGGCAGGGCGGCGCCCGGGCGCAGCCGGCCCTCGTCGACCAGCCGCCGGAGCCGGGCGGCGAGCAGCACGTACAGCGGGCCGCGCCCGGCCGACCACCGGCCCAGGGCGGCCACCAGTTCCGAGGCCCGCACGTCGTCGGTGTCCATGGCGGACCAATCTCCCGGAATTGGCCCTGTTCCGGCAACCCATTCACCGCGGAGACTTTCACCATGAGCGCCGACCTGCACCCCTCGACCCGTACCGCCCACCCGCCCGTGCCGGTCCCCGAGGGCAGCCGCCCGGTGACCGTGCCGATCCACCAGGGGCACGTCTTCTCGTTCGGCTCCGCGGACGCGATGGCCGCCGCCTTCCACGACCCGGACGGCGCGTACCTCTACAGCCGCTTCGGCAACCCGACCGTCCGCGCGCTGGAGGAGGCCGTCAGCGACCTCGAAGGGGGCGCGGGCGGGCTGGCGTTCGCGTCCGGCATGGGCGCGATCAACGCCGTGCTGCTCAGCCTCCTCTCCGCGGGCGACCACGTCGTCGCGCAGCGCTCCCTGTACGGCGGCACCTACGCGACGCTGACCGATCTGGCGGAGCGCTGGGGGGTGTCGGTCACGTACGTCTCCGGCCGGGACGCCGACGAGGTACGGGCCGCGTGCACGCCAAGGACCCGGGTGCTCTACCTGGAGACCATCGCCAACCCCACCACCGCCGTCACCGACCTGCCCGCGCTCCTGGCCGCCGCCGCGGAGGCCGGGGTCACCGGCGTCGTCGACAACACCTTCGCGACCCCGCTGCTCTGCCGCCCGGTCGAGCACGGCGCCGACGTCGTCGTGCACTCGGCGACGAAGTACCTCGGCGGCCACGCCGACGTCCTGGGCGGGGTCGCCGTCTTCCGCGACGCCGGGCTGCGCCGCCGGGTCTGGGCGCACGCCGTCGAACAGGGCGCCGCCGCCGACCCGTTCGCGGCGTGGCTGACGCTGCGGGGCATGGCGACCCTGGCGCTGCGCGTCGAGCGGCAGTCCGCGACCGCCCTGACGCTGGCCGAACGGCTCGCCGTCCACCCGGCGGTCGCCCGGGTCCGCCACCCGGGGCTGCCGGACCACCCGGACCGCGCGACGGCGGCCCGGCTGCTGGCCGCCGGCGGCGGAGTGCTGGCGTTCGACCTGGCGGGCGGCCGGGACGCGGGGCGCAGGTGCGTCGAGTCGCTGCGGCTGGCGCTGCTGAGCCCGTCGCTCGGGGACGTCAAGACGTTGGTGATGCACCCGGCGAGCACGTCGCACCGGCAGCTCGACGCGGCGGCGCTGGCGGCGATGGACATCGGCGAGGGCACGGTGCGGGTGTCGGTGGGCATCGAGCACCCGGACGACCTGTGGGCGGACCTGGCGCAGGCGCTGGCGAAGTCGGCGGGCTGAGCGGCCGGGGCGGCCCTGGCGCCACCGGCCCGGGGCGCCCCGGGCTCACCCGCCGCCGTCGCCTCCTCTGCCACCGCCGCTGTCGTGGCCACCGCCGTCGAACCAGCCCCCGCCGGCGCCGCCGGAGGGCGAGTGGCCCAGGTCGGTGGAGTACGGGGTGTCCCAGCCGCGTTGCGCACCGTCCGCCCCGCCGGCCCCGTACGGGTCCCGCACCGGCTCCACCGTGCCGAGGCGGATGAGCGCGTTCTCGTCTCCCGCACCGCACACCGCACCGAAGAAGTGGGCCACCACCGCGTCCAGCGGGTCGCCGGACTCGTACCGCACGTCCCTCAGCGGCTCCACCGCCGCGTACCGCACCTCGAAGTCGCGGCGCCGGGTGAGAAGGGCCACCGGGCGCCCGCCCCGCAGCAAGCGGGACGACTCGACGTCCCGCCCTTCCAGCTCCCACTGCGTCCTCGCCGTCCGGAGGCGGGCGACCAACCCCCGGGCCGAGGAGTCGAGAACGGTGAGGACGGCCGGGCGCCCGGCCACGGTGACCGTCAGCGGTGGATTCCTCGTCCGCACTTCCTCCGTGGTGAGGCCGGCCTCTCCGCGCAGCCGCACCGCGGGCGTCCCCGGCACCCCCGCGGCCCACACGTCCGCGCGCACCAGCCGCCGGTCGAGGGCCACCGTCACCATGCCGCCGTGCGGCCCCGCTGCGGACCGCCGTGCCATCCACAGCGGCACGCCCTCCTCCTCGGCCCGCCGCCCGGCCGCGGCGACCTCCGCGGGCCCGCCGCTCAGCTCCACGGCCAGCTCGCCGAGGGCCCCGGCGAACGCCGCCGCCTGCCGCACCCGGATCACCTGGGCGGAACCGGTCACGCGGGTCAGGGGCACGGCACCGGGCCCGTTCCTGATCCGCGCCAGCGCGCGCTCCGTCCCGCGCCCGCCGAGCCACTTCCCCCGCACGTACGCCTCGGCCATGGCCATCAGGTTCATGTCCCCGGCCCGCACGTACGAGCCCCGCGCCAGGGACAACCCGTCCGCCGTCAGCCGCACCTTCGCCGCCAGCGGGTTCCACGATCTCTCCGCGTAGACGACCGTCTCGTCACCCGACATCTGTGCCCCCCTGCACACCGCCGCGCACGCGGGGGGCCGAACCCCCGCTTTCGGATCCAGTGTGCACGAAACCCCGGAAATCCGACCCCGGTCGGACACCACGGACCTGCGCGGGCGGTACGGGCCGCTGCTAGTCCGCGGGCCAGGCGGCGGCGAGCATCGCCCGGGTGTCCGCCAGGAGTTGGGGCAGCACCTTGGTGTGGCTGACGACCGGCATGAAGTTCGTATCGCCGCCCCATCGCGGCACCACGTGCTGGTGCAGGTGCGCGGCGATGCCCGCGCCCGCGACCGGGCCCTGGTTCATGCCGAGGTTGAACCCCTGGGCCCCGGACGCGGCGCGCAGGGCGGTCATCGCGCGCTTGGTGAAGACCGCCAGCTCCGCGGTCTCCTCGCCGGTCAGCTCGGTGTAGTCCGCGACGTGCCGGTACGGGACGACCATCAGGTGGCCGCCGTTGTACGGGTACAGGTTCAGCACCGCGTAGACCTGTGCGCCGCGGGCGAGGATCAGCCCGTCCTCGTCGGACTTCTCCGGGATCGCGCAGAACGGGCAGCCGTCGCCGGCGGCGGTGCCGGTGGGCTTGTTCTCCCCCTGGATGTACGCCATGCGGTGCGGTGTCCACAGCCGCTGGAACTGATCCGGGGTGCCGACCCCGAGCTGCTGCTCCGGCTCACTGGTCATGCTCAGCAGCATATGGCGTACGGGCCCGCCGACCGGGCGCCGGGCCCGGCCCGGCGCCCCCGGCCGCGCAGGATCACGACCCGGCGCGCTCCGCGACCGCGCGGGCCACCTCGTCGATCGCGTCGTCGATCGGCACGCCGTTGTTCTGCTCGCCGCTGCGGTAGCGGAAGGAGACGGCGCCCTTGGCCATGTCGTCGTCGCCCGCGATGAGCATGTACGGGACCTTGGCCTTCTGGGCGTTGCGGATCTTCTTCTGCATCCGGTCGGAGGAGGAGTCGACCTCGACCCGCAGCCCGCGGGCCCGCATCTTCGCCGCGACCTCCTGAAGGTACGGCACGTGGTCGTCGCCGATCGGGATGCCGACGACCTGCACCGGCGCCAGCCACGCCGGGAAGGCGCCCGCGTAGTGCTCCAGCAGGACGGCGAAGAACCGCTCGATGGAGCCGAAGAGGGCGCGGTGGATCATCACGGGCCGCTGCCGCGAGCCGTCCGCGGCGGTGTACTCCAGGTCGAAGCGCTCGGGGAGGTTGAAGTCCACCTGGATCGTGGACATCTGCCACGTCCTGCCGATGGCGTCCTTGGCCTGCACCGAGATCTTCGGCCCGTAGAACGCCGCCCCGCCCGGGTCCATGACCAGTTGCAGACCCTGCTTCTCCGCGGCCCGGCGCAGGATCTCGGTGGCCTCCTCCCAGACCTCGTCGGAGCCGATGGACTTCTCCGGGTCCTTGGTGGACAGCTCCAGGTAGAAGTCCTCCAGGCCGTAGTCGCGCAGCAGGTTCAGCACGAAGGTCAGCAGCGAGTCCAGCTCGCCGGCCATCTGCTCCTTGGTGCAGTAGATGTGCGCGTCGTCCTGGGTGAAGCCCCGGGCCCGGGTGAGGCCGTGCACGACGCCGGACTTCTCATACCGGTAGACGGTCCCGAACTCGAAGAGGCGCAGCGGCAGCTCACGGTACGAGCGGCCGCGGGCGTCGAAGATCAGGTTGTGCATCGGGCAGTTCATGGGCTTGAGGTAGTAGTCCTGGCCCTCGTCGAGCTGCATGGGCGGGTACATGCCGTCGGCGTACCAGTCCAGGTGGCCCGACTTCTCGAAGAGCTTCCCCTTCGTCGCGTGCGGGGTGTAGACGAACTCGTAGCCCGACTCCTCGTGCCGCCGGCGCGAGTAGTCCTCCATCACGCGGCGCACGACGCCGCCCTTGGGGTGGAAGACCGCCAGGCCGGAGCCGATGTCCTCGGGGATGGAGAAGAGGTCCAGTTCGGTGCCGAGTTTGCGGTGGTCGCGCTTCTCGGCCTCGGCCAGGAACTCCAGGTGCGCCTTCAGCTCGTCCCGCGACGGCCAGGCCGTGCCGTAGATCCGCTGGAGCTGCGGGTTCTTCTCGCTGCCGCGCCAGTACGCGGCGGCGGAGCGCATCAGCTTGAAGGCGGGGATGAGCCGCGTCGTCGGCAGGTGGGGGCCGCGGCAGAGGTCCTTCCAGCACAGCTCGCCGGTCTTGGCGTCCAGGTTGTCGTAGATCGTCAGCTCGCCGGCGCCGACCTCCGCGGACGCGCCCTCCGCGGCGTCGGCGGCGTTGCCCTTGAGGCCGATCAGCTCCAGCTTGTAGGGCTCGGCGGCCAGTTCCTCGCGGGCGTCGGCGTCGGTGGTGACGCGGCGGGAGAAGCGCTGGCCACGCTTGACGATCTCCTGCATCTTCTTCTCGACGCGCTTGAGATCGTCGGGGTGGAAGGGCTCGGGGACGTCGAAGTCGTAGTAGAAGCCGTCCTTGATGGGCGGGCCGATGCCGAGCTTGGCCTCGGGGAAGAGCTCCTGCACGGCCTGGGCCATGACGTGGGCCGTGGAGTGCCGCAGGATGTCCAGCCCGTCGGGGCTGTCGATCTCCACCGGCTCGACCTCGTCGCCGTCGGCGACCACGTACGCGAGGTCCTTCAGCGCGCCTGCGACGCGGGCGGCGATCACGGTGCGCTCGCCGGGGAAGAGGTCGCCGGCCGTCGTGCCCGTCGTGACCACGCGCTCTTCCCGCTCGGCGGCATCGCGGCTGATGATCACACGGACGTCGGACACGGGGTCTCCTTCACGGGAACGGGGTGCCGCACGCGGCGGCGGCACGGCGTGAATCGTACCGAGCCGGGGGGGCGCACCGCGAAATCGGGCGTCGCGTGCGCGGACCGGTGCTCTCAGCCGTCGCCGTACGCCTCGTCGCAGAAGTCCAGGTGCTCGTGGGCCTTCGGCAGCCGGTCCCCCTCGGCGTCCGCCACCGGTACGGGCCGCACCCCCGACGCCCCGGTCAGCCGCCGGAAGCCGCCGCGGCTCTCCAGCATGCCGCTGAGCCGCACCGGGACGCCGGCCAGGTGTGCCTGGCCGGCGACGCGGTACTCCTCCTCGCCGAGCGACGTGCGCACCTCGGTGACGTCCGCGCCCGCGAGTACCCGCAGCCGCACCCGGCCCCGGCCGGTGGCTGCCGTCCGGCTGAGCCGGGTGACGGCTGCGGTGAGCCGGACCGGGAGGGAGGGCTCCCGGCTCCGGTAGCGCACGGCGGCCCGCTGCAGGGCCGGGATGTCGCCGGGGGTGAACTCCGTAGGTTCGGGGGCGGCGGCGAAGCCCTCCGGCGGCGGGTACGCGGGCGCCCAGGCCAGGGCGATGCGCACGCCGTCCGTGCCGCGCACAAGCGCGGTCAGGGCCTCGGCCAGCTCGTGGCACACGCCGAGTCCGACGGCGTGGTCGAAGTCGTCCATGGCCCCGGTGGTGTGATGGCGGTCCACCGCTTCGCGGGTGCCGCGCAGGGCACGGAGCAGCGTGGTGGTGACCGCGCGGCTCTCCGGCGCGGGGACGAAGGCGGTGAGCCGGGCGGCGTGGGCGCCGGAGCCGAGCAGGGTCTGCTCGACGTCCCGCGCGGCATGCGGGCGCAGCCGGGCGCCGTGGAAGCCCGCGGGGCGGCGGGCGGCGAGCGCACCGGCCAGCAGCATGGCGCGGGCGGCGGCGGACAGCCGCTCGGCGTCGGCCCACCGGGCCGGCCCGGCGCGCCGCCCGGCACCGTACTCCCAGCTCACCTCGTCGCTGGGCACGGCCACCGCGGTGAGGACGAGCGGGGCGGACGGCTCGGGGCTGCGGGCCAGCGCGCTGAGCGCTTCGGCGAGCAGGTCGGTGCAGTCGGGGAAGGCGCGGTCGGCCGGTACGAGGACGCCGGCGCCGCCCGGTGCGTCGCCGGGCGGGGTGAAGCGCGCGTACCGGCCGGTGGAACCGCCGTGCCGGCGCCAGCCATGGCGGGCGAGGAGGGCGCCGAGCACGGCGGGGTCCGTATGGGCGGGGTCGGGCTCCGGAGGCTGCCGGTACATCAGGGTCTCCCTCCCCTGCCGGCCCGGGCGGTGAGCGCGTGGAGCGCACGGCCGGCGAAGACACGGGTCAGCGCGTGGCCGGCCCGGTCGCACCCGGCCCGCACCCGGACGTGCCGGTCGATGCCGCTGCCGGGGAAGGGCTGCACCGGGGTGCAGCGGGCAGCGGCAACGACCGCGTGCGGACAGCCGGTCCGCAGCGTCTCCGTGCACGCCGTCGCGGCGAGAGCGCCGCGCCGCGGTGCGGTCCGCCCGAGGAGCGGACCGCGCGGTTCCGGCCGGGTGAGGGCCATGGCCCAACTGCCTTCCACGCGCTGTCGGTAGCTGACGGGGGCCGGCCCCGCCACGGGCGGCCGAGGTGCGCCCGGCCCTCACTCTCTGTTGTCACCGCACGGGCTCTCCGCCAAACAACCATTGTTCGAACGAGGGGCGTTGGGGGTATCACCCGGTCGGGTGGGAACGACCCCACCCACCATAAAACTCCAGGGAGTTGGGCTGATGACGCTCTGGTACGAGGGGCCGCTGGCCGCCTTCGACACCGAGACGACCGGCGTGGACGTGGAACGCGACCGGATACTCTCCGCAGCCGTCGTCGTCCAGCCCCACATCACTTCGCCGCCCCGCTGTACCTCGTGGCTCGTCTCCCCCGACGTGGAGATCCCGGCCGCGGCCACGGCGGTCCACGGGTTGACGCTGGCGCATCTGCAGCGTCTGGGCCGCTGGCCGGCGCCGGTGATGGAGGAGGTCGGCAAGGCCCTGGCGGCGCAGTGCGCGAGCCACGTACCGCTGGTGGTGATGAACGCACCGTTCGATCTGACGCTGCTGGACCGCGAGTTACGCCGGCACCGCGCCTCCTCCCTGCCGAAGTACCTCGGCGGCGCGCCGCTGTGCGTGCTGGACCCGCTGGTGCTGGACCGTCACCTCGACCGCTACCGCAAGGGCAGCCGCACGCTCACGGCGCTGTGCGAGCACTACGGCGTGGAGCTGGCCGGCGCCCATGAGGCGGGCGCGGACGCGACGGCGGCGCTGCGTCTCGTACGGGCCATCGGGCAACGGTACGCGGACCGGCTGGGCGAGCTGACCGCACCGGAGCTGCACGAGCGGCAGGCGGCCTGGCACGGCGCGCAGGCGCGCGGCCTGACGGCGTGGTTCGCGCGCACGGGCTCGGACGAACGCTGCGACCCGGCCTGGCCCTTGCGCACGTCCGGCCTGGCGACGGTGGCCTGACTCGATTGGCGTTGCGGTGTACCCCGTCGCCGGGAAGCGGGGGTGCGGGGGCGAAGCCCCCGCGGCGGAGCCGCGCGGTAACGACGAAGGCGATCTGCGTCCGTGCTTCTTGCGGATGCAGATCGCCTTCGTCTCTGTGGGCGATACTGGGATCGAACCAGTGACCTCTTCGGTGTGAACGAAGCGCTCTCCCCCTGAGCTAATCGCCCTGGAGCGCCTTGGTGGCGCGGTCAGAACCATACAGGGCGGTGGGGTCGGCGTTCAAACCCGTTGCCGCGGCAGGGCAGCAGAGGGTCACTTCCGCGCGACGCAGCCGCACACTGGGGACGCCCGACGTCACCCGGCGTGAGCATCCCCGTATGCCCCTTACCGGCCATCGCCGACGCACCCTCCGCGCGCCTCCGTCACACTGTGCCCAGTTCTCGTTACTCTCCGCATCCAGAGAGCGCAAACTATGCGTGTCGGAGAGTTCACCGGAACGGCCCTGCTCCGAGAACCCTCACTAGGCCGTACGAACTACGAAAAACATCGCAAAACAGTCAGAGGGGTTTACAACGCCCCGGTAGGTGGCATGTCGACTTCGCCGACGTGCGAATCCCCGAGCGCACACTGAGCGAAAGGCCCTGGCGCTTATGAACCACACGGTCAGCTGCGAGCTGCACCTGCGCCTCGTTGTGTCGAGCGAGTCTTCCCTGCCTGTCCCCGCAGGTCTGCGGTACGACACCGCGGATCCTTACGCCGTGCACGCCACCTTCCACACGGGCGCAGAAGAGACGGTCGAATGGGTGTTCGCCCGCGATCTGCTCGCCGAAGGGCTCCACCGCCCGACCGGCACCGGCGACGTCCGCGTCTGGCCATCCAGAAGCCACGGCCAGGGCGTCGTCTGCATCGCCCTCAGCTCGCCCGAGGGCGAGGCACTGCTCGAAGCCCCCGCGCGGGCGCTGGAGTCCTTCCTGAAGCGCACGGACGCCGCCGTGCCGCCCGGGACGGAGCCACGCCACTTCGACCTCGACACCGAGCTCTCGCACATCCTCGCGGAGAGCTGAACCCCTACGACCTCACCGTCCGTAGCCGTCCGCCTCGGGGAGACGGCCGGACACCCCACCGGACAACCGCATCACTGCACCCGCCGTCGTTCCACTGGGCGACGGCGGTGTCACGCGTTGGCTAGAGTCGGCGTCAGACCGACCAGGGGAACGCGCGGCCCGACCAGGGGAGCGGAACGGTGCTGATCAATCACGACACCCGGTGCGCGCTAGACATCGTCGTGGCGCTGCTGAACACGGACGCCGGGGACGGGGGCGAGGAAGCGGACGTGCTCGTGGACGTGAGGGCGCTCCAGAGTTTCGTCGACGAGCACGAGATCAGCGGGCTGGAAGCGCTCTGCCGCTCCGACCTGGACGCGGTCAGGGCCGTACGGAGGGACCTCTCGGCCGTCTTCGCCGCGCCTGACGACCGCACGGCCGCGGAGCGGCTCAACGCGATCGTCGCCGCCGCCGGCACCACGCCGCAGCTCACGGACCACGACGGGTACGAGTGGCACGTGCACTACTTCGCGCCCGGCGCCTCCGTCGCGGAACATCTGGCCGCGGACGGCGGGATGGCGCTGGCGTTCCTCGTCGTCGCCGGCGAGCGCGAGCGGCTGCGCCGCTGCGAGGCGCCGGACTGCGGCCGGGCCTTCGTCGACTACTCGCGCAACCGCTCCCGCCGCTACTGCTCCAGCCGCACCTGCGGCAACCGGCTGCACGTGGCGGCGTACCGCGCCCGGCAGCGCGAGGCGGCGGCGGAGAACGGGACGGGGAACGGGAACGGGAACGGGAACGGGAACGGGAACGGGAACGGGAAGGCGGCGGCCGGGGCCGCCGGCGGGGCGGCGCTCACCAGCCGATGAGGTCGTAGACCGAAGTGCCGAAGATCAGCACGCCCACGACGGTGAGGAAGAGCATCAACGGCGGCTGGGACAGGGCGAAGAGGCAGCCGCGGGTCTCGGCGGGGGCGGGAGGCCGCGGTGCGGGCGTGTGGTCGTTCATCTCGCGCAGATAATTGCGCAGGCACGCATGCCCAAGTGGGCAACACGCCAGGAAAACCCGGCCTGTTCACGAAGATCGGCCGCGCATGATCAATTCTTGTCGACAGAGATCGACTTCGCGGCTGCGCAGGGTAGTTCGGCGGGCCCGTAGCGTCAGATTCCGTGCTTCTTCAGGATCGCCTCGATGTCCGAGAAGTCCTCGTCCCCGGAGCCGGAGCCGGAGCCCCGCCGCCCCGTCGTCGCCGGGGCGGAGCCGCGCGACTTGCCTCCCCGGCCGGCGCCCAGCGCGGGCTGCGACGCCGCGGGCGCCGCCGCGGGGGCCGCGGCGCCCCCGCCGGCCTTGCGCTTGGCGCGCTCGCCGGCGAAGCGCTGGGCGACCCACAGCACGACCGCGACCGCGAGCACGCCGAAGCCGCCCCAGACGGAGGGCTTGAAGACGAGATCCGTGGCCCAGTCCCCCGTGGCCCTGCCTACCTTGCCGCCGAGCTTGACCAGCCCCGCCATGGCCAGGCCGACGGGCACCAGCGACAGGGCAGCGATCTTCGTCGCCCGCCGGAACCTTCGCCGGTATGCGGTCAACAGCGCGATCGCGAGCCCCGCCGCGGAGAGCGCGGCGCATACCGTGGTGGTGAACATGTCTCCATCGTGCACCGGAACGCGCCGCGATTGCCATGGTGCGGCACGTCATGGGGGACATCTCCGGGTCCGGGTCGTCCGCAGGACCGAGACGGCGCCACCCCTCGGAGCCTGGAAGACTGGCGTCCATGGAGAACGATGTGAACGGTGCGCCCGTCCTCGACGTCTGGTGCGAGCTGCAGTGCCCGGACTGCCGGACGGCGCTCACCGACCTGCGCGCGCTGCGGGAGCGCTACGGGGACCGGCTCGACATCCGGCTGCGCCACTTCCCGCTGGACAAGCACCAGCACGCGATGGCGGGCGCCCAGGCCGCCGAGGAGGCGTTCGCGCAGGGGAAGGGCTGGGAGTACGCCGAGGCCGTCCTGGCCGTGGCGGAGACGTTCGGCAAGCGGGGCGAGCCGCTGCTGGTCGAGACGGCGCGCGAGCTGGACCTGAACGCCGCGGAGGTGGAGACGGCCCTCGTGGACGGGCGCCACTTCCTGATCGTGGACGCGGACGTCGCGGAGGGCAAGGCGATCGGCGTGACGGGCACGCCGACGTACGTCATCGGGGGCGAGCGCCTGGACGGCGGCAAGAGCCAGGAGGGGCTGCGCGAGCGGATCGAGGAGATCGCGGACCGGCTGCTGGCCGCGGCGGACTGACGCGGGGCCCGGGCCCGCGGAACCCCCCGCGCGGAGGCCGGGGCCTACGGCCAGGCGGCGCCCCGGCCCTCCTCCCCCGGCCGGGGCACCGTGGGCCGCCGCCCGCCTTCAGATCAGCGGCTTGCGCAGGTGGTACGCCGTGGGCGCGTAGTCCAGGGACTCGTACAGCCGCCGCGCCACCTCGTTCCACGCGAAGACGTGCAGCCCCAGCGTGGGCAGCCCCGCCGCCAGGCACTCGCGCTCGGCGGCGAGCATCAGCGTCCGGCCGTGGCCCCTCCCCCGGTGCTCGGGAACGACGGTCACGGCGTAGACGTACCCCCCGGTGGCGATCTCGGGCTTCAGCGCGATCCAGACCGTGCCCACCCCCGCCCCCTCGTGCTCCAGGACCCGCAGCGCCATGTCCGGGGTGGCGGCGCCCGCCGGCAGCAGGGCGTCGTGGGCGGCACCGGCCCGGCTCCGCGCCTCGTCGGGCGGCGTCCCCCGGTCCAGCCAGTGGCGCGCGAACGCCTCCACCTCCGCCGTCCGCCATCCCGGGTACTCACCCGCGGCCATCGGCCGCACCGCGGAGCCGGGCGGCAGCTTCGGCACCGCGGCCAGTTCCCTGGCCATCGTCCGGCCCGTCTCGGTGTAGCCGAGCGCCGCGGCCAGCCGCAGGCCGACCTCCGCGCGCGGGTCCAGGCTGAGCAGGACCTCCCGGCAGCCCCAGCCGCGCAGCACCTCCTCGGCGGCCAGCGCCGCGACCGTGCCCCGGCCGCGGCCGCGCTCGGACCGCTGGATCCGCAGCGTGCGGACGCGCCCGGTGGCGGAGCCGAGGCGCGGGGCGGTGGCCAGTTCGACCTCGCCGACCGGGCGGCCGTTGACGCACACGGCGAACGCGCGCGTACGGCCGCCGTCCGGCTCACGCCGCTCGGCTCCGGCCGGGCGCAGATGGGTCGTCATCGCTTCCCCCTTCGTCCTCGGACGCGCGGAGTCCGCCGGTGGCGCGGTCCTTCTACGGGTCGATGTCCCCCGCGGAGCGCTCCGCGAACACCTGCATGGCCTTCGCCGTGACCGGACCGCGGGCACCGGGCAGTTCGCGGCCGTCGAGGTGCCGTACGGCCTGGACGTCGCGTAGCGAGGACGTCAGGAAGACCTCCTCCACCTCGCCGCCCTCCGCGAGCACCGAGAACGGCAGGTCCGTCTCCCGGGCGCCGGTCCACTCCAGCAGCAACTGCCGGGTGATCCCGGCCAGGCAGCCGGAGGCGAGCGGCGGCGTGTGCAGCTCGCCGCCGAGGACGACGAAGACGTTGGAGCCGGTGCCCTCGCAGAGCCGGTCCCGGGTGTTCGCGAAGAGCGCTTCGCTGGCGCCGCCCTCGTGCGCGCGGGCGAGCGCGACGACGTTCTCCGCGTACGAGGTGGTCTTCAGCCCCGCGACGGCCCCGCGCTCGTTGCGCGTCCAGGGGACGGTGACGGCGTCCGTCTCGTCCGGCCGCGGGTCGGCGGCGGCCAGGGCGACGGCCAGGGTGGGGCGGCTGTCGTCCGGATCGCTGCGGTGGGAGGACAGCGGCGCGGCACCGCCGGTGTACGTGATGCGCAGCCGGCCGTGCGCCACGGGCTCCGCGGCCAGCACCTCGGCGCAGGCCCGGCGCACCTCGTCGAGGTCGGGCTCGGGCAGGCCGAGGCCACGGGCGGAGCGGGCAAGCCGCTCCAGGTGCCGGGTGAGGGCGAAGGCGGTGCCACCGGTGGCCTTCAGCGTCTCGAAGACGCCGTCGCCCACGGTGATGCCGTGGTCGAACACGGAGACCCGGGCGTCGGCCACCTCGCGCAGCCCGCCGTCGAGCCAGACCTTCATGGGCGTACGGTCCCTTCACTCGTCACTTCCGCCTCCGACGCTACCGCGAGCAGCCGGGATGCCTTCAATTCGGTCTCCCGC
The DNA here is from genome assembly GCF_007827615.1 of Streptomyces sp. CNZ287. Taxonomy (NCBI): domain Bacteria; kingdom Bacillati; phylum Actinomycetota; class Actinomycetes; order Kitasatosporales; family Streptomycetaceae; genus Streptomyces; species Streptomyces sp. CNZ287. Next base: position 122,069 of record NZ_VISV01000002.1, on the reverse strand, counting down.
CACTCGCGCTCCGGGTCGGAGCCCCAGGTGATGCCCGCGCCGGTGCCGAAGCGCAGCGCCGGGCCGCGGGGCGCGGCCCGGTCGATCCAGAACGTGCGGATGCCGACGGCCAGTTCGCCGGTGCCGCGGTCGGCGTCGACCCAGCCGACGCCACCGCAGTACGGACCGCGGGGGACGGTCTCCAGCTCGTCGATGATCCGCAGCGCGCTGCTCTTCGGCGCGCCGGTGACGGATCCCGCCGGGAAGGTGGCGCCGATCAGCTCCGCCCAGCCGGCGCCGGGGGCCAGCTCGCCGCGGACGGTGGAGACGAGGTGGACGAGGCCCGGGTGCTCCTCGACGGCGCAGAGGGCGGGCACGGTGACGGAGCCGGTGGTGCAGACGCGGCCGAGGTCGTTGCGCACGAGGTCGACGATCATGACGTTCTCGGCGCGGTCCTTGGCGGTCAGGTCGGCGGCGGTGCGGCCGGTGCCCTTGATCGGGCCGGACTCGACGGCGCGGCCGGCCCGGCGCAGGTACAGCTCGGGCGAGGCGGTGGCGACCTCGACGCCGTGCGCGGGCAGCCGGACGACGCCGGCGTACGGGGCGGGGTTGCCGCGCGCGAGGACGGCGGCGAGGGCGTCGACGTCGGCGGCGTCCTGGTCCGGTCCGGGGAGCGGGGCGGCGAGGACGCGGCAGAGGTTGACCTGGTAGACGTCGCCGGCGGCGATGCGCTCCCTTATGCGATGCACCCCGGCCACGTATCCGGCGCGGTCGAGGGAGGTCGTCCAGCACGCGGCGCCGGGGCCGCGCCAGCGGTGCGCGCGGGCGGCGGGCGGGTGCGGATCGGGGCGTACGTCACCGAAGCGCGCGCACACCGTCCGGCCCTCGTACCCGGCGACGACGGCCCACCAGCCCGCGGAGTCGAGCGCGGCCGGGTCGTCGGTCACGTCGCGCAGGTCGGAGGCGACGAGACCGCCGAAGCGGACGAGCGGGGCGAGGCGGGGCACGCCGCGAGTCTATGGCGGCCGGCGGACACCGGGCCCGGGGCGGGCGCCGCCCCGGCACGGGCCCGTCCGCGGGCCGTCCGCGGGCCGGGCGCGGGCCGGGCGCGCGCGAAACCGAATTTGAGCTGGCCCCGGAATCCGCTAAGGTTCATGACTACCGGAAGCGCCTCACCGGGCGCCTTCGGAGCACGACCGGCGGACGTAGCTCAGTTGGTAGAGCATCACCTTGCCAAGGTGAGGGTCGCGAGTTCGAATCTCGTCGTCCGCTCGATGGGGGTCTCCCGGGCCCCCGCTGGTGGAGTGGCCGAGAGGCGAGGCAACGGCCTGCAAAGCCGTCTACACGGGTTCAAATCCCGTCTCCACCTCGGACGATTAGCTCAGCGGGAGAGCGCTTCCCTGACACGGAAGAGGTCACTGGTTCAATCCCAGTATCGTCCACCACCCGAAGGCGGCCCATGCCCGCGCCCGGCGCGCGCATGGGCCGCCTTCGTCGTTGCCGCCCGGCCGTGGCGCACCCGTCCCGGGACCTGGCACGAAAGCGATGTGCAGGCATCGGTCATGATAGATAGTGTCAGAATATGAACGACCGTGCTGCCATTGTGGTCCGCGAAATACCCGAAAGTGACATCGACCGGGCGCAGGAGCTGGCCTATCTGGTCTTCCACGAAAAGCCCGAGAACGAACTTCGCAAACGCCATCACGAACTCCTGGCGGGCTGCCTGCGCATCGGCGCGTACGACGCGGAGACGCTGGTCGGCATGGTCGCCGCGCTGCCGTTCACGATGGCCGTCCCCGGCGCCGAACTCCCCTGTCCCAGCCTGACGTTCGTCTCCGTGGCGCCGACGCACCGGCGCCGCGGGGTGCTCTCCGGGATGATCGCCGAGCTGTTCGCGCGCTGCCCGGCCGAGGACTGGCCGGTGGCGGCGCTGTGGGCGTCGGAGACCGCGATCTACGGGCGGTTCGGCTTCGGCCCCGGCACGTACGGCGCCACCATCGAGATCGACTCCCGGGAGGCGCTGCGGCTGCGGATCGCCCCCGACGAGCGGCCCCTGCGGCTGGTCGATCCGGCCGCGGCGCCCGCGCTGCTCGGCCCGTACTACGACCGCACCCGCGCCGTGCGCGCCGGCCGCCCCGAGCGCAGCGAGGAGTGGTGGGCCAGGGAATGGATGGCCGAACAGGACCCGGACGACGAGGACTTCTCCCGGCCGCGCGTCGTGGCCCTCGGCGAGCCGCTCGCCGGCTACGCCGTCTACCGCACGAAGGACGGCGACAGCGACCGTCCGGAGACCTCGGGTCTGGTGCGGCTGGACGAGTTGGAGGCGGACACCCCCGCCGTGGCCGCGGCCCTGTGGCGCTATCTCGCCTCCCTGGACCTGACCGGCACGGTACGCGCCTGGGGCCGCCCGCTCGACGACCCGCTGCTGCTCTTCGCCGCCGACCGCGACCAGGTACGGGTCACGAGCACGTTCCCCGCGCTGTGGGTGCGGCTGCTCGACGTCGGCACGGCCCTGCGCCGCCGCTCCTGGGCCGCCGCGGCGGACGTCGTGCTGGCGGTGACCGACCCGGCGGTGCCGGCCAACGAGGGCACGTTCCGGCTCACCGTCGCGCCCGGCGCCCCGGCCGCGTACGAGAGCACCGACGCGGCGCCGGACCTCACCGTCGACATCCGCGACCTGTCCGCCGCCTACCTCGGCGGCACCCCCCTCGCCGCCGCCGTCCGCGCGGGCCTGGCGACCGAGCACACCGCGGGCGCCACCGACGCGCTCGACGCGGCGCTGCGCACGCCGCTGCTGCCGCACACGGTCGAGGAGTTCTAGCAGGCGCGGCCGAAGAGGCGTACGCCGCACGGCGGTTGCAAAGGCGGCCGCCCGGTCCCCGCGGGGCCGGGCGGCCGCCTTTCGCGCCTGCGAAAGGTCTGGACAAACGTGCGGGCCCGTGCTGTGGTGACAGCGCGCCGATTGAGAGCGCTCTCAACCATCTGTGTTCCACCCCCACTCGACATGAGGGAACAGCAGAAAGGTCACCATCGTGAGACGCACCTTCGGATTAAGGCTCGGCCTGTCCGCACTCCTGCTCCTCAGCACCTGGGGCGGCGCCGCCGCCCTCGCCCCCGCCGCCGGCGCGGACTCCGCGCGGGAGCTCTCGCCGGGCCTGGCCCGCGCACTCCAGCGGGACCTGGGCCTCACGGCCGACCAGGCGCGGGAGCGGCTGGCGGACGAACGGCGGGCGGGCGAGACCGAGAAGAAGGCCGAGCGCGCGGCCGGTGCCGCCTACGGCGGCTCCTGGTTCGACGCGGACAGCGGCCGGCTCACCGTCGCCCTCACGGGCACCCGGCGCGCGGACGCGGTCCGGGCGACGGGCGCCGACGTACGCGTCGTCGAGCACAGCGCCGCGCGGCTGGACGCGACGATGAAGCGCCTGGACGCGCTCTCCGCCCCTGCCGGGGTGGCCAGTTGGCACGTGGACGCGCGCGCCAACAGCGTCCGGGTCGACGTCGTCGCCGGCCACCGCGGCGACGCACCGGTCCGCGCCTTCCTCGAACGGGCCCGCGCCGCCGGTCCCGTCGAGGTCGGCACGGTCGCCGAGGCGCCGAGCACCTTCGCCGCCGGCACCGTCGGCGGGGACCCGTACTACACGGGCAACGTCCGCTGCTCCATCGGCTTCTCGGTGCACGGCGGCTTCGTCACCGCGGGCCACTGCGGCGGCGCGGGCCAGGCGGTCAGCGGCTGGGACCGCTCGTACATCGGCAACTTCCAGGGCTCGTCCTTCCCCGACAACGACTACGCCTGGGTCAATGTCGGCAGCGGCTGGTGGACCGTCCCCGTGGTCCTCGGCTGGGGCACCGTGCCCGACCAGCTCGTCCGCGGCTCCGCGGAGGCCCCGGTGGGCGCCTCCATCTGCCGCTCCGGCTCCACCACGCGCTGGCACTGCGGCACGCTGCTGGCCAAGAACGAGACGGTCAACTACAGCGGCGGCGCGGTCGTGCGCCAGCTCACCAAGACGAGCGTCTGCGCGGAACCCGGCGACTCGGGCGGCTCGTTCATCAGCGGTGACCAGGCGCAGGGCGTCACGTCCGGCGGCTGGGGCAACTGCAGCGGCGGCGGCGAGACCTGGTACCAGCCGGTCAACGAGATCCTCGGCCGCTACGGGCTGACGCTGCACACCGCGTAGGGCGACGCGATCCCCGTGGCACCGGCCCCTCGCCGGTGACCGCAGGCCCGTGCCGCTCGCCCGCCGGCGGGTGGCACGGGCCGTACGGCCACGCGATGATCATGGACTTGCGATGGCGGTCGGCGCGTGGAAGTATCTAGCCGCAGCAAGCCCGCGCGGTTAGCTCAGCGGGAGAGCGCTTCCCTGACACGGAAGAGGTCACTGGTTCAATCCCAGTACCGCGCACAGCAGAAGGGCCGGAGCCGACGCTCCGGCCCTTCTCCGTGTGGTCGCGCGTACGGCCCCCGCGGGCGGGGGCCGTACGGCCGCTGTCAGACCGCCGGTCAGGACGAGAACAGCATGCGGGAGAAGCCGCCCTTGCGGTGGCCGTAGTGACCGTGGCCGCCGCCGTGGTGGCCGCCGCCCCAGCCCGGGGCCTGCTGCGGGTAGCCGCCCTGGGCGGGCGGCGGCGGGGGCGGCGGGGCCTGCTGTGCCCACTGGGCCTCGAGCCGGGTCAGGGTCTCCAGCTCGCCGTAGTCGAGAAAGATCCCCCGGCACCCGCTGCACTGCTCGATCTGCACGCCGTTGCGGTTGTACGTCTGCATCGGCGCACGGCACTTGGGACACTGCATGGTCGCCCTCAACTCCTCGAACTCTTCCGCCGCCACGGATGACGGACGGCGGCCATGGCTGCACAGCCTACGATGTGCCGCCCGGCTCCGTCCCGTCCTCCATCCCGGCGATACGCGCGCAGGCGGCGAGCAGGTCGTGGTCGGTGCCGTCCAGGGGCCTCGCGCCCGTCGCGGCGTCCACGAGGGCGCGGGCGGCGAGCTGGACGGTGAGGGTGCGGGCCGGCACGTCGACCTCGGGCGGCCAGAGGTCGTCGCCGGGGGCGACGGCGGGGCCGCGGGCGGCACGGTAGCCGGCGAGGAAGGCGGCCCAGTCGGCGGCGGGGATGAGGCCGGTGGCGTAGCCGGCGGCGGGTCGGGCGAGGTCCCAGGCGGGCTCGCCGAGGCCGAGGTCGTCGACGTCGATGAGGTGCCAGGGGCCGTCGGGGGCGGGGTGGCACACGAGTTGGCCGAGGTGGAGGTCGCCGTGGCAGAGGAGCGAGCGGGGCTGCGCGCGGGGCTCGTCGTCCCGGGCCCAGGCGGGCAGCCGCGCCCAGGCCCGGAGCACGACCGCGGCGGCGGTACGGCCCGGGGCGGGGGCGGGGTACGGAGCGGGGGCCGGTGCGGGGACGCGCTCCGGTGCGGGCGGCGCCGGAACGGTCGCGCGGGTACCGTCCGGCGGCGGGCTGGAGTCAGCGGGGGTACGGGGCGCGGGGGCGGCCTGTGCCGCGCGCAGGGCCGCGATGGCGCGGGCCGCGTTCGCCGGTCCCGACATCGGCGGCAGGGGGCCCGGCAGCCGGTCCGCCGGCACCGCGTGCAGCCGGGCGATCAGGTGCCCCGCCTCCCGCCACGGCGCCGCCTCCGGGGCGTCCGGTGCCACCGGGGTCCCGTACGGCCAGCGGCTCACGTACCGGCCCTCGACGGGCCCTGTCAGCCCGCCGAGCGGCGCCAGCAGGATGCCCGCGAGCAGCGGATGCGCCGCCACCCGCAGCCGGACGGCGAGAGCGGCGGGGTCGAGCCGCGGCGCGTGCGCCTTGAGTACGGTGCCCCCGCCGCGTACGACGGTCACGTCCGGGCGGTCGACGATCACCGCGGGCTCGCCGGCCCCCCGGCTCAGCTCCGCCAGCCGGTCGACGAGGCGTGCGCGCACCGGCTCATCCTAGGCCCCCACCGCGACGGCCTGCACGAACGTGACAGGACCGGTACCGGCGGCCGCGGCGGCGAGGTGCCTCGCCGCGGGCCGCGGCACAGGCGTGCCCGCCGCGTACCGCCCCGGAAAACGCGTAGCCCGGGCGTCTCCCCAGACGCCCGGGCGTACACGTCCGTCCGCCGCACCCCCGTCCCCACGGGGCTGAGCCGGCTGTCCCCGGCCCGGGCCGCTCTCCCGGGCCTGACGGGGCTAGTGCCCCATCATTCCGGCCACGGACGACGCATGTGTGATGACCGCTTCCCACCCGCCGAAGAGGACGGTGAGCACGATCGCCAGGGGCAGCACCATCGCGAGAGCGACCAGCGGGTGCCTGCGCTCCGACGGCTGTGCGCCGAACGCGGCGAGCGCCCCTGCGACGGCCTTGGGCCGTGCGGTGTGCTCCGCTGTTCTCTCCATGGCAGCCACTCCTGTGTTGGGGCGGCGGGCGTCCGACCTCGGGGGACGAGTGCTGCGCCCGCCGCTTGACGACAACATTAGGGAAATGATCGGCACGGGTCGTCATGCCCGCGTATCGATTGCCTGGCCTCCCGGAGGATGACTGCGGCGCGAAGTCGCTACTCCCATGGGTGGAGACCGGGTACTACGTCCCAGGGTCTTCCCCGAGAGGGACCTCGCCGTCCGTACGCGGCACGGGATGCTCCACCAGGGCGAGCACCCTGGTGGCCATGAACCGCGCCGTGCGCACCACCGAGCCGCTGCGCGTCACCTCGCTCACCTCGACCACGCCCCGGCGCACCGACGTCTCGACCCTCCGGCCTGCGCGCGAGGCCACCACCTGGTACGTCCGCGTCGTGTCCCCCGCGTCCACGACTATCTCCACTCGATCGCCCTTCACCTGTCCCGCATCCCCCTTCGTAGGGGCCGCACTTGGGCCCGGCCATATCTCCAGGATCCCACCTGGGACTGACAATTCGGCCCGCCGCACGGCGCCCTGCCAGCGCGAGCGGCGGTCAAGTCCGTAAGCTGTGCACGGCAGACAGACCGGGCAGCGGGGATGGTTACGGCATGGCGATGATGCGGCTCCGCCGGGAGGATCCGCGTGTCGTCGGCTCGTTCCGGATCCACCGGCGGCTCGGCGCGGGCGGCATGGGCGTGGTCTACCTGGGCTCGGACCGGCGCGGCCAGCGGGTCGCACTCAAGGTGATCCGGCCCGATCTGGCGGAGGATCAGGAGTTCCGGTCGCGGTTCGCCCGCGAGGTCTCCGCCGCCCGGCGGATCCGCGGCGGCTGTACGGCGCGGCTGGTGGCGGCCGATCTGGACGCGGACCGGCCGTGGTTCGCCACGCAGTACGTGCCGGGGCCCTCCCTGCACGACAAGGTCGGCGACGAGGGGCCGCTGATCGCGGCGCGGGTCGCGGCGATCGGCGCGGCGCTCTCCGAGGGCCTGGTCGCCGTGCACGAGGCGGGCGTGGTGCACCGCGACCTGAAGCCGTCGAACATCCTGCTCTCCCCCAAGGGCCCGCGGATCATCGACTTCGGCATCGCCTGGGCGACCGGCGCCTCCACGCTGACGCACGTCGGCACGGCGGTCGGCTCGCCCGGGTTCCTGGCGCCCGAGCAGGTGCGCGGGCAGCCGGTGACGCCGGCGAGCGACGTGTTCTCGCTGGGCGCCACGCTCGCGTACGCGACGACGGGCGACTCGCCGTTCGGGCAGGGCAGTTCCGAGGTGATGCTCTACCGGGTGGTGCACGAGGAGCCGCTGCTCGACGGGGTGCCGGACGCGCTGGCGCCGCTGCTGCGCACGTGTCTGGCGAAGACCCCGGACGACCGTCCCTCGACCCTGCAGTTGTCGCTGCGGCTGAAGGAGATCGCGGCCCGCGAGGCGCACGGCGCGGGGCCGGAGGAGGCCCCGCCGCGGAGGACCGCCGCGGAGCGTGCGGCCCCGGGCCCGACGGCCGCGCACCGGCCGCCGGCGCCGCGGGCGACGGGCGCGGGCCGGCCGGGTCCCGGTACGGGCGCCGCGCAGCGGCCGGGGCCGCACGGCGCCGGGCGGCCGGGTGCGCCGCAGCGTCCGGGACCCGCGCAGCGGCCCGGGGCGGCGCAGCGGCCGGGGCAGCGCGCGGGCGGCGGTGCGGCGCGCAAGCAGGCACCGGCTCCGGCGCCGGAGCGCGGCCGGCAGGGTGCGGACCGCGGGCGGCAGGCGGAACAGCGGGCGCAGGCGCCGCGGAGCGGTCCGCGCGAGGGTGCCGCGTCGGCGCCGCGCAAGCCCGCGCCGCAGCGGAGGCCCGCGCCGGACCGGGCCCGGCTGATGCGGCAGCGGCTGATCGTGTTCGTGACGGTGACGCTGCTGGTCGCGCTCGGTATCGCGGCGGCCCAGGGCTGCCAGGGCCCGCTCTAGTACAACCGGCGGATCACATGGGGTGCACCGCCCCGGGGGGATCCGCCGCGCCCGGAGCGGATTTCGGCCACGGCGCCATGCGCCTGGCCCGGGGGCGGGTTCAGTCCCCGGCGGGGGCCGTCGCCACGGCGTAGAACGCGACCGCCGCGGCGGCGCCGACGTTGAGCGAGTCGACGCCGTTCGACATCGGGATGCGTACCCGCTGATCCGCCGCCCGCAGCGCCCGCGCCGACAGCCCCGCGCCCTCCGTGCCCAGCATCAGCGCGGCCCGCGGCAGCCGCCCCGGCGCCGCCTCGGTGATCGGCACCGCCCGCGGGTCCGGGGTGAGGGCGACGAGGGTGAAGCCCGCCTCGCGGACCGTCTCCAGATCCTGCGGCCAGGAGGACAGCCGCGCGTACGGGACGTGGAAGACGGCGCCCATGGAGACCTTCACCGACCGCCGGTAGAGCGGGTCCGCGCAGTCGGGCGAGAGCAGCACGGCGTCCATGCCGAGGGCGGCGGCGCTGCGGAAGACCGCGCCGACGTTGGTGTGGTCGTTGACGGTCTCCAGCACCGCGACGCGGCGGGCGCGCGCCAGCAGCGCGGCGGCGCCGGGCAGCGGCTTGCGGCGCATGGCGGCGAGCGCACCGCGGTGCACGTGGTAACCGGTGACCTGCTCGGCCAGCCCGGGGTCGACGACGTACACCGGGGCCGGCAGCGCGTCGATGACGTCCCGCATCGCGTCGACCCACTTGACCGAGAGCATCATGGAGCGCGTCTCGTAGCCGGTCCCGATCGCGCGCCTGATGACCTTCTCGCCCTCGGCGATGAACAGCCCCTCCGCCGGCTCGCGGCGGCGGCGCAGCTCGACGTCGGTGAGGCTCGCGTAGTCGGACAGGCGCGGGTCGGCGGGGTCGTCGACGGTGAGGAGTTCTGCCACGGGACGATCCTGCCGTGCCGCGGGCCGGATTCCGACGCCGGGGGTACGTGACGTGCGCCGCCCCGCGGCGCCCGCCCCTCCGTCAGCCGGGCGACCTGGCCGCCACCTCGCCGACGACGATCACCGCCGGCGGCCGCACCCCCTCGCGCGCCACCGCCGCCGCGGCGGTGCCGAGTGTGGCGTCCACCCGACGCTGCGCCGCCGTCGTTCCCTCCTGCACGATCGCCACCGGCGTTGCGGGGTCGCGCCCCTCGCGTACCAGCGTCTCCGCGATGGCCCCGATGCGCTCCACGGCCATGAGCAGGACCAGCGTGCCGCGCAACCGGGCGAGCGCCGGCCAGTCCACGAGCGAGCGCTCGTCGCCGGGCGCGACATGGCCGCTGACGACGGTGAACTCGTGCGCCACCCCGCGGTGCGTCACCGGGATGCCGGCGGCCGCGGGGACGCTGATCGCGCTGGTGACGCCCGGCACCACCGTGCACGCCACGCCCGCCCGCGCCAGCGCCTCCGCCTCCTCCATGCCGCGGCCGAAGACGAACGGGTCGCCGCCCTTCAGCCGGACGACCGCCTTGCCGGCCCTGGCGTGCCGGATCAGCGCGTCGTTGATCGCCTCCTGGGCCATGGCCCGGCCGTACGGGATCTTCGCGGCATCGATCACCTCGACGTGCGGCGGCAGTTCGTCGAGGAGGTCGCGGGGGCCGAGGCGGTCGGCGATGACGACGTCGGCCTCGGCGAGCAGCCGGCGGCCGCGGACGGTGATGAGGTCCGGGTCGCCGGGTCCGCCGCCGACGAGGGCGACGCCTGGGACGGGGGTACCCCCTGGACCGGAGCTTGTCGGAGGTCCTTGGGGGAGCGTGCGGTGGCGAGGGGCGCTGAGGGTGCCGTCGCGCAGGCCCTCCACGACGGCGTCGCGCACGGCGGCGGAGCGGCGCGGGTCGCTGCCGGTGAGCACGGCGACGGTGACCCCCTCGCTGCGCCCGGTGGCGGGGGTCCAGGCGGTCGCGGCGGAGGCGTCGTCGCTGCGTACGCACCAGACGCGGCGGCGCTCGGCCTCTGCGGAGGCGGCGGCGTTGGCGGCGGGGTCGCGGGTGGCCACGACCGCGTACCAGGCGCCCTCCAGATCCCCGTCCGCGTACGGCCGCCGCTCCCAGGTCAGCTCCCCGGCGTCGGCCATCGCCTCCACGGAGGGGGTGGCGGACGGCGAGACGAGCGTGACCCGGGCGCCGGCGGCGAGCAGCGCGGGCAGCCGGCGCTGGGCGACCTGGCCGCCGCCGAGGACGACGACGCGCCGGCCCGCGAGGCGCAGCCCGACGGGGTAGGCGAACGCGTCGGAACCGGGGGCGGAGTGGGCTGGGGGACGGGACATGGCGAAGCGGCTCCTCGTACGGTGTGCCGGCCGCTGCGGCGCTGGAGCGGCGGTTCGTCGCGGACTGCGGTCGGGACGGGCGCGGCGTCGCGGGCCCGCGACGCCAACCCTATGGCCTGCGCGGACGCCCCGCCGCGGCGGACGCCCGCGCGACGGGCCCGGTCCGCCCGCGACGTACGCGGAAAAGCCGCCCCGGCGCGGACCGCGGGTGCGCCCGGGGGCGTACGCGGCACGTCGACGCGCGCGTGCGAACGCCCCAGGCGCGGCGGGGTCAGCCCTTCTCCGTCACGCCCGCCGCGTCGAACGTCGCCACCTCGTGCATCGCCCGCGCCGCGCTCTGCACCAGCGGCAGCGCCAGCAGCGCGCCGGTGCCCTCGCCGAGGCGCAGGTCGAGGTCGATCAGCGGGCGCAGCCCCAGCTTCGTCAGCGCCGCCGCGTGCCCCGGCTCGGGACTGCGGTGGCCCGCGATGCACGCGGCCAGCGCCTCCGGCGCCACCGCGCGGGCGACCAGCGCCGCCGCGCCCGCGCTCACCCCGTCCAGCACGACGGGCGTGCGCAGCGAGGCCCCGGCGAGGATGTAGCCGACGAGCGCGGCGTGCTCCAGGCCGCCGACCGCGGCCAGCACGCCGATCGGGTCGGCCGGGTCAGGGCGGTTGACCTCGATCGCGCGGCGGACGGCGTCGACCTTGCGGTCGTACGTCTCGTCGTCGATGCCGGTGCCGCGGCCGGTCACGTCGGCGGGCTCGGAGTCGGTGAAGACGGCGATGATCGCGGCGGACGCGGTCGTGTTCGCGATGCCCATCTCGCCGGTCAGCAGCGCCTTGTTGCCCGCCGCGACCAGGTCCCGTGCGGTCTCGATGCCGACCTCGACGGCCCGCAGCGCCTCCTCGCGGGTCATCGCGGGACCCGCGGTCATGTCCGCGGTCCCCTTGCGCACCTTCCGCGGTACGAGCCCCGCGGTGGCGGGCAGCTCCGCCGCCACCCCGGCGTCCACGACGCACACCTCGGCGCCGACCTGGGTGGCGAAGGCGTTGCAGACGGCGCCGCCGCCGAGGAAGTTGGCGACCATCTGGCCGGTGACCTCCTGCGGCCAGGGCGTGACGCCCTGCGCGTGCACGCCGTGGTCGCCGGCGAAGACCGCGACCGCCGCGGGCTCGGGCACCGGCGGCGGGCACTTGCGGGACAGGCCGCAGAGCTGCGCCGAGATGATCTCCAGCATGCCGAGCGAGCCGGCCGGCTTCGTCATCCGCTTCTGCCGCTCCCACGCCTCGCCGAGCGCCTTGGCGTCCAGCGGGCGGATGCCCTCCAGGGTCTCGGCGAGCAGGTCGTGCGGGTCCGCGCCGGGCAGCGCGCGGCGGCCGTAGCTCTCCTCGTGGACGACCCAGGAGAGCGGACGGCGCTTGGACCAGCCGGCCTGCACCAGCTCCGGCTCGTCGGGGAACTCGTCGACGTAGCCGATGCAGAGGTACGCCACGACGTCCAGGTGCTCCGGCAGGTCCAGCTCGCGGACCAGCTCGCGCTCGTCGAAGAAGCTGACCCAGCCGACGCCGAGGCCCTCGGCGCGGGCGGCGAGCCAGAGGTTCTCGACGGCGAGCGCGGAGGAGTACGGGGCCATCTGCGGCTGGGTGTGCCGCCCGAGGGTGTGCCGGCCGCCGCGGGTGGGGTCGGCGGTGACGACGATGTTCACCGGGGTGTCCCGGATGGCCTCGACCTTCAGCTCCTTGAACTGCTTCGCGCGGCCCTTGGGCAGGCTCTTCGCGTACGCCTCGCGCTGGCGGGCGGCCAGCTCGTGCATCCGGTGCCGGGTCTCCTCGGAACGGATGACGACGAAGTCCCAGGGCTGGGAGTGGCCGACGCTGGGGGCGGTGTGGGCGGCCTCCAGGACGCGGAGCAGCACCTCGTGCGGCACGGGGTCGGAGCGGAAGCCGTTGCGGATGTCGCGGCGTTCGCGCATGACCCGGTGGACGGCGGCCCGCTCGGCGTCGGCGAAGCCGGGGGCGGCGGGCTCGTCCGCGGGAGCGGCGGGCGCGTCGGCGGCGGGGGCTTCCGGTGCGGCGGCGGCCGGGGGCGTTGCGTCGCCGGTGGCAGCCGGTGCGTCGGCCGCGGGTGCGGCCTCGGCGGCAGCGGGCACCGGGGTGGCCGGCGCCTCCTCCGCGGGGGCGGGTTGGGGCGCGGCGGCCTGCGCCGGTACGGAGGCGCCGGGCGCCGCCGCGGTGTCCTGCGCCGCCTGCGCGTCGCCGGCCGGGGTGCCGGCGGTGACCGGCGCGCTCACGGCCGTGCCGCGGCGCCGCCGGGTGCGGATCTGCGTCACGGGTGCACCGGTGCGCTGCGCCGCGCCGCCATCGGGCTGAGCCTCGGACGGCGAGCCGGCCGCGGCTTCCCCCGCGGTGCCGGAGGCGGCGGCCTGGGCGCCGTTCTGGACCCCCAGCGACACGCCGCGCCGCCCAGCGGCGGCGGCGTGTACGGCACCGGCGGTGGCGGCTTCGTCGCTCGCCGCCCGCGCGGCGGGGACGGAGGGCTGCCCACCGGGCACCGCCTGGCCGTTCGCCGCCCGCGCCTTGGCGCCGTTGACGGGCTGCCCGTTGGCCACGGCGTGGAGCACGGCCGCGTCCGCGAGCTGCTGCCCGGCGTCGCCCTGACGGTCCTGACGGGCGGCGGAGTCGCCGCCGGTCTGCTCGTTCGCCTGCGCGGCGGCGGCCGCCTGGTCCGCGGCCGCCTGCCCGGAGGTGCGGACCGCGCTGTCCGCGGCCTGGGCCGCGGTGTCGTCGCCGGGTACGGCGTGGAGGACGGGCCCGTCCGCGGGCCGGTCCCCGGTGTCGGAGTCGTCCTGACCGCCGGCCGGGGCCCGGGAGTTGTCGCCGGCCTGCGGCGCCGCCGCGGCCACGGGGTTGCCGGCCGAAGCGCCTTCCGCCCCGCCCGGTACGGCGGCGGCTGCACCGGGCTGGGCCGCGGCATCGCTGCTGGATCGGACGGCGGGGACGGCATGCGGCACGGTCCCGTTCGCGGGTTGCGCCTGGGGCGCGGCGGAGCCCTCGGAGACACCCGATACGGCGATGGCCGTCCCGTCGACCGTTACGGCGTGCGGCGCGGACTCGTTCACGGCATGACCGCTCGGCGCCTGGGCCGCGGCGGCGCCCTCCGGACCGCTCGACCCTGCCGTATCGGCGGCCGGTTGGCCGTTCTCCCCCGCGGGCACCGCGGACCCGTCCGCGGCGTGACCGCCCGGCGTCCGGCCTGCGGCGCCTTCGGCGGGCTGGGCGGCGCCCGCCGCGGGTTGACCGCTCTCCGTCTGCGGGTCACTCCCGGGCGCCGCCGCCGCGCCTGGCTGCCCGTCCGGGGCCGGCTGATTCGTCTGCCCCGCGGCGGTGGCCGCGTCCGCGGTGCCGTCGGCGGGCTGCCGCACGTGGGTCGCGTCCGCGGGCTCCGCCCCGGTGGCCTCGTGACGGCCGTTCGCGACGGCGCCGTTGGCGGAGATGCCGCGGCCCAGCGACGCGCCCGCGGAGGCCGCCGCCCTGCGCACGGCGGCCTGCGCCGCGTCCACCGGGGCCGGTGCGGGCGCACCGCCCGTGGTCTGCGCCGCCGCGGCCGGTTCGCCGTTCGGAGCCGGCGCGTACTGCGCGGGGGCCGCCTCCGCGCCGGGGGCCGGTGCCTCTCCGCCGACCTCCCGGGGCTGGGCCTGGGCGAGCGCCTCGCCGTTGGCCTGCGACACCGCCGTCCAGCCCGCCGGCGCGGGCGGGATCTCGCCGAGCTGCGGGCCCGGCAGGTGAGTCGCGCCGACCCGGGTGACGTCCAGGTACTCCGGGCCGACCGTCGGCGGCCCCGGCGTACGTACCGGCTGCTGCGGCGCCTGCCCGGGCACCCCCGCCGCCTGCGGCGGTCCGGAAACCGCCGCGGTCGGCGCCGACTGCCCCGACGCGGCCGCGGTCTGGTCGGCGGCGTTCCCGCCCGGCGCCGGAGCGCCCTGGTCCGCCACGGCCCCCGGTGCGGCCGCCGGTCCGGCGGGCGCATCCTGCTCGGCCACCGCTGCGATGCCCGGTCCCGCGACGGTGTTCTCCGCGGGCTGTCCAGCCTCTTCGGCCTGCGCGGTCTGGTTCGTCCGTTCGGTGTACGCGGAGGCCGCGGGCGGCTGCGGAGTGCCGCCGGCGCCCTGCGCCGCCGAACCGGCGCCCGTGCCGCCCGCGTTCGCCGCGTCCGCGGCGGCGACCGCCTCCCGGGTGTCGGCGGAACCGCTCGCCGGACCCCGGTCCGCGAGCGAGCGCACCACTCCCCCGGCCTGCTCCGGCACCGGCGGGCCCATGTGCAGCGGACGCCGCTGCGCGCCCGTGGCCGGCTCCGCGCCGCGCGCGCCCGCGGGGGCCGGGACCCCCGGGTCCGTCCAGGCGCCCTGCGCGCCGGGCAGGAAGAGGAAATCGTCGTCGTCCGCCGCGCCTTCGACCGCAGGGGCGGTGTCGGGAGTCGCGGCGGGGGCGGGGTGGTGGCCTCCGGCGACGTCGTCCGGCTCCGGCTGGTGCCCTTCCGGGAGCTTGCCGGTGTCAGTCATGCGTCCGTACCCCTCGCCCATCGCTCCAGCTCCTTCTCCGACCGTCCGTCCGTCCGGCCGCAGCCCCCGCGGGACAGACCGGCCGCCCATAGCTAGAACGAGCACACCCCGCCCGGCGGCACGACCACCCGCGCGGTTTACGTTCCCGACAACTGCGACAAGACCCCCGGACATTACCGGCATTCGGCAACGCTGCAACGAATGCCAGGTCACGGCACAACAGTCGGCCAGCCTACCCGTAATCCGCACGCGAGTCCGGCTGGGGTCGGGCCCCGCGGGTGCCGTCCGGTGCATCGCGGGGAGCATCCGGCGCATGCCTCCCGCGCGCCCGGAGCGCGTCGTGCGCACCGCGCGCACCCCGTGGCGCACCCCCGGCTCAGCCCGCGCGGCTCCCCGCGATGAGGAACACCACCGTGCGCTCCCGCTCCCGCCACCCCGCGCCTGCACCCGCGTCCGCGGGGCCCTGCGGGTCGAGGTCGACGGACTGCAGCAGCGAGCACTCCACGGCGTATCCGGCGTCCGTCAGGGCCCGTACGATCTCCTCCGCGCCGTCCCGGGTACGGGCGTGGGCGACGATCCGCTCCGGCCGCCGGGCCGCGCACCCCGCGACGACCGCCGCGCCCCCGCCGCCGACCCGGACGACGTCCGGCTCCGGCAGGTCGTTGAGGACCCCGGGGGCGGTGCCGTGGACGGTCTGCAGCAGCACCCCGAAGCGGCGGGCCGCGGCCGAGGCGCGGGCGCAGGCGCCGGGGTCGCGGTCGACGGCGATGACCGCGGCGCCGAAGCGGGCGGCCTCGACCGCGGCCGCGCCGCTGCCCGCGCCGATGTCCCACACCAGGTCGCCCTGCCGGGGCCCGAGCCGGGCGAGTTGGACGGCGCGCAGTTGCGGCGCCTCGCCCTCGTCGGGGGCGGCGCCGTACTCCGCGGGGGCCAGGCTCCAGCCGCGCACCGGGGGCGGGTAGCCCGCGTCGTGGCCGGCGAGCCAGCCGCCGGCCGCGGGCGCGGCGGCGCCCCCCGCGGTCGTCGGCCCGGCGCCGGCCCCGATGCCGCCGCCGATGACCAGCGTCACGTTCGGGTCGCGCCACACGTGCTCGGCCACCTTGTCGGACGTGAGCACCGTCACACGCTCGTGCGCCCCGCCCAGTTCCTCGCAGATGACGAACGTCCGGTGGACGTCCCGCAGCAGCAGGGCGAGTTCCGCGGGTCCCGCGCCCGGCGAGGTGAGGACGGCGACCTTGGGGTGCGCCCGGCAGACGTTGACGGCCCGGCGCAGGTTGCGCTCGTGTGCGACGACGACCTGCGCGTCGTCCCAGGGCATCCCGGCGCGGGCGAAGGCGGCGGCGACGGACGAGACCGCCGGCAGCACCTCGACCTCCAGGCCGTGTTCAGGGGCGCGCAGGGTGCGTACGACGCCGAAGAAGCCCGGGTCGCCGTCGGCGATGACCACCGCCGTGCCGCGGTGCCGGGCGATCCTGCGGGCCGCGAGGCCCACGCTGCCCAGCCGGATCCGCTCGGCGCCGGGCGGCACCTCGGGCAGGGCGAGGTGGTGCGCCGCCCCGGCCACGAGGCTGGCCGCACCGAGCGCGCCGAGCGCCGCCTCGGTCAGCGGGGAACCGTCCCACCCGATCACGGTGACCCGGTCCGCCATCGCTCACTCTTCTCCTGGTCGTCGACTGCGGGGTGCGCCGGCCCGCCGGCGGCCGCTCCCGGCGCCGCGAAGGGGCACGCCCGTAGCGTACGTGCCGTCCGCGCGAAGGCGCGCCGGAGGTGGGGGCCGGAGGTAAGGGGGCGTCAGAGCACACTGCTCCCGCCGTCCGGATCCAGGTCTTCCGGCAGCAGGCTCCAGACGATGAGGTCGGTGCGGATATCCGTCCAGCCGCCGTCCTCGGTGCGGGTGCGCGCTATCCAGGCGTTGCGCAGGACGCCCTCGCTGATGCCGCCGAGCTTCTGCGCGACCTGCTGCGCCGCGGTGTTGTCCGCGGCGGTGCGCAGTTCGAGGCGCTCGAACTTCTGCACGTCGAAGAGCCAGCGCGCGACGGCGAGCACCGACTCCGCGGCGTACCCCTCGCCGCGCGCCCAGGGGGCGACGACGAACCTGGCCTCCGTGGCCAGCGTGCGCCAGTCGGTCCGTCTCAGGTGGACGTTGCCGACGAGGCGCTGGGTGAGGAACTCCGAGACCGCGAAGACGATGCCCCGGCCGCCGGTGCGCTCGGCCGGGGCTACGCGCGTCACCCAGTCGTAGGCGTCGTCCCCGGTGTACGGGTGCGGCGCCTGCGTCCACGCGGTGACCGCCTCGTCGTTCATCATCTCCGTCAGCGCCGGCACGTCCTCCTCGTCGAACGGGCGGAGCACCAGCCGGTCCGTGCTGAGGGAGACGTCCGGGAAGGTGGATGACATGCGCTTCTCCGAGTGCGTGGACCGATGACGAGCTGACCCGGACAGCATGCAGCATCCGACGGCGGATGTGCCACGGCCTCAGCCCACGGGGCCGAACACCGGGACGGACGAGGGGAACTCCTTCTCCATGAACGCCTTGGTCTCCGGGGAGTTGAGCAGGTCGCCGAGCTTCTCGATCTCCGGGTCGTCCGCGTCGCCGGCCTGTACGGCGAGGATGTTGACGTACGGGTTGCCCTCGGCCTCCTCCAGCGCGATGGCGTCGGACCGGGGGTCGAGGCCGGAGTCGATGGCGTAGTTGCCGTTGATCACGGCGGCGTCGACGTCCTGGAGCGCACGCGGCGTCTGGGCCGCTTCCAGCTCCCGGATGTCCAGGCCCCGGTCGTCGGCGATGTCGGCGAGGGTGGCGTTGAGCCCCGTGCCGTCCTTCAGCTCGACGAGACCTTCGGCGTCGAGGAGGTGGAGGGCGCGGCCCATGTTGGTGGTGTCGTTCGGTACGGCGACGGTGTCGCCGCCGCCGATGCCCGAGACGTCGTCCGCCTGCTCGGAGTAGAGGCCGAGCGGTTCGACCAGCACGCCGACGGTCGGGACGATGTCGGTGCCGTTCTTGTCGTTGTAGTCGTCCAGGAACGGGGTGTGCTGGAAGAAGTTGGCGTCGACCTCGCCGTTGGCGACGGCCTCGTTGGGCT
This sequence comes from Streptomyces sp. CNZ287, assembly GCF_007827615.1. Lineage (NCBI taxonomy): Bacteria > Bacillati > Actinomycetota > Actinomycetes > Kitasatosporales > Streptomycetaceae > Streptomyces > Streptomyces sp. CNZ287. The sequence continues at coordinate 103,873 of NZ_VISV01000002.1, read as the reverse complement.
TGACGTAGTCGGTGAACTCACGGATGCGCAGGTCGATCCCGGCGTCCGCGGCGAGGTTGTCCTTGACGAAGGTGAGGATCTCGCCGTGCGGCGCGGGCGTCGCGGCCACGGTGACGGTGTTCGCGCCGCCGTCGCCGCCTTCCGAGGTGAGGTTCACGGTGCCCACCGTGAGCGAACCGACGAGCGCGACGCCGGCGACCGCGGTCACCCCGGCCCGGGCGGGGCGGGAGATGCGCAGGTAGGCGGCGCTGCGGGTGCTGCGGTCGGCGAGGCTGCGGACGAAGAAGTCGCCGATCAGCTGGACGGCGTTGACGAGGACGACGAGCAGCACGACGGTGGCGAGCATGACGTCGCCCTCGTAGCGCTGGTAGCCGTAGCGGATGGCGACGTCGCCGAGGCCGCCGCCGCCGACGGCGCCGGCCATGGCCGAGTAGCCGACGAGGGCGATGACGGTGGTGGTCAGGCCCGCGACCAGGGACGGCAGCGCCTGCGGCAGCAGCGCCTTGACGACCACGGTCCAGGTGCTGCCGCCCATCGACTGCACGGCCTCGGCGAGGCCGGCGTCGACCTCCCGTACCGCGGTCTCGACCAGCCGGGCGAAGAACGGGATGGCGCTGATCGCCAGGGGCACGATGGCGCCCTTGAGGCCGATGGAGGTGCCGACCAGCGCGCGGGTGAACGCGGTCAGCGCCAGCAGCAGGATGATGAACGGCAGCGAGCGGCCGACGTTCACGACGAGCCCGATGACCCGGTTGACGAGGACGTTCTGCAGCGGCCGGCCGCGGTCGGTGAGGACCAGCAGCACGCCCAGCGGGGTGCCGACGACGACGGCGACGAGCGCCGCCCAGCCGACCATGGCCAGCGTCTCCCAGAGCCCGGTCAGCAGCTCGGGGCGTATCTCGGTCCAGCTCATTTGGCACTCTCCAGGGCGGGCAGGCCGGCGGCGTCGACGCCGACCGGGTCGATCTGCAGGCCCTGCTCGCGCAGGAAGCCCAGGGGGACGACGTTCTCCTCGTACGGACCGGGCAGCTCGATGCGCATCCGGCCGACCTGCCGGCCGCCGACGGTGTCCATGGCGGCGCCGAGGATCGACACGTCGAGGTTGTAGGTGCGGGACAGGTGGGAGATCACCGGCCGGCCGCGAGCGTCGCCGTGGAAGGTGATGTCCACGATGGTGCTCTCGCTGCCGTATGCCTCGCCGCCCACCGGGAAGAGCTGGGCGGCGATCTCGGAGCCGGGGGTGGCCAGCAGCTCGTCGAGGGTGCCGGACTCGGTGATGCGGCCGGCGCGCATCAGCGCGGCGGAGTCGCAGACGGCCTTGACGACGTCCATCTCGTGGGTGATGAGCAGGACGGTCAGGCCGAGTTCGCGGTTGAGTTCGCGCAGCAGCTCCAGGACGGAACGGGTGGTCTCGGGGTCGAGCGCGGAGGTGGCCTCGTCGGAGAGGAGCACCTGCGGTTCCCCGGCGAGCGCGCGGGCGATGCCGACGCGCTGCTTCTGGCCGCCGGACAACTGCGCGGGGTACGCCCTGGCGCGGTCGGCGAGGCCGACGAGGTCGAGGAGTTCGAGCGCCTTGCGGGCGCGCTCCTGCCCCGAGAGGCCCAGGATCTCCAGCGGCAGTTCTACGTTGTCCTGCACGGTGCGGGCGCTCAGCAGGTTGAAGTGCTGGAAGATCATGCCGATACGGGTACGGGCGGCGCGCAGCTCGCGGCCGGTCAGGGCCGTGAGGTCCTGGCCCGCGACCGTGACGGTGCCGGAGTCGGGGCGCTCCAGGAGGTTGATGCAGCGGATGAGGGTGGACTTGCCGGCGCCGCTGCGGCCGACGACGCCGAAGACCTCGCCCTCGCGTACGCGCAGGTCGACGCCGTCGAGCGCGGCGGTCCCGCGGCCGCGGGAGCGGTAGACCTTCTTCAGGTCCCTGACTGTGATCACGTGGGTTCCATCGCTCTCGGGTGCCCGGCCGCGGGGGCGCGGGAGGGCACGGCGCGCCCACGGCGGGGCGCGCGGCTCGGGTCTCGGGGGGTGGCTCCGGGCGGCGGTGCGCGGGGGGCGCGGCGCGGCCTCGGTACACACGGGCTCGGCTCGGGGCGCGGCCGTGCGGGGCACGGCGGCGGAGCGGCCCGCGGACTCGCTTCGGGGCGCGAGTCTCGTGGCGGGGGCCCTCAGCGGTGCATTCGACACATACAACGAGCACCGGGCGTCATGCTGCTCGCCTCGGTCGCACAGGTGCGGCTGCTCGTCGTGGTCATGCGGATCAGTAAAACAGATGGGTGCCACGGGCCGGGACGGCTGTCCGCATTGCGGACAACCCGGGGCGGAGCGGCACCGGAGTCCCCGTACACCTCTGTGACCTGCATAAATACGGTGCCGGGCGGGGAAGCGGAAGGGGCGCGGAGGGGTGCGCCCTGTGGCCAACGCCACGGCGGCGGGCGCGTGGGCGGAAGCGTACGGACCGCGCCGGGACCCGGATCAGGGGCCCCGGGGCGACGCAGTAAGGTCGAGTCATGTTCCTCCCCTTGACCATCGCGGTCGCGGTGGCCGCGCTCGCCCTCGCGGCCTGGTGCGGGTACGCCGCGGTCAAGGATGAGCCCACGAAGGACTGGCACTTCGCCGGCATGGCCGTGGTGACGGTGCTCGCGCTGGCCCAGGTCGCCGTCGGCCTGGTGCAGCTCGGCCGCGGCGAGGAGGCGGACGAGGGCACGGCGGTCTTCGTCGCCTATCTGCTCGCCGCGGGCTTCGCCGTCCCCGCCACCGGCCTGCTGTCGCTGTCGGAGCGCAGCCGCTGGGGTTCGGCGACGGTGGCCGTCGGGGGGTTCGTCCTGGCCGTGCTCCAGGTGCGGCTGCACGACATCTGGGCGGGCTCCGGTGGCTGAGCAGCGGCAGGCGGCCGGGGAGCCGCGCGAGAGCGGGCACACGGGGCTGTCCAGCGGGCCGGGGCGGCTGATCCTCGCGCTGTACGGGGTCTTCGCGGTCGGCGCCACCTCGCGGGCGGTCTACCAGCTCAGCACGGAGTTCGGCAAGGCGCCGCTCGCGTACGTGCTCTCCGCGCTCGCCGCCGTCGTCTACGTCTTCATCACCGTCGCCCTCGCGCGCGGCGGGGAGACGGCGCGGCGGCTCGCGCTGGTGTGCATCACCGCCGAGCTGATCGGCGTGCTGGCGATCGGCACCTGGACGGAGGTGCAGCCGTCCGAGTTCCCGGACCAGACCGTGTGGTCCGACTACGGCCGCGGCTACCTCTTCCTGCCCGTGATCCTGCCGGTCATCGGGCTGTGGTGGCTGAGGAAGCAGTCGTCGCGGGCGCGCCCTGAGGGGCCTTCTCCAGAGTGACCAGGCTCAGCCGCGGGCTGACCTTCTCCGTGCCCACCGGCTCGTAGCCCAGCCGCCGGTACAGCCGCAGGTTCGCCTCGTTGCGGTGTCCGGTGAGGAGCTGGAACCGCTCGACGGGCGCGCCGCCCTCGGCGAGCCTGACCTCCATGGCGAGCAGCAGCCGGGCGCCGAGGCCGTGGCCCTGCATCCGGGGGTGCACGATGAGCCGCCCGATGACGGCGGTGCCGTCGGCCTGCACCGTGCCGCGGACGGCCCCGACCACCTCGTCGCCGAGGCGGGCGACGACGGCGGCGCCGCGGTCGAACTCCGCGCGCAGCTCGTCCAGGGTCTCGGTGAGCGGGGGTATGCGGTAGTCCCCGTACAGCGCGGCCTCGGCCTGGTAGCAGAGGTACTGGAGTTTCAGGACTTGCTCGGCGTCGTCGTTCGTCGCCGGCGTAATCGTCACACTCTTGCCCATGCCGCGCCCGCCTCCTCTGTGCACCCGTAGACAGGCCGCAAAAACCTGCGGCCTACCGCGTGTTTCCCCGCACTTCACCCGGCGCAACCTCCGCCGTGAGCATTCTGCGCGGCGCGGTCGTGCCGTGGCTACGGACGAGGCCCCGGCATCCCTGTGATATTGCCAACTCGCCTGAGATGTCGGGGTACGGGACACGGGCGGGCCCGCCGTCCGCCGCCGGGAACGGACCCGCGGGAGGCAACGGGCGGACGGGGGCCGCCGGTTGCCCGGCGGCCCCCCGGGGTCAGCCTCGCGTGAGGAAGGCGTCCCGGGCGAGCAGCCCGGTGTCGGGGTTGTCGGTGAAGATCCCGTCGATGCCCGTCTCGAAGTAGACCTGGAAGGCGCCGAACGCGTCGCCGTAGTGCGTCGTGTCCGTGCCCCTGCGGAAGTCCGCCGGCAGGAACGTGTTCTCGTTGCGCATCGTGTACGGGTGCAGCACCAGCCCGGCGTCGTGCGCGTCGCGGACGAGGGCGGTGGGCTCCAGCAGCTTGCCGGTGGAGTCCTTCGGGATGATCAGGTCGAGCGTCGGGCCGAGGCCCTTGGCAAAGCCCGCGATCCACGCCAGCCCCTCGGGCGTGACCAGGTCGGCGACGGTGCGCGGGTCCCCGGCCTGGACGAAGTCCCATGGCCGCGAGGACGCCGCGCCGAGCAGCACGACACCCGGTGAGTCGACGAGCCCGGCGAGCCGCTCGACGCTGCTGGGCTCGAACGACTGCAGGAAGATGGGCGAGTTGCTCTTGTCCCGGCCGTAGCGGCGCAGCAGCCGCGCCAGCGGTTTCTCCAGCTCAAGGCCGATGGAGCGGAAAAAGCTGGGGTGTTTTGTCTCGACGTGCAGGTAAACCGGCCTGCCGGTGCCGCGCCGCTGCCGCTCCGCCCACTGCAGCACCTCTTCGAAGGTGGGCACCTCCCAGCGGCCGTTGTAGAGGGTGTTGCGCTGCCGTACGGCGGGGATGCGCTCCGTGGCCCGCAGCGTCTTCAGCTCGGCGAGGGTGAAGTCCTCGGTGAACCAGCCGGTGATCTGCGCGCCGTCGACCGTCTTGGTGGTCTTGCGGGCGGCGAACTCCGGGTGGTCCGCGACGTCGGTGGTGCCGCCGATCTCGTTCTCGTGCCGGCAGACGAGGTGGCCGTCCTTCGTCGGCACGAGATCCTGCTCGATGACGTCCGCGCCCATGTCGAGGGCGAACTGGTACGCGCCCAGGGTGTGCTCGGGCCGGTAGCCGCTGGCCCCGCGGTGCGCGATCACCGCCGGGTTCGGCAGCCTCCCGCCCGGGCCCGGACCGCCGCTGCCGCCGGACCCGCCCGCCGCCCGCGCCGTACCCGGCAGGCCCACCGCGGCCGCCGCACCGCCCAGCGCCGCCGCGCCGAGCACCGCCCGTCTGCCGGGCTGCTGCCGCTCCGTACCGCCGTCGCTCATATCAGCCACCTCTCCGTCGTACCCGCGCCATCGACGGCGCCTCGACAAAAGACGGCCCGATGTTAGGCGGCAGCGGCGCGGGTGCGGGAGACTTGCGGCGGCGCGCTTGTGAAATCGGCGGCAACACTGCGTCTCGGCCGGTTGAAGCCGGAGTGGGAACCGCCCGGTCAGGCGAGTATGGTCGCAGGCGTCACCGTCCCGACCGGAGGATCCTTCCTTGTTCCGCATCCTGATCAAGGCGTTTCTCGGCTTGCTCATGCGTGTCCTGTACCGCCCCCGGGTGGAGGGCCACGAGCACATTCCCGGCACGGGCCCGGTCGTCCTCGCCGGCAACCACCTCACGTTCGTCGACTCGATGTTCCTCGGCCTGGTCGTGAAGCGGCCGGTGTTCTTCATCGGCAAGGACGAGTACGTCACGGGCAAGGGCGTCAAGGGCCGCCTGATGGCCTGGTTCTTCACCTCGGTCGGGATGATCCCGGTGGACCGGGACGGCGGCCGCGGCGGTGTCGCGGCGCTGATGACGGGGCGCCGGATCCTGGAGGAGGGCCGGGTCTTCGCCATCTACCCGGAGGGCACCCGCTCCCCCGACGGCCGGCTGTACCGGGCGCGTACGGGTGTGGCGCGGCTGACGCTGATGACCGGCGCGCCCGTGGTGCCGTTCGCGATGGTCGGTACGGAGAAGATCCAGCCGGGCGGCGCGGGCCGGCCGCGGATCGCCCGGTTCACGGTGCGTTTCGGGGAGCCGCTGGACTTCTCCCGCTACGAGGGCATGGACCGCGACCGGTACGTGCTGCGGGCGGTGGCCGACGAGGTGATGAGCGAGGTCATGCGGCTGTCCGGGCAGGAGTACGTCGACGTGTACGCCACGAAGGTGAAGTCGGCCGCCTGAGCCGTACGGTACGAACCGCCCGTCCGCGGCGGCTACTTCTCCAGCAGCTCCACCGGCCCGTCGCCCTCCCCGCCGCGCATCTCCGCGGGCAGCCCGTCCGGCGGCCCGCCCGCACCGCGCGCACCGGCCGCCGCGCCCGCGTCGGGCAGCCACAGCACGAACGTGCTGCCCGCGCCCACCCGGGAGAACAGCCGCGGCTGCCCGCCGTGCGACTCCACGATCTGCCGCACGATCGCCAGCCCGAGACCCGCGTGCCGGTCCCTGGGCCGCCCCTCCTGGCCCGCCTCGCCGCGCCAGAACCGGTCGAAGACCCGGGCCTGCTCGCCCTCGCCGATGCCGGGGCCCGCGTCCTGCACGGCGATCCACAGCCAGCCCTCCGCGCGGCCGGCCGCGACCGTGATGCGGGTGCCGGCGGGCGCGAGGCGTACCGCGTTGGAGAGGAGGTTGCCGACGGCCCGGCGCAGCGCGTACGGGTCGCCGATCAGCACCAGGCCCTCGTCCAGCCGGCGCCGGATCACCAGGCCCCGTTCCGTCGCCAGCGGCGCGAACTCCTCGCACGCCTCGTCCGCCACGTCGGCCAGGTCCACGTCCGCGTCGGCGAACGCGGCGGCGGACCGCCGCGCGGTCGCGAGCAGGTCCTCCACCAGCCGCGTCATCCGCGTGGTGGCCCGGTCGACCACGGCGACGGCCCGCCGCCGCTCCTCCGGCTCCGACTCCTCGACGGAGAGCACCGCGTCGAGGTTGGCCCGGATGATGGCCAGCGGGGTGCGCAGTTCGTGCGAGGCGTCGTCCACGAGCTGGCGCTGCGCTGCGAAGGCGCCGTCGAGCCGGTCGAGCATCGAGTCGACGGTGTCGGCGACCATGCGCAGCTCGTCGCGCGGTCCTTCGAGCCGGATCCGGCGGGAGAGGTCGCTGCCGGCCTGGATCTCCTCGGCGGTACGGGCGATGGCGCGTACGGGGCGCAGCGCCCGGCCGGAGAGCACCCAGCCGGTGCCGAGGCTGGCGACGGCCACGCCGCCGAGGACGGCGAAGGAGAAGGTGCGCAGGTTGCCCAGCGTCTCGTAGTTCACGGCGGCCTCGACGTCCTCGGCCTTGACGACGTCGATGTCCCCGACCCGTACGCCGTCGACCCGCTTCTCGGCCTGCAGCTCCTTGCTGACCGGCTGGGCGTCGCCGCTGCGCTGCACCGCGACGTACGCGCCGCCGAGCACGAGCGCGGTCAGGCAGAACACGAGCACCGAGTAGAGCACGGTGAGCCGGAAGCGGATGGTGTGGACGAAGGCCGGGAGCGGCAGCCGGGGCCGCCTCACGGCGTCTCCTCCTTCAGCCGGTAGCCGTGCCGGATGACGGTCTCGATCAGCGGCTCCTCCTGGCCGGTGACCTTGCGGCGCAGCGAGCCGACGGTGACGCGCACGGTGTTGGTGAACGGGTCGGCGTTCTCGTCCCAGACGTGCTCCAGGAGTTCTTCCGCGGAGACGACCCGGCCGGGGCGGGTCATCAGGTAGTGCAGCACGCCGAACTCCTTGGACGTGAGCCGCAGCGGGCGGCTGCCGCGGTACGCCTCGAACCTGGCGGTGTCCAGCCGCAGTTCGCCGACCTCCACGACGGACGTGCCGCCCTCGTCGCGGCGGAGCAGGGCCCGTATCCGCGCCAGCAGCTCCGGCAGCGCGAACGGCTTGACGAGATAGTCGTCGGCGCCCGCGTCGAGGCCGCGCACCCGGTCGGCGAGGCGGTCGCGGGCGGTGAGCATCAGGATCCGCGGCCCGCCGGGGGCCCCGCGTATCTCCCGGCAGACGGCGAGGCCGTCGCCGTCGGGCAGGGTGAGGTCGAGCAGCACGAGGTCGTACTCGTTGACCCCGAGCTTCTCCAGCGCGCCGTCCACGTCGGCGGCGGTGTCGACCGCGTATCCGGAGCGCACCAGCCCGACCCGGAGCGCGCCCACCAGGTCCTCTTCGTCCTCGACCACGAGTATCCGCATGCCATGAACCTAATCGCCGTCGATGATCGAGTCCGCCGCCCGGACCGCGTCCTCCACGGGTACGGCGAAGCCGATGCCGATCGAGCCGCCGCTGCCCCGGTCCAGCGAGGCGATGGCGGTGTTGATGCCGACGACGCGGCCTGCGGCGTCCACCAGCGGGCCGCCGGAGTTGCCGGGGTTGATGGAGGCGTCCGTCTGCACCGCCCGCTGCTGCGCGCCGCCGCCGAGCGAGACCTCGCGGTCGACGGCGCTGACGATGCCGGAGGTGACGGTGCCGGTCAGGCCCAGCGGCGAGCCGATGGCCAGCACCGAGTCGGCGACGGACAGGTCCGCGGCGCGGCCCCTGGGCAGCGGGCGCGGGGCGTACGGGCCCGCCACCTCCAGCACCGCCACGTCCCGTCCGGTGTCGCGGCCCAGCACCTCGGCGTCCACCCGGCGGCCGCTGTGCAGCACCACGGTGGCGTCGGTGGCGGTGCCGACGACGTGGGCGTTGGTGAGGATGCGGCCACGGTCGTCGAAGACGAAGCCGGAGCCCTGCCGTTCGCCGGCCTGTACGGAGACCACGCTGGGCAGCACCCGGGCGGCGACGCTGTCGAGGTCGCCGGGGTTCCGCCCGGCGGCGGCCGGTGGGAGGGCTCCGGCCGCCGCCTCCTCACCGCCCCCGGGGCCGCGTATCTCGCCGGCGGCGAACCCGGCCGCGCCGCCGGCGAGGACTGCGGCGACGACGGCGACGGCGAGGGCCCGGTTCGCCGCGCGGCGGGGCGCCGGGGGCGGGGTCGGGGTGGGTGCCGGGGGGACGCGGTACGGGGACGCGGGCGGCACGGGCCCGGCCTGCGGGGGCCCGCCCGCGGGACGCGGGGCGGCGGTGCCGGCGCGGTCGCCCGCGGTGAACGCGGGGCCGCGGGGCTCGCCGAGGCCGGGACGGGCGTGGGTCACGGTCGTTCTCCTCACGGTAGGCGCGAGAACCACAGCAGGGATGTGGCCGCGGCCAGCAGCGCGGCGATCAGCGCGGCCGCGACGAACCACTGCCAGATCTCGCGATCCTCGGTGCGGTAGCCGATGGAGCTGCCGATGTCCTCGTACACGGCCTGCAGCTCTTCGCCGGAGGCGGCCTCGTGGAACGCGCCGCCGGTCGCGGTGGCCAGCTCCTCCAGCGCGGGCGCGTCGACCGGCACCGGCACACTCTGCCCGCTGGCCAGGTCGATGGTGCCGCCCTCGGTGCCGTACGCGATCGTCGACACCGGGATCCCGGCCGCGGCAGCCTCCTCGGCGGCGGCGGAGGTGGCACGGCCCGTGGTGTTCTGCCCGTCGGAGAGCAGCACGACGTGCGCCGGCGGCGGTTCGCGCTCGGCCTGTTCGTCGAGCGTGCGGATCGCCTCGGCGGAGGAGAAGACCGCCTCGCCGATCGCCGTGCCCTGCCGGGTGTCCAGCCGGTCGAGCGCGCGGCGCATGGCCTCGCGGTCGGTGGTCGGCGGCAGCGCGACGGCGGAGGTGCCGCTGAAGGTGACGAGCCCGACGTTGAACCGCTCGGGCAGCTCGGTCACGAACGCCTGGGCGGCGTCCTGCGCGGCGGTGAACCGCGACGGCTGTACGTCGGTGGCCCGCATCGAGGCGGAGACGTCCAGCGCGACCATGATGGTCGCCCGCTCCCGCGGCACTTCGGTCTCGGCGGTGGGCCGGGCGAAGCCGACGACGAGCAGCCCGGCCATGGCGCAGAACGCGGTGGCCGGCACGTGGCGGCGCCAGCCGGGGCGGCGGGGCATGACCTTGTCGAGCAGGTCGACGTTGGTGAACCGCACGGCGTAGCGGCTGCGCCGGGCCTGCATGACGACGTACGCGACGGCGAGGGCGGCGAGCGGCACGAGCAGCAGGAGCCACCCGGGCGAGGCGAGACTCATGCGGGGCCCTCCGGGAGTCGGCGGGGTGGGCGGACGCGGGTACGGGGCGGGCCGGTGCGGCCGAGGGCGTGCGCGCCGGACGCGGGGCCGCCGCCGGTGTGGGCGGCGCGCGTGGGAGCCGCGGGGGCGGCGGTGTGCCGCCGTGGGCGGAGACCGGGGGCACTTCCCCGTGTGCCGTACGGGCCGGGGCCGGGCAGGCGAACCCGGCGCGTGGGGGCGGCGGTTGCCGTACCGGTGCGGCGGTGACCCGCGGGGTGCCTGCTGTCCTCGCGGCCCGGCGGACGGCGGGGGTACGGCCCCCGCCCCGCCCGGGACGACCGGGCCGCCGCCACCGGCACCACGGCGGGACCCGGACGGCCGGGGGGCATGCCGCCCCGCCCGTGCGGCGGCGCTGTGGCGCGTAGCGCCCGATGCCCCGCCCCCGGTCGTGGTCCGTATCCAGCCGCGCCCGCGGCCGGCGGCGCCAGGCCCGGCGAGACCGCCGGGGCCGCGCGGGAACCGGGTGCAGGACCGGAGGTCATGCCGCACCGCCCGTCCCGCGGCGCTGTGCCGCCGCGTAGCGGGCGATGTCCCGGACCCAGTCACGGTCCGTGCGCAGCGGCAGCCGTGCCGCGCCCGCGGCCCGCAGCGCCCGGGCGATCGCCGCGCGCTGCTCCGCCGCGGCGGCGGCGTACCGCTCCCGCAGCCGCTTCGAGTACGTGGGGATCTCCCGGCGCCGGCCCGACTCCGGGTCCACGACGGTGAGCAGCCCCACCGGGGGCAGCTCCAGCTCGCGGGGGTCGACGATCTCGACGGCCAGGACCTGGTGCCGCCGGGCCAGGGCCCGCAGCGGCTGCTCCCAGCCCGGTTCGAGGAAGTCGGAGACGACGGCGACCAGCCCGCGGCGGCGCTCCGCGCGCTGCAGCGCGGCCACCGCCTCGGCGAGAGTGTGGGTCTGCGGGCCCGCCGGCACGCGGGGGCGTTCGAGCGCGGTGCGCAGCACCCGCATCAGATGCCGCCGCCCGCCGCGGGCGGGGATGCGCTGGATACCGTCGGGGCGGACGAGCTGGGCGCCGAGGCGGTTGCCCGCGCGCTCGGTGAGGAACGCGACGGCCGCGGCAGCGCCGACGGCGAGGTCGCGCTTCTCCATCCGGCCGGTGCCGAAGTCCATGCTGGCGCTGGCGTCGAGGACGATCCAGGTGGTCAGCTCGCGGTCCGCGAGGGTCATCCGCACGTGCGGCACGGTGGTGCGGGCGGTGGCGTTCCAGTCCATGCGGCGTACGTCGTCCACGCCCGGGGCGTACGGGCGGCTCTCGTCCGGCTCGCCGCCGGGGCCGGGGACGAGGGCGGTGAGGTCGCCCTGGAGGAGGCCGTCGGGGCGGCGGGTGAAGAGGAGCCGCAGGTGCTGGAGCGCCTGTTCCGGGGTGAGTTCGCCCAGCGACGGCGAGCCGGGCACGCCCCGGGCCGTCGCACCCGCCGCGCTGCCGGTCGCGCTCATGCCGCCCTCCCGGCCTTCCCGGCGCTCGCGGCACTCCCGGCCTCGGCCAGGCCACCGGCCGCCGCGTCCTCCGCCTGGTGCGGCGTGACCCGGGGCTGCGGCACGGCGGCCAGCACCTCGTCGACGACCGACTCGGGCGTGACGTCGTCGGCCAGCGCGTCGAAGGAGAGCACCAGCCGGTGGGCGATGACCTCGTGGGCGAGCGCCGTGATGTCGGCGGGCAGCACGTACTCGCGCCCGCGCAGCAGCGCCAGCGCCCGCGCCGCCGCCACCAGGCCGAGGGTGGCCCGCGGCCCCGCGCCGTACGCGAGCCGGCCGCCGCCGGCGGCGTCGCCGCGGGCGGCGAGGTCGCGGGTGGCGAGGACGAGGCGTACCGCGTACTGCGCGAGGGCGTGGTGGACGAACACGTCGTCGGCGCGGCGCTGGAGGGCCGCGAGGGTGTGCGGCGCGAGCACCCGGCGGGCGGCGGGCGGGTCCACGCTCATCCGGTAGAGGATCGCCAGCTCCTCGTCCTCGGTGGGCGCGGCGACGTCGACCTTGAGCAGGAAGCGGTCGCGCTGGGCCTCGGGCAACTGGTAGACGCCCTCGGACTCGATGGGGTTCTGGGTGGCCAGGACGAGGAACGGCTCGGGCATGGGGATGGTCCGGCCGCCGATGCTGACCTGCCGCTCGGCCATGACTTCGAGCAGCGCGGACTGGACCTTGGCGGGGGCCCGGTTGATCTCGTCGGCGAGCACGAAGTTGGCGGCGACCGGCCCGGGTTCGACGCTGAACGTCTCGCTGGAGGGCCGGTAGATGCGGGTGCCGGTGATGTCGGACGGCACCAGGTCGGGGGTGAACTGGATGCGGTGGAACGTGCCGCCCGACACGGTCGCCAGGGTGGCCGCCGCCAGCGTCTTGGCGACGCCCGGTACGCCCTGGAGCAGGCAGTGCCCGCGGGCGAGCACGGCGGTCAGCAGCCGCTCGACCATCCGGTCCTGGCCGACGATCACCCGCTTCACCTCGAAGAGCGCCTGTTCCAGGAGCGCCGTCCCGGGGCCCGGCGCGGCGCCGGGCCCCGGTCCCGCGGGGGTGGTGGTGGTCACAGGTCGCCCGCGTTCTCGGCGGCTCCCGAGGGCGCCCCGGAACCGCCCTTGTCGGGGCAGTCCTCGTGGTCGGCGCTTTGGGCGCCGGTCTGCTCGCGGTCCTCGTTGACCACGAGCCGGACCTCGGGCTTGTCGTCGCCGCGGTCGAGCGCGGCGGACGCGCCGGTGGCCAGGCCGGCGACGGCGAACACGGCGGCACCGGCGACCGAGAGCCTGCGTATACGACGGGACATCGGGGTCTCCTCCGTCAGACGAGTGCGTTACCGCATGTCATCACCGGGAGGCGAAAATCCCCTTAAAGCCCGCCGCGCACGGGGCCCGTCGGACGGGCGGTGCCGATCACCGCGCCTACGACCAGGGGGTCGCCGCGCGCCGCTGCCAGTAGTCGGCGGCGGGCTCGGCGAGGGCGGCGACGCGGTCGTACTGCGCGGGGTCGAGGTCGACCGCGGCGGCGGCGAGATTGGAGTGCAGCTGCGCGGCGGTGGCGGCGCCGGAGAGCACGACGCCGGCCCACGGCTGGCGCAGCACCGCGGCGAGCGCCACGGCGTCGGGCTCCGCGCCGCACTCGGCGGCGACGGCGCGCAGTTCCGCGGGCGCGTCGGCGCCGGCGAGCCGGCCGTTCGCCAGGCCCTCCTTGACGATCACCGTCAGCCCGGCGTCGTGCGCCTCGGCCAGCGCCTCGCCGACCGCCGGCTCCAGCACGTTGTACGTGCTCTGCACGGTGTCGAAGAGCCGCTCGCCCTCGACGGTGACCTCCAGCGCCGCCCGTACCGCCGCGGCCTGCTCCGGGCCGCTGGTGGAGAAGCCGACCGTGACGCCGTTCGCCGCCAGGGCGGCGAGGCGCCGGTGCAGGTCGGTGTCGGTGAGCGCCGGGCTGTCGGGGGTGAGGGAGTGGATCTGGTAGAGGTCGAGGCGGTCGCCGAGGAGTTCGGCGGACTCCTCGCGCTGCCGGTCGTAGGCATCGACGCCGTGGTCCTTGACCTCGTGCACCTCGGCGTCCGCGCGCCAGTCGCCGACGTAGGCGTAGCCCCACTTGCTGCCGACGACCGCGTCCCGGGCGTCCGGGTGCTGCTTCAGCCAGTCGGCGAGGAACTCCTCGGCCCGGCCGTAGGAGCGGGCGGCGTCGAAATACCGCACGCCCTGGGCGTAGGCGGCGTCCAGCAGCTCGTGGGTGCGGGCGCGCATCTCCTCGACGCCCCGCCCGGCGGGGAGGTCTTCGGCGCGCCCCGTGGTGAGGTACGCGGGGCGGCCCACGGCGGCCAGCCCGAAGCCGATGTGGGCGGCGGGCGTCGTCACTTCGGTCAGTCGGTCGAACGCCATCGCGGGCTCCTACGTCCTCGGTGCGGCTGTCAGGCCCGTCCACCGTAGAAGACGGGCCCCGCCGCCCGCAGCGCCCGACACGGCTTTCTGCCGCGCCGCCCCACCACCGCGTCCGCTCTGCTACGCCGCGGGACCCGCCTGCCGCGTCGCCGCCGCCCAGCGCACCTGCGCCGCCACGTCCTCCTTGACCTCCGCGAGCTGCACCGCGACCGCCGCCGGCGCGGTGCCGCCGCGGGCGTCGCGCGCGGCGAGCGCGCCGGGGACGGTGAGCACGGTCCGTACCTCGGGCGTCAGATGCGGGGAGACCTTCGCGAACTGCTCGTCGGTGAGCTGGTCGAGCTCGATGCCCTCGGCCTCGCAGACCTTGACGCACTCCCCCGCGCTCTCGTGCGCGACGCGGAACGGCACGCCCTGCTTGACCAGCCACTCGGCGATGTCGGTGGCCAGCGAGAAGCCGGCCGGGGCCAGCTCCTCCAGCCGCTCCCGGTTGACGGTGAGCGTGGCCATCATGCCGGTGAACGCGGGCAGCAGGACCTCCAGGGTGTCGATCGAGTCGAAGACCGGCTCCTTATCCTCCTGCAGATCGCGGTTGTACGCGAGCGGGAGCGCCTTCAGCGTCGCCATCAGCCCGGTGAGGTTGCCGATCAGCCGGCCCGCCTTGCCGCGCGCCAGCTCGGCGATGTCCGGGTTCTTCTTCTGCGGCATGATCGAGCTGCCGGTCGAGAAGGAGTCGTGCAGGGTGACGAAGGAGAACTCCTTCGTGGCCCACAGGATGACCTCTTCCGCGATGCGGGAGACGTCGACGCCGATCATCGCGGTGACGAACGCGAACTCCGCCGCGAAGTCCCGCGCGGCCGTGCCGTCGATGGAGTTGCCGGACGAGCCGCGCTCGAAGCCCAGCTCGGCGGCGACGGCCTCCGGGTCCAGGCCGAGCGAGGAGCCCGCGAGCGCCCCGGATCCGTACGGCGAGACGGCCGTGCGCTCGTCCCACTGCCGCAGCCGCTCGGCGTCCCGGGAGAGCGCCTGGGCGTGCGCGAGCACGTGGTGGGCGAAGAGCACGGGCTGGGCGTGCTGGAGGTGCGTACGGCCCGGCATGGCGACGTCCGGGTGCGCCTCGGCGAGGCCGACCAGGGCCTCCTGCAGCTCGGCGAGGAGTCCGCCGAGGGTGCGGGCGTGGTCGCGCAGGTACATCCGGAAGAGGGTGGCGACCTGGTCGTTGCGGGACCGGCCGGCGCGCAGCTTGCCGCCGAGCTCGGGGCCGAGCCGCTCCAGCAGGCCGCGTTCGAGCGCGGTGTGCACGTCCTCGTCGGCGATGGTGGCGGTGAACACCCCGGTCGCGACGTCCGTCTCCAGATGGTCGAGACCGGCGAGCATCCGGTTCAGCTCATCGGCCGTCAGCAGGCCGGCCCTGGCCAGCACCCGCGCGTGCGCACGGGAGCCGGCGATGTCGTACGGGGCGAGCCGCATGTCGAAGTGGACGGACGCGGAGAGCCGCTCCAGCGCCGCGGCGGGGCCGTCGGCGAACCGGCCGCCCCAGAGCTTCACGTCCTGCGGCGCCGCGCCCTCGGTGCCGTCGCTCACCGGGCGAGGTCCCGCCCGGCCGCGATCTTCGAGGAGAGGCCGAAGATCTCGATGAAGCCCTTGGACATCGACTGGTCGAAGGTGTCGCCCGTGTCGTACGTCGCGAGGTTGAAGTCGTAGAGCGAGGCGGGCGATCGCCGGCCGGTGACGACGGCCCTGCCGCCGTGCAGCGTCATCCGGATCTCGCCGGTGACGTGCTCGTTCGCCTCCTGGATGAAGCCGTCCAGGGCCCGCTTGAGCGGCGAGAACCACAGGCCGTCGTAGACCAGCTCGCCCCAGCGCTGCTCGACCTGCCGCTTGTAGCGCGCCAGCTCCCGCTCGACGGTGACGTTCTCCAGCTCCTGGTGGGCCGTGATCAGCGCGATGGCGCCGGGCGCCTCGTAGACCTCCCGGGACTTGATGCCCACGAGCCGGTCCTCGACCATGTCGATCCGGCCCACGCCCTGCGCCCCGGCCCGCTCGTTGAGCTGCTGGACGGCCTGGAGCACGGTGACGGGGCGGCCGTCGAGGGCCACGGGCACGCCGCGCTCGAAGGCGATGACGACCTCGTCGGCCTCGCGGGCCACGGCGGGGTTCTGGGTGTACTCGTAGACGTCCTCGATCGGGGCGTTCCAGATGTCCTCCAGGAAGCCGGTCTCGACGGCCCGGCCGAAGACGTTCTGGTCGATGGAGTACGGCGACTTCTTGGTGGTCGCGATGGGCAGGCCCTTCTCCTCGCAGAAGGCGATGGCCTTGTCCCGGGTCATGGCGTAGTCCCGGACGGGGGCGATGCACTTCAGGCCCGGGGCGAGGGAGGAGATGCCGGCCTCGAAGCGGACCTGGTCGTTGCCCTTGCCGGTGCAGCCGTGGGCGACGGTGCCGGCGCCGTGCTTCTGGGCGGCGGCCACGAGGTGCTTGACGATGGTGGGCCGGGAGAGCGCGGAGACCAGCGGGTAGCGGTCCATGTACAGCGCGTTGGCCTTGATCGCCGGGAGGCAGTACTCGTCGGCGAACTCTTCCCTGGCGTCGGCGACCTCGGCCTCCACGGCGCCGCAGGCCAGCGCGCGCTTGCGGATCACGTCGAGGTCCTCGCCGCCCTGGCCGACGTCCACGGCGACGGCGATGACCTCGGCGCCCGTCTCCGCGGCGATCCAGCCGATGGCGACGGAGGTGTCCAGGCCGCCCGAGTAGGCGAGTACGACGCGCTCGGTCACGGGAGTCTCCTTAGGATGCATACGCTGACCGGAATAAGTATGCAGCACACCGTATGGTTCGTCAAAACGCCGCGCGCACAGCGGACCGCCCGGCCGGAGCAGCGCGCCCCGGCCGGGCGGTTCTACGGGCCCGGGGAGCCCGCTAGCCGATGCCGGTGACCGTGACCATCAGCGGAAGCCCCAGGATGATCAGGATGACCCCGAGGACGTCGAAGCCCGCACCGGAGCGGATCATCGTGGTGATCGGCACGACCCCGGAGCCGTAGGCGATGGCGTTCTGCGGCGTCGAGACCGGCAGCATGAAGCCGAAGGACGCGGCGAAGGTCGCGGCCAGCGCCGGGACGAACGGATCGACCTCGGCGGCCATGGCGATCGGGATGATGATGGGCACCACCACCGCCGCGGAGGCCGTGTTGCTCGTCGTCTCGGAGACGATCACCGCCAGCACGGCCGCGAAGATCGTGATGGTGAAGACGCTCGAGAAGCCGAGCAGGTCGTTGGACTCCTTGCCGATCGTCTCGGCCAGCCCGGTGTCGGCGAGCAGCGAGCCGAAGATGATGCCGGTGCCGAAGAGCAGGATCGTGCCCCAGTCGATACGGGCCGCGTCGCTCCAGTTGAGGGTCGCCTCGCGGCGCGCCCAGTTCGTCGGCAGGATGAACAGCAGCGCGGCGCCGAGCACGGCGACGATGCCCTCGTCGAGCCGGTCGCTGACGGTGGTGTACGCGGACGCCTCGGTGCCCACGGCGAGCGCGACGATGCCCGGCGTGATCCACAGCACCACGGTGACGCCGAAGGCGATCAGCGTGTTCCACTCCGCCCGCGAGAACCTGCCGAGCGCGGCGCGCTGTTCGCGCACGTACTCCTCCACGCCCTCGATCCGCCGGATCTCCGGCTTGTTGAGCAGCAGCAGGACGATGACGAGGATCACGAACATGCAGGCGCACAGCGGCAGCGCGGTGGCCGTCCACTCGGCGAAGGAGATCTTCTCGCCGGTGGCCTCCTCGATGAGGCCGCGGCCGATGAGGTTCGGCGGGCTGCCGACCGGGGTGAGCAGGCCGCCGACGCTCGCGCCGTAGGCGAGCATGAGCACCAGCGCGGCGCCGACGCGCAGCCGCGTGGGGTCGAAGTCCTGCTCCACCAGGCCGCGGTCCTGGAGCATCTTGGCGATCACGGTGAGGATGCCCAGCGCAGTGGGCAGCAGCATCGCCACCGTCGCGGTGTTGGAGACGAACGCCGACAGCAGGCAGGTGATCACGCCGAAGGCGGCGATCAGCCGGAACGTCGAGCGGCCGACCCCCGGCAGGCCCAGGATCCAGAACGCGAACCTGCGGGCCACGCCGTGCTTGAGCATGGCCTGGGCGAGGATGAACGCGCCGATGAAGGTGAAGATCGTGGAGGAGCCGAAGGGCGCCAGCGCGTCGTCCGGCGGCACCACGCCGAGGACGACGATCGCGCCGACGCCGATGAGCCCGCCCACCGGGATCGGCACGGGCTCGGTGACCCACAGCACGATCACGCCGAGCAGGATGCCGGCCAGTGTCTGCTGGCTCGGCGCCATGTCCAGCGGGAGCGCGAGAAAGATGAGGGCGACCAGCGGGGCCAGCCAGAACCCGGTGGTCCGCCGCCCCCGTTCGAACTTCTCCTCCTGCGGCGAGAGTTTCTGTTCGCCGAGGCTGCGGTAGGTGGCATGGCCGAGCAGTGCCTGCTCGACGTCGGTCTTGGTACGTGGCGCCGTGGCGTCGGACTTCATCGTCCCTCCGGATAACCGTGCGGCCTGGCTTACATTCAGGGCTGCTCCGTAAGGTGGGGCACAACTCGGCTGAGGGGAAGGGGTCATGACAACACATCGGATCGCGGTCATCCCCGGGGACGGCATCGGGCAGGAGGTCACACCCGCCGCACTGGAGGTGCTGGACGCCGTCGGGCGGCGGCACGGGGTGGAGTTCGCGTACACGCACCTCGACTGGTCCTGCGCGCGCTACCAGCGCGAGGGCGCGATGATGCCGGAGGACGGCATCGCGCGGCTGTGCGCGTACGACGCGGTGTTCCTGGGCGCCGTGGGCGCGCCGGACGTGCCGGACCACATCTCGCTGTGGGGACTGCTCATTCCCATCCGCCGGGCCTTCCGGCAGTACGTGAACCTCCGGCCCGTGCGGGTCTTCGAGGGCATGGAGAGCCCCCTGCGGGCCGCCGGCCCCGGCGACGTCGACCTGGTCGTGGTGCGCGAGAACACCGAGGGCGAGTACAGCGAGATCGGCGGCCGGCTGCACCGCGGCTTCCCGGAGGAGATGGCAGTGCAGGAGGCGGTCTTCACCCGGGCCGGCGTCACCCGCGTCCTCGACTACGCCTTCGGCCTCGCCGGCCGCCGCACCGGCCGGCTCACCTCGGCGACCAAGTCCAACGGCATCGTGCACACCATGCCGTTCTGGGACGAGCTGGTACGCGAACGGGCCGCGGAGCACCCGAAGGTGGCGTGGGACCAGGAGCACATCGACGCACTCTGCGCCAAGGTTGTCCTCGACCCCGGGCGGTTCGACGTGATCGTCGCCTCCAACCTCTTCGGCGACATCCTCAGCGACCTCACCGCCGCCGTCGCCGGCTCCATCGGCATCGCGCCGTCGGCGAACCTCAACCCCGAGGGCACGCACCCCTCGATGTTCGAGCCGGTGCACGGCTCGGCGCCGGACATCGCGGGCCGCGGGATCGCCGATCCGATCGGCGCCGTCTGGTCGGCGGCGCTGATGCTCGACCACCTCGGCCACGAGCGGGCCGGTGCAGAAGTGGTCGAGGCCATCGCCGCGACGCTCGCCGCCACCGACGTCCGCACCCCGGACCTGGGGGGCTCGGCGAGCACGGAGGAGTTCACCCGTACCGTGGTCGCCCGGCTGTGACGGCGGGCGGGGCGGCGGCACGGTGACGCCGCGGGGCGCGGCACGCGGTCCCGCACCGCGAAACTCCGCGCGCCGCGGCCGTACCGCGCCGCACACTTGGCGCATGGGGAAAACGTACGAACGCATCGACGGCCGGCTGCGCGCCTTCATCGAGGCGCAGCACATGTTCTTCACGGCGACCGCGCCGCTGGCGGCGGACGGCACCGTGAACCTCTCGCCGAAAGGGCTGACGGGCTCGTTCGCCGTCCTCGACGAGCGCACCGTGGCCTACCTCGACTTCGCCGGCAGCAACGCCGAGACCATCGCGCACCTGCGGGAGAACGGCAGGATCACGCTGATGTGGTGCGCCTTCGACGGCCCGCCGAACATCGTGCGGGTGCACGGCAGCGGTGAGGCCGTCTTCCGGGACGACCCCCGCTTCCCCGCCCTGCTCGGGCACTTCCCCGCCATCGACCCGTCCCGGCACGGGCTGCGGGCGATCGTCGTCGTGACCGCCGAACTGATTCGCGACACCTGCGGCTACGCTGTGCCTTTCATGACCTACGAAGCCGACCGCGACCTGCACGCCCGGCGCTTCGCGCGGGAGGACGACGCCGGGCTGGACGCGTACTTCCGCAAGAAGGAGCACATCGCGGCCAGCATCGACGGGCTGCCCGGGCTTCCGCTGCCGCTGCCACCCACCCCGTGACCGAGAAAAGAGCCGCACCGATGCTGAGCACACCCCTGGCCGAAGGCGCGGAGCTGACCACGCTGGAGCCGTGGCAGGCCGCGGAGCTCACCGCGTTCACCGACCGGAACCGGGCGCACCTGGAGCCGTGGCTGCCCTGGGTGCACGCCGTCACCGACGAGGCGGGCGCCCGCCGCTTCCTCCAGGCGTACGCCGACAAGCAGGCCCGCGACGCCGGCCGGATGTTCGCCATCCGGCTGCACGGCGAACTGGTCGGCGGCATGATCTACCGGCTCTTCGACACCGCGGAGGGCTCCTGCGAGCTGGGCGCCTGGCTGGCGCCCGAGGCGCAGGGGCGCGGGCTGGTCACCGAGGCGTCCCGGCGGATGATCGAGTGGGCGGTGGACGTACGCGGGCTGTCCCGCGTGGAGTGGCTGGTCGACCCGGCGAACAAGGCCAGCATCGCGGTCGCCAGGCGCCTGGGCATGAGCCACGAGGGCACGCTGCGCAGCCGGTTCGAGATGGCGGGCAAGCGGCACGACCTGGAGGTCTGGTCGCTGCTGAGCCACGAGTGGCGGGAGGCGCGGGGCAGTTGATCCCGGCGCAAGCCGCCGGGCCGCCGCGGCTCGGCGGCGGCAGCGGCTCAGCGGCTCAGCGGCGGTGCAGGACGTGGTCGACGACCTGCTGGATCTCGGCGGCGGTGAGCGGCTCGTCCCGCAGCAGCGACTGCAGGCTGAGCCCGTCGAGCGCGGCCGAGAACGCGGTGACGGCGACCGGATCGCTGGTGAACCGGCCGGCGATGCCGGCCAGCAGATCGTGCCAGCGGCCCAGGACGGGGCGCAGTTCCGGGTGGCGGGCGGCGTAGAGGTACAGGTCGAACTCCGCGGCGCAGCGCGCGCCGTGCTCGTCCAGATACGCGGCCAGGTGCCGGCCGAGATCGGCGGTGTCGTACGACTCCGGCAGCGCGCCGGCGAGCGCGGTGGCGTAGGCGTCGACGCTGTCGCTGAGCGCTGCCGCCAAGAGATCGGCGACGGCCGGGAAGTGGTACGTGGCCACCGACTTGGGCACGCCCGCCTCGGCGGCGACGGCCCGGTGCGTCACGGCGGCGACGCCGCCGCGGCCGATGACGCGGACGGTGGCGGCGAGCAGCAGCCGCCGCCGCTCCTGCCCGCGCTGCACGCGCCCGTCGGCGGCGCCGGTCTCAGTGCGCACCGCCGGCCTCCAGCGCGACGACCCCCGCGGCGACGAGGACGAGCCCGCCGATCTGGACGCCGGTGAGGCCGTCGCCGAGGAAGGCGGCGCCGATGAGCGCCACCAGGGCCACGCCGGCGGCGGCCCAGATGCCGTAGGCGATGCCGATGGACATGCCGCGTTTGAGCACCAGGCTGAGGAGGGTGAAGGCGGTGATGTAGCCGACGACCACGACGAGCGACGGGAGGATCTTCGAGAAGCCCTCGGAGAGCCGCAGCGAGACGGTTGCCGTCACCTCGCTGAGGATGGCACCGATCAGCAGCACGTAGGTCATCGTCCGCCCTCCCGTACTCCGGGGAAACTAGCTGGACATCTGTCCAGGTTTTCAGTGTACGGGAGCCGGGGGCGGTGGCGGGGAGGGGGTGTTCCCCGACCCCGCCCCTTCCCGAAACCGGGGCGCTGCCGCGGCCCCCACCGCGCCCACGGCGCGGACCACCGGGGGCTTACGCCCCCGGACCCCGCACGGGGCGGCGCCCCGGACCCCGCTGTCGGCACAACCCCCACCGCGCCTGCGGCGCGGCCCACCGGGGGCTGCGCCCTCCGGCCCCCGCGCGGGGCTCCGCCCCGGACCCCACTGCCCGCGCGACCGACCGAAGCACCACCGCTGTCTGGTAGGAGGCCGCCCGACACCCCCCGCTACACGCGACCTGCGCGGACGATCTCGGGCTCCGCCCCTGCCCACCGGGGCCCGCGCCCCCACGCCGCGCTGCCCGCGGCACCCGCCGGCCAGAGCCGCGGGCCCACGGAACGACCCGAGGCTCAGCACCCCTCCCCCCCCCGTGAGGCTGTGCCTCACACCCCGCTACCTTCGCCACCGGCGCGGACCACCCCGGAAGCTACGCTCCCGCCCCCTTCCCGCCGCGCAGCACCCCGCCAGCTTCGCCACCGGCACGGACCACCCCGGAGGCCCCGCCGCGCCCCGCAGGGGTCACCGTTCGCGTTCGGCGAGTTTCAGGAGGTGGTCGGCGAGGGACTGGCCGCCCGAGGGGTCGCGGCTGATCACCATCAGCGTGTCGTCCCCCGCGATCGTGCCGAGGATCGGCGTCAGCTCAGCCGCGTCGATCGCCGAGGCGAGGAACTGCGCCGCGCCCGGCGGGGTGCGGAGCACCACGATGTTCGCCGACGCCTCCGCCGAGATGAGCAGTTCACCCGCGAGCCGGGCCATCCGCTCCTCCTTCGCCGACTCGCCCAGCGGCACCTGCGGGGTGCGGAAGCCGCCCTCCGAGGGGACCGCGTAGATCAGTTCGCCGCCCGTGTTGCGGATCTTCACCGCGCCCAGTTCGTCGAGGTCCCGGGAGAGCGTCGCCTGCGTCACCGTCAGGCCGTCGTCGGCGAGGAGCTTGGCCAGCTGGCTCTGCGAGCGGACCGGCTGCCGGTTCAGGATGTCGACGATCCTGCGGTGGCGTGCCGTGCGCGTGTGCGGCACGGCGGGACCGTTGTGCTCCTCGGACATGTCACTCTCCGGCTCGTCGGGGCTGGGCCCTGTCTGGCAAACAGCGCCGTCCAGGGCCCCCTAGGCTGCGGGACCCGCCGCATCGAGGACGGCCGGCAGCGCGGCGAGGAGGGCGTCCGCCTCCGCCTCGCCGAGGATCAACGGCGGGGCGAGCCGGATCACGTCCGGCGCCACCGCGTTGACCAGGAATCCCGCTGCCTGGGCCGTCTGTTGCACCTGCGGCGCGACGGCCTCGGTGAGCACCATACCGAGCAGCAGGCCCGCGCCTCGCACATGGTCGACCAGCGGGTGCCCGAGTCGGCCGATTCCGTCCCGAAGCCGCTCCCCCACCCGCTTCACCTGCGCCAGCAGCCCGTCGGCCGCGATCACGTCCAGCACCGCCAGCGCGGCGGCGCAGGCGACGGGGTTGCCGCCGAAGGTGGAGCCGTGCCTTCCGGGGGTGAAGAGGCCGGCGGCGGGCCCGAAGGCCAGCGTGGCGCCGATCGGCAGGCCGCCGCCGAGGCCCTTGGCGAGGGTGACGACGTCCGCCTCCACGCCCTGTGCCTGCGCCGCGAACCAGTGGCCCGTACGCCCGATGCCCGTCTGCACCTCGTCCAGCACCAGCAGCGCGCCCGCGGCCCTGGTGATCTCGCGGGCGGCGGCCAGATAGCCGTCCGGCGGGACGACGACGCCGTTCTCGCCCTGCACCGGCTCGACGATCACGAGCGCGGTCTCCTCGGTCACCGCGGCGCGCAGCGCCTCCTCGTCCCCGTACGGCACGTGCGTGACCTCGCCCGGCAGCGGGCCGAAGCCCTCCTGCTTGCCGGGCTGCCCGGTCAGCGCCAGGGCGCCCATGGTGCGGCCGTGGAAGCCGCCCTCGGTGCCCACCATGTGCGTACGGCCCGTCAGCCTGCCGATCTTGAACGCGGCCTCCACCGCCTCCGCGCCGGAGTTGGCGAAGAAGACCCGGCCGGGCCGGCCGGCGAGTTCGAGGAGCCGCTCGGCGAGCGCCACCGGGGGCTCGGCGACGTACAGGTTGGAGACGTGGCCGAGGGTGGAGATCTGCCGGGAGACGGCCTCGACGACCGCCGGGTGGGCGGTGCCGAGGGAGGTGACGGCGATGCCGCCGACGAAGTCCAGGTACTCGTTGCCGTCGGCGTCCCACAGCTTCGCACCCGCGCCGCGGACGAGGGGCAGGCGGGGGGTGCCGTAGTTGTCCATCAGCGCGCCCTGCCAGCGCTCCGTCAGCTCCGCGTTGCCGCTCATGTCGCAGCCCCTTCCGCGTCCGGCACGACCATCGTGCCGATGCCCTCGTCCGTGAAGATCTCCAGCAGGATGGAGTGCGGCACCCGGCCGTCGATGACCCGCGCGGTGTGCACGCCGTGGCGCACCGCGTACAGGCAGCCCTCCATCTTCGGGACCATGCCGCTGGCCAGGTCGGGCAGCAGCCGCTCCAGCTCGCCGGCGGTGAGCCGGCTGATGACCTCGTCGCTGTCCGGCCAGTTCTCGTACAGGCCCTCGACGTCGGTGAGGACCATCAGGGTCTCCGCGCCGAGCGCGGCGGCCAGCGCGGCGGCGGCGGTGTCGGCGTTCACGTTGAAGACCTCGCCGGCCGCGTCGGACTCGTCGGCGGAGCGGGCGACGGAGGAGACGACCGGGATGCGGCCGTCCGCGAGCAGCGCCTCTATCGCGCCGGTGTCGATGTCGGTGACCTCGCCGACCCGGCCGATGTCGACCGGCTCGCCGTCGACCAGCGGCCGGTGCCGGGTGGCGGTGATGGTGTGCGCGTCCTCGCCGGTGAGGCCGACGGCGAAGGGGCCGTGCTCGTTGAGGAGCCCGACCAGCTCGCGCTGCACCTGGCCGGCGAGCACCATCCGTACGACGGCCATCGCCTCCGGCGTCGTCACCCGCAGCCCGGCGCGGAACTCGCTGGCCAGGCCGTGCCGGTCGAGCTGCGCGCTGATCTGCGGGCCGCCGCCGTGCACGACGACGGGCCTGAGCCCGGCGTGCCGCAGGAAGACGACGTCCTGGGCGAAGGCGCGCTTCAGGTCGTCGTCGACCATGGCGTTGCCGCCGAACTTGACCACGACGACCTTGCCGTGGTGGCGGGTGAGCCAGGGCAGCGCCTCGATGAGGGTGCGGGCCTTGGGCAGGGCGGTGTGCTTGCGGGTGGGGGTTGCCGGTGCCGCGGCGGGCGCGGAGGTCGTCGTCATGAGCTGTACGCGCTGTTCTCGTGGACGTAGTCGGCGGTCAGGTCGTTGGTCCAGACGACCGCTTCCGCGTCGCCGGCGGCGAGGTCCGCCACGATGTGGACCTCGCGGTAGCGCATGTCGACCAGCTCGCGGTCCTCGCCGAACGAGCCGTTCTTGCACACCCACACGCCGTTGATCGCGACGTTCAGCCGGTCCGGCTCGAAGGCGGCGGAGGTGGTGCCGATCGCGGCCAGCACCCGGCCCCAGTTGGGGTCCTCGCCGTGGATGGCGCACTTGAGGAGGTTGTTGCGGGCAATGGAGCGGCCGACCTCCACCGCGTCGTCCTCGCCGGCGGCGCCCACGACCTCGATCTTGATCTCCTTGCTGGCGCCCTCCGCGTCGGCGATGAGCTGCCGGCCGAGGCTGTCGCAGACGGCCCGTACCGCCTCGGCGAACTCCGCCTGCGGCGGCCGGACCCCGCTGGCGCCGGAGGCCAGCAGCAACACGGTGTCGTTGGTGGACATGGCGCCGTCGGAGTCGACGCGGTCGAAGGTGGTACGGGTCGCGGCGCGCAGCGCGGCGTCGAGATCGGCGGCGGGCACGTCGGCGTCGGTGGTGAGGACGACGAGCATGGTCGCCAGCCCGGGCGCGAGCATGCCCGCGCCCTTGGCCATGCCGCCCACGGTCCAGGCCGCGCCGTCGTCGCCGCCGGCGGTGACGACGGCGGTCTTGTGCACGGTGTCGGTGGTCTTGATGGCGATGGCGGCCTTCTCTCCGCCGTGCGCGGACAGTTCCGCCGCGGCCAGGCCGACGCCGGGCAGCAGCTTGTCCATCGGCAGCAGCGTGCCGATCAGCCCGGTGGACGCCACGGCGACCTCCGCGGCGCTGTGGCCGAGCACCTCGGCGACGCGCTCGGCGGTGGCGTGGGTGTCCTGGAAGCCGCGGGGTCCGGTGCAGGCATTGGCGCCGCCGGAGTTGAGGATCACCGCGGACACCTCGCCGCCCTTGACCACCTGCTCGGACCAGACGACCGGGGCGGCCTTGACGCGGTTGGCGGTGAAGACGCCGGCGGCGGCGCGGCGCGGCCCCTCGTTGACCACGAGGGCCAGGTCCGGGTTGCCGTTCTCCTTGATCCCGGCGGCGATGCCCGCCGCCGTGAACCCTTTGGCTGCCGTGACGCTCAAGGTGCCACTCCTGTCGTAGAAAGCCCCAGCTCCTCGGGGAGTCCGAGGGCGATGTTCATGCTCTGCACCGCGCCGCCCGCGGTGCCCTTCGTAAGGTTGTCGATGGCGCTGACGGCGATGATGCGCCGGGCGCTCTCGTCGTACGCGACCTGCAGCAGCACGGTGTTGGAGCCGGTGACCGCGCCGGTGGCGGGCCACTGCCCGGGCGGCAGCAGCCGGACGAACGGCTCGCCCTGGTACGCCTTCTCGTACGCGGCGCGCACCGCCTCCGCCGTGGTGCCGGGGCGGGCCCGCGCCGTGCTGGTGGCGAGGATGCCGCGGGGCATCGGGGCGAGGGTCGGGGTGAAGGAGACCGTGACCGGCTCCCCCGCGACGGCGCTGAGGTTCTGGCCGATCTCCGGCGTGTGCCGGTGCCCGCCGCCGACGCCGTACGGGCTCATGGAGCCCATCACCTCGCTGGCCAGCAGGTGCGGCTTGAGCGCCTTGCCGGCGCCGGAGGTGCCGGAGGCGGCGACGACGACGGCCTCCGGCTCGGCGAGCCCGGCGGCGTACGCGGGGAAGAGGCCGAGGGAGACGGCGGTCGGATAGCACCCGGGCACCGCGATGCGCCGGACCCCAAGGAGCGCGTCGCGGTGGCCGGGCAGCTCGGGCAGCCCGTACGGCCAGGTGCCGGCGTGCGGCGTGCCGTAGAACCGCTCCCAGTCGGCGGCGTCGGCGAGCCGGTGGTCGGCGCCGCAGTCGACGACGAGCACGTCGTCGCCGAGCTCCGCGGCCACGGCGGCGGACTGCCCGTGCGGCAGCGCGAGGAACACGACGTCGTGCCCGGCGAGCACGCCGGGCGCGGTCCCGGCC
This sequence comes from Streptomyces sp. CNZ287, assembly GCF_007827615.1. Classification (NCBI taxonomy): domain Bacteria; kingdom Bacillati; phylum Actinomycetota; class Actinomycetes; order Kitasatosporales; family Streptomycetaceae; genus Streptomyces; species Streptomyces sp. CNZ287. The sequence continues at coordinate 76,746 of NZ_VISV01000002.1, read as the reverse complement.
AGCTCCCGTCCTGCGAGGGGCGCGAGGTGGGGCTGTATGTCCCCGAGGGGCCGCCCGGCGTTGGCGTGGGCGGTGAGAGCCCCGATCTCGACCCCGGGGTGCCCCAGCAGCACCCGCAGCAGCTCCCCGCCCACGTACCCGCTCGCCCCGGCCACTGCCACCCGCACGGTCATCCGCTCCTCCTCGTCCCAGCATGACTATACGGATGACAGCAGAGCTATGCAAAGAATATCCGGCGGCACCCGGTCGCCGGATCGCCGGCTACCGGCCGCACTCGTGTGCTCGCCGCTCCCGGGGCCGCGCCTGGCAGAGCCGCCGTCCTCATCATTGGCACGCACCGCCGGGCACACGTCCGGATGCGGGCTCGGCCCTCCGGCCGGCCACGGCGAGCGCCGGGGGAACGTAACCTGCGTGGGGGCGCCGGGCGTTGGCGCCGGGTCGTGGGAGCCGGGGTGGGGAAGGGGGCCGGGGTGGAGCCGCTGAGGGCCGGGGACCCGGAGACGGTGGGCGGGTTCGGGCTGCGGGGCCGGCTGGGTGCCGGCGGGATGGGCGAGGTGTTCCTGGGCCGGTCGCCGGGCGGGCGGGCGGTGGCGGTGAAGGTGGTGCATCCGCATCTGGCGCGGCAGGCGGAGTTCCGGCGGCGGTTCGCGCGGGAGGTGGCGGCGGCGCGGGCGGTGGGCGGGGCGTTCACGGCTCCGGTGCTGGCCGCCGGTCCTGAGGACGACCTGCCGTGGATCGCGACCGGCTACATTCCGGGGCCCGATCTGGCGGCGGCGGTCGGCGGGGCGGGGCCGTTCCCTGAAGGCGCGGCGTGGCGGCTGGCGGCCGGGCTCGTGGAGGCGTTGCAGGCCATTCACGCGGTGGGGGTGCTGCACCGGGATCTGAAGCCGTCGAACGTGCTGGTGGCCGCGGACGGGCCGCGGGTGATCGATTTCGGGATCGCGCGGACGCTGGAGGACACCGCACTGACGGCGACCGGCCTGGTGGTGGGGACGGCGGGCTTCATGGCGCCTGAGCAGGCAGAGGGCGGTGAAGTCGGCCCGGCAGGCGACGTGTTCGCGCTGGGGGCGGTGATCGCCTTCGCCGCCACGGGCGCCGGACCCTTCGGGGAGGGCCCGCCGCTGGCGGTGCTCCACCGGGTCGTCAACCGGCCACCACGGCTGGACGGGCTCACCGGACCGCTGCGCGAACTGGTCGGTGCATGCCTGGCGAAGAACCCCCGTGAACGGCCCACGCTCACAGCGTTGCTGGCGCGGATCGGGGCGCACTGGGAGCCGGCGGACGACTTCCCCGGCGTCTCACCCTGGCCGGATGCCGTCACCACCCTCATCCAGAGGCGCGCCACACCCCCGACCGCCCCCTACACCGAAGCCGCCGGGACCACGGCGCCGGACGGCGAACCGGACGCGTCGCGTCCGGCCGTCGCCGGCATCGACTTCGGCACGAGGAACTCGGCCGTGGCCGTCCTGGAAGCAGGCAAGGTCCGGCCGGTCCCCAATGCCCAGGGCGCGCAGACCACTCCCAGCCTGGTGAGCCTCACCGCCGAGGGGGACGTCCTCGTCGGCACGGCCGCCGGGCGGCAGGCCCTCGCCAACCCCGCTCACACCCCGCGCGCCGCCAAGCTGGAGCTGGGTACCGGCTGGCGTGTCACGCGGGGCGACGTCCGGCTGACCGCCGAGGACGCCGCCGGGCTGATCCTCGCCCGCCTGCGCCAGGACGCCGAGGCCCACCTCGGCCGGCCGCTCACCGCCGCGGTGCTGGCGGTGCCCGCCGGCTTCCGCCGCGACCAGCGGGCCGCGCTGCTCCGGGCCGGCGAACGGGCCGGGCTCCCCGTCATGCGGCTGATCAACGAGCCCTCGGCGGTGGCGATGGCCTACCGCCTGCACCGGGACGACTGCACCGTCCTGATCTTCGATCTCGGCGCGGGCACCCTCGACGTCTCCCTCGTCGACCTCGGCGACGGCACCGTGCTGGCCTGGGCCACCGCCGGCGACAGCCGGCTCGGCGGCGACGACTGGGACCGGCGGATCGTCGAGCACCTGACCGACCGCGTACGGCTGCGGCACGGCGTGGACCTCACCGGCGACGCCACCGCGGCCCAGCGGCTGCGCGAGGCGGCCGAGGCCGCGAAGATCGAGCTCTCGGCGGTGCGCACCACGACCCTCCGGCTGCCCTACCTCGCCACCGGACCGGACGGCCCCGTCCACCTCGAGGAGGAGCTGACCCGCGAGGAGTTCGAGACGCTCACCCGGGATCTGCTGGAACGCTGCCGGGCGCACGTCGAACACATCCTCGCCGACGCCGAACGGACGCCCGCCGACATCGACCGGGTCGTCCTGACGGGCGGCGCCGCCCGGATGCCCGCCGTGGGCGACCTGATCCGCCGGCTCACGGGCGGCCGTGAGCCCCACCGGGGCCTGATCCCCGGGGCTGTCGCCGGCGGCGCCGCTCTTCAGGCGGGCATCATGACCGGCGACGTGAAGGACGTGCTGCTCCTCGATCTCACCCCTCACTCCATCGGCATCGAAACCGTCGAGGGGACCACGACGGAGCTGATCGAGCGGAACACGACGATCCCCACGAAGCGCTCCGAGGTCTTCACCACCCACACGGATCACCAGAGCGCGGTGGTGCTCCACGTCGTCGAGGGCGAGGGGGAGGACCCGGCCCGCGACCGGACCCTTGCGGTCCTCGAACTCGCCCTGCCGCCCGCTCCCCGCGGCGTGCCACGGATCGAGGTGACGGCCGACTGCGATCCCAACGACATTCTGCACATCACAGCCGAGGACCTGGGCACGGGCAACAAGGCGGTCGCCACCGTCGACCAGGCGACGATGGAACGGGCTGCCGCGCTCCTCCGCTCCTCCCGCTGGCCCGGCCTGCGCGCTCTCGCCCCTGCGACTCTCCCGGACTCCTGAGAGCGTGTCCCGCGCGGTCCGTGTGACCGGTCAGCCCTTGGGCGGGACCTCGGGGATCGGCAGCAACAGTGCGCCGAACGCGCCTGCCGGCACCGCCGGCTGCCGCGGCGGCACCGGGCGGACGCGGGCGTAGGGGTCGTTCTGGGCGGGGCGGGGGTCCTTCTCGCCCTTGTTGGGCCACAGCGCCATCGCGCGCTCCGCCTGGGCCGTGATCGTCAGCGACGGGTTCACGCCGAGGTTCGCGGAGACCGCCGAGCCGTCCACCACCGAGATCCCCGGGTGGCCGTAGAGCCGGTGGTACGGGTCGATGACGCCGTGCTCCGCGTCCTCGCCGATGGGGCAGCCGCCCAGGAAGTGCGCCGTCAGCGGCTTGCCCATCAGCTCGCCGAGGTTCGTGCCCGGCTGGCCGCCGATCTGCTCGGCGAGCAGCCGTGCCGCCTCCGCCCCCTCGGGGAGGTGCACCGGGTTGGGCGCCCCGTGGCCCTGCCGGGCCGTGAGCAGGCCCTTGCCGAGGCCCTTGTCCTTCAGGTACGTGGTGAGCGAGTTGTCGTGGGTCTGCATGACGAGCCCGATGATCGTCCGCTCGGACCACCGGTACGTCGTGGCCGTCCGCGCCACCAGCACCGGGTGCCGCAGATACGCGCCCAGCACGCGCAGCGCCTTGGGCAGCTTCCCGGTGGGCTTGAACTGCGGGACGCACAGCAGCGCCATCGCGTTGGAGCCCTTGCCGTAGCGCACGTTCTCGATGTGCGTGGTGTCGTTGGGGTGGATCGAGGAGGTGATGGCCACCCCCTTGGTGAAGTCCAGTTCACCCGCGCCCCGCTTCTTCCGGTACGTGCGCGGGAAGGTCACCGCGCCGACCAGGGCCTCGGAGTTGGTGCGGGTCAGCTCGCCGAGGCGCGGGGAGAGCCCGGGCAGCCGGCCGCCGGCCTTCATGCGGTGCAGCAGGGTCTGGGTGCCGTACGTGCCCGCCGCGACCACCACGTGGTCGCAGCGGAGCACCTCCCGCTTGCCGCGGCGGCGCTTGTTCGTCGCCACGGTGGTCACCTCGTAGCCGCCGCCGGCGGCCTCGTGCACGTCGACGACGGTGGTGAGCGGGTGGATCACGGCACCGTGCCGCTCGGCGAGGTAGAGGTAGTTCTCCGTCAGGGTGTTCTTCGCACCGTAGCGGCAGCCGGTCATGCACGAGCCGCACTGCAGGCACGCGGCGCGCTCCGGGCCCGCGCCGCCGAAGTACGGGTCGGGCACGGTCTCGCCGGGGGCCGCGGTGGTCTCGCCGCGGGCGTCGCGGCCGTCGCCGTAGAAGACGCCGACGGGGGTGAGCCGGTAGGAGTCGCCGGCGCCCATGCGCTCGGCGGTGGTCTTCAGGTACGTGTCCGCCTCGGTGGTCGTGGGGTTCTCCCGGACGCCGAGCATCCGCTGCGCCTGGTCGTAGTACGGGGCCAGCTCTTCCTGCCAGTCGGTGATGTGGCCCCACTGCCCGTCCCGGAAGAAGGCGGGCGGCGGCACGTAGAGGGTGTTGGCGTAGTTGAGGGAGCCGCCGCCCACGCCGGCGCCGGCGAGCACCATGACGTTGCTGAGCAGGTGGATACGCTGGATGCCGTAGAGGCCGAGGGCGGGGGCCCACAGGTAGTCGCGCAGCCGCCAGGAGTTCTTGGGCAGTTGCTCGCGGGCGAATCTGCGGCCGGCCTCCAGCACGCCGACCTTGTAGCCCTTCTCGGTCAGGCGCAGGGCGGCCACCGAGCCGCCGAAGCCGGAACCGATCACGATCACGTCGTACGAGCTCATCGCGTCTCGCTCCTCGCACCCGGTGCTGCGGCTACCTACCAGGCAGTAGACTTACCTACCCGTAGGGAGTTGGCAATGGCCCCGACATCATCCGCCCGCCGCGCCCCGCAGTCCACTCGCCCCGGCGCTCACGCCCAGCTGTCGATGTGCAGGCTCCACCGCCCGGGACGCCCCGTCAGGCTGATCGCCGACAGCGGCATCACGTCGATGTGCCAGTACGAGACGGGCGGCGCCTTCAGCGCGTAGACCAGCGCGGCGCGGATGATCGAGGGCTCGGTGACGGCGAGCACGTGGGTGCCGTCGTCCACCGGGCGGGTGTCCAGCCAGCCCCCTATCCGCTGGATGAAGGCGATCAGCGCCTCGCCGCCGTGCGGGGCGGCGTGCGGATCCGCGAGCCAGGCGTCCACGTCGCGCGGCTCGGTCATCATCACCTCCTCCAGCGTGCGCCCCCGCCACCGGCCCATGTCGCAGTCGCGCAGCGCGAGTTGGGCCAGCGGCGCGAGGCCGAGCACCCGGCCGGTCTCGCGGGAGCGCTGGGTGGGCGAGCAGTACCGCAACTCGGCGGCGGCCAGCGGGGAGAACACCGGAACGGCGCGCTCCGCCGCCACCCAGCCGTCCGCGTCCAGCGGCCGGTCGTCGTCGAAGCGCTCCGCGAGCCGCGAGGAGTTGCGGGCCGCGGCGAGGAGCGTGAGACGAACGTTCATGCGGTGATGGTAGGAGCGCCGTCAGGCTCTGCCCAGAGCCATCCACTGGGTCGGATCCGCCAGCGGCTCGAAGCCGAGCCTCGCGTAGACCTCGTGGGCGTCGCCGGTCGCCAGCAGGATGCGGCGCAGCCGGTACGGCGCGAGGTGGTCGCGGACGGCGGCGACCAGGCCGCTGCCGACGCCCGCGCCGCGGGCTTCGCGGGCCACGTAGACGTCGCAGAGCCAGGCGAAGGTGGCACGGTCGGTGACGACGCGCGCGTACGCGATCTGCCCGCCCGCGCCGCGCGGGCCGTCCCCGGCGGCGGCCGTCTCCGCGGCGTAGACGCCGAAGTTCAGGGAGTGGTCGATCGCGGTGTCCTGCTGCGCGCGGCTGCGGCCGAGCGCCCAGTACGCGTCGGTGGACAGCCACCGGTGGACGAGCGCCCGGTCGAGCCGGGCGGGGTCGGTGGAGACCTCATACGGTGCGGGTACGTGAGCCATGGGCAGAGCCTGGCACGCGGTGCATGGCCCGTACACCGGAATTCTCCGGAAGCCAAGCGCCGCGCCCGCCCTTAAACTGGCGGTCACGGACCCCATCATCTGGGGACGAGCCGGACAGGAGGTCGACCCGATGCAGGCTGAAGTGGGCGACAAGCTGTGTGTGCACGGCCGTGTCGTCGGTCAGGAGGACCGGACGGCGGAGATCCTCGAAGTCATGGGCCCAGCCGGGGCACCGCCCTACCGGGTGCGGTTCGACGACGGCCACGAGGCGCTGGTGTCACCCGGCCCGGACTCCGTGGTCCGGCATCGGGACCGGGAGTCCGGGCAGGGCTGACGTCCGCGGCCGCGGGTGGCGGGGCGGCCGGGACGACGGGGGCCGGCGGGCGCGCCGTCAGCAGCGCGGCGGCCGGGCCGGCTCGCGGTAGTGGTCGGCGACGAGCCTGCTGACCGCGCCCAGGGGGTCCTGGGGCAGCAGTTTCGCGGAGAAGTACATGTTGCCCTGGACCTCCGGGTAGCCCTGGCAGAACGTCAGGTGACGGGAGAGCTCCGCCGGGTCGAACCAGGCGGCGGGCTGGCCGGCGGCGCCGACCTTGTAGAGCGCCTCGCCGATGTAGAGGTTGACGCCGGTGCCTGCGACCACGTCGTTCCACCAGGGCACGATCTTGGCGTAGTCGGCGACCGCGAAGCCGATGTTCCAGTACACCTGCGGGACGATGTAGTCGATCCAGCGCTCGCGCACCCATGTGCGGGTGTCGGCGTAGAGGTTGTCGTACGTCTGCGTGCCCGCCTGGGTGTCGGAGCCCTCGGGGTCGGTGGCCGCGTTCCGCCAGACCGCGAACGGGCTGACACCGAACTGCACGGTGCGCTTCGTCCGCTTGATGGCCCGGCCCAGCTCCGCGACCAGCAGGTCGACGTTGTTGCGCCGCCAGTCGGCCTTGTCCGCGAAGGCGCCGCCGTACCTCCGGTACGTCTCCTCGTCGGCGAACTCCTGGCCCGCGACCGGGTACGGGTAGAAGTAGTCGTCGAAGTGCACGGCGTCGATGTCGTAGCGCCGGACGGCATCGAGGATGCAGCGCTGGACGAAGCGGCGGACCTCCGGCACCCCCGGGTCGTAGTAGATCTTGCCGCCGTACGGGACGACCCACTCGGGGTGCCGGTTCGCCGGGTGGTCGGGCACCAGCTTCTCCGCGAGCGCGTCGTTGCGCACCCGGTAGGGGTTGAACCAGGCGTGCAGTTCGAGACCGCGCCGGTGGGCCTCGCGGACCGCGAAGCCGAGCGGGTCCCAGCCCGGGTCGGCGCCCTGGGTCCCGGAGAGCCACTCCGACCACGGCTCGTACGGCGACGGCCACATCGCGTCCGCTGTCGGCCGGGCCTGGAAGACGACGGTGTTCATCCGCCGGTCCGCCGCCTCGTCGAGCCGGGCCAGCAACTGTCGCTGCTGCTCCGCCGCGCTCAGGCCCTGCTGGTCCGGCCAGTCGATGTTCGCCACCGTCGCCACCCACGAGCCGCGCATCTGCCCGGCCGGTCGGCCGTGGGCGCGTCCCGCGGCGCCCGCCGGGGACGCGATCGCGTCGCCCGCCACGGTCACCGCGGACAGGGCGCCCACCGCCGCGGCGCCGAACCGGCGCCGGCTGAGGTGGTGCGGTCTGCCGGGAGTGCTGCTCCCCATCTGGATCCTCCGAATCGCCGAGAACAAGAATCCGACTGCGCCAAGTGGTCTGAACCACTCGTCAGTTGCGGCACATCCTCGCGCCCTGCCTCACCCGGGGACAAGAGCCATGCGCTACGCGGGTAACGTCAGGGGTCCGAAAGGGTTGCCCACACGGCAGGACGAGGGACGAGGAGAGACATTGACCGACATCGAACGCGTCGGAGTGGTCGGATCCGGCCAGATGGGCTCGGGCATCGCCGAGGTGTGTGCCCGCTCCGGCCTTCAGGTCGTCGTCGCCGAGACCACCGGCGATGCCCTCGAACTGGGCCGTACCCGCGTCATCAGCTCCCTCGCCAAGGCGGCCGACCGCGGCAAGATCAGCAAGGAGGAACGGGACGCGGCGCTGGGCGCGCTGAGCTTCACGACCGATCTCGGAGAGCTTGCGGAGAGCGATCTCGTGATCGAGGCGGTGGTGGAAAACGAACAGGTCAAGACCGAAATCTTCCAGGTCCTTGATCAGGTCGTCGCCCGCCAGGACGCGATCCTCGCCTCCAACACCTCCTCCATCCCGCTGGTCAAGCTCGCCGTCGCCACCACGCGACCGGAGCAGGTCATCGGGATGCACTTCTTCAACCCCGCGCCCGTGCAGCGCCTCATCGAGCTGATCCCGGCGCTGACGACCAGCGACGACACGCTCAAGCGCACCGAGGCGCTGGCCCGCGACGTGCTCGGCAAGCACGCCATCCGGGCCCAGGACCGCTCCGGGTTCGTCGTCAACGCGCTCCTGATCCCGTATCTGCTCTCCGCGGTCCGGATGTTCGAGTCCGGCATCGCCACGCGCGAGGACATCGACAACGGGATGGAGCTGGGCTGCGCCCACCCGATGGGCCCGCTGAAGCTCTCGGACCTCATCGGCCTCGACATCGTCGCCTCGGTGGCCGACTCGATGTACGCCGAGTACAAGGAGCCGTCGTACGCGACGCCGCCGCTGCTGGCGCGGATGGTCGAGGCCGGGAGGCTGGGCCGGAAGTCGGGCGCCGGGTTCTACACGTACTGAGGCGTCCCGGCCGGCACGGTACGGGGCCCGGGCCCGCGGCCGGCCCCGTACCATCGTGCGGGCTCACGCCCCGCGCAGCACCGCGCCCGTCTCCGCCGCGGCCCTGGCCACCGCGGCGTCGCGGGCGGCACCCGCCTCCTCGGCGGTCAGCGTGCGGTCGGGGGCGCGGAACCGCAGCGCGTAGGCGAGCGACTTGCGGCCCTCGCCCACCTGCTCGCCGGTGAAGACGTCGAACAGCCGCACCGACTCCAGTAGCTCCCCCGCCCCCGCGCGCAGCGCGGCGGCGACCTTCGCCGCCGGCACGTCCGCGGCCACGACCAACGCCACGTCCTGCGTCGCCACCGGGTACGTGGAGATCCGCGGCGCCTGGAGCGGGCCGCCGCCGGCGATCTCCAGCAGGTCGAGCGAGACCTCCATCGCGCAGGTGCGCTCCGGCAACTGCATCGCCTTGACCACCCGCGGGTGCAGCTCGCCCGCGTGGCCGACGACCCGCCGCTCGCCGTCCACGACCGCGAAGAGCGCGGCGCACCTGCCGGGGTGCCACGGCGCGTGCCGGTCGGACTCCGCCGCCAGCTCCACGCCCGCCTCGCGGGCCACGGTACGGGCCGCCTCCACCGCGTCCGCCCAGTCCGCCGGGCGGCCCCGGCCCCACCAGCCGGCACGCTCGCGGGCGCCGGCGAGGACGACGGCGGCGCGGCGCGGCTGCTTGGGCAGGGCGGTGTCGAGCCGGGCGATCTCCTCGTCCGTGGGCCGCCGGTCGACGGGCAGCCGCACCGGCGCGGTCTCATAGCCGGAGGGCCGGAAGACCAGGCCGGTCTCGAAGAGCGCCAGGTCCGCGGCCCCGCGGCCGTGGTTGCGGCGCAGGGCGGCGAGCAGCCCCGGCAGCAGCGTGGTGCGCAGCGCCGGCTCCTCGTCGCTCAGCGGGTTGACGAGGGTGACCGTACGGCGGCGGGCGTCGTCCGGCTCCAGGCCGAGGGCGTCGAGCGCCGCCTCGCCCACGAACGGGTAGTTCAGCACCTCGACGTAGCCGGCGCCGGCCAGCACCCGGCCGACCCTGCGGTGCAGCCGCTGCCGGCCGGTCAGACCGCGGCCCGCGGGCGGCCGGGGCAGCGTCGAAGGCAGGTTCTCGTAGCCCTCGAGCCGGATGACCTCCTCGGCGAGGTCGTTCGGCGAGCCCAGGTCGGGGCGCCAGGACGGCACGGTGACGGTCAGCTCGTCGGCGCCGTAGACGTCGCAGCCGACCTCCTGGAGCCGGCGCACCACGGTGTCGCGCCCGTACGTCACGCCCGCCACCAGGTCCGGGTGGTCGGCCTTCATCCGCACCGTACGCGGCCCCCGGGGCGCGGTGACCCCGGTCACGCCGGCCTCGGCGGAGCCGCCGGCGAGCAGCACCAGCAGGTCCACGGTGCGCTGCGCCGCGGCCGGTCCCGCCTCCGGGTCGACGCCGCGCTCGAAGCGGCGCGACGCCTCGGAGGTGAGGCGGTGGCGGCGCGAGGTGCGGGCGATGGAGACGGGGTCGAAGTGCGCGGCCTCGATCACGATGTCGGTGGTGCCCGCCACGGCGCCGAGCAGGTGGTCGCGTACCCCGGCCTCGGCGATCTCGGTGTCGGCGCCGCCCATCACCCCGGCCAGCCCGATCGGGCCGCGGTTGTCGGTGATCAGCAGGTCCCCGGGATCGAGGGTGCGCTCGACGCCGTCGAGGGTGGTGAGCTTCTCGCCCGGGGCCGCGCGGCGGACGCCGAGGGGGCCGTCGAGCCGGTCGCGGTCGTAGGCGTGCAGCGGCTGGCCGATCTCCAGCATCACGTAGTTGGTGACGTCCACGGCGAGCGAGATCGGGCGCATGCCGGCCTTCTGCAGCCGGCGCTGGAGCCAGATCGGCGAGCGGGCCTCAGGGTCGACGCCGGTGACGACGCGGGCGGTGAACCGGTCGCAGCCGCGCAGGTCGTCGACCTTGACCGGGTAGCCGTAGTCGTTCGGCGGGGGCACGTCGAGCAGCGCCGGGTCGCGCAGCGGCAGGCCGTAGGCGATGGCGGTCTCGCGGGCGACGCCGCGCAGGGACAGCGCGTAGCCGCGGTCGGGGTTGACGGCGATGTCCAGGACCTCGTCGTTCAGCTCCAGCAGCTCGATCGCGTCGGTGCCCGGCTCGTACTCCGGCGGCAGCACGAGGATGCCGTCGTGGTCGTCGCCGATGCCCAGCTCGCGCACCGAGCAGATCATGCCCTCGGAGACCTTGCCGTACGTCTTGCGGGCGCCGATCTTGAAGCCGCCGGGCAGCTCGCCGCCGGGCAGGATGACGACCACCTTGTCGCCGACGGCGAAGTTGCTCGCGCCGCAGATGATGTTCTGCGGCTCGCCGGTACCCCCAGCCTGGCCGACGTCGACCTGGCAGTAGCGGATCGGCTTCTTGAACTCCGTCAGCTCCTCGATCGCCAGCACCCGGCCGACGACCAGCGGGCCCGTCAGGCCCGCGCCGAGCCGCTCGACGGTCTCGACCTCCAGGCCGGCGCTGATCAGCCGGGCCTGGACGGCACGGCCGGTCTCGCCGGCCGGCAGGTCGACGTACTCCCGCAGCCACGAAAGCGGGACTCGCATCAGATCTCCATCCCGAACGGCCTGGTGAAGCGCACGTCACCCTCGACCATGTCTCGCATGTCCTCGACGTTGTGGCGGAACATCAGCATCCGCTCGATCCCGAACCCGAACGCGAACCCGCTGTAGCGCTCCGGGTCGATGCCGCAGGCGACCAGCACCTTCGGGTTGACCATGCCGCAGCCGCCCAGCTCGATCCAGCCCTCGGAGCCGCAGGTGCGGCAGGGCCGGTCCGGGTTGCCGACGGACTCGCCGCGGCAGACGAAGCAGACCATGTCCATCTCGGCGGACGGCTCGGTGAAGGGGAAGTGGTCCGGGCGCAGCCGGGTCCGCATGCCCTCGCCGAAGAGCGAGGAGACCATGTGGTCGAGGGTGCCCTTGAGGTCGGCCATCGTCAGGCCCTCGTCCACGGCCAGCCCTTCGACCTGCATGAAGACGGGGGTGTGGGTGGCGTCCAGCTCGTCGGTGCGGTAGACGCGGCCGGGGCAGATCACGTAGACCGGCGGCTCGCGGTCGAGCATGGTGCGGATCTGCACGGGCGAGGTGTGGGTACGCAGCACGACGCCGGACTCGTCGTCGCCCTGCCGCTCCCCCGCGCCGTCGCCCTGCGGGCCGCGTACGAAGAAGGTGTCCTGCTCGCTGCGCGCGGGGTGGTCGGGCGCGATGTTGAGGGCGTCGAAGTTGAACCACTCCGCCTCGACCTCGGGGCCCTCGGCCACCTCCCAGCTCATCGCCGTGAAGATGTCCTCGATGCGCTCGGAGAGCGTGGTCAGCGGATGGCGGGCGCCGGCGGGCGAGCGGTCGTACGGCAGCGTGACGTCCACCGCCTCCTCGACGAGCACCCGGGCGTCGCGCTCCGCCTCCAGCTCCTCCTGCCGCCGCTTGAGCGCCTGGCCCACCTCGCCGCGGGCCCGGCCCACGCGCTTGCCCGCGTCCGCCTTGGCGTGCGGCGGCAGGGCGCCGATCTCGCGGTTGGCCAGCGCCAGCGGGGAGCGGTCGCCGGCGTGGGCGATCTTCACCTCGCGGAGCTCTGCGAGGTCGCCGGCCGCGGCGATGGCGGCCAGCGCCTCGTCGCGCACCCGGTCGATCTCTTCCGGTTTCAGTGCCTCGACCTCGACAGGGTCGTACGACTTGTTCGGTGCCGACATCTCTTCCCGTACTTCCGATTGGCTGGCTGCGCCCCGACCCGGCGGCCGCGGCGGTGTCGGCGAGCGAGGTCGCCGAGGGGCCGGGGGTCGAGTCTACGGGCGCGTGGACGTGGGTGAAGCCCGTGGGTGTGGCCCGTGGGCGGGCGGCCGCTGCTCAGGCGAGGTGGGCCGGGGCGCCGACGGGCAGGGTAAATCGGAAGCGGGCGCCGCCGCCGGGGGCGCGGCCGACCGTGATGATCCCGCCGTGGGCCTCCACGATGCCCTTGACGATGTACAGCCCCAGGCCCGTGCCGCCGCGCTTGCTGCCCCGCCAGAAGCGGGTGAAGACGCGGCTCATCGACTCCTCCGGGATGCCGGGGCCTTCGTCGCTCACGGTGACCTGGGTGCCTTCCCTGCCGTGGGTGAGAGTGGCGGGTGCCACCTCGATGGTGACAAGTCCCTCGCCGTGGCGCACGGCATTTTCCAGCAGGTTGCCCAGCACCTGGTCGACCTTGTCCGGGTCGGCCCACAGCTCGGGCAGCTCCCCCGGCACCAGCGTGCGGAACCGCGCCGGGTCCTGGCCCGCGGTGGTCTGCGCCTCCACGTGCCGGTGCACCGCGGCAACCACGTCGACGCGCTGCTTGCGCACCTCCAGCCGGCCGGAGTCGATCCGGGAGATGTCCAGCAGCTCGGCGATGAGCCGGGTGACGCGGTTGGCGTCGGCGTGCACCGTCTCCAGCATCAGCCGCTTCTGGTCGTCGGTGAACCGCTCCCACTTCGCCAGCAGCGTGGCGGTGAAGCCCTTCACAGAGGTCAGCGGCGAGCGCAGCTCGTGCGCGACGGTGGCGATCAGCTCCGCGTGGCTGCGCTCGCTGCGCCGCCGGGCCTCCGTGCCGCGCAGGGTGACGACGAGCTTGCGCACCGGGCCCGTGCGCCCGTCGCGCACGTACCGGGCGGCGACCAGCACCTCGCGGTTGCCGGGCAGCAGCAGGTTGCGCTCCGGGTGCCCGGTGCGGATGGCCAGGCCGCCGTACGGGTCCGTCAGCCGCCACCAGCGGCGGCCCTTCAGATCCTCCAGGGGCAGCGCCTCGGCCAGCGGGCGGCCGAGGACGGCGGCCGGCTCCAGGGCGGTGATCCGCGCGGCGGCGGCGTTGAAGCGCACCACGACGCCGTGCTCGTCGGCCACGACGAGGCCGTCCGGCAGATCGTCGGGCGCACAGCCGAGGTCCTTCACCCCGGGCCCGTCATCTGCACTCTCCACCCCATGAACCCCCTCCCGCGGACCGGGCGTTGGCCTGCCCGTACGGTCGACTCGCGGACCTAGAGCGGTCACCTTACCGGGCGGAGCTGACGGCACGGCACCCGCCGATCGGGCGGTGCGCCCGGGCCGAGGCGTAGAGGCAGACGGCGGCGGCGGTGGCGAGGTTCAGGCTCTCGGCGCGGCCGTGGATCGGCACCCGCACGACGGCGTCGGCGAGCGCCCTGGTCTCCGCGGGCAGCCCCCACGCCTCGTTGCCGAAGATCCAGCCGGTGGGGGCGGCGAGGCCGCCGTCGTCCAGCTCGTCGTCGAGGTCCCGCTCCCCCGCACCGTCCGCGGCCAGCAGCCGCACGCCGGCGGCGCGCAGCTCGGCGGCGGCACGCTCGGCGGGCACGCCGGTGACGACGGGCAGGTGGAAGAGGCTGCCGGCGGAGGCCCGTACGGCCTTGGGGTTGTACGCGTCCACGGAGGCGTCGGTCAGCACCACGGCGTCGGCCCCCGCCGCGTCGGCGCAGCGCAGCACGGTGCCGGCGTTGCCGGGGTCGCGGACGTGCGCCAGGACGGCCACGAGCCGGGGGCGGGCGGCGACGACGTCGGCGAGGGGCACGTCGAGGAACCGGCAGACGCCCACGAGACCCTGCGGGGTCACGGTCTGCGAGAGCCCGGCGACGACGTCCTCGGCGGCGGTGTGCACCCGTACCCCCGTGCTCCGGGCCGCCCCGACGATCTCCGCGTGCCGCTCCGCGGCTTCCGCGGTGACGAAGAGCTCGGCCAGCACGGGACCGGCGCCGCCGGCCGCTCCGGCCCCGTACGCCACCGCCTCCCGCACGGCCTGCGGCCCCTCGGCGAGGAACCTGCGCTCCTTGGCCCGCCCCGCGCGCCTGAGCAGCTTGCGGGCGGCGGTGACGCGGGCGGAGCGCGGCGAGATCGGCTCGGGGATGCCCATGGGCGGCGGGGAGACCTTTCGTACAGCGGGTGCGGGGCGCGGGCGGCGGGACGACCCGCGCCGAAGACAGAACCCGCAGGCCGGCGGGGCCTGCGGGTCCTTGGTACGTACCGTGCGAGCGCGGTGGCTCAGGCGGCGGACTTCGGCGCGTTGACGTCGCTGGGCAGCGCCTTCTGCGCCACCTCGACGAGCACGGCGAACGCGCCCGCGTCGTTCACGGCCAGCTCGGCCAGCATCTTGCGGTCCACCTCGACGCCCGCGGCCTTCAGGCCCTGGATGAAGCGGTTGTAGGTGATGCCGTTGGCGCGGGCAGCGGCGTTGATCCGCTGGATCCAGAGCTGCCGGAAGTCGCCCTTGCGCTTCTTGCGGTCGTTGTAGTTGTAGACGAGGGAGTGGGTGACCTGCTCCTTCGCCTTGCGGTAGAGGCGGGAGCGCTGGCCGCGGTAACCACTGGCCTGCTCGAGGATCGCCCGGCGCTTCTTCTGGGCGTTGATTGCCCGCTTGACGCGTGCCACTTGTTCACTCCTTGGGGCTGGGTCGCGTCGGCTGCGCGACCCGGAACGGCTGGGTCCCGGTCTCTTGAGTCCTGCGCCCTGCCGGTGCAGGGCGGCGACTCACCTGCCGAGAAGCTTCTTGACCTTCTTGGCGTCGGCCTTGGACAGCTCGACCGTGCCGGCGAGGCGCCGGGTCAGAGTCGACGGCTTGTGCTCCAGGTAGTGGCGCCGGTTGGCACGCTGACGCAGCACCTTGCCGGAGCCGGTCACGCGGAAGCGCTTCTTGGAACCACTGTGGGTCTTGTTCTTCGGCATCTCGCCGTTCACTCCTCGTCTTCGGCGCCTCCCACCACCCCCGTAAAAGGGCATGCGGAAGCGTCAGACTGACTTCGTACGTCTCCGGACCCGGGGCCGGGTCCGCGATCAGGCCTCGGCGCGCTCCGCCGGAGCGTTGTCGTCGCCCCTGCGCTCCGCCTTGCGGGCGGCTTGGGCCTCCCGGGCTTCGGCCATCGCCTCGGTCTTCTTCTTGTGCGGACCGAGGACCATGATCATGTTGCGGCCGTCCTGCTTGGGGTTGGACTCCACGAAGCCCAGCTCCTGCACGTCCTCCGCGAGCCGCTGCAGCAGCCGCCGGCCCAACTCGGGACGGGACTGCTCACGACCGCGGAACATGATCGTGATCTTGACCTTGTCACCCTGCTTGAGAAACCGCTCGACGTGACCCTTCTTGGTGTCGTAGTCGTGCGGGTCGATCTTCGGCCGGAGCTTCATCTCCTTGATGACCGTGTGCGCCTGGTTCTTGCGCGCCTCACGGGCCTTCATGGCCGACTCGTACTTGAACTTCCCGTAGTCCATCAGCTTGCACACCGGAGGACGGGCGTTGGCCGCCACCTCGACCAGGTCGAGGTCGTACTCCTGGGCAAGCTCCAGAGCCTTGGCGAGCGGGACGATGCCCACCTGCTCGCCGCTGGGGCCGACAAGTCGCACCTCGGGGACGCGAATCCGGTCGTTGATGCGGGGCTCGGCGCTGATGTGGCCTCCTCATTTCCACCACGCGACTGCCTGGCGGGCAACCGCGTCACGTTCTGTCTGCCGACCATCCGACGCGGGCACGAAAAAATCCCCGGACGGGACGCAAATGCGGCTCCTGCCGGGGAGCACCACCGCAGAGCCAGCCGCGGGGCGCTTGGGACCGGTGACCCGCCGACCGGGGGCCGGAAGGTGGGAGATCGGAGCCTCCACTTGCGGGCCGGTCGCTCCTCTTTCCTGCATGGCGCGTCCGGCCGGTCGCTGTCCAGCATACCAGTGCGCGGAGAGACCCCGCACATCCGTGCCGCGCCCACGGCGGGGGTCAGCTGAAGACGGGGCCCGTGTACGCCTCGCCGGGACCCTGGCCCGGCTCGTCCGGGTGCTCGGACGCCTCGCGGAAGGCGAGCTGGAGCGACTTCAGCCCGTCGCGCAGCGGTGCCGCGTGGTACGAGCCGACCTCCGCGGCACCCGCGGTGACCAGCCCGGCCAGTGCGGTGATCAGCTTGCGGGCCTCGTCGAGGTCCTTGTGCGCGGCGCCGTCCTCGGCGAGCCCGAGCTTGACCGCGGCGGCGCTCATCAGGTGCACCGCCACCGTCGTGATCACCTCCACGGCGGGGACCTCGGCGATGTCGCGGGTCAGCGCGTCGAAGTCGGGTCCTGCGTCGGCGCCGGGGCCGGTGTCGCTCATGGGGGCTCACTTCCTCGTACGGGACCGGAGGCCACCCTAACCAGCGCCGGGGCCGCGGCCCGGGGCCGGGTACGGGCGCTACCCGGCCCCGGGCCGCAGCGGCAGCGGTGCGCCGGGGAGCGGGGTGTCCGGCGGCAGCAGCGCCAGGTCCAGACCGCGGACCAGCCGGGCCCGCAGGGTGGCGTCGGCGGCCAGCGCCTCGGCGACGGCACGGGCGACGGCGGCGGGGGCGGTGCCGGCGGCGGGGACGAGGGCCAGGGTGCCGTCCGCCTCGCCGGCGCGGGCCAGGGACGCGGCACGTATCCCGGCGACTCCGGAGACCACGGCGGTCACGGCCGCGACGACGCCGGGGTCGGCCAGCGGGTCGGTGCTGCCGCGGCCCTCGGCGGCGGCGAGCAGGGCCGGCCCGGTCAGCTCGTACGGCACGGGGCCCGCGACGTCCAGGACGACGGTGTCGGCGCGCTCGGCGACGGCGGCCTGTACGGCCTGCGGCAGCGCCACGGCCACGGGGCGGGCGGCGGGGTCCCACCGGGCGAGGGCGGCGGTGGAGGTGAAGGCGGGCAGGGCGCGCCGGCCGCCGGGGACTTCGAGGGTGGGCACCGCCATATCGCTGGTCTTGTCGCGGCGCAGCCTGTCCGGGCCTTCCTCCGCTTCGCCGAGGAGCGCGACGACGGGGACCAGCACCCGCGTGCCGGCGAGGGCCGCGAGCACCCGGACCCCGGCCGCGGGGTCGTCGGGGGCCTCCGCGTACGCGGTGAGGGCGGCCGCGAGGCCGGGGTCCGCCGAGCCGTCGTCGGCGGCGAAGCCGGGGTCAGGGATGTTCTTCAGCGACACCCGACGAGCCTAGCGGTCGCCCGTCGTCGCCCCGCGGGCGCGGTCCTGCGGCGCCGGGCGGGGGCGCCGACCGCGACGGCCCGGCCGGCGGCGGCGCGAAGGGCGGGGGCTCGGGGCCGCGCCAGACGCCGGCCGCACGCGACCGCGGACCGCGCCACAGGAACCACGCGCCCGCGATCAGCCCCACGCCTATGACGCCCGCGGCGAGCGCCAGGCCGTTGGGCCCGTCGTCCTCGGTGGCGACGAGCGCGGGCGCCGAGCCGAAGCGCTTCTCGTCGTACGCGGCCGACTTCGGCTCCTGCGGCGCGGCCTTCAGCTCCCGGGCCGCGGCGACCGCCGCCGCCGCATCGACCCGGCCGGCGCCCAGCTCGTCGTCGCGGCCGCCTTCCGGCGGGTCCTGCGCGGTCTCCCGCAGCAGGTCGCGGATCTGCCAGGGGGTGAGGTCCGGGTTGGCGGCGCGGACCAGGGCGGTGACGCCGGAGACGAAAGCGGCGGCGGCGCTGGTGCCCCAGCCCTCGTAGTAGGTGCGGTCGGGGTCGGCGATGGCGACGTCGACGCCGGGGGCGGCGACGGTGGCGTACCAGTGCCGGGTGGAGAAGTCGGCGCGGGCCCCCGTCCGGTCGACGGCGGTGACGGCGATGACGCCGGGGTAGGCCGCGGGGTACGAGATGCGGTCCCCCTTCTCCCCGCTGTTGCCCGCGGACGACACCACGGTCACGCCCTTGCGCAGCGCGTACTGCACGGCGGCGTCCTCGCCGGGCTCGGGGTGGGCGGACTTGCTGTCGTCGCCGAGGGAGAGGTTGATGACGTCGGCGCCGTTGTCGACGGCCCAGCGGATGCCGTCGGCGAGCGCGCTGCCGCGGGTCTCGCGGGCCTTGCCGCGCTGCGCGTCGCCGTCCTCCAGGATGACCCGTACCGGCAGGATCTTCGCGTCCGGCGCGACGCCCGTGACGCCTTCCGCGGCGCCGGGGCCGTGGCCGTGCGCGGCGATGATGCCGGCCATGGCGGTGCCGTGCCGGGCCCAGGAGTCGTCGCCGCGGCGGGCGCCGAAGCCGACGAAGTCCTTGCCGTCCAGCACCTGTCCGGTGAGGTCGGGGTGGCCGGCGTCGACGCCGGTGTCGAGTACGGCGACGGTGACGCCCTCGCCGCGGGTGGTGTTCCACGCCTCGGGGGCGCGGACGTCGTCCAGGCCCCACTGCAGCTCCTGGAGGCCGTCCGCGTGCGCGGGGGCGGCGGTGGCGCCGAGCAGGGCGGCGGCGGCCAGCGCGGCGAGGAGCGCGGCGGCGCGGCGGTGGACGCGGAACGGGCGGGTCACCGCGGGGACTCCGTGGCCTTGGCGGAGGTCTTGCGCAGTCCGCGCTCGACCCGGTCGGCGATGCCCTCGGCGTCGTGGCCGAGTCCCGCCTGGGCGGGCGCGGTGGTGGCGTCGGGGTGGACGGCCTCGTTGGCGGGCTGCGGTTCCGTCACGGCGCGGCCGTCGGCGAAGCCGGTGACGGCGTAGAGGACGACGGGGGCGTCGGAGAGCACGCGCATGGTCCAGGTCGCGCGCTGCTCGGCGCCGAAGCCGGCGGCAGGTCCCGTCTCCGTGCCGTACGCGCGCGGCAGCATGTCCGCCCGCGCGGCCAGCTCCCGCTCGTCGAAGCGGTCCTCGAACCGGCCCATCTTCGCGGCGCCCGCCGCGGTGAAGACCATGCCGACGGTGGTGACGCTGCTGCGGGTGGCGTCGGTGTACGTGGCGCGCAGCAGCTTCTCGCAGCCGACGCGGCGCAACTCCCGTGCCAGCGCCGCGTCGAGGCCCTCCTTGCAGTCCGCGGGCGGGGCGACGGCGACGCGTACCCAGACGCGGTCGGCGCCGCCGGGGCCCGCGCCGTCGCCTTCGAGCCGGGGCGGGAAGAGGGTGTCGACGGGGGTGGCGTGCCAGAGGCCGCGGGCCACCTCGTACGCCCCGGGCGTGGCCTGCGCGCTCGGCCCGTCGCTGAGCAGGCTGCCGGTGGCGGCGCCCACGACGAGGCCGACGCCGGTGACGAGCGCGACGGCGGCGGCCACGGTGCGCGCGATGCTGCGCCGTTCCGCGGGCGGCTCCGGCTCGGGACGGGGGATGTCGGAGGGGAGCACGGATGCCATGTGCAGCGGGGCGCCTACGGGCTTGGGAGGGACGGCGGGCACGGGCGGGGCGTACGGCCGCGGCGGGAGCCGCGGCGGCGTGGCCCCGGCGGACCCGGACCCGGCTGGGGGCACGGTGCCGCCGGACGTGGCGGTGCCGGCGGACTCGGCGGCGGGTGGCGGGGGTTCGGCCGCCCGCGGGCGCTTCGGCCGCACGGGACCGCCGGTCGGCGCGGGCCCTGCGGCCCGTGCCGCGGTGCCGGAACCGCCCGCGGGGCCGACCGGTCGCTGCGGCTCCGCGCCCGGCCGCGGCCGTACGGGCCGTACGGGCTCCGCGCTCTCCGGCTTCGCGCTCTCGCGCGGCCTCGCCGCGGGCGGGGAATCCGGCGACGGCGGGGCCGCGGGAGTCTGCTCTGCGTCAGTGCTCAACAGCCCCCTCACTCCCCTCCTGTGAGTAGCCCCCCGATGGCCTGCCGGACAGGCGCTCGCGACACTCTACTGGGCTCCCGCGACGGACGGTGCGCCGCCCGAGCGCCTCATCCTGTCCGTACCCACTACCGCCTCCCGGGCACGCGGTGGCAGGCTTCCCCCATGCCGGCCCACACCGCCCCCGTCCCGGACCACGCGGCCCTGCGCGCCCGCTACGACCGCGCCACCGCCCACCTCGACGCCCCCTTCGCCGCCGTCGACACCGAAGCGTTCGACGCCAACGCCGCGGATCTGGTGCGCAGGGCCGCCGGCAAGCCGGTGCGGGTGGCGAGCAAGTCGGTGCGCTGCCGGGCGCTGCTGGAGCGGGTGCTCGCCGCGCCGGGGTTCGCCGGGATCATGTCCTTCACGCTCGCCGAGTCGCTGTGGCTGGCGCGCTCCGGCTTCGCGGACGTGCTGCTGGCGTACCCGTCCGCGGACCGCGCCGGCTTCGCCGAGCTGACCGGCGACCCGAAGCTCGCCGCCGCGGTGACGGTGATGGTGGACGACCCGGCGCAGTTGGACCTCGTCGACGCGGCCCGGGGGCGCGGGCGCGAGGAGGTGCGCGTCTGCCTGGAGCTGGACACCTCGCTGCGGCTGCTGGGCGGCCGGCTGCGCGTCGGCGCCCGCCGCTCCCCGCTGTCCGACGCGGCGGCGCTGGCGGCGGTGGCCCGCGAGGTGGTGCGGCGGCCGGGCTTCCGGCTGGTGGGGCTGATGGCGTACGAGGGGCACGTGGCCGGCGTCGGGGACGACATCCCCGGGTGGCCGCTCACGTCGCGCGGGATACGGCTGATGCAGGCGGTGGCCAGGCGGCAGCTCGCCGAGCGCCGGGCGGAGGCGGTGGCGGCGGTGCGGCGGCTGGCGGACCTGGAGTTCGTCAACGGCGGCGGTACGGGCAGCGTGCAGCACACCGCCGCCGAGGACGCGGTCACCGAGATCGCCGCCGGCTCGGGGCTCTACCAGCCGCGGCTGTTCGACAACTACACCGCGTTCACCGGCCGCCCCGCCGCCGTCTTCGCGCTGCCCGTCGTCCGCCGCCCCGGCGTCGGCGTCGTCACCGTCCTCGGCGGCGGCTACCCCGCCTCCGGGCCCGCCGGCCCGGACCGGCCGCCCGTGCCGTACCTGCCGCAGGGCCTGCGCTACGACAAGCAGGAGGGCGCGGGCGAGGTGCAGACCCCGCTGCTCGGCCCGCCCGCCGACGACCTGCTGGTCGGCGACCGGGTGTGGTTCCGGCACGCCAAGGCGGGCGAGCTGTGCGAGCGGTTCGACGCGCTGCACCTGATCGAGGGCGAGCGCGTCACGGAGACGGTCCCGACGTACCGCGGCGAGGGCCGCACGTTCCTCTAGGCGGGACCGCCCGGAAGGACCGCCGGAGCGGACCGCCCGCGCGGAGCACGGCTACAGCGGCGTGACGTATGCGCCCGCGATGCCGCCGTCGACCAGGAACTCCGCGGCGTTGACGAAGGACGCGTCGTCGCTCGCCAGGAACGCCACCGCGGCGGCGATCTCCTCCGCCTCCGCGAAGCGGCCCGCCGGGATGTGCACCAGCCGCCGCGCCGCGCGCTCCGGGTCCTTGGCGAACAGCTCCTGGAGCAGCGGGGTGTTCACCGGCCCCGGGCACAGCGCGTTGACCCGGATGCCCTCGCGGGCGAACTGCACGCCCAGCTCGCGGGACATGGCCAGCACCCCGCCCTTGGAGGCGGTGTAGCTGATCTGGGAGGTGGCGGCGCCCATGACGGCCACGAACGAGGCGGTGTTGACGATCGAGCCGCGGCGCTGCCGCTGCATGTAGGGGATGGCGGCCTTGCAGCACAGGTAGACGGAGGTCAGGTTCACCTCCTGCACCCGGCGCCACGCGTCGATGTCGGTGAGGAGGATGGAGTCGTCCTCGGGCGGCGAGATGCCCGCGTTGTTGAACGCGACGTCGACCGAGCCGTACGTGTCGTACGCGGCCTTGAACAGCGCCTCGACGTCCTCCTGGACGGTGACGTCGGTGCGTACGAAGAGCCCGCCGGTGGCCTCGGCCGCCGCCTTGCCCGCGGTCTCGTCGACGTCGGCGCAGACGACGTGCGCGCCCTCCGCCGCGAGCCTGCGCGCGGTGGCCAGGCCGATGCCGCTGCCGGCTCCGGTGACGACGGCGGTGCGGCCGGGCAGCCGGCGGCAGACGGGGGTCTGGTCGGTCAACGTGCTCACTCCTCGGTGCTGATGAAGACGTTCTTGGTCTCGGTGAACGACGCGAGCGCGTCCGGGCCCAGCTCGCGGCCGAGGCCGGACTGCTTGAAGCCGCCGAAGGGGGTCCAGTAGCGCACGCTGCTGTGCGAGTTGACCGAGAGGTTCCCGGCGGCGACGGCGCGCGAGACGCGGACGGCGCGGGCGGTGTCGCGGGTCCACAGCGAGCCGGACAGACCGTACGGTCCGGCGTTGGCGAGGCGTACGGCGTCGGCCTCGTCGTCGAAGGGGTGGACGACGGCGACGGGGCCGAAGACCTCCTCGCGGCTGACCGGGTCGTCGGGCGGCGCGTCGGTGA
Organism: Streptomyces sp. CNZ287; assembly: GCF_007827615.1. Taxonomy (NCBI): domain Bacteria; kingdom Bacillati; phylum Actinomycetota; class Actinomycetes; order Kitasatosporales; family Streptomycetaceae; genus Streptomyces; species Streptomyces sp. CNZ287. Next base: position 54,088 of record NZ_VISV01000002.1, on the reverse strand, counting down.
GGACGGTGGCCGGGTACCAGTACCCGGGGCCTTCCGGGACGGTGCCGCGGATGGCGGCGGGGCGGGACTCGGGGACGTGGCCGCGGACCCGCTCGCGGTGGGCGGCGGAGATCAGCGGGCCCATCCGGGTACCGGAGTCGGCCGGGTCGCCGGCGGTGAAGGCGAGGACGGCGGGCTCCAGCAGGGCGAGGAAGCGGTCGTACACGCTGCGCTGGACGAGGATGCGGCTGCGGGCGCAGCAGTCCTGGCCGGTGTTGTCGAGGAACGAGGCGGGGGCGGCGGCCGCGGCGCGCTCCAGGTCGGCGTCGGCGAAGACGATGTTCGGGCTCTTGCCGCCGAGTTCGAGCGTGACGCGCTTGACCTGCTCCGCGCAGCGCGCCGCGATCCGCTTGCCGACGGCGGTGGAGCCGGTGAACACGACCTTCGCCACGTCCGGGTGGTCGACGAGGGCGGCGCCGGCGACCGGTCCCGCGCCCGGCACGACCTGGAACAGCCCCTCCGGCAGGCCCGCTTCGAGCGCCAGCTCGGCGAGCCGCAGCGCGGTCAGCGGGGTGGCCTCGGCCGGTTTGAGGACGACGGCGTTGCCGGCGGCGAGCGCGGGGGCGGTGCCCCAGGCGGCGATCGGCATGGGGAAGTTCCACGGGGCGATGACCCCGACGACGCCGAGCGGCTCGGCGAAGGTGACGTTGAGTCCGCCGGCCACCGGGATCTGGCTGCCGGTGAGGCGTTCCACTCCCCCGGCGGCGTAGTCGAGGAGGTCGCGTACGTTGCCCGCCTCCCAGCGGGCGGCGGCCACCGGGTGCCCGGCCTCGGTGACCTCCAGCCGGGCCAGTTCCTCGATCCGGGCGTCGACCTCGGCGGCGAAGCGGCGCAGCAGCCGGGCGCGGTCGCCGGGGGCGAGGGCGGCCCAGCCCCGCTGGGCCCCGGCGGCGCGGGCGACGGCGGCGGCGACCTCCTTGGGGCCCGCGGCCGGGACGGTGGCGACGGCCTCCTCGGTGGCGGGGTTGACGACGGTGTGCTCGTGCGGCGCGGCGGGGGGTGCCGGCGCTGCGGGTGCCGATGCTGCCAAGGGTGTCGACCTCACATGCGCTCGAAGGACCGGAAGCGTTCCCAGTCGGTGACGGCGGTGTCGTACGCCTCCTGCTCGACCCGCGCCATGTTGCGGTAGTGGCGTACGACGTCCTCGCCGAACGCCTCCCGGGCCAGCGTGCTGCCGCTCCACAGCTCGGCGGCGTCCCGGAGGGTGGCGGGGACGTGCGCGGCGTCGCCGGTGTAGGCGTTGCCGGTGCAGGCTTCGGGGAGTTCGAGCTTCCGCTCGACGCCGTGCAACCCGGCGGCGATCATCCCGGCGACGGCGAGGTACGGGTTGACGTCGCCGCCCGGCAGCCGATTCTCCAGCCGCAGCGAGCCGCCGTGGCCGACGACGCGGATGGCGCAGGTGCGGTTGTCGGGGCCCCAGGCGACGGCGGTGGGGGCGAAGGAGCCGGGGCGGAAGCGCTTGTAGGAGTTGATGTTCGGGGCGTAGAGGAGCGTCAGTTCCGGCAGGCAGGCGAGCTGCCCCGCGACGAAGTGCCGCATGGTCTCGGACATGCCGTACGGGGCGTCCCCGTCGTCAGGACCGCCGGGGGCGGCGAAGACGGGGGCGCCGTCGGCGTCGCGCACGGACAGGTGGATGTGGCAGGAGTTGCCCTCGCGCTCGTCGTACTTGGCCATGAAGGTCAGCGCCGTGCCCTCCTGGGCGGCGATCTCCTTGGCGCCGGTCTTGTAGATGCTGTGCTGGTCGCAGGTGGTCAGCGCGTCGTCGTAGCGGAAGGCGATCTCGTGCTGGCCGAGGTTGCACTCGCCCTTGGCGGACTCCACGGTCATTCCGGCGGCGGCCATCTCGTTGCGGATGCGGCGCAGCAGGGGCTCGACGCGGCCGGTGCCGAGGACGGAGTAGTCGACGTTGTACTGGTTGGCGGGGGTCAGGTCCCGGTACGCGCTGTTCCACGCCTGCTCGTAGGTGTCCTTGAAGACCATGAACTCCAGCTCCGTGCCCGCGTACGCGGTCCAGCCGCGCTCGGCGAGCCGGTCGAGCTGGCGCCGCAGCACCTGCCGCGGCGAGGCGGTGACGGGCGCGCCGTCGTGCCAGGCGAGGTCGGCGGTGACCATGGCGCTGCCGGGGTGCCAGGGGATGCGGCGCAGGGTGGCGAGGTCGGGGTGCATGGCGAAGTCGCCGTAGCCGCGCTCCCAGGACGACATCTCGTAGCCCTCGACGGTGTTCATGTCGGCGTCCACGGCCAGCAGGTAGTTGCAGCCCTCGGTGCCGTGCGCCAGCACCTCGTCGAGGAAGAAGGGGGCGGCGAAGCGCTTGCCCTGAAGCCTGCCCTGCATGTCCGTGAAGGCCAGGACTACCGTGTCGAGCTCACCGGCCTCGACGAGCCGGCGCAGCTCGGGCACGGGCAGAGCGGGGGTGCGTGCGGAGTCGGTCACGGATCGGTCTCCTCTTCTGCGGACGTCTTAAGGTATGCGTGGATACCTTTGGTTGGGAAGTAGGCAGAGGCAGCGGGTCGGGAGGGCGGGGTCGGGATGAAGGCGTTCAGCAACGCGGCGGCCGGCGACGGGCTGCGGACCGTACTGCGCCCGGTGCGCGCGGGCAACGGCTTCGAGGAGGCGCTGGAGCAGATACTCCAGGTCCTGCGCCTGGGTCTGGTGCCGCCTGGCGAGCGGCTGCCCGCGGAGCGGGAGCTGGCCGAGCGGCTGCGGATCAGCCGGGTGACGCTGCGGGACGTGCTGAAGGTGCTGGCGGACGAAGGGCTGGTGGAGAGCCGCCGGGGGCGCTACGGAGGCACGTTCGTACGGGAGCGCACCCCCGCCAGCCGGGACGCGCAGGAGGAGTTGCGCCGGCGCACGGAGCGTACGGACCTGGAGGACGTGCTGCGCTTCCGCGAGGTGCTGGAGACGGGCGCCGCCGAGCTGTGCGCCGGCACCGAGATGGCGCCCGGGCAGCGGACGCGGCTGCGCGCCGCCCTGGAGGCCACCCAGGACGCACCGCTGGGCGACTACCGGCGGCTGGACACCCTGCTCCACCTCACCCTCGCGGAACTCGCGGGCTCGCCGCGGCTCGCGGCGCAGTACGCCGCCGTCCGGGCCACCGTCAACGACCTGCTGGACTGCATCCCGCTGCTGGTGCGGAACCTGGAGCACAGCCAGGCGCAGCACGCCGCGCTCGTCGGCGCGGTGCTCGACGGCGATCCGGACGCCGCCCGCGAGATGATGCGCGAGCACTGCGCCGGCACCGCGGCGCTGCTGCGCGGCTTCCTCGGCTAGGCCCGTCCGGCACACCGCCGCGGGCGGGGCCGTGTAACAGGACCTTCATGCAGGGGGCTTGCGCTCGTGACCTCGGCGCCGCAAAGGTATGGGGCCACACCATTGCTGGATCCCATCGTCCGTTGAGGCAGGAGCGGCACCATGAGCGAAGGCACCGAGTCCCGCACCGCACCGCCCGGCCCCCGCGCCGCCCCCGACGGCGGTCCCGGCGCCCCCGGCCCTGCCGGCTCGGGCCCGGCCGCGCACGACGCCGCGGACGACGCGTACCTCCGGCGCCGCGCGCTGCGCGCCGGCAGCGCCGGGCCGCTGCTGCTCACCGGCCTGGGCGTGGCGTACGTCGTCTCCGGCGACTTCTCCGGCTGGAACTTCGGCCTGGCCGAGGGCGGGTTCGGCGGCCTGGCCATCGCCGCACTGCTCATGGGCGTGATGTACACGTGCCTGGTCTTCGCCCTCGCCGAGCTGGCCTCCGTGCTGCCCACGGCCGGCGGCGGCTACGGCTTCGCGCGCAAGGCGCTGGGTCCCTGGGGCGGGTTCATGACCGGCACGGCGATCCTCATCGAGTACGTCCTGGCGCCGGCCGCGATCGTCATCTTCATCGGCGACTACGTCGAGTCGCTGGAGCTGTTCGGGCTCACCTCGGGCTGGCCCGTCTACCTCGCCTGCTTCGTCCTCTTCCTCGGCATCCACCTGTGGGGCGTCGGCGAGGCGCTGCGCTTCAGCCTCGTCGTGACCGCCGTCGCGGTCGCCGCGCTGCTGATCTTCGCCGTCGGCGCCCTCACGGAGTTCAGCGCCGGCTCGCTGAACGACATCCCGGTCGACCACGGCGCGCTGGGCGCCAGCTCCTGGCTGCCGTTCGGGATCCTGGGCATCTGGGCGGCGTTCCCGTTCGGGATGTGGTTCTTCCTGGGCGTCGAGGGCGTGCCGCTGGCCGCGGAGGAGACCAAGGACCCGTCCCGTACGCTGCCGCGGGCGATGGCCTGGGCGATGGGCGTGCTGCTGCTGCTCGCCGTCGTCACCTTCATCGCCGCGGCCGGCGCCCGCGGCTCGGCCGCCGTACAGGACGCGGGCAATCCGCTGGTGGAGGCGCTGCAGCCGGACGGCGAGGCGACCGCGCTCAGCCGGTTCGTCAACTACGCGGGCCTCACCGGGCTCGTCGCCTCGTTCTTCTCCCTCATCTACGCCGGCTCGCGCCAGCTCTTCGCGCTCTCCCGGGCCGGCTACCTGCCCCGCGTCCTCTCCCTCACCTCCCGCCGCAAGGCCCCGTTCCTGGGCCTGCTGGTGCCCGGCGCGATCGGCTTCGCGCTGGCGGCCGGGAGCGGGAACGGGGCGCGGATGCTGAACGTCGCGGTGTTCGGGGCCACCATCTCGTACGCGCTGATGGCGCTCTCGCACATCGTCCTGCGCCGCCGCGAACCGGGGCTGCACCGCCCGTACCGCACGCCGGGCGGGGCGGTGACGTCCTCCGTGGCGTTCGTGCTCGCGCTGTCCGCGCTGGTGGCGACGTTCCTGGTGGACAAGTGGGCGGCGATGATCGCGGGCTGCGTGTACGCCGTGGCCCTGGGATATTTCGCGCTCTACAGTCGGCACCGTCTGGTAGCGGCGGCGCCCGAGGAGGAGTTCGCGGCGCTGGCGGAGGCGGAAGCCGAACTCGAACGCCCGACGACGAGGGAGAAGTGATGAGCAGGACCCGGCCCCTGATCGGCGTTTCCACCTACCTCGTCGACGAGGCCGCATGGGGCCGGTGGCACCTGCCCGCCGCCTTGCTGCCCGCCGGCTACCACCGCCTCACCCAGCGTGCCGGCGGCCTCGCCGCGCTGCTCCCCCCGGACGCCCCGGCCCGCGCGGCGGAGACCCTGCGCCGCCTGGACGGCCTGATCATCGCGGGCGGCCCCGACCTGGACCCGGCCCGCTACGGCGCCGAGGCGGACGCCCGTACGGACCCCGTCACCCCGACGTCACGCGAGCGCGACGAGTGGGAACTGGCCCTGATCGAGGCGGCCCTGGCGGCGGAGCTGCCGCTGCTGGGGATCTGCCGCGGGGCGCAGTTGCTGAACGTCGTCCGCGGCGGCACGCTGCGCCAGCACATGGAGGGCCACCGCGAGCGCCCGGGCGTCTTCGGCGCCCACGAGATCAAACCGGTCCCGGGCACGCGCCTCGCCTCGCTGCTGCCGGAGGCGGTGACGGTCCCGGCGTACCACCACCAGGCGGTGGCGGATCTGGGCACCGGCGTGATCGCGTCGGCGTACGCGGCGGACGGCGTGGTGGAGGCGCTGGAGCTGCCGGACGCGGGCGGCTTCGCGCTGGGGGTGCAGTGGCACCCGGAGATGGGCGAGGACGCGCGGGTGCTGCGGGGCCTGGTGGAGGCGGCGGGCTGACGGACCCGGCGCCTCAGCCCGCGGGCTTGCGGACGATGCCGCCGTACTCGTAGACGGGCTTGGCGTGCTTGGTGGTGCCGAGGTACGGCCGGAGGGCCGGGTCGACGGGGGCCAGCGGCGGCTGGAACCGGTCGGGCCGCCAGTCGACGAGATCCACCAGCCCGGGCTCGACGGGCTCCAGCCCCCGGACGAGGGCGTCGACCTCGGCGGGCGTCCTCGTCTGCCACGGGATGCCCTTGGCCCGGACGCTCTCGGTCATCGCGGCGCTGGTGGCGGGATCGTCGGTGACCACCTGCGACAGACACACGCAACTGCCGGGCCGCGCGCGGCCGAGCACGGCGCCGAGGACGCCGACGGGGTCGTCGGCGTCGGGTACGTGGTGCATGACCGACAGGTAGAGCACGGCGAGCGGTTCGTCGAAGTCGATGAGCCGGGTGACGAGCGGCCCGGGGGCGGAGCCCCTGAGGAACCGGGAAGGGGCGGGGACGGGGCAACCCCACCACGCACCCGGCCGGCCCTCATCCCGCCCGCTCACCCCTTCTCGTCAGGGACAGGAGGTCACGGGCCGGGCCCGTGGGGCGCTGGCCGCGGGGCCAGACCGCGCGGAGGGCTCTGGTCAGGGGCAGGCCCGTGACCGCGACCGCCACCAGGCGCCGGGTCGCCACCTCGTCCGCCACCGCCAGCTCCGACAGCACCGCCGGCCCCGCCCCCGTCACCGCCGCCGACTTCACCGCCGTCGTCGACGCCAGCTCCAGCAGCGGCGTCCCCAGCCCGCCGTACGGGCCCAGCGCCTCGTCCAGCACCTGCCGCGTACCCGAGCCCTGCTCCCGCAGCACCAGCGCCGCCGATGCCAGCTCCCCCGGCGGCAGCCCCCGCCGGCGCCGCGCCCACGGATGCGACGGCGCCACGACCACCAGCAGCCGGTCGCGCCCGATCACGGCCCCGTCCAGCCCCGACGGGACCCCCGGGCCCTCCACGAACCCCAGGTCCGCCGCCCCGGACCGTACCTGCGACGCCACCGCCACCGAGTTGCCCGCCTGGAGCGACACCGCCGTCTCCGGCCGCGCCGCGCGGAGCGCGACCAGCCACCCCGGCAGCAGGTACTCCGCGACCGTGAGGCTCGCCGCCACCCGCAGCCGCGAGTCCCGGCGCGCGCGCAGCGCCGCCGCGCCCGCGTCGAACGCCTCCGCCGCCTCCACCACCCGCCGGGCCCACTCCGTCACCACACCCCCGGCCTCGGTGAGCCGCGAGCCCGCGGGCGAGCGGTGCACGAGCGCGACACCGAGCTGCCGCTCCATGGACCGGATGCGCGCGCTGGCCGCGGGCTGGCTCACGCCGACGGCCTTCGCCGCCCGCCCGAGGCTGCCCAGCCGGGCCACGGCGAGCAGCAGTTCCAGCGCCGCCAGGTCCGGCACCCGGCGGGCCAGCGACTCCGGTTCGCCCGCGGCCTCGTACGCGCTCATAACCCCAGCTTATGAGCTGAGAGAAAATCGGTCCCTACCGGGCGCCCGCCACCCGGGCGAGGCTGCTGCCATGGCCGCCACCGTCCTCGTACGCCCCCGCCCCGCCGCCCGCGCACACCACCGGCTCTCCGTCCGCGAGCTCGGCCCCCACTGGTACGCCGGCGTCATGGGCACCGCCATCGTCGCCACCGCCGGCGCCGCGGTCGGCCTGCCGCCCGCCGCGCTGGTCCCCGTCTGGGCCCTGGCCGCCGTGCTCCTCGCCGCGCTGCTCGCCGCCCGCGCCGTTCACTGGGCCCGGCACGCCGACCGCGCCCGCGAGCACCTCGCCGATCCCGCGGTCGCGCCGTTCTACGGGTGCCTGTCGATGGCCCTGCTCGCGGTCGGTGCCGCGACGACCGCCGTGGGGGCGCGCGTGACGGGCGGCGACGCGGCGTTCGCCGTGCACGCCGCCCTGTGGGTGGCGGGTACCGCGGTGGGGCTGGCGGCGGCCGTGGCCGTGCCGTACCTGATGGTCGTACGCCACCGGGTGCGGCCCGGCGACGCCTCGCCCGTGTGGCTGCTGCCGGTGGTGGCCCCGATGGTGTCGGCCGCGACCGGCCCGGCGCTGGCGCCGCGGCTGCCCGCGGGACAGTGGCGGGAGTCGCTGGTGCTGGGCTGCTTCGGGATGTTCGGGATGAGCCTGCTGGCGACACTGCTGATGCTGCCGCTGGTCTTCGCCCGGCTGGTGGAGCGGGGCCCGCTGCCGCTCGCGCTCACCCCGGCGCTGTTCCTGGTGCTGGGCCCGCTCGGGCAGTCGACGACGGCCGCGGGGGCGCTGGCGGACGGCTCGGCGGCGGTACCGGGAGCGTTCGCCGCGCTGTACGGGGTGCCGGTGCTGGGCTTCGCGCTGCTGTGGCTGGCGGTGGCGGGGGCGCTGGTCGTACGGGCCGCGCGGCGCGGCATGCCGTTCGCGCTGACCTGGTGGGCGTTCACGTTTCCGGTGGGCACGTGCGTGACGGGTGCGACGAGCCTGGCGGAGCATACGGGGCTCGCGGCGTTCCGCGGGCTTGCGCTGCTGCTGTACGGGCTGCTGGTCGCGGCCTGGCTGACGGCCGCGGTCCGTACCGCGGCGGCGGTGGCCCGCGGCGGCCTCCTCGCGGCCCCGGCCCGCTGACGACCGCCGCCGTAGCCTGAGGGGATGGCAGGCAGGCGTGTGGTGTCCCTCGTACCGTCGCTGACCGAGGCGGTCGCCGTCTCGGCGCCCGGCGCCCTCGTCGGCGCCACCGACTGGTGCACCCACCCGGCGGGGCTCGACGTCGTACGGGTGCGGGGGACGAAGAACCCGGACGTCGAGCGGATCGTCGCGCTGGCGCCCGACCTGGTCGTCGCGAACGAGGAGGAGAACCGCGAGCCGGACCTCGCCGCGCTGCGGGCGGCGGGCCTTCAGGTGCTGGTCACCGAAGTCCGCACGCTGGAGCAGGCGTTCGCGGAGCTGGCGCGGGTGCTGACGGCGTGCGGGGCCGCGGCGCGGCCGGCGTGGCTGGCCGCCGCGGAGGCGGCCTGGCGGGACGTACGGCCGCCGGGGCGGGTGCGGCGGGCGGTGGTGCCCGTGTGGCGGCGGCCGTGGATGGTGCTGGGCCGGGAGACCTTCGCCGGGGACCTGCTGGCGCGGCTGGGGGTGGCGAACGTGTACGCGGGGCACGCGGAGCGGTATCCGCGGGTGCCGCTCGCGGAGCTGCACGGGAGCGGCGCGGAGCTGGTGGTGCTGCCCGACGAGCCGTACGCGTTCGGGGCGGACGACGGCCCGGAGGCGTTCCCCGCGCTGGCGGCGGCGCCGGTGAGCGGGCGGCATCTGACGTGGTACGGGCCGTCGCTGGCGGAAGCGCCCGGGGTGCTGGGCGCGGCGCTGCGCGCGGCGTAGGACGGCGACGGCAGGCGCAAAAGGCGGGCGCCCCGCCGCCCCCGCGCAGGGGGACGGCGAGGCGCCCGGAGCGTGACCGCCGGTCAGGAGACCGGTGCGATCCTGTCGATGACCTCGGGGTTGTCGTCCATCCACTTGCGGGCGGACTCCTTCTCCTTGCCGTCACCGCCGTTCTGGATCTCGACCTCCAGCGAGGACAGCTCCTCCTCGGAGAGCGTGAAGTCCTTCAGCCACTCGTGGAACTCCGGGAAGTCCTCGGCGAAGTCCTTCTTGGCCACGGTGTGGATGTCGTCGCCCTCGCCCCAGGCCCCCTTCGGGTCGTCCAGCTTGGTCAGGTCCCACTTGCCGTAGGCCCAGTGCGGCGACCAGAGGGTGACGACGATGGGCTCCTTCTTGTCGTACGCCCGCTCCAGCTCGGCCAGCATCGAGGAGGTGGACGAGGAGACGACCTCCCAGTCCTCCAGCCCGTATTCGCCCACGACCTTGTCCTTCAGGATGCCCATCATGCCGGCGCTGGCCTCGATGCCGATGATCTTCCCGCCGAACTCGCCCTTGTGATCCTTCAGATCCTCCAGGGACTTGATGTCCTTCATGTACGACGGGACGGACAGCTCCAGGGTGGTCGGCCCGTACCAGGAGCCGATGTCGGTGAGGTTGTCGCCGAATCTCTCCCAGTACTGCTCGTGCGTCACGGGCAGCCAGGCGTCGAACTGCACGTCCATCTGGCCCTCGGCGAGCGCGGTGTAGAGCGGGCCGGGGTCGAGCTGCTTGACGTTGGTCTTGTAGCCGCGGTCCTCCAGCACGTTCTGCCACAGGTACGTGGACGCGATGGCCTCGTCCCACGGGAAGTAGCCGAGATTCACGGTCTTGCCCGCGTCCTTGCCCCGGGTGCCGCCGCCGTTGCCGCCGTCGGGGAGCGGGGCCATCTTGTCGACGTAGCCCTCGTTCTGCTCCAGCCAGTCGCGGACGGCCTGCTGCTCGTTGCCCTCCCCGGCGTCGACGATCATCTCCTCCAGGCTGGTGAGCTCCTTCTCCTTCATGGTGAAGTCGCGCAGCCAATCGGCGACGACGGGCTCGTCCTTCGCGAAGCCCTTGCGCGCGGTGGTGTGCACGTCGTCACCGGAGCCCCAGGCCTTCTTCGGGTCCTCCAGCTTGGTCATGTCGTACTTGCTGTACGCCCAGTGCGGCGACCAGAGCGTGACGACCACCGGCTCCTCGGCCTGGTACGCGCGCTCCAGCTCCGCGAGCATCGAGGAGGTGGACGAGGAGACGACCTCCCAGTCCTCCAGCCCGTACTCGCCCACGACCTTGTCCTTCAGGATCCCCATCATCCCGGCGCTGGCCTCGATGCCGATGATCTTCCCGCCGAACTCGCCCTTGTGATCCTTCAGATCCTCCAGGGACGTGACGTCCTTCATGTACGACGGGACGGACAGCTCCAGCGTCGTGGGCCCGTACCAGGAGCCCATGTCCTCCATCTTGCCGCCGAACTGCTCCCAGTACTGCTCGTGGGTCACGGGCAGCCAGGCGTCGGTCTGGAAGTCGACCTGGCCCTCGGAGACGGCGGTGAAGAGCGGGCCGGGGTCGAGCTGCTTGGCCTCGGCCTCGAAGCCGCGCTGCTCCAGCACCTCTTTCCAGAGGAAGGTGGAGGCGATGCCCTCGTCCCAGGGGATGTAGCCGATGTCGATCTTCCGGCCTTCGCCGACGTCGGTGGACGCGGCGGCGGCCTCCTGGGTGCCCTCGTCGTCGGACTCGGCCAGGTTCAGGCCGCCGGCGAGCAGCGCCAGCACGACGATGCCGACGGTGGCGATCGCGGTGGTGGGCTTGTAGTGCAGGAACTTCCACCGGTCGACGGCGGCCGCGGTCTTGGCGAGCGCGCGCCGGCCGAGCGGCGAGACGCGCTGGTTGAGCGCGCTGGTCATCCGGTCCAGGTACATGGCGAGGATGACGACGACGAGGCCGCTCTCGAAGCCGGTGCCGATGGCGACGCGGGTGACGGCGTTGTAGACGACCTCGCCGAGGCCGCCGCCGCCGACCATGCCGGCGATGACGACCATGGACAGCGCGAGCATGATGACCTGGTTGACGCCCGCCATGATCGTCGGCAGCGCCAGCGGCAGTTGCACGCGGCGCAGCGTGTCGGCGGGCTTCGTGCCGAACGCCTCGGCGGCCTCGACCAGTTCGGCATCGACCTGCCGGATGCCCAGCTCGGTCATGCGCACGCCGGGCGGCATGGCGAACACGATGGTCGCGATGATGCCCGGGGTGATGCCGATGGAGAAGAAGATGACGCCCGGGATCAGATAGACGAAGGCGGGCATCGTCTGCATGAAGTCGAGCATCGGCCTGACGGCGGTGCTGACGACCTTGTTACGGGCCGCCCAGATGCCCAGCGGCACGGCGATCACCACGGTGATCGCGGTGGCGACCAGCACCATCGACAGGGTTTCCATGGCCTCGGGCCACAGTTGCACCGAGTCCACGACGGCGAATCCGGCGAACGCGAGCACCGCGGGCAGCGGGCCGCGCAGCCAGAAGGCGATCACGGCGAAGATGCCCGCCATGACGAGCGGTTCCGGCGCGTCGAGGACGGCGTTGACGCCGTCGTACATGCCGGAGAGGACCGTGTCGATGAAGTCGAAGAGCCAGCCGAGGTGATCCTTGAGCCAGTCGACGACCGACTCGACCCGGGACCCGAAGTCGATCTCAGGCACCCGCGGTCACCTTCTCGCCCTCGTCGTCGCCTGCCTGGTCGCCCAGGATGGACAGCAGCCGGCCTCGCTCCACGAGGCCGACGAGGTCGCCGTCGGCGTCGGTGACGCCCACGGCGTCGTCGCCGGTCGCGAACGGGCCGAACAGCTCGGCGACGGGCGTGTCCTCGGTGACGCTGACGGGTGCCGCGGCGCGCAGTTCCTTCGGGGAGAGGCCGTCCTGCGGCTCCTCCATGATGGATCCGGCGGTGAGCACCCGGGTGCGGTCGACATCCTCGACGAAGCGGCGTACGTAGTCGTCCGCGGGCCGGACGAGGATGTCCTCGGGGGTGCCTATCTGGACGATGCGGCCGTCGCGCATGACGGCGATGCGGTCGCCCAGGCGCATGGCCTCGTTGAGGTCGTGGGTGATGAAGACGATGGTCTTCTTCAGCTTGGACTGCAGCTCGATGAGCTGGTCCTGCATGTCCCGCCGGATCAGCGGGTCGAGCGCGCTGAAGGACTCGTCCATGAGCAGCAGGTCGGCGTCGGTGGCCAGGGCGCGGGCCAGGCCCACGCGCTGTTTCATCCCGCCGGACAGCTCGTCGGGCCAGTGGTGCTCCCAGCCCTTCAGGCCGGTCAGCTCCAGCGCCTCGGTGGCGCGCTGCTCGCGCTCCGCCCGGGGTATGCCCTGCACTTCGAGGCCGTACGCGGCGTTCTCCAGGACGCTGCGGTGCGGGAAGAGCGCGAAGTGCTGGAAGACCATGCTGATCTTCGTGGAACGCACCTCGCGCAACTCGCGGTCGGTCAGCGACGTCAGGTCCTGGCCGTCGAAGAGCACCCGGCCCGATGTCGCGTCGAGCAGCCCGTTGAGCATGCGCAGCAACGTGGACTTGCCGGACCCGGAGAGGCCCATGACCACGAATATCTCGCCCGACTCGACGGTGAAGGAGGCGTCCACCACCGCCGCGGTCGTGCCCTTCTTGCGAAGTTTCTCGCGGTCTTCCCCTGCCTCTAGCCGGGCGACCGCGTCTTCTGGCCGTTTGCCGAACACCTTGTACAGGTGCTCCGCCTGGAGCCTGCTCACATACACCTCACGCATCGGACGGAAAAATCGACCTGCCTCCCCCGTCGGCAAGTCGTGGAGTGACGCGGGTTCTGCCCGGTTGCTTCCCGAATTGTCCGTGTATAGACCATCGGTTCACTCCACTCCGGCCGCTGCCCAGGATCACGCTGTCCAAACCATTGCGTGATCCAGTTCACACGTCGATCGCGTTTGGTCGCGGTGCGTACGGCATCATCAGGGGATGACCCGACGCCTGATGCTGCTCGACTCGGCCAGCCTCTACTTCCGCGCGTACTTCGGCGTACCGGAATCGGTCACGGCCCCCGACGGCACCCCCGTGAACGCCGTGCGGGGGCTGCTCGACTTCATCTCCCGGCTCGTCGCCGACTACCGCCCCGATGACCTCGTGGCCTGCATGGACGCCGACTGGCGGCCGCAGTGGCGGGTGGATCTCATCCCGTCGTACAAGGCGCACCGGGTCGCCGAGGAGCACCCCGGGGAGGAGGCCGACGAGGAGGTGGTGCCGGACACGCTGTCGCCGCAGGTGCCGGTCATCGAGGAGGTGCTGGACGCCCTCGGCATCGCGCGGGTGGGCGTGTCCCCGTACGAGGCGGACGACGTGATCGGCACCCTGGCCGCGCGGGCGGCCGGGCCCGTGGACATCGTCACCGGCGACCGCGACCTCTTCCAACTCGTCGACGACGCGCGGGGGGTACGGGTGGTGTACCCGGTCAAGGGCGTCGGCAACGCCACCGTCATGGACGGTACGGCCCTGCGCGAGAAGTACGGCGTCGACGGCTCCGGCTACGCCGACCTCGCCCTGCTGCGCGGCGACCCCAGCGACGGACTGCCGGGCGTGCCGGGCATCGGCGAGAAGACCGCGGCCAAGCTCCTCGACGCGTACGGCGACCTCGCCGGCATCATGGCCGCCGTCGACGACCCCTCCTCACGCCTCACCCCGGCGCAGCGGCGCCGGCTGGCGGAGGCGCGGCCGTACGTCGAGGTGGCGCCGAAGGTGGTGCGGGTCGCGGCGGACGTGCCGCTGCCGGCGTACGACCCGGCGCTGCCGCGGACGCCGCGGGACCCGGAGCGGCTGGCGGCGCTCGGGAAGCAGTGGGGGCTCGGCGGCTCGCTGGAGCGGCTGCTGACGACGCTGCGCGGCTGACGGCGGGGCCGCGGCACGGGCCGGGCGCCGCGGTTCCCGGCCGCGGTCCGGCCGTCGGGATGTTAGGTTAGGTCACCCTAACTTCCCCTCGTCCCGGAGGTCCACGTGGCAGACCGCCCCGCCGGCCGGAAGCGCCAGGTCCACACCGCCCGCGTGGTGCGCACCGAGCAACTCACCCCGCACATGGTGCGCGTGGTCCTCGGCGGCGACGAACTGGCCGGCTTCACCGCGGGCGAGTGGACCGACCACTACGTCAAGCTCCTCTTTCCCGCGCCGGGCGCGGAGTACCCCGAGCCGTACGACCTGGACGCCATCCGCCGCGACCTGCCCCGCGACCGCTGGCCTCTGATGCGCACGTACACCGTGCGCGACTGGGACGCCAAGGCCCGGGAGCTGACGCTGGACTTCGTCGTGCACGGCGCGGCCGGCGTGGCCGGCCCCTGGGCGCTGCGCGCCCGGCCGGGCGAGGTGGTGCGCTTCCTCGGCCCCGGCGGCGCGTACGCGCCCAGCCCGGCCGCCGACTGGCATCTGCTGGCGGGCGACGAGAGCGCGCTGCCGGCCATCGCCGCCTCGCTGGAGCGCGTACCCGACGGGGCCGTCACGCACGTGCTGATCGAGGTCGCCGACGCCGCCGAGCGGCAGCCGCTCGCGGCCCCCGAGGGCGCGGTCACCTGGCTCTGCCGCGACGGCAGGCCGGTGGGCCGGGCCCTCGTCGAGGCCGTCCGGGCGCTGGAGTTCCCGCCGGGCCGGGCACAGGTCTTCGTGCACGGCGAGGCGGGGATGGTCAAGGAACTGCGCCGCCACCTGCGGCTGGAACGGGGGGTGCCGCGCGAGCAGTTGTCGATCTCCGGCTACTGGCGGCTCGGCCACGACGAGGACGGCTGGCAGTCCTCGAAGAAGCAGTGGAACGAGGCCGTCGAACGCGAGCAGGAGGGTGCGGAGCCGGCCGCCGGCTCCGCACCCTGAGGCGCGCGGGGCGGACCGCTCAGACCGACCGCTGGTATGTGCGGAACGTACGGGTCGACAGCCACACCGCCGCCACCGCCACCGCCAGCAGCCCGCCGCAGCGCAGCAGCACCTCGCCCCAGTCGGGGTCCGCCGACAGCGCGCCCCGGCCGGCCACCACCGCCCAGTCGACGGGGTTGGCGTCGGCGATGTGCCGCATCCACGCGGGCATCAGCGCCGGCGCCATGAACGCCGAGGAGAGGAACGTCAGCGGCAGCAGCAGAAACGTGTTGATCCCGATGATCGACTCACGCTGCCGCACCACCATGCCGATCGCGTTGGACATCGCGCCGAACACGGTGCCCAGCAGGATCGCCGCGGCCACCAGCACCAGCAGCCCGGCGGCCCCGCCCGCGTAGTCCGCGCCGCCGAGCAGCCCGAGCAGGACGATCACGACCGACTGGACGAAGACACTGAGGCCGTTGTTGACCACGTTGGCGTTCATCAGCGCCCCGCGGCTGACCGGGGTGGTGAGGAACCGGTTGAGCGTGCCGCGCTCGATCTCCTCCAGCGTGCCCATGCCCGCCCACATGCTGGAGCTGAGCGCGGTCATCACCACCACGCCGGGGACCAGGTAGTCCAGGTACGAGCCGGTGCCGAAGCCCGGCAGTTCGGTGATCTCGCGGAACAGGTTGCCGAAGAGGAAGAGCCAGATCACCGGCTGGACGAGGGTGATCAGCAGATACGCCGGCTGCCGCAGGAAAGCGGTCAGTTGACGCTGCGTCATGTACCAGGTGTGGGCGGCGAGCGCGCTCATCGCGCACCTCCCGCGGCGGCCGGGGCGGCCGGGGCCGGCGCGTCGCCCGCCGGGCCCGCGCTGTCCGCGTCGGCGAACCGGCGGCCCGCGTACCGCAGATACACGTCGTCCAGCGAGGGCCGGGCGACGGTGACCGCGGCCGCCTCGGCGCCCTCACGCTCCAGCGCGGCCAGCACCAGCGGCACGGCGGCCGCGCCGTCCGCCGCCCGCGCGCTCAGCCGGCGCCCGTCGAGCCCCACGTCGCGTACGCCCGCGAACCCGGTGAGCGCCGCCCGCAGCGGCTCCGCCTCCCTCTCCCCCGGGGCGCGGACGAGTTCGACGTGCACGGCGTCGCCGCGCAGCTCGCCCTTCAGCCCGTCGGGCGTCCCCTCGGCGACCACGCGCCCGCGGTCGACGATGGCGACGCGCTCGGCGAGCCGGTCGGCCTCTTCCAGGTAGTGCGTGGTCAGCACGATGGTCAGCCCCTCGCCGCCGGCGAGCCGGGCGATCTCCTCCCACAGTGCGGTACGGGCCTCGGGGTCCAGGCCCGTCGTGGGCTCGTCCAGGAACAGCACCTCGGGCCGGTGCACCAGGCCCAGCGCCACGTCGAGGCGCCGCTGCATGCCGCCGGAGTAGCCGCGCACGAGGCGGTCCGCGGCGCCGGCCAGGTCGAAGCGCGCCAGCAGTTCGTCGGCGCGGCGGCCGAGCGAGGCACCGCGCAGCCCGTACAACCGTCCCTGCAGCAGCAGGTTCTCGCGTCCGGTGGCCATCGGGTCGGCGCCCGACTTCTGCGCCACGACGCCGATCGCGCGCCGGACCCGGCCGGGGCGGCGCAGCACGTCGTGTCCCGCGACGGCGGCGGTGCCGCCGTCGGGCCTGGCCAGGGTGGTGAGGATCTTGACGGTGGTGGACTTGCCGGCGCCGTTCGGGCCGAGCAGCCCGAAGACCGTACCGGCCGCGACGGCCAGGGACATGCCGTCCAGGGCCGTGACGCCGTGGGGATAGCTCTTGGTCAGCTCGCGCGCCTCAACGGCGAGCGTCCCTCTTCCGGGCATGGTGAACTCCGCTCTCGCACGGTGTGCGTGGGTGCTGCCGGACGATCGGCGAAAGCGGAGCCTGGCTATCCTGGGGTGTGCCGCACCTCGGCGCCCGGCGCCTGCTTCCGCGCAGGTCCGGATGTTCGGGGTCCGTCCCGGCGGACTGTTGGCGCAGCCCGCCGGGACGCATTCTTCCGGGCCGCTACGGACCCTTCCTCGCGTCCTGCGTCTCCTGTGCGGCGCCGGGCGTCCCGCCCGCGCCGCCGGGCAACTCCTCCTCCAGATCCCGCCATTCGGCCGGCATCTCGCCGGTCTCGTGCCAGGCGTGCCACTCCGCGACCCCGCTGAGGGAGCCGTCGGCCAGCTCCGCCAGCAGGCCGCGCAGCCAGGCGGCCTCGGCCTCCAGCATGTGCGCCTGGTACTCCGTCTCGACGACGAAGACGCGCGGCAGCGTCTCGTACAGCTTCGCCAGTGCGCCGCGCAGCCCCGCCGCAAGGACCTCCTGCCGGGCCAGCCGCGTCTGGAGCGCCTCGACCGCCTCGTCCGGCGGCAGCACGCCGATCAGGGAGAGGGCGGCCTCGAAGTGCGTGAACTCCCGGCGGGGGGCGGCGACGATCTCGGTGAGCCAGTCGTGCATCTCCGTGCGGCCGGCGTCGGTGATGGCGTAGACCGTGCGCTCCGGCCGGTTCCCCTGCTTCTGCACCCCCGCGGCGGTGACGAAGCCGTGCTTCTCCAGGTTTTGCACCACGGTGTAGAGGGAGCCGAAGTTGATCTTGATGCTCTCCTCTTTGCCGCGCTGCCGCAGCAGTTGGGCGATCTCGTACGGGTGCATCGACCGCTCGGCGAGGAGGGCCAGCACGGCCAGGGCCAGCGGGTTGCCGAGCTTCCGCCGCTTCGCGGGCACGACCCCTCCTTTACCCGGCACCGTATACTCGTGGCCGAACATATCGCGAGTTTCCCGAGCCCGTCAAGACGAGATGTATCGCGAATTCGGAAGCGGGGCCGGCCGAGTGGCGACGGTGCCGCCGGGCATGGTTCGCCGCTCAGCCGCCCGTGCCCGGCTTCGTGCCGACGGTGGAGTAGTGGTCGATGCTGCGCCAGTAGATCCGGTGCCATCCGCCCCTGGTCTCCAGCCCGTCGTCCTGCTGCACCCACAGCAGTTGCCGGTTGAGGTCCACCCACGTCACGCGGCCGGCGCGGGCCGGGCATCCGGCGCGCTCCGCGGGGCGCGGCGGACCCGGTCGGCGAGAACGTAGCGGTACGTGCGCAGGTCGGCGCGGCCGCGAGGACGGACAGGGCGGCGGCGGAGACCGCCGCGGCCGGGCCCTAGGTACGCTCCAGGGTCCGCGTCATCCCGGCCACCAGCGCCGTGGTCAGCAGCCAGCCGGTGGCGACCAGCACGTACGAGAGAATCTGCGCCGCCCCGCCTGACATGTACCAGAAGTCGCGCTGGCCGAGACCCCCGACCGGGATCAGCAGGTCGAGGGCGTAGACGACGGGGTGGAAGTCCGGCCCCTCGCCCTCGCGCACGGGCCGGTCGTCGCCCGCGGCGAAGACCAGGCTGCCGAGCAGCGTGAGCGCCGCCAGCCACAGCCCGGCCAGCCACGGCCGGTAGCCGAAGCCGACGGTGCCGTCGAGCAGCAGGCTCCAGGCGCGGCCCGCGGGGCGCAGCGTGCGGCGGCGGGCGCGCTGCTTGGCGAGCAGGACGCGGCGGGCGTCGTCGACGTGGCCGATCTGCCGGTACCAGGCCGCGAGCTGCTCGTACGGCTGCGGGGCGTAGCCGGTGCCGCGGCGGATCCAGTCGAGCCGGCGGGGTACGGAGTCCTTCCCCGCGGCGCCCGCCGACTGGATGGAGCCGTACGCGAAGCCGTCGAGGAGGACGGTCACGGGCCAGCTCTCCAGGTCGTCGTGGAGCGTGGTCACCTGCGTGCCGTCGAGCGAGACCGGCCCGGCGGGGCGGACGGCGGGCATGAAGCGGAAGTCGGTGGCCTGCATCCGGGCGCAGTCGATGCCGGTGCAGTCGCCGAGCCGCGCCTCGTCGAGGCTGAGCAGGTCGGCTATGTGCGTGCCGCGCAGCTCCAGACGGCCCGCGGCGGCGAAGCCGTCGGTGAGCCGGACGGTGGTGATCTCGGCGTGGTCGAGGAGGAGCGCGAGGCCGTCCGCGGCGCCGATCCGGGCGCCGTCGAGGAAGAGCCCGCCGGACAGCCGGGCGCCGATGAGCCGTATCCCCCCGCCGCCGGTGAAGCCGTGGGTGCAGAAGACCGCCCCGTCGACCTCCAGCCCGCCGGCGAAGAGCGACCAGCCGTTCTCGCCGGTCAACCGGGCGCCGTGCAGGAGGAGTTCGCCGCTGATCCGGGCGTTGGTGGCGAGCAGGGCGCCGGCGACCCAGCTGCGCCGCACCGACAGCACGCCCTCGACCCGGGCGAGCCGGGCGTCGACGCGCGGCAGCACGCTGTCGTCGAGGTGCACGCTCGCGGTGGTCGCCGAGGTGAGCACGACCTCCTCGTGCAGGTAGCAGTGCTCCAGCCGCAGCCGGTGGGTGGTCTCCGCCCCCGTCAGGTCCAGCCCTCCGGTGATCCGCGCCCCGGCGAGCCGCAGCGCCGGAATGGCACCGGGCTGCGGCGGGTGCGCGCCGAGCAGCAGCGCGGCGAGGACGGCGGCCCGTACCGTACGCTCCGGACCCCAGGCCGCGCCGCCTGCGGGGTCGTCCAGGGCCGCGTCGCCGACGCGCAGGTCCACCGGGCGGCCTTCGGAGAACGCGGCCCACAACTCCCGCTCCGGGGGCGTCAGATCGTCGTAGGTGATCACCCGGGAAGGGTAGTGCCGCGGGCGGCCTCAGCCCACGGAGCTGTACGCCACGACGCCGCGCAGCACCTTGTCGACCGCCTTGCGGGCGCTGCCCGCGACCGTGCTCTCCGGGTCGGCGGCGGCGGACAACTGTCCCAGCACGTCGATCAACTGCTTGCACCAGCGCACGAAGTCGCCCGGCGGCATGTCCGCCTCGCGCAGCACCTCGTCAAGGCTGCGCCCGGACGCCCACTGGTACGCGGCCCAGGCGAAGCCGAGGTCCGGCTCGCGCTGACCGACGCCCTCGGTCTGGCGGATGCCGTGGTCCTCCTCCAGGGCGTCGAGCCGGCCCCAGAGGCGCACCATGTCGCCCAGGGCCCGCTTGGCGCCGCCGCCCGGGAGCTTCGGCGCCATCGCGTCGTCGGACTGGCGGGCCTCGTAGACCAGCGCGGAGGCGCAGGCGGCCAGCTCGGCGGGGCCCAGGCCCTCCCAGACGCCCTCGCGCAGGCACTCGGAGGCCAGCAGGTCCAGCTCGCCGTAGAGCCGGGCGAGCCGGCGGCCGTCCTCGGTGACCTTCTCGCCGCCGTCCTGCTCGGCGATGTAGCCCAGCTCGGTGAGCAGCGCGTACACCCGGTCGAAGGTGCGGGCGATGGTGTTCGTCCGGCCCTCGATGCGGCGCTCCAACTGGTGGGTGTCGCGGAGCAGCCGGTGGTACCGCTCGGCCCAGCGGGCGTGGTCCTCGCGCTCGTCGCAGCCGTGGCAGGGGTGGGCGCGGATCGCCTTGCGCAGCCGGGCGATCTCGGCGTCGTCGGCGGCGGGGGCGCGCTCCTTGCGGTGCCGCCGCGGCTCCAGGTGACCGGCCTTGGTGCGCAGCGCGGAGGCCAGATCGCGGCGCGACTGCGGGCTCTTGGGGTTGAACGACTTGGGGATGCGCATCCGCTCCAGCGCCTCCACCGGCACCGGGAAGTCCATCGCGGCCAGCCGCTTGACCTGCCGGGCGGCGGTGAGCACCAGCGGGCGCGGGCCGTCGTGCTGCTCGAACCCGCGGTGGCCGTTGGTGCGGCCCGCGGGCGTGCCGGGGTCGAGGACGAGGGCGAGGCCGGCGAACTTGCCGGTGGGCACGTGGATCACGTCGCCGGGACGCAGCTTCTCCAGCGAGCCCGCGGCGGCGGCCCGGCGCTGCGCGGCGCCCTGGCGGGCCAGCTCCGTCTCGCGGTCCTTGAGATCGCGGCGCAGCCGCGCGTACTCCTCGAAGTCACCGAGGTGGCAGGTCATCGCCTCGCGGTAGCCGGAGAGACCCTCCTCGTTCTTCTGCACCTGGCGGGAGATGCCGACGACCGACTTGTCCGCCTGGAACTGCGCGAAGGACATCTCCAGCAGCTCGCGCGTGCGGTGCCGGCCGAACTGGGCGACGAGGTTGACCGCCATGTTGTACGACGGGCGGAAGGAGGAGCGCAGCGGATACGTCCGGGTGCCGGCCAGGCCCGCGACGTACTCCGGGCTCATGCCGCGCTGCCACAGCACCACCGCGTGGCCCTCGATGTCGATGCCCCGGCGCCCCGCGCGTCCCGTCAACTGCGTGAACTCGCCCGGCGTGACGTCGGCGTGGGTCTCGCCGTTCCACTTCACCAGCTTCTCCAGCACCACGGAGCGAGCCGGCATGTTGATGCCCAGGGCCAGCGTCTCGGTCGCGAACACCGCCTTGACCAGGCCCTTGGCGAACAGCTCCTCGACGACCTCCTTGAACGTCGGCAGCATCCCCGCGTGGTGCGCGGCGATGCCCCGCTCCAGGGCCTCCAGCCAGTCGAAGTAGCCCAGCACGTGCAGGTCTTCGCGGGGGATCGCGGCCGTGCGCAGCTCGGCGATCTCGCGGACCGCGGCGCGCTCCTCCTCGTCGTTGAGCCGGAGGCCCGCGTAGAGGCACTGCTGTACGGCGCCCTCGCAGCCGGCGCGGCTGAAGATGAACGTGATCGCCGGCAGCAGCGCCTCGGCGTCCAGCCGCTCGATGACCTCGACGCGGCTGGGCGTCCAGACCCGGGAGCGGGAGCGGCGCTCGCGCTCGCGGTCGGCCTCGCGGCCCCGGCCGCGGCGGCGGTCGCGCGGGCCCGAGGGGCGCGCGTACTCCTGCCGGGCCAGCCGGAGCAGGTCGGGATTGACCGCCTTGGCGGGCTCCTGCCGGCCGCCGGCGGCGGTGCGCTCCTCGAACAGGTCGTACATCCGGCGGCCGGCCATCACGTGCTGCCAGAGCGGCACGGGGCGGTGCTCGGAGACGATGACGGCGGTGTCGCCGCGCACGGTGTCGAGCCAGGAGCCGAACTCCTCGGCGTTGGAGACCGTCGCCGACAGGGAGACCAGGGTGACGGACTCCGGGAGGTGGATGATCACCTCTTCCCAGACGGCGCCGCGGAAGCGGTCGGAGAGGTAGTGCACCTCGTCCATCACCACGTAGCCGAGGCCGAGGAGGGTCTGGGAGCCCGCGTACAGCATGTTCCGCAGGACCTCGGTGGTCATGACGATCACCGGGGCGTCGGAGTTGATGGTGTTGTCGCCGGTCAGCAGGCCGACGTTCGCGGCGCCGTAGCGCCGGACGAGGTCGCCGTACTTCTGGTTCGACAGCGCCTTGATCGGCGTGGTGTAGAAGCACTTGCGGCCCTGCTCCAGCGCCAGGTGGACGGCGAACTCGCCGACGACCGTCTTGCCGGAGCCGGTCGGCGCCGCGACCAGCACGCCGCGGCCGTCCTCCAGGGCCCGGCAGGCGTCGAGCTGGAAGGGGTCGAGCGCGAAGTCGTAGAGCCCGCGGAACGAGCCGAGTGCGGTGGCTTCCTCGGCTGCCCGGCGGCGGTGCGCCGCGTACGCCTCGGCGGGAGGGATGTGCTCGTCGGTCATCGTGAGTACGAGCCTACCGGGCAGCACCGACAGCGCACCCGATCTTTGCGGACGCCCCAGGTCAGCCGGACGGCGACGGCCTCGACCTGCGGCGCCCCCGCCGCCGGGCGGCTCAGCGCACCAGCACCCGGGCCGCGCCCGGCACGCACTCCGCGGTCAGCGGCAGCGGCCCCAGCGGCTCCCCGTCCGCGTACCCGGTGACGTCGGCGGCACTCAGTGACACCCGCG
This sequence comes from Streptomyces sp. CNZ287, assembly GCF_007827615.1. NCBI lineage: Bacteria > Bacillati > Actinomycetota > Actinomycetes > Kitasatosporales > Streptomycetaceae > Streptomyces > Streptomyces sp. CNZ287. The sequence continues at coordinate 31,441 of NZ_VISV01000002.1, read as the reverse complement.
CGGCCCGGTGCACGGTGACCGCCGGATGGGTCAGGTGCGTGCCCTTGTAGACCCGCGGGAAGACGCGCAGCAGCGTGCGCCGGCTGCACCGGCCGACGACGGTGATGTCGAAGAGCCCGTCGTCCATCCGCGCCTCGTGGCAGATCCGCATGCCGCCGCCGTACGACGGACCGTTGCCGACGGCGACGAGGGTCGCCTCGATCTCGGTCTCGGGGCCGTCGTCGAGCCGCATCCTGTACGGGATCGGGCGGAAGGACGCCAGCTCGGCGACCATCGCCACGTCGTACTTGAACCGGCCCGGCGGCCAGCTCATCCGGTTGCCGCGGTCGTTGACGCGGGAGTCGAAGCCGGAGGCCAGCACGGTCCCGAAGTACGTGTCCCCCGCCATGCCCAGGTCGATCGCCCGGGTGCTGCCGGACTCCAGCGCCCCCACGACGACCTCCGCCGCGGCGGCCGGGTCCCGCACGGGCAGCCCGGTGGCGCGGGCGAAGTCGTTGCCGGTGCCCACGGCCACGATGCCCACGGGCACCTCGGTGCCCGCCACGGCCTGCAGCGCGAGGGCGGCCATCCCGTCACCGCCGACCGATATGAGCGCCCCGGTGCCCGCGGCCACCGCCTCGCGGGCGCCGGCGAGCGCGGTGGCGGCGTCGCTGCCCTGGACGGTGGCCACCTCGTAGCCGGCGTCGCGCAGCGCCTCGGTGACGACGGGGGCGGCCTTGGCGCCCCGGCCGCGGCCCGCGGTGGGGTTGACGAACACGGTGATATCGCTGGTCACCCGCGTGACCCTAGCGGTCAGGTGGCGTCGTCGTAACCATTTCTGCGGGGCGTACCGTCCCCGCTCCCGGTCCCGCCCGCGCTGTCGGCCTCGCCGGTGGACTGCTCGGGCAGCGTCGCCGAGGCGCTCACGGGCTCCACGTCGCCCACGTCCTCCGGGGTGAGGTCGAGGTCGGACGCCTCGTCGTCCGCCGGGCCACGGGCCGCGATACGGGCCCGGCGGCGGTCGTTGAGCAGGGAGAACCCGGTGGCCAGGAAGTACAGCACGATCACCGGGCCGGCCAGCGCGAACATGCCGATCGGGTCGGTGCTGGGGGTGGCGACGGCGCCGAAGGCGACGATGCCGAAGATCATGGCCCGCCACCAGCCGAGCATGCGGCGACCGGTGACGGCCCCGCCCATGTTGAGCATCACCAGCACGAGCGGCAGCTCGAAGGCGAGCCCGAAGACCACGACCATGCGGGTCAGCAGGTCGATGAACTCCGGCAGCGGCAGCAGGTTGGTGGCGTTCTCCGGGGTGAACTCCAGCAGCACCTCTGCCGTGGTCGGCAGGATCTTGTACGCGAAGAAGGCACCGCCGAGGAAGAGCGGCACACCGGCGGCGACGAACCCCAGCGAGTACTTCTTCTCGTTCTTGTGCAGCCCGGGGGCGAGGAACGCCCACAACTGGTACAGCCAGATCGGCGTCGAGAGCACCATGCCGGTCATGAAGGAGACCTTGAGCATGATGGTGAACGGCGAGATGAGGCCGTTGACGGTGAAGGAGGCGCAGTCCTCCTCTTTGCCGATGTCGGACGCCTTCAGGTCGTCCGGGCAGCCGACGGATTCGAGCACCGGGTCCATCAGGAAGTCGACGATGTCCTGATAGAAGAAGAGCGCGACGATGCAGACCGCGAGGATGGCCCCGACGGCCTTGACGAGCCGGTCGCGAAGCTCCCTCAAGTGCTCCGCGAGCGGCATGCGCCCCTCGGGGTCCCTCTCCTGGCGCTCCTTGCGCTCCTTACGGCGGGCAACGCTTAGCAACCCACGTCCTCATCTCGTGCCGCGAGGCCGTCTCCGGCCGCGGTGTGCCCCTGCGGATCGGTCAGCGCTGCGACTGCTGCTGCGTCTGAGCCTGCGGCTGCTGGTCGTTGACCTGCGGCTCGCTCACCGGACGGGAGCTGGTCACGTCGCCGGGGGCGGCCTGGATGGTCTTGGGCGCGGGCTGCGGCGGGTCCGCCGGAGCGGCCTCGTCCGTCTTGCCCTCGTTCTTCATGGCCTTGGCCTCGCTCTTGAGGATGCGGGCCGACTTGCCCAGCGAACGGGCCATGTCCGGAAGCTTCTTCGCGCCGAACAGCAGGATGACGACGACGAGAATCAGGATGATCTCGGTAGGGCCGAGCCGTCCGAACATATGCGTCTACCTTCTCACCGAGGCTGCGTGGGTTTGGGCGTGATCGATCGTAACCCCCGGGGGTGAACTCCGGGCAATCCCCCGGCGTACACCAATCGTGGCCCCCGCCTCGCACCGGAGCCGCGACCTGCAGCCTACCTCCCGAAATCCGATCCGGGGAGGTCACGTGTCGAGCCCGCCCGCCGGGCGACGTCCGCCGCGGAGCGTTCCAGATCACTCGTCGCACGGCTGATCTGCTGCGCCGCGTCATCGAGGCGGCGGGCGAGCCGCTGCACTTCGAGGCCGACGCGGAGGGCCGGAACGGCGAGGGCGACGAGCCCGAGGAAGCCGAGCGCGACGGCGGTCATGGGCCACATCATGGGCGCAGCCTAGCCGCCGCGGCGGCCCCGGAGGACGCCGGTGCACGGAGGGGTCGATCACCGATTCGCACGTTACGCCCCTTATGCCGGAATGGCTAAGCCTGATGCTCGACGTCGTACGCGGCAAGCGCCTTGACCGCCGCGTCGCGCGCGCTGTCCGCGAGATCGCCCGGCGCGACGATCCGCCCGTCCCGCCCCAGCCGCAGCGCCAGCCGGCGCAGCGACGCCGGGTCCGGGGCCCGCAGCGAGATCCGCAGCCCCCCGTCGGGCAGTTCCTCCGCGCTGTCGTGCGGGTAGTACTCGGCGACCCAACGGCCGCCGGGACCCACCTCGATGACGACCTCGGGGTCCTCCGCGGACGGCTGGACGATGCCCTCGGAGAGGTCGCGCAGCTCGACGGGCGGCGGGTCGGCCGGGGCGTCGAGGATCCGGATCTCGGCGACCCGGTCGAGCCGGAACGTACGCCGCGCCTCCGACAGCCGGCACCACGCCTCCACGTACGTGTGCCCGACGGAGACCAGCCGGATCGGGTCGATCTCCCGCTCGGTGAGCTCGTCCCGGGACGGTGAGTAGTACCGCAGCCACAGCCGGCGCCGCTCGGAGATCGCCCGGTCCACCTCGGCGAAGACCCCGCCCTCGGACTCGAACGTCACCGACAGGCTGGAGCTGGCCGCCGCCGACTCGCCGGCCGCGGCCTCCAGCTTCGCGGTGGCCCGCAGCAGCGCCCGCCGGTCACCGGCCCGCAGCCCCGGCAAAGTGGCCACGGCCCGGGCCGCCACCAGCAGCGCGGTGGCCTCGTCCGCGGCCAGTCGCAGCGGCTCGCCGGTGCCGGTGGACTCGGGATTGTGGAACCAGATGCGCTCGCCGTCGGTGTCGATGTCCAGCAGGTCGCCGCCGCGGAAGCTCGTCCCGCACATCGGCAGCACGTCCAGGTCGGCGATGAGCTCGTCCTCGGTGACGCCGAAGGCGCGGGCGACGTCCGACAGGTACGCGCCGTTGCGCTCCCGCAGATATGTCACCAGCGACAGCATCCGCCGGGTCTGGTCGATGGCACTGGCCACTGCTCCCCCGCTCCCCCTCAGCCCTTGGCCACGGCACGCAGCCGGTCGATGACGTCGGCCCGCAGCTCAGCGGGCTCCAGGACCACCACGTCCGGGCCGAACTCCACCAGCCAGGCGTCCAGTCCGTGCCCGTACGGGATCTCCAGCTCGTCCCAGCCGGGCAGCACCGCCTCGCGGATGCCGTACGCGCGGGCGCGCAGCGGGTAGCCGGCGCCGGTGCGCAGCCGGATCAGGGCCGAGCGGTCCGCGCTCTCGCCGGCCCAGCGCTCGACGGTCTCGCGCACGGTCACCCGGTCCGGCACCTCGGCGGTGAAGCCGCGGCCGCGGTTGCGGACCCGGCCGGTGATCCGCGAGAGCCTGAAGACGCGCTCGGCGTCGCGGCCGCGGTCGTGGCCGACGAGGTACCAGTGGCCCCGCCAGCACTCCAATTGCCACGGCTCGACGTGCCGCTCCTCCGGGCGGGCCGCATTGGCCTTGCGGTACGGGAAGACGACGGGCCGGCGGTCCCGGCAGGCGAGCATCAGCGGCTCGAACGCCGCCTCCCGCACCGGAATCCGCGGCTCCAGCGCGCTGACCTGCTCCACCGCGCCCGCCTCGGGGTCGTCTCCCTCCCCCGCGAGCGGCATCCCGGCGGCGCGCAGCTTCTGCAGCGCGCCGCTGGCCGCGCCCGCGAGCCGGGCCTGCTGCCAGACTTTCGCGGCCACTCCGAGCGCGGCGGCCTCTTCCGCGTCCAGGGTGACGGGCGGCAGCCGGTTGTTGTCCCGGCGGGCCAGATAGCCGGGCTCGCCGTCCAGGCCCTCGACGGTGTCGATCACCATGCCCAGCTCGCGCAGATCGTCCTTGTCGCGCTCGAACATCCGGTTGAAGGCGTCCTCGCCGGAGGTGTCGGAGCCGAACGCGGTCCCGCGGCCGGGTCCGAAGGCTTCCACGTACGCCTCGATGGACGTGCGCAGCTCACGCTTGCTGAGCGGGCGGCCGGTGCCGAGCAGGCACAGCGCCAGGCACATCAGCCGCTCCGCCTTGGCGATCGCCATCGAGGGGGTCTCCTTATTGCGCGTCCGGGGCAGCGGGCGGCTGCCGCCGGCGACCGTCTACCGCACGTGTCGCTTGTGTTCGCAGATGACGACCGTACTCCGCCTGGGCCCGGCGGCCAAAGCGAAAGCCCCCGCCGTAGGGCGGGGGCCTTGCGCGCTGCCGGGTGCGGACGGTGCCGTCAGACGGCGACCAGGTCGCAGACGAAGATGAGCGTCTCGCCCGGCTTGATCCGGCCGCCGCCGGCGCCGGCCTCGCCGTAGGCCAGATGCGGCGGGATGGTCAGCCGGCGGCGGCCGCCGACCTTCATACCCGCCACGCCCTGGTCCCAGCCGGGGATGACCTGGCCGGCACCGAGCTGGAACTGCAGCGGCTTGCCGCGGTTCCAGCTCGCGTCGAACTCCTCGCCGCTGGAGAAGGCGACCCCGACGTAGTGGACGGAGACGGTGTCACCGGCCTTCGCGACGGGTCCATCGCCCTCCCACAGGTCCTGGACCTCCAGGTCGGCCGGCGGCGGGCCCTCGGGGAAGTCGACCTCGGGCTTGTCGATGCTCACGGAAGAACACTCCTCGCGCATGAGTGGACGGTGACTGGGCCGTAAGTCTTGCAGACACCCGGGGGCGGCGGTGCCGCCGCCTCCCCCGGGGGCGCGGATCCGGGCTCCCGGCGCTTGCCGCCCCCGTACGCGGGGTGCGACGGCCCTCACGGTCCGGGGCCGGTCCGCCGGCCGCCTGCGCTGGACGGCACCGGAACCGGCACCCCGCACCCGCACCGCAGCACCACGGCGCGTCCCGGACCGGGTCCGGCCGCGCGGACCGCAGGTCAGACCGTGCCGAGGATGTCGACGACGAAGACCAGGGTCTTCTTCTCCAGCTCGTGGCCCTTGGACTTGCCGTAGCCCAGGTCCGGCGGGATGACCAGGAGCACCCGGTCACCGACCTTCTTGCCGACCAGCGCCTTGTCCCAGCCCGCGACGACCGAGCCGGTGCCGATCTGGAAGGTGGCCGCACCGGCGTTGTCCCAGGAGGAGTCGAACTTCTTGCCGTCCTCCCACGCGTAGCCGGTGTACTGGGCGACGAGCCCCTGGCCGGCCTCGACCTTGGCGCCCTTGCCCTTGATGAGGACCTGCTCCTGCAGCTCCTTCGGGGCATCCGCACCGTCCGGGATGGTGATCTTCGCGGCCTTGCCCGCGGGCATCTCGATCTCCGGCATGCCCTCGCGCGGCTCGGCGGACTCGCCCTTCAGCTCGGCCTTGGCGTCGACCTTCCCGGCGCCGGCGACGTCGATGACCCAGACCAGGCCGTCGCCCTTCTTGATACCGGACTCGGGGTTCAGGCTCTCGCCGACGAGCGCGCCCGCGGTGCCCTCGACCAGCAGGCGGCTGCCCACGGTATGGCCCTCGACGGAGTCGAGGACGTCCGGCGGCAGCGACTGGTTCGGCTCGCCGACCTTGCCCATGAGCTGCTGGTGCACGGCGCCGCCGGCCTGCTGGCCACCGCCGCCGCCCGCGGCGGGCTGCGCCCAGGTGCTCCCCAGGTCCTGGTCGCCCTTCATGGTCTTGCCGGCGAAGTCCAGCCGGACCTGGTCGCCCTTCCCGACCTTGGCACCGTCGCCCTTGCCGAGGACCTTGACGACGGCCTCGTCGGACGCCTTGGCGTCGTCCGGGACGTCGAACTTCGGCTCCTCGCCGAAGGCTCCGGTGACCTTGGTCACGGCGCCGGTCTTCCCCCCGTTGTCCGAGTCGGAGGAGTCCTCGGAGCCACAGGCCGCGGCGAACAGCAGGGCGGGCACGATGAGCGCCGCCCCCATGCGGGTCATTTTGCGATGTGTCATGGGTCCAACTCGTGTAGGGGGTCCGGGCAGCTTCGGCCACTCTACGGCCTTCGCGCCCGGATCCCCGTCATCACATCCGTCCCGCACCCACCGCGCGCCCCGCCTACATTCCGGCGATCAGCTTTTCCACCCGGTCGTCCACGGAGCGGAAGGGGTCCTTGCACAGCACGGTCCGCTGCGCCTGGTCGTTCAGCTTCAGGTGCACCCAGTCCACCGTGAAGTCGCGCCGCTGCTCTTGCGCCCGGCGGATGAAGTCGCCTCGCAGCCTGGCCCGGGTGGTCTGCGGCGGGACCGATTTGGCCTCGAAGATCTTCAGATCGTTGCAGACCCGGGCGGCCTGGCCCCGCTTCTCCAGCAGGTAATACAGCCCGCGGCGGCGGTGGATGTCGTGGTAGGCGAGGTCTATCTGCGCGATCCGGGGGTGGGAGAGGGTGATGTTGTTCTTGGCCCGGTAGCGCTCGATGAGCTGGTGCTTCATCACCCAGTCGATCTCGGTGCCGACCTTGGCGAGATCCTGGGAGCGGATCGCCTCCAGGGTGCGGCCCCACAGCTCCAGGACCTGCTCGACGACACCGGTGCGGATGCCCCGGCGGTCCACGAAGTCCACGGCCTTCTCGTAGTACTCCTGCTGGACCTCCAGCGCGGACGCCTCCCGCCCGCTGGCGAGCCGCACCTTGCGCTGCCCGGTCATGTCGTGGCTGACCTCGCGGATGGCCCGGATCGGGTTCTCCAGAGTCAGGTCGCGCATCACCGTGCCGGCCTCGATCATGCGCAGCACGAGGTCGGTGGCGCCGACCTTGAGCAGCATGGTGGTCTCGGACATGTTGGAGTCGCCGACGATGACGTGCAGCCTGCGGTAACGCTCGGCGTCGGCGTGCGGCTCGTCGCGGGTGTTGATGATGGGCCGGGAGCGCGTCGTGGCGGAGCTGACGCCCTCCCAGATGTGCTCCGCCCGCTGGCTGACGCAGTAGACCGCGCCCCGCGGCGTCTGCAGCACCTTGCCGGCGCCGCAGATGAGCTGCCTGGTGACGAGGAACGGGATGAGGATGTCGGCGAGCCGGGAGAACTCTCCGTGCCGGGCCACCAGATAGTTCTCGTGGCAGCCGTAGGAGTTCCCGGCGGAGTCGGTGTTGTTCTTGAAGAGGTAGACGTCGCCGGCGATGCCCTCCTCGTGGAGCCGGCGCTCGGCGTCGACGAGGAGGCCCTCGAGGATGCGCTCGCCCGCCTTGTCGTGGGTGACCAGCTCGATGACGTTGTCACACTCGGGAGTTGCGTATTCGGGGTGCGAGCCGACGTCCAGGTACAGGCGTGCACCGTTGCGCAGGAAGACGTTGCTGCTGCGGCCCCAGGAGACGACCCGGCGGAAGAGGTAGCGCGCCACCTCGTCCGGGGACAGGCGGCGCTGTCCCCGGAACGTGCACGTGACGCCGTACTCGTTCTCAAGCCCGAAAATGCGGCGGTCCATGACTGAACATTACGCCTGTCGCTCGGTTTCGAAACCGGGTGCAGCTCCGCCGATTCGATCTTTTTCGACCGGCAGGGGCGGGCGGCCGGTGCCCGCCAGAACCCGTACGAAGCCGGTGAACACCAGCAGCGCCGCCGCCCCGCCGAGTGCGACGACCGCGAAGCCGCCCGTCTCGCCACCGTGCTCGACCGCGGGACCGCTGATCGCGGTGCCCGCGGCGGCGCCGAAACCGAAGGTCGTCACCAGCCAGGAGAACGCCTCCGTTGCCGTGCCGCGCGGCGCGTGCCGGTCGACGACGACGAACGAGCAGGCGAGCGCCGGGGCGAGGAAGAGGCCCGCGACACCGGAGAGCAGCGTCATGGCGACGGTGCCGGGCGTGAGCATCAGCGGCAGATAGCCGACCGCCAGGCCCGCCAGCAGCAATTGCAGCCGCCGCTCGGCCCGGCCCGGCCACTGCCGGGCGCCGTAGACGACGCCGCCGACCAGCGCGCCGGCGCCGAGCGCGGAGAGGAGGTAGCCGCCGATGGCGTCGTCGCCGCGGGCGTCGGCGTACGCGACGGAGGCGACGGCCGTACCGCCGAGGGCGACGCCGACGAAGAAGAAGGCGCCGAGGATCACCAGCAGCCCCCGCGCCCGCAGGGCCCCCAGCCAGTGCGCCTCGCGCGGCTCGGAGCGCCACCGGCGGGCGGGCGGCGACAGGACGACCCACAGGGCCCCCAGCACGCCCAGGGCGTTGAGCACGAGCAGCGCGGCGGACTCGGAGGCGGTGGCGACCAGCAGGGTGACGACCAGCGGCGCGACGGCGAACATCACCTCCTGCGCCACGGCGTCCAGCGCGTACGCGCCGTGCACCCGGTCCTCCCGCTTGAGCACGCTGGGCCACAGCGCCCGCAGGGCGCCCTCAAGCGGCGGCGTGAAGAGCCCGGCGACCAGGACGGCGACGCAGGCCAGCGGGAGCGGATCGATGCCCACGACGGCGAAGAGGGCCATCCCGGCGGCGGAGAGCAGCGCGCTGGGCAGCAGTACGCGCGGCTGGCCGCGCAGGTCGACGGCGCGGCCGAGGAGCGGCTGCCCGATCGCGGTGGCCAGGCCGTAGCCGCCGGAGAGGACGCCGCCCAGGGTGTACGAGCCGCCTTCCGCCCGGACGAAGAGCACGATGGCAAACGCGGCGGTGGCGTTCGGCAGCCGCCCGATGAGCGTCCCGGTGAGCAGCCTGCCGACGTGTCTGACGCGCAGCAACTCGGCGTATCCCCGCAGCACGGTCCCTCCCGAGACGCTGAAGTGTTACGTATAACGCCGTAGGTTATACGTAACACGGGCGAGGGTCGACCCCGTAGGCCGGAACGCGACGAGGAGGCACGATGCGGGGCGCGCACGAGGACGGAAGGCGCGCCGCGGCGCGCACCGGGCCGCCGGCGGCGGGAGAGCCGGCCCCGCGGCCGGCCGCGGGCCGCGGCGGCGGCGTCACCAGCCGCGACGTCGCCCGCGCCGCGGGCGTCTCCCAGGCGGCCGTCTCCCTCGTCCTCGGCGGCAAGTGGCGCGGCCGCGTCTCCGCCGCCAAGGCGGACGCCGTCCGCGCCGCCGCCCGCGAGCTGGACTACCGCCCCAACGCGGCCGCCCGCACCCTGCGCACCGGAGGCACCCGCACCGCGCTCCTCGTCGTCCCCGCGCTCACCAACGAGTTCTTCGCCGGCGTCCACGCCGGCGCCGCACGCGCCGCCGCCGCCCACGACTTCGGCGTCGTGCTCTACCCCTCTCCCGAGGGCATCGGCCCCGCCCGCGACCCCTTCGCCGCCGCCCACACCGCCGTCGACGGCGTGATCGCCTCGTCCATGGCCACCGACGCCGTACGGAACCTGCGCGGCGGCGGACTCCCGCTCGTCATGCTCGACAGCGACCCGGCCGGCACCGGTGCCGTCGCCACCGTCAACGCCGACGTGGCCGACGGCATGCGGCAGGTCGCCCGGCACCTGCTGGAGCTCGGGCACCGGCGGATCACACGCCTCGCCGCCGCCATCGACTCGTGGACCTTCACCGCCCGCGGCCGGGCCCTGGCCGAGGCGCTCGGCGCCGTGCCCGCCGTGCGGCTGTGCACCGAACCCGCCGAGCTGTCCGTCGCCGGCGGTCTCGCGGCGGCCCAGCGGGCGCTCACGGCCCCGGCTGCGGACCGGCCCACGGCGCTGGTCTGCGACGACGACCTGCTCGCGGCCGGTGCCCTCAAGGCCGTACGGCGCCTCGGGCTGCGGGTGCCGTACGACGTGTCGGTCACCGGCTTCGACGACCTGGCGCTGGCCACCGCCGTCGAGCCGGAGCTGACCACCGTGCGGCTCCCGGCGGACAGCGTCGGCGCGGCCGGCATGACGGCGCTGCTCGACGCCCTCGCGGGCCGCGGCGCGGGCAGCACGACGGTCCCGGCCCGCCTGACGGTACGCGCGTCGACGGCCCCGGCCCCGGGCGCGTAGAGCCGCCGGGGCCGTCCCCGGGACGGGCCCGGACACGACGACGGGCGGGCCCGTCGCTGGGCCCGCCCGGTCGATGCCGTACGGCTACTTCTTCTTGCCGGACCCGTTGCCCGGCTTCTTCGCGGTACCGTCCGCGGAGCCCGCGCCCTCGGCGCCGCCGTCCGCGTCCGCCGCGGTGTCCTCCCCGTCCTCCGCGCCGGAGGCACCCGCCGGTCCTTCGCCGTCCTCCTCCAGCAGCCGGGCGAGCTGACTGCCGAGGATCCGCCGGAACTTGCGCTGCTGCGGCCGGTTGCGGTCGAGGACCGCGACCTCGAGCTGCTTCGACGTCAGCTCCCGCTCGCCGCCGTTGTTGTCCCGCGCCAGCGACTCCGCCGCCAGCTTCAGCCCCTCCGCCAGCGTCATGCCCTCGCGGTGCCGCTGGTCGAGATAGCTGCTGATCTGATCGGAATTGCCGCCGACCGCGACCGAACCGTGCTCGTCGACGATCGAACCGTCATGCGGCAGCCGGAAGATCTGGTCGTCGGCGGGGGTCTCCCCCACCTCCGCGACGATCAGCTCCACCTCGTACGGCTTCTCGGCGCCGCTGGAGAAGATCGTGCCGAGAGTCTGCGCGTAGACGTTCGCGAGGCCGCGGGCGGTGACGTCCTCGCGGTCGTACGTGTACCCGCGCAGATCGGCGTAACGGACGCCGCCGATGCGCAGGTTCTCGAACTCGTTGTACTTGCCGACCGCGGCGAAGGCGATCCTGTCGTAGATCTCGCTGACCTTGTGCAGGGCCCGGGACGGGTTCTCGGCGACGAACAGGATGCCGTCGCTGTACTGCAGCACGACCACGCTGCGGCCGCGCGCGATGCCCTTGCGGGCGTACTCCGCGCGGTCCGCCATGGCCTGCTGGGGTGAGACATAGAACGGTGTCGACACCGGCTTATCCGTCCCTCTCTGCTCGTGGAGAAATCTCGTGGGGCCGCGCGCCCGCTAGAGCACGGACGCGCGCGGGCCGTCGGGCAGCTCCAGCCGGCCGTCGACCACCGAGCGGGCGATCTCGGAGACCTCGGCGTCGGGCAGCCTGCGGAAGCCCTCGTCGGTGATGGACGTGACGATGGGGAAGATACGGCGGGTCAGGTCCGGCCCGCCGGTGGCGGAGTCATCGTCCGCCGCGTCGTACAGCGCCTGGACGACGACGGTGGCGGCCTGCCGCTCCGTCAGCTCGTCGGTGAACAGCTTCTTCAGGGCACCGCGCGCGAACACCGAGCCGGATCCCACGGAGGCGAACCCCCGCTCCTCGGTCCTGCCGCCGGTCACGTCGTACGAGAAGATGCGGCCCTTCTCCCGCGCCGGGTCCCACCCGGCGAAGAGCGGCAGCACGGCCAGGCCCTGCATGGCCATGCCCAGGTTGGACCGGATCATCGTGGACAGCCGGTTGGCCTTGCCCTCCAGGGAGAGCTGGGCGCCCTCGACCTTCTCGAAGTGCTCCAGCTCGAGCTGGAAGAGCCGCACCATCTCGACCGCGACGCCCGCGGTGCCCGCGATGCCGATGGCGGAGTACTCGTCGGCGGGGAAGACCTTCTCGATGTCACGCTGCGCGATCATGTTCCCCATCGTGGCCCGCCGGTCACCGGCGAGGACGACCCCGCCGGGGAAGGTCAGAGCCACGATGGTGGTGCCGTGCGGCGCCTCGACGGCGCCCTTTACGGGCGGCACCTCCCGGTTCCCCGGCAGCGCCGCCGGAGCATGCTCACCCAGGAAGTCCATAAACGAGGACGAGCCCGGCGTGAGGAAGGCGGCCGGCAGTCGCCCTGCGCCACGGATGTTGGCTTCCACGCGAATCCTTCCGGGGGTACGGCGGCCCGCCCCCCACGGGCCGAGCCGGTGACTTGCGCTGGGCACGGACCTTACCCGTGCCGCTGCCGGGCGTCCGCCCGGGTGCTCCCCGGACGGACGCCCGGGACGGCTACTCGCCGCCCTTTTGCACGAAGGAGCGCACGAAGTCCTCGGCGTTCTCCTCCAGCACGTCGTCGATCTCGTCGAGGACCGAGTCCACGTCCTCCGACAGCTTCTCCTGCCGTTCCTTCAGGTCCTCGGAGACCTCGGCGTCCTGCGCCTGCTCCTCGACCTCTTCCTGGGAGCGCGTGGCCTTCTGCTGACCACCGCCGGTGTCCTTGGTCGCCATATCCCTCACCCCGCTCGGTGTCGCCCGATGGTCCTGACTGCGTCGCCCTGCAAGATCCGACCCTACAAGCTGGGCCCGACATCGGCCCGGTGCTCTCTCAACGCTCGGAGGCCACCCGGATGATTCCCCTCCGCGCCACCTTTAGCCCGGTCCGTCCCGGATCAGCCGCCCGAGAGGACCCGTACCAGCTCCTCCGCCGTGCGGCAGCGGTCCAGCAGTTCCTTGACGTGGTTGCGGGTACCCCGCAGGGGTTCCAGGGTGGGGACCCGCTGGAGGGAGTCGCGGCCGGGGAGGTCGAAGATGACCGAGTCCCAGGAGGCGGCGGCGACGTCGTCCGCGTACTGTTCGAGGCAGCGGCCGCGGAAGTACGCCCTGGTGTCCTCCGGCGGGTTCTTCACGGCCCGCAGGACCTCGTCCTCGGTGAGGAGCCGCTTGAGGCGGCCGCGGGCCGCCAGCCGGTTGTACAGGCCCTTCTCCGGGCGTACGTCCGCGTACTGCAGGTCGACCAGCGCGAGGCGGGCCGCGTCCCAGTCCAGGGCGTCGCGGCGGCGGTAGCCCTCCAGCAGTTCCCGCTTGGCCAGCCAGTCCAGCTCGCCGGAGAGGCTCATGGGGTCGGCTTCCAGCCGGTTGAGGGTGTCCTCCCAGCGGGTGAGCACGTCCTTGGTCTGCTCGTCCGCGTCCGCGCCGAAGCGCTCCTCGACGTATTTCCGCGCCAGCTCGCAGTACTCCATCTGGAGCTGTACGGCGGTGAGCGTGCGGCCACTGCGCAGCACCACCTGGTGACGCAGCGTGGGGTCGTGGGAGACCTGGTGCAGGGTGCGCACGGGCTGTTCCACGGCCAGGTCGACCGCGATGAAGTCGTCCTCGATCATCGACAGCACCAGGGCGGTGGTGCCGAGCTTGAGGTAGGTGGAGATTTCCGAGAGGTTCGCGTCGCCGATGATGACGTGGAGTCTGCGGTATTTCTCGGCATCCGCGTGGGGCTCGTCGCGGGTGTTGATGATGGGGCGTTTGAGGGTGGTTTCCAGGCCGACCTCGACTTCGAAGTAGTCGGCGCGCTGGCTGATCTGGAAGCCGTGTTCGTTGCCGTCCTGGCCGATGCCGACGCGGCCGGCACCGGTGAAGACCTGGCGGGAGACGAAGAAGGGCGTGAGGTGGCGCACGATGTCCGAGAAGGGGGTTTCCCGCTTCATCAGGTAGTTCTCGTGGCAGCCGTAGGACGCGCCCTTGTTGTCGGTGTTGTTCTTGTAAAGAAGGATGGGCTGGGCACCCGGCAGTTGTCCCGCGCGCTCCGCCGCTTCCGCCATGATGCGTTCGCCGGCCTTGTCCCAGAGCACGGCGTCGCGGGGATTGGTGACCTCGGGGGCGCTGTACTCGGGGTGGGCGTGGTCGACGTAGAGCCGGGCGCCGTTGGTGAGGATGACGTTGGCGAGGCCGATGTCCTCGTCGGTGAGCTGGCTGGAGTCGGCGGCCTCGCGGGCGAGGTCGAAGCCGCGGGCGTCCCGCAGCGGGTTCTCCTCCTCGAAGTCCCACCGGGCGCGGCGCGCCCGGTGCATCGCCGCCGCGTAGGCGTTGACGACTTGGGACGAGGTGAGCATGGCATTGGCGTTGGGATGGCCCGGAACGGAGATTCCGTACTCCGTCTCGATGCCCATTACTCGCCGTACGGTCATGCGGCCCTCCTTGCCCGGTACCGTCCGCGGCCCTGGACGGAACTCAAGTACCGCGGCGTCTGCGGCACGTGTGGTCCCCGCGGCGGCGATGCGCTGCGCTGCGCGCCGGTACGGAAGAGCCTAGAACGCCTTGGCGGCAGTGGGGAGATCATTACAGTCTTTGCTCCGGTCCGTTTGCACCCGTGGAAATACGTGTCCGGCTGCGGGCGGCCGTGTGGTGCCCCCCGCAGCCGGATCGCCGCATTTACAGGTACTGACCGGTGTTGGCCACCGTGTCGATCGACCGGCCGGTGTCCGCGCCCTGCTTTCCGGTGACGAGGGTGCGGATGAACACGATCCGCTCGCCCTTCTTTCCGGAGATACGGGCCCAGTCGTCGGGGTTGGTCGTGTTGGGCAGGTCCTCGTTCTCCTTGAACTCGTCGACGCAGGCGGCGAGGAGGTGGGAGACGCGCAGGCCCTTCTGGTTGTGGTCGAGGAACGCCTTGATGGCCATCTTCTTGGCGCGGTCCACGATGTTCTCGATCATCGCGCCGGAGTTGAAGTCCTTGAAGTAGAGGACTTCCTTGTCACCGTTGGCGTACGTGACTTCGAGGAACCTGTTCTCCTCGGACTCCGCGTACATCTGCTCGACGACGGACTGGATCATCGCGTCGACGGTGGCCTCGGCGGAGTCACCGTGCTCCGACATGTCCTCGGCGTGCAGCGGCAGGGTCCGGGTGAGGTACTTGGAGAAGATGTCCTTGGCGGCCTCGGCGTCCGGGCGCTCGATCTTGATCTTCACGTCGAGCCGGCCGGGGCGGAGGATCGCGGGGTCGATCATGTCCTCGCGGTTGGAGGCGCCGATGACGATCACGTTCTCCAGGCCCTCGACGCCGTCGATCTCGGAGAGGAGCTGCGGGACGATGGTGTTCTCCACGTCCGAGCTGACGCCGGAGCCGCGGGTGCGGAAGAGGGAGTCCATCTCGTCGAAGAAGACGATGACGGGCGTGCCCTCACTGGCCTTCTCGCGGGCCCGCTGGAAGACCAGGCGGATGTGCCGCTCGGTCTCGCCGACGTACTTGTTGAGCAGCTCGGGGCCCTTGATGTTGAGGAAGTAGCTCTTGCCGGCGGGGCGGCCGGTGTGCTCCGCGACCTTCTTGGCGAGCGAGTTGGCGACCGCCTTGGCGATCAGCGTCTTGCCGCAGCCGGGCGGGCCGTAGAGGAGCACGCCCTTGGGGGGCCGCAGCTCGTGCTCCTTGAAGAGGTCGGGGTAGAGGTACGGCAGCTCGACGGCGTCCCTGATCAGCTCGATCTGGTTGCCCAGGCCACCGATCTTGGTGTAGTCGATGTCCGGGACCTCTTCGAGGACCAGCTCCTCGACCTCGCTCTTGGGGATGACCTCGTAGACGTACCCGGAGCGGGGCTCCAGGAGCAGGGCGTCGCCGGCGCGGATGGTGGTGTGCAGCAGCGGCTCGGCGAGCCGGACCACCTTCTCCTCGTCGGTGTGCCCCATCACGAGGGCGCGCTCGCCGTCCTCCAGGATCTCCTTCAGGGTGACGATGTCCCCGGAGCGCTCGAACGCCATGGCCTCGACCACGTTCAGCGCCTCGTTGAGCATCAGCTCCTGACCCCGGCGCAGCTCGTCGAGCTCCACGCTGGGGCTGACGTTCACCCGCAGCTTGCGGCCGCCGGTGAAGATGTCCGCCGTGCCGTCGTCGTTGGCCTCGAGGAAGACTCCGAAGCCGGCGGGCGGCTGGGCCAGCCGGTCGACTTCTTCTTTCAGGGCGACGATCTGGTCCCGGGCCTCACGGAGAGTGCTTGCCAGGCGCTCGTTCTGCGCGGACACTCCGGCGAGGTTGGTCTGCAACTCGACGATGCGTTCTTCGAGGATCCTCGTGTGACGCGGCGAGTCGGCGAGCTTTCGTCGCAGGACGGCGATCTCCTGCTCAAGGTAGGCGACCTGGCCGGCAGGGTCTTCGGACCCTCGACCCGGCCGGATGCCGCGGTTGGTGTCGTCGTCGTGGGCTGCCACGGTCCTCACCTCCTCCAAGGGGAGCTGGACGCTTCCTGACCCTACCTGGCCGCGTCCCGCTTGAAACCCCTAGATCACAAAGACGGTCGGGGTGCATCCGATCTTCACCCGTGCGCCCGTCCTCACGCCAGGCAAATACCCATCCAGCAACATCGGAAAGCAGCCATTTGTTTCGTCTACAACGCTCAACACCCGCCAAGGGTGCCTGGAATTGCAGCGGAACGGCGACCGCTCCCCCGCCGGTTCCGGGAACCGGCGGGAAGGCGACGTGGGAGGGGGTGCCGCGGCGGGGTCAGACCTGGGTGCCGGGGACGGGCTCCGCGGTGAGACGGAAGCGGCCGTTCTCCCACGTCCAGGTCACGTTGCGCTGCTTGTCCGGCTTGCTGCGGGGGACGTCGGGCGAGGAGTAGCCGAGGAGGGTGGCCGAAATCTCGTTTTCGCGCACAGCGAATTCCCCGACGCTCATGCCCTCGGCGGGATCGACGAGAGTCTCGGTCACGCGCGGTGACCGGCCGGGCTTGGCGGCGGACACGACGTACATCCCGCTCGGCGGGGTGCCGGCGGCGGCGCGGCAGCGCACCACGGCGACGGTCTCGGCGCGGCCGTCGGCGTCGAAGTCGGCGGAGCCCTGTTTGTAGACCTCGGGCTCGGTCCCGGCGCAGTCGACCGGGTAGTGGGCGGCGCTCGCGTCGGGCCCGGGGGCGGGTCTGCCGCCGTGGTCGCCCTTGGCGTCGTTGCCGGCGGCGACGGACGGGGGCTTGATGAGCGCCGCGAGGGCGATGACGGCGGCCATGGCGGCCGCCGTCGCGATCCAGTGCACCGCGCGGGGCTGCGTGTGCGGGAAGTCGGCGCCGGGCAGAGGCTGCACGGGTGAGGCTCCTGGGAGGGCTGGGAGGGCCGTGGGGAGGCCAGCATGGTGTCACACACCGCCCGCCCGCGGAACGACCCCTGCCGCTTCTCTGCCCCTTCAGTCCCCTGCGGTAGCCCGCTGCCCGCCGGGGCCGGTGTAATCCTCCCCGTACGCCCCCTTCGCGGGCCTGCGGCGGCGCAGCGGCGGCTCGACACCGTCGGCGAGCCTGCGGGCGGTGAGCAGGAAGCCGGTGTGGCCGATCATGCGGTGGTCCGGACGCACGGCCAGGCCCTCCACGTGCCAGTTGCGCAGCATGGTCTCCCACGCCTGCGGCTCGTTGAAGTTGCCGTGCTCGCGGATGGACTCCACGGTGCGGGCGAGCTGGGTGGTGGTGGCGACGTAGGCGCAGACGATGCCGCCGGGCACCAGGGCCTTGGCGACCGCGTCCAGGCACTCCCAGGGCGCGAGCATGTCCAGGATGACGCGGTCGACCCCGGTGTCGGACAGGTTGTCCTGGAGGTCGCCGACGGTGAGCTGCCAGGCGGGGTGAGGGCCGCCGAAGTAGCGCTCGACGTTCTGCCGGGCGACGTCGGCGAAGTCCGCGCGGCGCTCGTACGAGTGGAGCATGCCGCTGTCGCCCACCGCGCGCAGCAGGAAGCTGGTCAGCGACCCTGAGCCGACGCCCGCCTCGACCACGCGCGCGCCCGGGAAGACGTCGGCGAACGCGAGGATCTGGCCGGCGTCCTTGGGGTAGACGACGGCCGCTCCGCGCGGCATGGACAGGACGTAGTCGGGGAGCAGGGGGCGCAGCGCGAGATACGGGACGTTGCCCGTGGTGCGCACGACGGTTCCCTCGGGGGCGTCGATCAGCTCGTCGTGCGGGAAGGAGCCCTTGTGGGTGTGGAAGGACTTCCCGGCCTCGAGCGTGAACGTGTAGTGGCGGCCCTTGGGGTCGGTGAGCTGTACCTGGTCCCCGACCTGGAAGGGCCCGCGGCGGCGGGCGGCACCGGTCGGCTCGGACATGCCGCTCACCCTACCGCCGGGGGTGATCAGGACTGCGGCCGGGCCATGGCGGCGACGAAGGCGCGCTCGACGTCCGCGGTGGCGAGGACCCCGTAGATGTGGCCGGTCTCCTCCAGCACGAGGTACTCGCTGTGGGGGCTCTCGCGCAGGTGCTCCAGCAGTTGTTCGCCCGTCAGCTCGGCGGAGACCTTCATCTCGTCCGTGAGGTCCTGGGAGAGCGAGCTGACGGCCACCCAGGGGCGGCGGTGGGCGGGGGTCTGGGCGATGGCCGCGCCGCGGACGACCCCGGTGGGAAAGCCGCGGCCGTCGACGACCACGAGGGCGCGGGCGCCCGCGGCCTCGGCCCGGCGCAGCGCCTCGGAGAGCGGGGTGTCGGCGGTGACGGGGGCCGCCCGGCGGGTGAGGGCGCGGGCGCGCAGCTCGGGCAGCCGCTCGCGCAGCCTGGCCATGCGCAGGCTGTTGCCGGCGCCGGTCCAGATGATCGCGGCGAGGATCGCCGCCAGCAGGGCGTCGGTGACGGTGTCGACGCTGCCGGGGTCGGAGGCGCGCGAGTGCGTGAAGAGCGGCAGGCCGATGAGCGTCGCCACGGCCAGCGCGCGGCCCACCCAGGCGGCGACGACCGTGCCCGTCATGGGTTTGCCGCTGACCTTCCAGACCGCGGCGCGCAGCATCCGGCCGCCGTCCAGCGGCAGGCCGGGCAGCAGGTTGAAGACGGCGACGATCAGGTTGGAGATCGTGAGGGCGGCGAGGAGCACCGCCGGCACGGTGTCCTCCTCGACGAGCTGGAGGGCGCCGTAGAAGCCGCCGGCGAGGACCAGGGAGAGCAGCGGGCCTGCGAAGGCGAGCCAGAACTCGCGGCCGGGGGTCTCGGACTCCTTCTCGATCTCCGAGACGCCGCCGAAGAACTGCAACTGGATGCGGCGTACGGGCAGCTTGTAGTGGAGGGCGACGCGGGTGTGGGCCAGTTCGTGGACGAGCACGGAAGCGTAGAACGCGACGGCGAAGAAGAGCGCGATCACGTACCGCAGGGCGCCCAGCTCGGGCAGGATCCGTTCGAGCTGGCCGCCGAAGACCCAGGTGATGAGGGCGGCGACGAGGAACCAGCTCGGGGCGACGTACACGGGCACGCCGAAGGGGCGGCCCATGAGGATGCCGCCGCCGCGGCCGGGCCGATCGCCCCTGCGCTCCTCGCTCACGACTCCCACTCCTGCCCGCTCGCGGTGCCCGTCTTCCTGCCCGCAGGTCCGGCCTGCATCGTATGCCGCCGGATGTCGGTCCCGGGCCCTAGGGTCGTACACCATGAGTACCCGCACCGACACCGGGAACCACCCCGCGGACCCCGTACCGCCGCCGCCCGGGGGGGACGGCGGGCCGGACGCGCCACGGGCCCCGGCGCCGCCCCGGGCGCTGTCTCCCTCCCGCGCGGCGGACTTCATGACCTGCCCGCTCATGTACCGCTTCCGGGTGATCGACAGACTGCCGGAGAAGCCGCGCGCCTCCGCCGCCCGCGGGACGCTGGTGCACGCGGTCCTGGAGCGCCTGTTCGACGATCCTGCCGCCGAGCGTACGCCGCCGCGGGCGCGGGCGCTGGTGGCGCCGGCCTGGGAGCGGCTGCTCGCGGACCGGCCGGAGCTGGCCGAGCTGTTCACGGACGGTGACGAAGACGGGGCCGGGAGCACGGGCGGGGGCGGGGACGGCCCCTCTGCCGGGGCAGCGGAGCGGCTGGCGGAGTGGCTGGCCGGGGCCGAGCGGCTCGTCGAGCGGTGGTTCACGCTGGAGGACCCGGCGCGTCTGGAGCCCGCGGAGCGGGAGCTGTTCGTGGAGACCGTGCTGGCCTCCGGGCTGAAGCTGCGCGGCGTCATCGACCGGGTGGACGTGGCGCCGACGGGCGAGGTCCGCGTCGTGGACTACAAGACGGGCAAGGCGCCCCCGCCGGAGTACGCGGCGGACGCCCTCTTCCAGATCAAGTTCTACGCGCTGGTGCTGTGGCGGCTGCGCGGCAGTGTCCCGCGCCGGCTGCAGTTGGTCTACCTGGGCAGCGGCGACGTGCTGACGTACGACCCGGACGAGGCCGACCTGCGCGGCGTGGAGCGCAAGGTGCACGCCCTGTGGGAGGCGATCCGGCGGGCGACGGAGAGCGGCGACTGGCGGCCCCGGCCGGGCCGGCTGTGTGACTGGTGCGACTTCAAGGATTCCTGCCCGGCCTTCGGCGGCACCCCGCCCCCGTATCCGCTGACCGGCGTCGATCCCGGCCTGCCGCAGCCCCGCCCGGCCGGGGCCGGGGAGGGTGCGCAGGGCAGAATGGACACCGCCTGACAGCCCGGTCCGGCCGAGGAAGAGGAGACCCTGTGGCCATCCGCGTCCTGCTCGTCGACGACCAGCCGTTGCTGCGCACCGGCTTCCGCATGATCCTGGAGGCAGAGCAGGACATCGCCGTGGTCGGCGAGGCCGGCGACGGGCTGCAGGCGCTCGACCAGGTCAGGGCGCTGCAGCCGGACGTGGTGCTGATGGACATCCGGATGCCCCGCATGGACGGTGTGGAGGCCACCAGGCAGATCACCGGCGCGGGCCGGGACGGGCCCGCGAAGGTGCTGGTCCTGACGACCTTCGACCTCGACGAGTACGTGGTGGAGGCGCTGCGCGCGGGGGCCAGCGGCTTCCTGCTGAAGGACGCGCCGGCCGGGGAGCTGGTGCAGGCGATCCGCGTGGTGGCCGCCGGGGACGCGATGCTGGCCCCGAGCATCACCAAGCGGCTGCTCGACAAGTTCGCCACCAAGCTGCCGACAGGAGAGCAGGACGTGCCGGACACCCTGGACACGCTCACCGAGCGCGAGGTAGAGGTGCTGAAGCTGGTCGCCCGCGGGCTGTCGAACGCGGAGATCGCCGCCGACCTGTTCGTGAGCGAGACGACCGTGAAGACCCATGTGGGCCACGTGCTGACCAAGCTGAGCCTGCGCGACCGGGTGCAGGCCGCGGTGTACGCGTACGAGAGCGGGCTGGTGCGCCCCGGCGGGGCCTGAGCGGCGTACCGGGAGCCCTTCCGTGCGCGGGGCTCCCGGTCGCGTACCCCGGGTCAGTGCGGGCGGATCACTCCGAGCCCTTCGAGATCTCCCAGAAGCGGAAGACCGTCGAGGCGTCGAGCGTCCACTCCAGGCCGAGGATGTTCTCCCGGGCGGCCGCGTACTGCTTGCCCTGCCAGAGCGGTATCACCGGCAGTTGGTCGGCGACGATGTCCTGCAGCTCGCCGTAGTCGTCGACCGTGGCCGTACGCTCCGACTGCGCGGCGGTCGCCGGTATCAGCTCGCTGGTGATCCGGCCCGGGTTGTAGTTGTTGGCCAGCACGTTGCCCTCGCCGAAGAACGGCGCGGTGAAGTTGTCCGGGTCCGGGTAGTCCGGCACCCAGCCCTTGACGTAGACGCCGTACGAGCCCTTCTCGACGCCCTTCTCGAACTCGTCCAGCGGCACGGACTCCACGTCCGCCTGGAACAGGCCGCTGTCGTTGAGCTGCTTGGCGATCAGCTCGAAGGACGGCACCGTGCCGGGACCGTAGCGCTCGGGCGTGGCAAACAGCGTCACCCGGACCTTCTCGTCGATGCCCGCCTCGCGCAGCACCTGCTCGGCCCTGGACGGGTCGGGGCGGTCGCCGTAGGTGTCGTAGAAGGCGGTGTTGTGGCCGGTGATACCGGCCGGGACGATCGAGTACAGCTCCTCGGCGGTGCCCTCGTAGACCTCGCGGACGAGCGCGTTGCGGTCGATGAGGTACGCGAACGCCTTGCGCACGGCGGGGTCGCCGGCGACCGGGTCGTCCATGTTGAAGACCAGGTGCTGCACCTCGGCGCTGGTGCCCTCGACGAGCTGGATCTTCTGGCCGGCGCCGGCCTGGTCCTGCAGCTCGGCGATGTCCTTCATCGCCAGGCCGCGGTAGGCCAGGTCGATGTCGCCGCTCTCCAGGTCCGCCTTCAGCTTCTCGTCGCCGCCGGTGCCGCCGTAGAGCTTCAGCGTCATCCCGGAGTTCTGCACCTTGGCGGTGCCCTTGTAGCCGGAGCTGACGGAGAACTTGGCTTCCTTGCCCTCCTGGTAGGAGTCCAGCTTGTACGGTCCCGAGCCCACGGCCTTGCCGTCGTCGCGCAGCTTGTCCTTGGGGTAGGACTCGCTGTCGACGATCGAGCCGGCGCCCGAGGCGATCTTCATGGGGAAGGTCGCGTCGGGGTAGTCCAGCCGGAACGTCACGGTCAGCTCGTCGGGCGTCTCGATGCTGCCGACCGAGTCGAGCATGACCGCGGGGCCCGCGGGGTCGTCGATGCCGATGGTGCGCTCGAAGGAGAACTTCACGTCCTCGGAGGTGAGTTCCGAGCCGTTCGAGAACTTCAGCCCGTCCTGCAGCTTGCAGGTGTAGACGCGGCTGTCGGCGTCCTCGAAGGTGCACTCCTCGGCCGCCTCCGGCTCGGGCTCCGTGGACCCCTTGGGGAAGCTCAGCAGGGACTGGAAGACGTTGTTGAACACCAGCCAGGAGCCGACGTCGTAGCCCGCGGCGGGGTCGATGGCGCTGACCTCGTCGGTCATCCCCATCACGACCGCGTCGCCGGAGCCGGCCCCCGATCCGGAGTCCGAGCCGCAGCCGGCAGCGAGCAGTACGGTGGCCATGGCGGCGCCGAGGGGTGGGGCGAACCGCTGGACAGCCTTCTTCACGTGTGTGCGTTCCTTCACTCGGGTCGGATCTCTGCCCGGCGCGGCACCGCCGGAGGCCCCTACTCGCTCAGCCCGCGCCGCAGCTCCCAGAGCTGCAGCGTCGACGACGAGTTGAGCGCCCACTCCGCCCCCGTGACGGTGTCGCGCGCCGCGATGTACTGCTTGCCCTGCCAGAGCGGAAGGTACGGGACGTCGCTGGCGAGCACGTCCTGTATCCGCTCGAAGCTGTCCGTCGTGCGCTCCCGCTGTGCCTCCTGGCGGGTCCGCGGGATCAGATCCCCGATGACGGAGCTGTCGTAGTTGTTGAAGGTGAAGTTCTCCTCGCCGACGAACGGCCCGGTGAACGTGTCGGGATCGGGGAAGTCGGGATACCAGTGCAGGCCGTAGACGGCGTACCGGTTCTCCGCGTAGTTCTTCTTGTACGTCTCCCAGGTGTCGCCCTTGATGTCGGCGTCGAACAGGCCGGACCTGTTGAGCTGGTCGCGCAGCTCCTCGAACTCGGCCTTCGTCGTCTCGCCGTAGTGGTCGGTGGTGTAGTTCAGGGTGAGCTTCACGGGCATCTCGACGCCCGCCTCCCGCAGCAGTTCGCGGGCGCCGCCGGTGTCCGGACGGTCGCCGTAGGCGTCGTGGAACGCGGTGTTGTGCCCGATGATGCCGCGCGGGATCATCGCGTACAGCGGGTCGACGGTGCGCTGGTAGACGTCGCGGGCGAGCTTCGTCCTGTCGATCACCTCGGCTGCGGCCTGGCGTACGGCCCGGTCCTTCACGGTGGGGTTCTCGACGTCGAAGACGAGGTAGGCGATCTCCGCGCCCGGTGTCTCGAAGAGGCTGACGTCGCCGTCGGTGCCCTCGTCGAGGCGGTTGATCTGCTCCGGCTTCAGGCTGCGGCCCATCACGTCGATGTCGCCGGCCGCGATGGCGTCCTCCATGCTCGTGGAGGTGCCGAAGTAGCGGACCTCGACCGCGTCGTTCTGCGGCTCGACCTCGCCCTTGTAGTCGCCGTTGCCGGTGTAGACGGCCTTGGTGGCCACGTCGTCGTCGTGCTCCACCTTCAGGCTGTACGGGCCGGAGCCGGCGATCTCGAAGCCCTCGTAGAGCTTGTCCTTCTCATAGACCTGGCTGTCGACGATGGCGGCGGCGGGGGTGGCGAGCTTGAGGGGGAACGTTGCGTCAGGCGTCTTGAGGTGGAAGACCACGGTCAGCGCGTCCGGGGTCTCCACCGTGTCGACGTTGGCGAGCAGCGGGAACGGGCCGTTGGGGTTCTTGATCTTCAGCATCCGCTCGATGGAGAACTTCACGTCCGCGGCGGTGAGGTCGTGGCCGTTGGTGAACGTCAGGCCGTCGCGGAGCGTGCAGCGGTACTGCTCGCTGAGCCGGTCGGCGAAGACGCACCGCTCGGCGGCGTCCGGCTCGGGCTCCGAGCCCGTACGCGGCATCCGCATCAGCGTCTGGAAGGTGTTCTGCAGGATGTTCCAGGAGTTGATGTCGTACGCCGTGGCGGGGTCGAGCGGAGCCGGGTTCTCCTTCGTCAGCTCCAGCCTGTCGGTCGTACCCACCACGATCGCGTCGTCATCTCCGCCGGAGTCGCCCACCACGCCGCAGGAGGTGACGACCGGGACGAGCACACCCAGCAGCGCGGGCAGCACCAACGACTTACGAATCATGGTCGACTTTCTCCCTCGGGCGTCCCCGGAGAGATTAGCCGGAGCACCCAGCTGGGCCGGGTGGCAGGGAAGTTGAGAAGAAATCACATGCCGATTACGCCCGGCGCCTTTCCGATAACCGGATGCGGGAACAATGGCCGCGAACCCCAACCAAACCGGGCACAGGGAGGCACCTCGGGAGATCCCCGGGACCCGTTCGGCACAGTTCCGCACTCCTGTCGAGAGGCAAGCGCGTGAGAAAGCTCACCCTGTCGAATCCGCGCCCGGTGACGGCAATGGGGTATCGGCTTTCGTCACGCAAAATACATGAACCGCTGCGCGGAGTTTCCCAAGCGCTTTCTCAGTGGAGGCGCTCGACTACGGAGCGGAGAAAGGGGAGATCGACTTCTGTGAGGGAACGCACCAGGTGCCGTCCGGGCGAGGGCTCGATCGGTGCCACCGACGGCACCGCCACGACGGCGCAGCCGGCCGCCTCCGCCGCCGTCACGCCCGTCAGGGTGTCCTCGATCACCGCGCAGTGCCGCGGGTCGGCCCCGAGGGCGGCCGCGGCGTGCAGGTACGGATCGGGGTGCGGCTTCGTACGCGGGATCTCGTCGCCGGCCACCGAGAGGTGGAACTCGTGGCCGAGCGAGCGCACCACCCGGTCGATGATGCGCCGGTGGGAGGCGGAGACGAGGGCCGTGGGCACGTCGTGCGCGGCGAGCTCGGTGAGCAGCCGCCGGGCGCCGGGCATGAGCGGCACGTCGCCGTCGACCAGCTCCTCGAAGCGGGTGTTGAGGCGCACGGTCAGCTCCGGCAGGCCGATGTCGGCGCCGGTGGTGGCGATGAGGTACGCGGCGCTGCGCGACATCGGGCCGCCGACGACGACCTGGCGCTGCTCCTCGGTCAGCTCGTGGCCGAACTCGGCGAAGACCGAGACCTCGGCGGCCCACCAGAAGCCCTCGGTGTCGACCAGGGTGCCGTCCATGTCGAGCAGTACGGCCTGCGGCGTCGTACCGCGGAAGGACCGCACCCGGCGTTCCCGGGCGGTGTCCTGGGCCGTTCGGGTGCCTTCAGCGGGAATGCTGCTGGTCATCCGCTCACCTCCCTCGAAGGGGCGCAAAGGCCGGCCGCCAGAAGCGACCGGCCTGTTCCGGACCGACCAGTGTAAGCCGACTGCCCGGAAAGCGCCCGTGGAGTCCGTTCGGGGCGTTTTACGGCGATGCCGGAGCGCCGGCGGGGACCGGGCGCCGGCGGCGCTCAGCGGGCGTTGAAGTACTTCGCCTCGGGGTGGTGGATGACGATCGCGTCCGTGGACTGCTCCGGGTGGAGCTGGAACTCCTCGGAGAGCTTCACCCCGATCCGCTCCGGCTCCAGCAGCTCGGCGATCTTCGCCCGGTCCTCCAGGTCCGGGCACGCGCCGTAGCCGAGCGAGAACCGGGCGCCGCGGTACTTCAGCGCGAACATGTCCTCGATCTCCGCCGGGTCCTCGCCGGCGTAGCCCAGTTCGGCGCGGACCCGCGCGTGCCAGTACTCCGCCAGCGCCTCGGCGAGCTGTACCGAGAGGCCGTGCAGCTCCAGGTACTCGCGGTAGGAGTCGGCGGCGAACAGCTCGGCGGTGGCCTCGCCGATCTTCGAGCCGACGGTGACGATCTGGAAGCCGACGACGTCCGTCTCGCCGGACTCCTCCGGCCGGAAGAAGTCCGCCAGGCACAGCCGCCGGCCGCGCCGCTGCCGCGGGAAGGTGAAGCGGGTGCGCTCGGCGCCGTCGTCGCCGAGGACGATCAGGTCGTCGCCCTTGGAGACGCAGGGGAAGTAGCCGTAGACGACGGCCGCCTCCAGCAGGTTGCCGGTCTGCAGCCGGTCCAGCAGCCCGCGTAGCCGGGGCCGGCCCTCGGTGGCGACCAGGTCCTCGTACGACGGGCCGCCGCCGCGCGGCGCCTTCAGCCCCCACTGGCCCTTGAAGAGCGCGCCCTCGTCCAGCCAGGAGGCGTAGTCGGCCTGCTGGATGCCCTTGACGACCCGGGTGCCCCAGAACGGCGGGGTGGGCACGGGGTTGTCGGTGGCCACGTCGGAGCGGGCGGGAGCCTCCTCGTCGGCGGCGGGCGCCGGGGTGGCGGCGCGTACCCGGCGGGGGCGCAGCTCGGGCAGCTCGGCGCCGGGGACGCCCCGCTTGACGCCGATGAGGGCGTCCATGAGGCGCAGGCCCTCGAAGGCGTCGCGGGCGTAGCGGACCTCGCCCTCGTAGACCTCGTGCAGGTCCTGCTCGACGTACGCGCGGGTGAGCGCGGCGCCGCCGAGGATCACCGGGTAGCGGGAGGCCAGCCGGCGCTGGTTCAGCTCCTCCAGGTTCTCCTTCATGATCACCGTGGACTTCACCAGCAGCCCGGACATCCCGATCACGTCGGCGGCGTGCTCCTCCGCGGCCTCCAGGATCGCCGAGACGGGCTGCTTGATGCCGAGGTTGACCACGTGGTAGCCGTTGTTGGAGAGGATGATGTCGACCAGGTTCTTGCCGATGTCGTGGACGTCGCCGCGCACGGTGGCCAGCACGATCGTGCCCTTGCCCGAGCCGCCCTCGCCGTCGTCGACCTTCTCCATGTGCGGCTCCAGATACGCCACCGCGGTCTTCATCACCTCGGCGGACTGGAGCACGAACGGGAGCTGCATCTGCCCGGAGCCGAACAGCTCGCCGACGACCTTCATGCCGTCGAGCAGCGTCTCGTTGACGATCTCCAGCGCCGGCCGCTCGGCGAGCGCGGCGTCCAGGTCGGCCTCCAGGCCGTTCTTCTCGCCGTCGATGATCCGCCGCTTCAGCCGCTCCTCCAGCGGCAGCGCGGCCAGTTCCTCGGCCCTGCCGGCCTTCATCGACTTGGTGTCGACGCCCTCGAAGAGCTCCAGCAGGCGCTGCAGCGGGTCGTACGCGGGCTCGTCGCCCTCGGCCGGGCGGCGCCGGTCGTAGATGAGGTCCAGGCACACCTGCACCTGCTCCTCCTCCAGCCGGGCGATCGGCAGGATCTTGCTGGCGTGCACGATCGCCGAGTCCAGGCCGGCCTTCACGCACTCGTCGAGGAAGACGGAGTTGAGCACGACGCGGGCGGCCGGGTTGAGGCCGAAGGAGATGTTCGACAGCCCGAGCGTAGTCTGCACGGCGGGGTGGCGGCGCTTGAGCTCGCGGATCGCCTCGATGGTGGCGGCACCGTCGCCGCGGGACTCCTCCTGGCCGGTGCAGATGGTGAAGGTGAGGCAGTCGATGAGGATGTCGGACTCGTGGATGCCCCAGTTGCCGGTGAGGTCCTCGATCAGCCGCTCGGCGATGGCGACCTTGTGCTCGGCGGTACGGGCCTGGCCCTCCTCGTCGATGGTGAGCGCCATCAGGGCGGCGCCGTGCTCGCGGGCGAGCGTCGCGACGCGGGCGAAGCGGGACTCGGGGCCGTCGCCGTCCTCGTAGTTGACGGAGTTGATCACGGCCCGGCCGCCGAGCTTCTCCAGGCCGGCGCGGATCACGTCGACCTCGGTGGAGTCCAGCACGATGGGCAGCGTGGAAGCCGTGGCGAACCGGCCCGCGAGTTCGGCCATGTCGGCGGCGCCGTCGCGGCCGACGTAGTCGACGCAGAGGTCGAGCATGTGGGCGCCCTCGCGGATCTGGTCGCGGGCCATCTCCACGCAGTCGTCCCAGCGGCCTTCGAGCATGGCGGTACGGAACTTCTTCGAGCCGTTGGCGTTGGTGCGCTCGCCGATCGCCAGGTACGAGGTGTCCTGCCGGAACGGCACCGTCTGGTACAGCGACGCGGCCCCCGGCTCGGGGCGGGGCGTGCGCTCGCCCGGCTGCAGCTCCCGTACCCGCTCGGTGAGCTGCCGCAGGTGCTCCGGGGTGGTGCCGCAGCAGCCGCCGACCAGGGACAGCCCGTACTCGCGGACGAACGTCTCCTGGGCGTCGGCCAGTTCGCCCGCAGTCAGCGGGTAGTGGGCGCCGTCCTTGCCGAGCACCGGGAGGCCGGCGTTGGGCATGCAGGACAGCGGCACCCGGGAGTGCCGGGCGAGGTAGCGCAGGTGCTCGCTCATCTCGGCCGGCCCGGTGGCGCAGTTCAGCCCGATCATGTCGATGCCCAGCGGCTCCAGCGCGGTGAGCGCGGCGCCGATCTCGCTGCCGAGGAGCATGGCGCCGGTGGTCTCGACGGTCACCGAGCAGATCAGCGGCAGGTCCACGCCGGTGGCCGCCAGCGCCCGGCGGGCGCCGAGGACGGCGGACTTGGTCTGCAGCAGGTCCTGGGTGGTCTCGACGAGCAGCGCGTCGGCGCCGCCGGCGATCATGCCCTCGGCGTTCTGCTGGTACGCGTCGCGCAGCGTGCCGTACGCGACGTGGCCGAGGGTCGGCAGCTTGGTGCCCGGGCCCATGGAGCCGAGGACCCAGCGCTGCCGGCCGTCGCCCGCGGTGTGCGCGTCGGCGGACTCGCGGGCGATGCGCACGCCGGACTCGGAGAGCTCGAAGATCCGGTCGGCGATGTCGTACTCGCCGAGGGCGGCGTGGTTGGCGCCGAAGGTGTTGGTCTCGACGCAGTCGACGCCGGCCGCGAAGTACTCGTCGTGCACGGAGCGCACGATGTCCGGGCGGGTGACGTTGAGGATCTCGTTGCAGCCTTCCAGCTGCTGGAAGTCGTCAAGCGTGGGCTCCTGCGCCTGGAGCATCGTGCCCATCGCGCCGTCGGCCACCACCACGCGGGTGGCGAGGGCCTCGCGCAGTGCGTCGGCGCGGGTCTGCTGGCTGGCGGCGGGCTGGGACGGCTGCGAGGCCATGGGGATACTCCCTCGTGTGCGACGGCTGTCGGCTATGCGCGGCCCGCGGGGGCCGGTGCACGGGCCAAGGGTATCGGCCGGAGCCGGTGCGGCGCGGGCTGTCCCACGACCCGGACGGTGCAGGTGTGCGGGGTTTTCCGGCAGACTCGGGCACGATCGGCACGTCCGGGGTCTTCCCCGACCGCTCCCCTGCGGCGGAACAATGACCGATACTGTTCAGCATTGTCGAACTCCCGGTCTCGTTGAGGAGGATCTTCCGTGGCACGGAACATCCAGTCGCTCGAGCGAGCGGCTGCGGTGCTGCGCCTGCTGGCCGGAGGAGAGCGGCGCCTGGGCCTGTCCGACGTCGCCTCGACGCTGGGCCTGGCCAAGGGCACGGCGCACGGCATCCTGCGCACGCTGCAGCAGGAGGGCTTCGTCGAGCAGGACCCGGTCTCCGGGCGGTACCAGCTCGGCGCCGAACTGCTCCGCCTGGGCAACAGCTACCTGGACGTGCACGAGTTGCGCGCCCGCGCCCTGCCCTGGACCGACGACCTGGCCAGGGCCAGCGGCGAGAGCGTGCACCTGGGCGTGCTGCACCACCAGGGCGTGCTCATCGTCCACCACGTCTTCCGGCCCGACGACAGCCGGCAGGTGCTGGAGATAGGCGCCATGCTGCCGCTGCACAGCACGGCGCTGGGCAAGGTCCTGTGCGCGGTCGACCCGGTGGCCCACGCCGAGGCCGCGGAGGGCGACCGCAAGGCGCTCACGCCCGCCACGGTCACCGGGGCGGCGGACTTCGAGCGGATCCTGGAGCTGACCCGGGCCCGCGGCTGGGGCTCCGACGTCGAGGAGACCTGGGACGGCATCGCGGCCGTCGCCGCCCCCGTGCGGGACCGCCGCGGCATGCCCGTGGGCGCCGTGGGCGTCACCGGGGCGGTGGAGCGCGTCTGCCCCGGCGGCGAGCTGCGGCCGGAACTGGTGGCCGCGGTGCGCGACTGCGCCCGGGCGGTCGCCAGGGACCTGGGCGCCGGGCGCTTCTGACCGCGCGAGCCTCCTCCGACTGGCCGATTCCCCGTTTTCCCGCCACCGGGCCTTGACGTGCCTGTGACGTGGCGGAACACTGCCGTGCACCGGTCGGCATTGTCGAACACCTAACGATAATTTTGACGTAGGGTGTGATGCGCGGAGCGGATTCCTTGTACGGACCAGCCAGGACAAAGGAGTCGCAGGATGGACCCGTCCAATTGGGACATATTTAGCGGCGAGGTGCTCGGGACGGCCTTGCTGATCGTTCTCGGTGGCGGCGTGGTCGCCGCCATCACCTTCAAGAAGTCCAAGGCGCACCAGGCGGGCTGGGTCGCGATCGCCTTCGGCTGGGGTCTCGCGGTCATGGTCGGTGCCTACGCGGTCGCCGGCGTATCCGGCGCCCACCTCAACCCCGCGGTGACCCTCGGGCTTGCGATCAAGGGCGACACCGACTGGGGCGACGTACCGCTCTACCTCGCCTCCGAGATGCTCGGTGCCATGATCGGCGCCGCGTTCGTCTGGCTGGCCTACTACGGCCAGTTCCACGACCACCTGACCGACAGGGAAGTCGTCGGTCACCTGGAGAACGCGGACGCGAAGGCGATCGAGGCCCATGAGAAGGGGGCGGGCCCGGTGCTCGGCGTCTTCTCCACCGGCCCCGAGATCCGCAACGCCGTGCAGAACCTCATGACAGAGATCATCGGCACCTTCG
Organism: Streptomyces sp. CNZ287; assembly: GCF_007827615.1. Classification (NCBI taxonomy): domain Bacteria; kingdom Bacillati; phylum Actinomycetota; class Actinomycetes; order Kitasatosporales; family Streptomycetaceae; genus Streptomyces; species Streptomyces sp. CNZ287. Next base: position 486 of record NZ_VISV01000002.1, on the reverse strand, counting down.
TCCTGGTCATCGCGATCCTCACCCAGGGCCTCAACCAGGAGGGCAACGGGCTCGGCCCGCTGGGCGTACTGATCGTCGCCCTGGTGGTCGTCAGCATCGGTCTCTCGCTCGGTGGCCCCACCGGTTACGCCATCAACCCCGCGCGCGACCTCGGGCCGCGCATCGTCCACGCCCTCCTTCCACTGCCCAACAAGGGCGGCTCGGACTGGACCTACGCGTGGGTGCCCGTCGTCGGTCCGCTGATCGGCGGCGCCGCCGCCGGCGGCCTGTACCAAGCCGTCTTCGCCTGAGCCGGACGTCCCGCCCGCCGGGCGGGACGGCGCAGGGCACCACCTCGACCCATGCCGGACCAACGACGTATCGGAGCGACATGACCGACGCACACACTGCAGGCCCGTTCATTGCGGCTATCGATCAGGGGACGACTTCGAGCCGGTGCATCGTGTTCGACACCGATGGCCGGATCGTGTCGGTGGACCAGAAGGA